>JBBQEX010000062.1:0-45596 GCA_038321315.1 Haliangiales bacterium | reverse complement strand
TGTCCGGCGGTGTCCGAACTCGAGCAACTCGTAAAAGCGTCCCCAATTCACAGGGGCAGGCGGCCGCTCCAGGCGGCACGGATGACGGCGACGCCGGCGGCACCGGCCGTGCGCGCGGCAGCGGCGCGTTCGGGGGAGTCGATGCCACCGACGGCGATGACGGGGATCGGCCAGCCGGCGAGCGCGGCGACGCCGAGCGCGGGGCCCTTGCCGGGCGTGTCGAAGATCGGGCCGAGCTGGACGAGATCGGCCCCGGCGACGTCGGCGCCAGAGGCATGGCGCGAGACGCCGATCAGCGCGTGAGGGCCGAGCAGCGCCCGGGCATCGGCGATGGCAAGGCCGCGCTCGGGCAGGTGGACGCCGGCGGCCCCGGCGGCGAGGGCGACGTCGACGCGATCGTTGACCACGACGCGCGACCCGACGGTCATCGCGGCACGGACGAACGCGAGCAGCGCGCCGCCGTCGAGATCCTTCTCTCGGACCTGGATGATGACGTCGGCGATCGCGAGGCCGGCGATGGCGCGGGCGATCGCGGTGGCGAACGCGCCTGGCGTGTCCGCGCCCATCAAGCGGCGATCGGTGATCGCGACGATCACACCGGTTACTCGATCAGCTGCGTGGTCGGCGACGAGGCGTTCGCATAGTCCCGGCGTGGCATGCGACCAGCGAGGAAGGCCTTGCGTCCGCCATCGACGGCGAGCCGCATCGCCTCGGCCATCAGCACGGGCTTCTGCGCCGCGGCGATGCCGGTGTTCATCAGGATCGCGGTGCAGCCGAGCTCCATCGCGACCGCGGCATCCGACGCGGTGCCGACGCCGGCGTCGACGATCACGGGCACCGAGACGTTCTCGATGATGAGGCGGATGTTGTGCGGGTTGCGAATGCCGAGCCCCGAGCCGATCGGCGCGGCGAGCGGCATGACCGCGAGGCAGCCGACGTCCGCGAGCCGCTTGCACGTCACGAGATCGTCGGAGCAGTAGGGCAGGACCTTGAAGCCCTCGGCGACCAGGCGACGGGCGGCCTCGACGGTCGCGGTGTTGTCGGGGAACAGCGTCTTGGGATCGCCGATGACCTCGGCATGGACGAGCTCGCGCGCGAGGTGCAGCGTCCGGATCGCCTCGTCGGCGGTGTAGCAGCCGGCCGTGTTGGGCAGGATCACGTACTTCGTGCGATCGATCGCGTCGAGCACGGTCTCCTTGCTCTTCAGATCGACGCGCCGGAGCGCGACGGTGACGATCTCGGTGCCCGACGCCTCGAGCGCGCGGCGGGTCTCGTCGATCGACGCGTACTTGCCCGTGCCGACGATGATCCGCGATCGGAACGTGCGATCGCCGAGCTTCCAGCTGTCGTCGCTCATGCGCCACCGCCGACGAAGGTCACGACCTCGAGGCGATCATCGGCGACGAGCACCGTGTCGACGTGTCGTGCGCGCGGCACGACCTCGCGGTTGCGCTCGACGGCGACACGCTTGTCACCGAAGCCGAGCTCGGCGACGAGCGAGGCGACCGTGGTGCCAGCGCTCACCTCGCGTGGCTGACCGTTGATCACGATGCGGATCATGCGCGGACCCTAGCATTCATGACGCGAGCGGACGCAGATGTGATGACCACGACATCCACACCATGGTGGTGATCGAAATAGTGAAGTGTTCATCACACTCCCGGGGTGTAGGTTCGAGGTCAACCGACTGAAATCACACGAGCCAGGCTCGAGCTCCGATCCGGGCACGCGACTTGCGATGTGAAGGGTTATTCGGGTCGCCGCCACTCCCTTCAAAGGAGCTCGCATGACGTTCGGTATCGCACGCCCTTCGCTTCCGTCCACCATCTCGCCGGCGACGCTCATGCAGCGTCCGCCGACTCCCGATCCGCGCACCGCCGGCGAGGATCCGGCGCGCATCCGCGCAACGATCGCCCGCGCGCCGTTATTCGCCGCGCTACCGATCAACGCGATCGAAGATCTGACGGCGCGGATCTCCGTGAAGAAAGTCCAGGCCGGCGGTTCGATCCTGACGCAGGACGAGCCCGGCGACGCGATGTTCGTGATCATGGGTGGGCGGGTGAAGGTCGTGATGTTCGGCGAGAGCGGCCGCGAGGTGACGCTGTCGCTGCTCCGCCCGGGTGACTCGTTCGGCGAGATGTCGCTGTTCGATCAGGGGCCGCGCTCCGCGCACTGCCTCGCCGTCGAGCCGACCACGCTGCTCGTGCTGTCGCGCGAAGATCTCATGCGCCACATGCAGGCGCACCCGCGCACGTCGGTGAACCTGCTCGGCGAGATGGCGCGCCGCCTCCGTCGCGCCGATGAGACGATCGCGCAGCTCGCGCTGTGCGACGTCAACGAGCGCCTGATCTTCCGCCTCGTCGCGCTCGGTCGCGAGGAGGGCGCGTCGGGCCCCGACGGGCTCGTCGTCCGACGTCGGCCGACCCAGCAGGAGCTGGCAAACATGATCGGCAGCTGTCGCGAGACGATCTCGCGCGCCTTCAACCAGCTCGCCCGCGATGGCCTCATCATTCCGCGCGGTCGCTCGTTGATCGTCACGCCCGCGTTGATCGAGCGCGCCGAAAAGCGCAAGGCTGCCTAGACAGGGGGCCTCGCAGGCCCTCAAATCTGCCCGTGACTTCGTCGACGATGATCCGGCGCACGCGGGTCGAAGTCGACCTCGCGGCGATCATCGCGAATGCGCGCCTGGTCCGCGCGACCACGAACACCGGGCTCTACGCGGTGGTCAAGGCCGACGGTTACGGCCACGGCGCGATCACTGTGGCGCAGGCGCTCGCCCGGGCCAAGGCAGTGACCGGCTTTGCGGTCAGCCTGGTGGAGGAGGGCGTCGCGTTGCGCGAGGCCGGCGTGCCTGGACCGATCCTCGTGCTCGGACCCTCGCAGGTCGCCGGCGAGGACGAGATCGTCGCGCGCGACCTCACCCCCGTGATCGGTAGCGAAGAGGATCTCGCGGCGCTGATCGCGGTGGCCCGCACGCGCGACCAGCAGATCGATGCCCACCTGAAGGTCGACACCGGGATGGGCCGGCTCGGCGTCGCCGCGTCGCGCGCGCACGAGCTCGCGCTGCAGGCGGCGACCGGTGGCATTCGCCTCGTCGGCCTGATGACGCACTTCGCGTGTGCCGACACCGACGAGCCGAGCGATCCCGACTCGATGACGCAGCACCAGCTCGCGCGGTTCGCCGAGGTCGATCGCGCGGTGGTCGCGGCCGGCGCACCGATCGCGATCCGCCACGCCGCGAACAGCTCGGGCGCGCTATGGTTTCCCGAGGCAAGGTTCGACGCGGTGCGCACCGGGATCGCGATCTACGGCAACGGACGCTGGCCGACCGGCGTGGTCGCGACCCAGGCGATGCGCCTGGTCACCGAGATCGCGCAGCTGCGCGCGATCGAGGTCGGCGCCTCGGTCGGGTACGGCGCCCTGTGGCGCGCCGAGCGTCCGAGTCGGGTCGCGGTGCTGCCGCTCGGCTACGCCGATGGGCTGCCGCGCCGCGCGAGCGGTCGCGCCGAGATCGCGATCCGCGGCAAGCGCGCGCCGCTCGTCGGCCTGGTATCGATGGACATCGCGATCGCCGACGTCACCGACATTCCCGACGCCGCGGTCGGCGACGCCGTCGTCCTGCTCGGGCGCGCGAGCGGCGGCGCGTCGATCTCGACCGCCGAGTACGCGGCGTGGTCGGGACTCTCGGAGTACGAGGTGACCTGCGGCATGAGCAAGCGCGTCCCACGCACGTACGTCGGAGATCGCGCGTGAGCGAACCCGACGACGAGCCGACCAACGTTGCCGCGCCGCCAGCCGCGCCAGCCGCGCCACCCGCGCGCAAGCCGATGGTGCAGATGTACGCCCAGGCGCCCGAGGAGCCCAAGCCGAAGCTGTCGTTCGGCAAGGCGGTCGGGCAGGGCGTGCGCGAGGCCGGTGCGCCGGTCAAGAACTTCCTCGATCTCCTCGGTGGTCACCTGCTGCTGGCGTTCCGCGCGATGAGCCAGATCGTCCGGCGACCGTTCCGCCTGCAGAACTACCTCGAGGCCGCCGAGTACATCGGCTTCGGCAGCCTGCCGATCGTGCTCCTGGTCGGCGCATTCACCGGCATGGTGATGTCGCTGCAGTCGGTGTTCGCGTTCCGTGCGTTCGGCCTCGAGTCGTTCGCCGGCGGGACCACCGGCAAGGCGCTGTCGGTCGAGCTCGGCCCGGTGTTGACCGCGCTGATGCTCGCCGGGCGCGCCGGCTCGGGCATCGCGACCGAGCTCGGCACCATGCGGATCACCGAGCAGATCGACGCCCTCGAGTCGATGGCCGTCAACCCGATCCAGTTCCTCGTGCTGCCGCGCCTGGTCGCCGCCTCGATCGTCACGCCGATCCTCGCGCTCCTGTTCTTCATCGTCGGCATGGGCGGCGCGTACTTCGTCGCCGTGATCATCCTCCACGTCGATCAGGGTGCGTGGATCGCGAACCTGAAGGACATCGTTCATCCGATCGACGTCGTGCAGGGCCTCATCAAGTGCGTGTTCTTCGGCTTCTTGATCGCGCTGATCGGCTGCTACCAGGGCTACAACGCGACCGGCGGCGGCCGCGGCGTCGGCATCGGCACGACGCGCGCGGTCGTGCTCGCGAGCGTCACGACCCTGGTGATCGACTACTTCCTCACCGACATCCTGCTCAACCTGTTCGGGACCGGCACCAAGTGAGCGATCCGCGCGTCCACGAGATCATCGGCACCTCGCCGGCGAGCGAGAAGGATCCGCGCTGGCACATCCGCGTGCGCTCGCTGGTCAAGTCGTTCGGCACCAACACGGTGCTCGACCACCTCGACCTCGACATCGAGCGCGGCAAGGTGAACGTGATCCTCGGCGCCTCGGGCGCAGGCAAGAGCGTGCTCATCAAGCACTTCATGTGCCTGCTGCGCCCAGATGCCGGTCAGATCTGGGTCGACGGAACCGACATCCTGGCGCTCGATACCAACCAGCTCGGCGTGTTCCGCCGCCGGTTCGGCCTGGTGTTCCAGTTCGCCGCGCTGTTCGACTCGCTGACCGTCGAGGAGAACTGTGCGTTTCCGCTCAAGGAGCACACCAAGAAGTCGGTTGCCGAGATCCAGGAGATCGTCGACGATCGCCTGAGCGCATTCGGCCTCACCGGGACGCAGAAGAAGTACCCTGGCGAGCTATCGGGCGGCATGAAGAAACGCGTCGGATTGGCCCGCGCGCTGGTCCTCGAGCCCGAGATCCTGATGTACGACGAACCCACCACCGGACTCGATCCCCTCGCCACGCGGAACGTCGACGAGATGATCCTCGACGCCGGCGAGCGCTATAAGGTGACCTCGGTGGTGATCTCGCACGACATGGCCTCGGTGTTCCGCGTCGCGGATCGGATCGCCATCCTCCACGAGAAGAAGATCCTCGAGGCCGGCCCGACCGACGCGATCGCGGCGAGCGAGCACCCGTACGTCCACGAGTTCCTCCGCGCGTCCGGCGTGTCCGCGATCGGCAAGCTCGCGCAACAGGAGCACTCGTGAAGTCGATCTCGTCCGCGGTGCGCGTCGCCATCCTGTTTCTCCTGCTCACCGTCGGCGGCTACCTGGTGTGGAAGAACCTCGGCCAGGATCCGGCGGGCAAGCACTCGTACATGCTGTTCGCGAAGTTTCGCGACGCGTCGGGCCTGCCCAAGGGCAGCAAGGTCGTGATCGCAGGCCTGCCCAAGGGCGAGGTCACCGATCTGACGGTCGAGGGGCGCTACGCCAAGGTCACGTTCAAGATCGACGACCAGATCGTCGTGTGGTCGAGCGCGGTCGTGGTCAAGAAGGCGACCTCGTTGCTCGGCGATAACTACCTCGAGATCGATCCGGGCGAGGAGGTCCGCCAGGCGCCCGACGGCACCAAGCAGTCGTTCACCGTGCTCGGCCCCAAGTGCAAGCCGGACGCCAACGGCGAGCCGTGTCGCCAGGTCAAGAACGTCGTCGAGGCGACGACGCCCGATCAGCTGCTCCACCGCATCGAGCAGACGCTGCCGAACGTCGACCGCGTGCTCGAGAGCGTGCGCGATCTGTCGGAGGACGTCCGCAACATCGTCAACGGCCCGCTGAAGAACGTCGCGACGCGGGTCGACGGCCTGGTCCAGCGCGAGTCCGGCACGATCGCCGAGATCATCGAGCGCGCGAATCGATCGATCGCGCGGATCGACGACATCACGGCGGACCTCAAGAAGATCACGAACAACGCGGATCCGAAGATCACGAAGATCCTCGAGAACCTCGACGCGGCGAGCAAGGACACCCAGGCGCTGATCGCCGACGCCAAGACCCAGCTCGACACGACCGGCGACGCGCTGCGCGGCAAGCTCGACAAGCTCGACGGCATCGTCGACGACACCCACTCGATCACCTCGAAGATCGATCAGGACAAGGGCACGCTCGGCCGCCTGGTCAACGATCCGGCGATCGCCGACAACGTCGAGCAGATCACCGATGACGCCAAGGGCTTCCTCGGCACGCTGTTCGGCTTGAAGGCCTACGTCGGGCTGCGCAGCGAGTACAACGTGTTCTCCGGGTTCGCGCGCAACTACGTCTCGGTCGAGCTCCACACGCGCCCCGACAAGTTCTATCTGATCGAGCTCGAGAAGGGTCCGCGCGGCGGGTCACCGGACGTCTCGCTGACGTTCGATCCGACGATCGATCCGAACCACTGGATCCGGAAGGTCGTGATCCAGGACAAGCTGCGGTTCACGTTCCAGTTCGCCAAGCGGTTCCACTGGCTGACGCTGCGCTACGGCCTGAAGGAGTCGACCGGCGGCATCGGTGCCGATGCCGACTTCTGGTTCGGCGGTCGCCAGCTGCGGTTCTCGGCCGACGTGTTCGACGCGTCGTTCGACGACTACCCGCGCGTCAAGCTCGCGCTCGCGTACGAGGTGTTCCGGCACATCTACGTGCTCGGCGGCGTCGACGAGCTGCTCAACAAGCCCGAGACCCTCAACATCGTCAGCGGCGCGTCGGACGTGCCGGTGTCGTTCGACAAGTACCGCTTCGGTCGCGACATGTTCTTCGGCGCGATGCTGCAGTTCAACGACGAGGATCTCTCGGCGCTGCTCACGGTCGGCGGCTCGGCGCTCGCCGGCGCCGCGAAGTAACTACCGGCCGTTCGCGATCCGCACACGCGCGATCAGCTCGCGGAGCTCGGGATCCTCGACGCGCTCGACATCCTTCTCGATCGCGTCCCGCGCGGCGCCGGTCGCCGCGATCGGCGATGGCGGCTTCGGCGGCCGTGGCGTCTGGGTCGGCCACCGCGGTGGCGCCTCGAGGCGCGTGCGACGGACGAACCGGAGATCGTCGAACAGGCGCGGCTCGCCGAACCGGGCGAGCAGGCCGTTGAGGAGCTGGGGCTTCAAGAGCGTGAGCTCGTGCAGCCACGCCGCGGTCGCGACCTCGATGTGCAGCACGCGCTCGAAGATGCCGTGCGGTCGCGTCTTCGCGGCGATCCGCTCGCCGGCGAGATCGATCCACTCGGTCATCAGGCGACCGGCGCGAACCTCGTCGGAGATCCCGCGGAGCTGCAGCGCTTCGGCGATCGCCGCAGCGGCGGGTCTCACGAGCTTCGCGCGGACCTTGTCGGGCCGCTGCTTCCAGCTCACGAGGCGCGCAGGCGACGGATGAGCTCGCGCAACCGGCGATCGCCGTCGCCATCGCGGGTGACGAAGCGCAGGCCCGAGCTCGTGTTCGTCGGCACGTGGTACGAGACGCGACACGCGATGTCGATCGGCTGCACCGCGCCCGGCGGGATCACCTCGAGCGTGATCTCGGTCTCGAGTGGCAGCGCCTCGCTGGTGACGAGCAGCGCACCGCCGACGCCGATCTCGGTGATCTCGGAGTCGACGAAGGAGGCGCTGTTCGCGATCCTGTAGCGCACCGCGACGCTGACCGGCAGGCGGTGGTGGCGGCGGCGCGGGACGTCGGTCCGGCGGCCGGACAGCACGTCGGACAGGAACGTCAGCTTGGTCTGCTCGTCGGGATGCGGGACGATCGTGGCGCCGGCGCGCACGCGCATGCGCGGCAGCGCGGGTCGCCAGCTCTGCACGGTGCCGCGGATCAGCACCTTGTTCGGCAAGAGCGCCGACGCGACCTCGACGATCACGGTCTGGGTGGGCTCGACGGCGTCGGTGGTGGGCACGAAGATCGTGCCGCACGACGCGAGCTGGCTCGGGGCCAGCTCTTGCCACTCGTCGGACGAGCGGACGCGGAGCTTCAGGATGATCATGCGGTCCGGCGGAAGGATATCACTGACGACGACCAAACCGCATGCCCCAAACCTTCACGAGGGCCTCGGCGAAGATCGCCCGCGACATCTTCGATTGTCCCACACGCCGATCGGCGAACACGATCGGGGTCTCGACGAGCCGCATTCCGGCACGGATCGCCCGGTACTTCATCTCGATCTGGAAGCTGTAGCCGTTCGACGTGATCGTCGAGAGATCGATGGCGAGCAGTGCGTGGCGCCGCCAGCAGACGAACCCGGCGGTGACGTCGCGGACGTCGATCCCGAGGACGGTTCGGGCGTACAGCCCACCACCTCGCGATAGGACCTGGCGGCCGAGGCCCCAGTTCTCGGTGCCACCGCCCGGCACGTAGCGCGAGCCGATCGCCGCGTCGGCGCCGTCCTCGCACAGCGCGAGCATCTGCGGCAGGTACTTCGGATCGTGGCTGCCGTCGGCGTCCATCTCGAACAGGTAGTCGTAGCCCCGCGCGAGGCCCCACTCGAAGCCCTGGATGTACGCGGTCCCGAGGCCGAGCTTGCCGGCGCGGTGCATGACGTTGATTCTCGGATCGGCCGCCGCCAGCTCGTCGCAGATCGCGCCGGTTCCGTCGGGCGAGTTGTCATCGACGATCAAGACGTGAGCGACCGGCAGCGCGGCGAGCAGCCGCTCGACAGCACCGCGGACGTTGTCGCGCTCGTTATAGGTCGGCACGACGATCAGCGCGTGTGGCACGAGCCGGACCATACTGATCCGGCGACGCCGTCGCAACGCGCTATGATCCCGTCGTGCGGTCGCGGCGCGCGTACGTCTACGCTCTCTCGCTCGTGGCGCTCCTCGTGCCGGCGGGCGGCATCGCCTACCTCGGCGTGGCGTCGTATCGCGACGAGCGCGGCGCGGTCACCGCCCAGAACGAGCGTCAGCGGCAGGTCGCGCTCGGCGTGGTCGCCCGGATCGACCGCGCGATCGACGCGGCCCTTCACTCGGTCGAGCGGAACTGGGGTATGCCGCTCGCGCGCTTCGGGTTCTCGATCGACCCCGACGGCAAGCTGACCCAGCCGCGCCCGGCGCCACACCTCGAGGTCGGCGGCCCCGCCGATCGGTCCGCGTCGTGCTCGGGTGGGCTCGAGGACTGCGTGCGCGAGCTGTCGACGCGCCAGGCGCGCATCGCCCGGCTGCGCGCGGCGGAGCACGCCGAGGCGTGTCACGTCGAGAGCTGCGGCGCGAGCCTCGCGGAGGCGCGACGGAGCTACACCGTGCTCGCCGGGTTCGCCGACACCGGGCCCGCGGCGTTGCTCGGGCTCGCGCGGCTCGGCACCCGAGTGACCGATCCGAAGGCCACCGCGATCGCGCTCGCCGATCTCGAGCGCCGGTTCGCCGACCGCACGTTCGAGGAGCTGCCGGTCCCGCTGGTCGTCCAGCTGATGCGCGCCGAGGCGGCCGGGCCGATCGGGTTGATCGCGGTCGGCGAGGACGTCCTCGCCGGGCGCTACGCGATCGACACCGTGCGCGAGGTCGGCGTGGTCGCCCGGATCCGCCCCGGGCTCGACGGCGATCTGCCGCCCGAGCTCGCGACCCGGCGTGCGGCGCTCGACGAGCGGCTCGCCTCGATCCGGATCGAGGCCCGCATGGCCGCCGGGCTCGCCGACGATCTCGCCGAGGTCCGGCGCACCGCGACGGTCGACTGGCAGGGCAAGGCGGCGACCCGCGATCGCCGTCGCACGCTCGTGTATCGCAAGCGCGCCGACGGCGGCATCGTCGGGTTCACCGCGGACGCCGCGATGCTCGAGGCCGCGGCGGGGCACGAGTCCGGCGACGATGTCGCGCTCCACGCGCGGCTGGTCGTGCTCGCGGCGGGGGCCTCGCCGAGCGCCGAGCTGCGCACGATCGCGCAGGTGCCGCTCGGCGAGCGGCTGCCCCACCTGTCGCTCGCGCTCGTCAACCCGCTCGCCGATCCAGATCCGCTCGACGAGGTGATCCGGACGCGCTCGCGGCGTCACGTCGGCTACACCTCCGCGCTCGTCGTCCTGCTCGCGATCGGCCTCCTCGCGACGATCCGGGGCGCGGCGCGCGCGCGCGAGCTCGCGCAGCTCAAGAGCGACTTCGTCTCGACCGTGTCACACGAGCTCAAGACGCCGCTGACCTCGATCCGCATGTTCGCCGAGATGCTCGAGCAGGGCGTCGCCAAGGGCGACCAGGCCAAGATGGCGCGCTATCACGGCGTGATCGTGCAGGAGTCACAGCGGCTCGGGCTCCTGATCGCGAACCTGCTCGACTACGCGCAGATCGAGCGCGGCACGCGGCGCTACCTGCAGAGCCGCCACGGCATCAAGGAGCTCGCCGAGGGCTCGGTCGAGACGTTCGACGCCCTGCGCGACCCCGAGGTCGGCGGCCGCAATCCGGTCGAGGTCGCGGTGTCTCCCGAGGCGATGGACGCCGAGGTCGAGGTCGATCGCGACGTCGTGGTCGGCGCGGTGTTGAACCTGCTCGCGAACGCGGCCAAGTACGGCGGCCAGGGCGCGATCGAGGTCCAGGTCGGCGCCGATGCCGACGCCGCGTGGATCGCGGTGCGCGATCATGGCCCCGGGATCCCGGCGTCGGAGCAGCCGCGGATCTTCCGCGAGTTCTATCGCGCGCCCGAGGCCTATCGCTCCGGCGTCGAGGGCACCGGGCTCGGGCTCGCGCTGGTCAAGCGCCACGTCGAGGCGCTCGGCGGCACGGTCGACGTGCGCTCGCAGATCGGCCAGGGCGCGACGTTCACGATCCGCCTGCGCCGGCTCGCCGCGGAGGGCCTCGCGTGATGAAGATCCTGGTCATCGAAGACGATCCCTCGATCCGCATGGGCCTCGAGGACACGCTGATCGCCAAGGGCTACGAGGTCGAGGTCGTCGGCCGCGGCACCGAGGGCGCCGAGCGCGCGACGAGCGGCAAGTTCGATCTCGTCGTGCTCGACGTCATGCTGCCCGACATCGACGGCTTCGAGGTGTGTCGCCGGATCCGCGCGAGCAAGGGCGCGACGCGATCGGTGCCGGTGATCTTCCTGTCGGCGCGCGGCGCGGAGCTCGATCGCGTGCGCGGCCTCGAGCTCGGCGCCGACGACTACGTCACCAAGCCGTTCTCGCTGATGGAGCTCCTCGCGCGGGTCGCCAGCGTGCTGCGCCGCGCGCACGGTGACGCGGCCGAGCCGGTCTCGCTCGCGTTCGGCGGGCTCGAGATCGATCTCGCGCGCCAGGTCGTCCTGCGCGACGGCGCGCGGATCGAGCTCGCGAGCCGCGGCTTCGCGATCCTGAAGGTGTTCGCGAAGCGGCCTGGCGAGGTCGTGTCGCGCGACACGCTGCTCGACGAGGCCTGGGGCTACGAGGACTATCCGAACACGCGCACGGTCGACAACCACCTCGTGAAGCTGCGTCGCGCGCTCGAGGCCGAGCCCGACAAGCCGCGCTGGCTCGTCACCGTGCACGGCGCCGGCTACAAGCTCGACATCCCGCGCGAAGCCGTCCGCTTCGGACCCCGAGATCGCGGATGACAACATCGTGACAACGTTTTGCGAGAGCGTGACGTCGCGGTGCAAGGTCGCGACGTTCGCCTCCGCCGCGCTTGCTACAAAGGTAGTGGGCGAGGCGATGGCGTCGGCATCGGGGAACGTCTCCGGTGCCGGCGTCACGCCGGTTTTACTCGCGCTCCTCGCGCTCCTCGCGCTCCTCGTGCCCGGATGTGGCGACGAGCCCAGGGCTATCCAGCCCGCACCGGTCCCGAGCCTCGCGCGCGCCCCGGTCGCCGATCCTTCGCTCGGCATGACGACCGACCTCGATGGCGCCTCGCCGGAGCTCGCGACCGCGGTGCTCGCCGAGCTCACCGGCGACGACGCTGCGGCCCGCGCCGGCTTCGAGCGCGTGCTCGCGGCGCCCGAGGTGCCATCGCCGGTCGCGGCCCGCGCCGCGCTGCACCTCGCGTGGATCGAGGCGCGCGCCGGCCAGCGCCGCCACGCCCTCGACTACGTCGTGCGCGCGGCCGCGCTGGCGCCGACCGACATCGTGATCGCCGAGGGCGTCGCGCAGCTCCAGAGCGAGGACGTCTCGCGGGTGCGCGACATCCGCGGCCCGCGGCTCGGCACGCCGCTGCCCGGGGTCGACCCGCGGACCGCCGAGCAGTTCGCGATCGCCGAGCGCGCGCTCGCCGCGGTGCACGACCTCCACCCGCGCGCGTTCATCGAGGCGCTGTCGTCGTCGATCCGGCTCAAGGAGGACGCGACCGAGGAGGTCGTGACCCGGTACCGCGCGGTCGCCGCGGTCGGTGGGCTCGCGCAGATCGCGAGCGACTACCGCATCGGCAGCCTGTATCACGACCTCGCGCTCGGCCTGCTGTTCGAGCTGCCTCCCGAGCTCGACCCGGGTGTCGCGGCGGGCCTGCGGCGCACGCTGCGGGTGCGCGCGGTCGCCTACCTGCGCAAGGCGGTCGCCGCGTACCACGAGTGCCTCGCGCATCCGACCCAGCCCGACGCCGAGCTCTGGCGCGTCGCCGCCGAGACCGACGTGCGCGCCGCCGAGTCGCTGCTCGCCGCGGCCGGGGACGTCAAGTGATCGTCGCGATCGATGGCGCGATCGTCGACCCCGAGCGCGCCGTGATCTCGGTGCTCGATCGCGGGCTGCTCTACGGCGACGGCGCGTTCGAGGTGCTGCGCACCGTCGGGCCGCGACCGGTCGATCTCGATCGCCATGTCGCGCGGCTCGCGGCGACCTGCGCGGCACTGGCGCTGCATCTCCCCTCCGAGCTGCGCGTGCGCGAGGCGATCGCGGCGGCGGGGCCGGGCGATCACCGGGTGCGCATCGTGATCACCCGCGGCCCGGGTGCCCTCGCGGCGCCGCCGGCGACGCTCGGGCCGGGCCGGGCGATCGTGATCGTCGAGCCGCTCGGGCCGCAGCCGCGCGCGATAACCCTCGCCGTCGTCGATCTGCCGCTCGCGCGCCGCGGCGGGCCCGCCCACAAGACGCTCGCGTACGCCGAGCATCTGGTGGCGCGCGAGCTGGCGCGGGCGGCGGGGGCCGACGAGGCCGTCCGGCTCGGGCCCGACGGCGACGTCGTCGAGGGCGCGACCTCGAACCTGTTCGTCGTCCTCGGCGGCCGCGTCGTGACGCCACCCGATCGCGGGATCCTGCCCGGCATCGTGCGCGGTCGCGTGCTCGAGGCGTCGGGTTGCGAGGTGCGATCGATCGCGCTCGCGGAGCTCCTGGAGGCCGACGAGATCTTCGTGACCAGCTCGCTGCGCGGGGTGGTGCCGGTCACCCGCCTCGGAGCCCGAGCGCTGCCCGAAGGTCCGGTGACCCGTGGTATCGCGGCCCGCTACGAATCCGATATAGTCCGACCTCCCGATGGCTGATGTACGGGCTCTGCGCGAAACCGCGAACGCAGCTCTCGCTGCGGGAAAGTTCAAGCGCGCGCTCGTGGCCTACCAGGAGCTCGAGCAGCTCGAGCCACGCGACGCGCAGTGGCCCAAGCGGCTCGCCGAGACCCTGCGCCGGCTCGGCAAGGAGCGCGAGGCGATCGATGCCTACGAGCGCTCGGCCGAGCGCTACGCGCAGAGCGGCTTCCTCGTCCAGGCGATGGCGGTCTGCAAGATCATCCTCCAGATCGTCCCCGCTCACGAGGGCAGCCTCCGCCGGCTCGCCGACATGAACGCGCAGCTCGGTCACGGCCCGACGCGCGCGGCCGGCCTCGCCGAGAACAACCCGAACCTTCACGAGGACGCCAACGTCGCCGCGATCCGTCGCGCGAACACCGAGAGCGTGCCGGCGATCCGCGACACGATCCCACCGACGATGGGCTTCACCACCCTGATCCCTCGCACGGTCACGCCGCAGCGGCCGCGCACGATCACGCCCCAGCGGCAGCGCGTCGAGACGCCGTCGGGCCAGCCCGCGTTGTTCAACCCGTCGCGCCGCGGCAGGACCCCGACGACCAACCCGCCGCTCACGATCTCGCGCACCAAGAGCCGGCCGATCCACCTGCCGCCGAACGCCGCGATCGACACGATCAACCTGTCGCGCGAGATCCCGGCGTCGTTCCGCAGCGAGGACCAGCCCGGGATGCACGTCATCCCGCTCGACGAGGAGCTCGAGCTGATCCCCGAGGAGATGATCGAGCTCGAGGACGAAGAGGACATGGGGCGTCCGTCGATGCTCCAGATCCAGATCGAGGTCGACGGCGCCGACGATCCGGTCGAGCCCGACATCGCCGAGTCGACCGAGCTCGAGCTCGCCGACTTCGAGGACATCCCGCTGCCCGAGCCGCGCGCGATGGCGCTCGCCGCGCAGCGCACGCTCGCGTCGACGCCGCTGTTCGCCGGGTTGCCGAGCGCCGCGCTCGAGGCGCTCGTCGAGGAGCTCCAGCTGGTGTCGCTCGAGCCCGGCGAGGTGCTGTTCCGCGAGGGCGATCCGGGCGACGCGCTGTTCGTGATCGCCGAGGGCGAGCTGTCGATCCAGGCCGAGGGCCCGCCGCGCGTCGAGATGGCGCGCCTGGGGCCGGGCACGTTCCTCGGCGAGGTCGCGCTGATGACCGATCAGCCACGCTCGGCCACCGTGATCGCGGTGACCACCGCGGACGTCCTGCGGATCGATCGCGGGACCCTGTCGCGCGTGCTCGCGAACCATGGCGACATGCTGCGCGCCGTGTTGCGGTTCGTCCGCGATCGCCTGATCGATCGCTGGATGCGCACGAGCCCGCTGTTCCGGCCGTTCACCGACGACGAGCGCGTCGCGCTGGCCGCGAAGTTCCGGTTCCTCGAGATCGATGCCGGCACGCGCATCCTCGGCGTCGGCCAGCGCCCCGACGGGCTCTACATCGTGCTCGCGGGCAAGCTGATGGTCAGCCGCAACAACGTGCCGGTCGCGCAGCTCGGCCCCGGCGACCTGATCGGCGAGACCGCCCTCCTGTCGGGTGGGGCCTTCAAGAGCGACGTGATCGCGCACCACAAGACCCTCGCGCTCTGCCTGCCGGCGAGCGATTTTCGCGAGATGATCATGACGCACCCGCACGTCCTCGAGTACGTCGGCGAGCAGGCCGAGCACAGTCGTCGCTTGCAGATCCTGTAAGAATTCCGCACCATAAGGGATGCGAAAGCTCGTCGTGATGGTGACGCTGGTGGCGCTGACCGGCCTGGCGGCCGCGGATGACAAGGTCGCGGCGCCCAGGATGACCGCGAAGGTGAAGGTCTACGACTTCACGGCCGACACCGTCGAGGGCTCGACCCTGAAGCCCGACACGATGGACGTCACCGTCGGGGTCTACGGCAAGGCGGCCAGCCTCATCCGGATCCGCAAAGACTTCGTGCCCGAGATCGTGAAGTCGGGCGAAGACGTCTAGATCGGGGTAGACTACCGCCATGCGCAAAGTCCTCGCGATCGCGACCCTCATCGCCCTGACCGGCCTCGCCGGCGCTGATGACAAGAAGGCTCCGCCGGCCGACAAGGGCAACGGCAAGGTGAAGACCTACGACTTCACGGCCGACTCGATCGAAGGCGATCTGGTCAAGCCGGAGGGCGTCGGTGTGAGCGTCACCGACTTCTCCAAGCACTCGAGCCTGATCCGCATCCGCACGAACTTCATCCCCGAGATCGTCAAGTCGGCCGAAGACCTCTAGGCCGTCCGCTCAACGTGATGCGAGGCCTGGTGGGTCTCGCGTCATCTGATAGATGACACCGAGCGGGACCTGCAGCACGACGACGAGTGCTTGATCGTGGTCGCGTGGGCCGGACACCCGACGTTGGTACTCGAGCCCGACGAGCGTCCAGCCAGCCTGGAGCTCGAGTGTGGTGCCGCCGATCGAGTCGATCGGAAACACGCCGGCCTGGGCGAACAGGCCGTGGAACACCTCGGTGTAGCGGAGCTCGACGCCGAGCGAGCTCGACGCGAGCGGCCCGAGCTGGGCGGCGATGCCGAGGCCGAGGAACGTCGGCTCGTCGAACAGCAGCACGCCGGCGCGGATCCGTGCGAACCCGAGGCGGGTGGCATCGCCGTCGCCAGCGTGGACGCGCACGCCACCGGCGACGTCGAGATCGATGCCGAGGCCCTGGCGCACGAGCATGCCGACCGTGTCGGCATCGGCGCGACCTTCGACGGCGAGGATCGACGCGACGGCGAGCGCGAGGCTACGCGCCGACACGGACCGTGAGGTCGACGTGAAAGTCACCGGTGTCGTCGATCGTGGCGCCGTCCATCGCGTGCGCGAGGCACCCGATCGGCTTCTCCACCGCGGTCTTGCGAGCGCGGATCTGCGCCGCGATCACGGCCGAGGTCTCGGGCGCGAGCCCGGTCCTCGTGAAACATGCGCCACGTGCCACCACGATGGCAGCGGTAACGGACTGGACGTGCGGCCTGGGATCGAACGCCGCATCGAAGTACATCTCGATCAAGAACGTCGGCAACCCATCGGTCGCTTCGAGACGCACCTCGATCTGCGTGCGGGCCTTCGGGGGAGCTTTGGACTCCCCGCTACAACCGATCGCGAAGATGGCGATCGTGAAAGCCGCCACACGCCGCATCGATTACGGGGACTCCTGGTCCTTGCAGCCCGTGAGGCCGGTCGGCGTCACGGTGCAGACGTAGACGGCCTTGCCGAACAGGCCGTTCTTCGCGACGAGCGCGTGGCCGTCGGCGGTGGCCGAGACCGACGCGTACTGGCTGCAACCGGCGAGGGTGGAGAGAGCGAGAGCGATGCCGAGACCGAGCTTCTTCATGAATGTTCCCTTGGTTAGACGAGTGAGCGCGCACTGAAACACCATCGCGACACCGTGCGCAACTGGTCGAACCAATGAATTGACCACAGCGTGCGCGGTGGCTACTTGGTCGGCTTGAGACCGTCGGCCGGGATCGATCCGGGCTTGCTTGGCGCGGTGTCCTTGGTCGGCTTGTCGGTGCCGGGGCCGAACAGGTTGCCGAACGGATTCCACCCAAAGCTCGTCGCGATGAGCGCGCTGCCGAGCAGCAGGTAGACGACGCCGATCAAGAAGTGCGTGCGTCGGCCCATCGCGTAGAGCCCCTTGCGTGCCTTCGCGCGCTGGTCTTCCTCGTCGGAGCGAAACGCGATTCGCATCCGATAGACCCCGAAGACAACGACGATCACGGCGACGCCGATGGTGAGCCACTGCGGGACGCGCATGCTGGTGGAAGGCGTACCACACGCTACGCACTGCGTACCTGCTTACGCCACCGGCGCGCCATTGACATTCGCGGGGCAGCCGCGCAAATGTGCCCTCCGAAACCACTCCGGATCGCCATGCACCCCCCGGCGAAGTACAAGAATTCCGCGGCGTTCTACGACGTCGACGGAACGCTCATCAAGACGAACATCGTGCACGCGTTCGCGTACTACGCGCGGCGTCATGCGTCGCTGACGCGCAGCGCGGTCGAGACCGTCAAGACCGCCGCGCAGATCCCGATCTTCTGGGCGGCCGACAAGCTGTCGCGCAAGTGGTTCAACGAGATCTTCTATCGCTCGTACGAGGGTTGGAGCGAGGACCGCCTGATCGAGCTCGCCGACGAGCTGTTCAAGGATGTGATCAAGCCCAACATCTATCCGCGCGCGCAGGCGCTGATCGACGAGAGCCGCCGCGCGGGGTGCCGCCAGGTCCTGATCTCCGGCGCACTCGATTTCACGATGCGGCCGCTCGCGCGCTACCTCGGCGTCGACGATCTGATCGCGAACAAGCTCGAGTTCGTCGACAACTACGCGACCGGCAAGCTCGAGAAGCCGTTCGTCGCCGGCGCGACCAAGGCCGACATCATGCGGAAGTATGCGCGCGATCACGCGATCGATCTATCGGAGTCGTGGGCGTACTCCGACAGCTTCTCGGACTACCCGATGCTCGCCGTCGTCGGTCACCCGACGGCGTGCAATCCCGATTTTCGGCTGCGCTCGACCGCGCGCAGCTACGACTGGCCGATCCTCGAGCTCGACGAGGAGATCACGCGGTCGGTCGAACGCCGTCCGCAGGGCTTCGCGGCCCCGAAGTCGGCGTACCGAAGCCTGCATCGACCCAAGCGGGGCGCCGAAGGGCGCAAGGACGAGAACTAATGCGCGCCATCCGCCCCAAGCTCCGCGCGAACGCGCGCGAGCACATCGTCACGATCGACTCGGACTCCGCGCCGCGCATCATGTTCTCCGGCGAGAACCTCATCATGGAGGATCTCCCGGTCGGCACCCGCGTGATCTACCCCAAGCGTCCGATGACGCCGGTCGCGAACCCGCGCGCCGCGATCCGCTACGCGCTCAACAATCCCGAGGACTCGGTCCCGCTGCACGCGCTCCTGCGCCCGGGCATGAAGGTCACGATCGCGATCGACGACATCTCGATGCCGCTGCCGATCATGCGCGCGCCCGACGTGCGCCAGCTCGTGCTCGAGATCGTGTGCGAGATGCTCGCCGACCACGGCGTCGACGACGTCCACCTGATCATCGCGCTCGGCCTGCATCGCCGGATGCACGACTGGGAGATCAAGCGGATGGTCGGCCAGCGCGTGTGGGACGAGTTCTGGCCCGATCGGCTCTACAACCACGACGGCTGCGATCCCGACGGCATGATCGTCCTTGGCCACACACCGCACGGCGAGATCGTCGAGATGAATCGGCGCGTCGCCGAGAGCGATCTCACGATCTACGTGAACCTCAACTTCGTGCCGATGAACGGCGGCCACAAGTCGATGGCCGTCGGCCTGTGCGGCTACGAGTCGCTGAAGGCGCACCACACGCCCAAGAGCATCGTCGCGTCCAACTCGTTCATGGACCCGCCGAAGTCGTACCTGTCGCACTCGTTCCGCCGCCAGGGCAACCTGATCGAGTCGACGCTGAAGGTCTTCCACATCGAGACCGTGCTCAACAACCGCGCGTTCGACGGCCCGCTGTCGTTCCTGACCAAGAACGAGGACGACTTCACGGAGACCGATCGGCTGAAGTTCTCGGCGATGAAGTGGACGCTCGACAAGCTGCCGTTCGCGGCGCGCCGCGAGATCTTCATGCGCACGCCGGCGGCGTACGAGATGATCGCCTGCTACGCGGGCGCGGCCGATCCGTCGCACGACAAGACGGTCGCCAAGCTCAACGAGCAGAACTGCGTCGAGGTCAACGGGCCCGCCGACATCCTCGTGATGGGCATCCCGTACATCTCGCCCTACAACGTGAACTCCAAGGCGCTCAATCCGCTGCTCGTGCAGGTGATGGCGCTCGGCTACTTCTATCACATGTACCGGAACCAGCCGATCCTGCGCGACGGTGGGGTCCTCATCCTCACGCACCCGTGCAGCGACCGGTTCGATCCGGTGCATCACCCGTCGTACATCGAGTTCTTCAACCGCGTGCTGACCGAGACGACGGACAGCTACGTGCTCGAGACCAAGTACCAGGACGAGTTCGCCTACAACCCGAGCTACATCGAGATGTACCGGCGCGGCAACGCGTACCACGGCGCCCACCCGTTCTTCATGTGGTACTGGGGCCAGCGCGGCCGCGAGAAGACCAGCCGCGTGATCGTCGTCGGCGCCGACAACGCGACGGTGCCGGGCATCATGGGCTGGGAGATGGCCGGCTCGATCGCCGAGGCGATCGCGATGGCGCGCGGCACGATGGGACGCAGCGCGCAGATCACGATGCTCCACCACCCGCCGTACATGATCAGCGACGTGATGTGATGGCGGGCCCCACCGGCTACAACCGCGACACCGAGCTCGCGTACGGCGTCGAGGCGACGACCCGGCCGTGGCCCGACGCCAAGGTGGCCGAGCCGCTGCCGCAGCTGCGTGGCTCGGTCGCGGGCAAGGCGCGGATCGATGTCGCCGCGCAGTTCAGGGGCAGGAACATCCTCCTGATCGGCACGACCGGCTTCGTCGGCAAGGTCGCGCTGTCGATGCTGCTGCATCGCTATCCCGACGTCGGTCGCGTCGTGTGCCTGGTGCGCCCGGGTGCCGGCAACACCGCCGACGAGCGGTTCTTCAGGAAGGTCGCCTCGTCCGAGGCGTTCGATCCGGTGCGCGACGTCCACGGCGCCGGCTACGACGCGTTCATGCGCGCGAAGATCCACGCGATCGCCGGCGACATCGGGCGCCCCCTCTGCAACTTCACCGACGAGAACTTCGCGGAGCTCGAGGCGCTCGGCGGCATCCACGTCGTGCTCAACAGCGCGGGCCTGGTGTCGTTCGCGCCGTCGCTCGAGAGCGCGCTGCGGATCAACGCGATGGGCGCGAAGAACGTGCTCGACGTCGCGCGCCGGCTCGGGGCCAAGCTGTGCCACGTGTCGACTTGCTACGTCGCCGGTCAGCGCGACGGCGAGGTGTGGGAGGACGAGCCGACGGTCGGCTACTTCCCGCGCAGCTCGTCGATCCAGCGCGACTACGACGACGACTTCGAGCTGCTCGATCGCGACTTCGATCCGCTCGCCGAGATCGCGGATTGCCAGAAGATCATCGACCAGGTCCGCGAGCGGTCGAACGATCGCCAGCACATCTCGCTGTTCCGCGAGAAGGGCGCCGAGTCGCTCCGCCAGCAGCGCCGCAACCCCGACGACGAGAACGACCTCAAGATCGCGGTCGCCCGCGAGCGCAAGATCTGGACGAACGACGTCCTCACCAAGCTCGGCATGGAGCGCGCCCGCCACTGGGGCTGGACCAACACGTACACGTACACCAAGAGCTTGGGCGAGCAGATTATTTTGTCCGATCGCACCGTGCCGGTGACGATCGTGCGACCCGCGGTCGTCGAGAGCTCCGTGCGGTTTCCGTTCCCCGGCTGGAACGAGGGCTTCAACACGACCGCGCCGCTGATGTACCTGATGCTGAAGGGCCACCGGAACGTGCCGATGGGGCGCGATACCGCGCTCGACGTCATCCCGGTCGACTTCATCGCCGCCGGCATGTTGCTCGCGACCGCCGCGGTGCTCGCCGGCGAGCACGAGCCGATCTATCAGCTCGGCACGAGCGACGCGAACCGGATCTCGTCGCGCCGGCTCACCGATCTCACCGGCCTCGCCGTCCGTCGCTCGCACCTCGAGAAGGCCGACGAGACCGACGACTGGAAGGAGCGCCTGCGCGCGCGCTTCGAGTCGGGCGCGGTCAGCTACGAGCAGTTCGATCGGCTGAGCGCGCCGATGATCAAGCGCGTCGCCGACGCCCTGATCAACGTGATCGACGACAAGCTGCCGAAGTGGGGCGCGCCGCGCCTCCACGCGTTCGCCGAGCGCGCGCGCGACGAGCTCAACAAGGTCTCGGTGTTCACCGGCCAGATCAACGAGCTCGTCGAGCTGTTCAAGCCGTTCACGACCGACCACGACATCGCCTTTCGCTGCGACAACATGCGCGCGCTGTGGGCGCGCGTGACGCTCGAGGATCAGGAGCGCCTGCTGTGGGCGCCGCACCTCGTCGACTGGCGCGCGTACTGGCTCGAGACCCACTTCCCGGGCCTCCAGAAGTGGACGTTCGACAAGCTCGATGAGGAGTTCGGCGCCAAGCCGAAGACGGTCTACACCTACAAGTCGCTGCCCGAGCTGTTCGAGGCGACGACCCGCGCACACGGCAACCGGCCGGCGCTGCGCCTCCTGCGCACCGATCCGGATCTCGAGCCGATCACGTACAGCTATCGCCAGCTCGGCGAGCTCGCGTGGCAGGGCGCCGGCGTGCTCCGCCAGATGGGCATCGCGCCCGGCGAGCGCGTGATCGTGATGAGCGAGAACCGGCCCGAGTGGGGCATCGCGTACTTCGCGATCGTGCTCGCCGGCGCGGCGGTCGTGCCGCTCGATCGCGAGCTCACGCTGCCCGAGGTCGTCAACCTCGCGCGGGTGTCGCGGGCGCGCGCGCTCGTGATGTCGCGCAAGGTCGTCGAGCGGCTGGCCGGCGAGGCGAACCTGGCGGTGCCGGTCGAGCTGGCCCCGGGCGACACCACGTGGTCGCCGGCGCACGCGGCTTTCGGCGACTACCTCGCGCGCTCGGGCGAGCTCGCGCCGCGCGTCCTCGCGTTCGACGAGCTGCTCACCGAGCCGGAAGTCTCGGTCGGCGCGGTCAAGCCGGACATGAAGGGCGAGCCGCTGGCGTCGCTGATCTTCACGAGCGGCACGACCGGCACGCCGAAGGGCGTGATGCTGACGCACAAGAACCTCACCTCGATGGTGAGCAAGCTGTCGTCGCTGTTCACGCTCTACACGCACGACAAGCTGCTCTCGGTGCTCCCGCTGCACCACACGTTCGAGTTCTCCGCGGGCTTCCTGATGCCGCTGATCCACGGCGCGTCGATCGACTACCTCGAGGAGATCGATGCCGATACGCTCGCGCACGCCCTCGAGCATGAAGGCGTGACCGGCATGGTCGGCGTGCCGGCGCTGTGGCAGCTGCTCGAGCGCAAGATCTACAAGAACGTGTCGGATGCCGGCGTGTTGCTCGAGAAGGCGTTCGACGCCGTCGTCGACTTCAACGGCAAGCTGCGCGACAAGCTGCCGTTCGACATCGGCGCGGGCAAGGCGCTGTTCTTCCCGGTGCACAAGAAGCTCGGCGGCCGCATGCGCCTTCTCATCAGCGGTGGCTCGGCGCTGCCGCCCGACGTCATGAAGTCGTTCCGCGGGCTCGGCTTCAACCTGTACGAGGGCTACGGCATGACCGAGAGCAGCCCGGTGCTCACCGTCACGCGGCCCGGCGACAAGCTGATCGCGGGCTCGGTCGGGCGGCCGCTGCCGGGCATCGACGTCAAGATCGACAAGCCCGACGCGACCGGCGTCGGCGAGGTGATCGCCAAGGGCCCGAACGTGATGGCGGGCTACTTCGAGAACGCCGAGGCGACCGCGGCCACGATCATCGACGGCTGGCTCCACACCGGCGACCTCGGCAAGATGGACGACGAGGGCAACCTCTACATCGTCGGCCGCAAGAAGGAGATGATCCTCGGATCGTCGGGCGAGAACATCTATCCCGACGAGCTCGAGGAGCTCTACGGCGACTGCGACGCCATCAAGGAGATGTCGGTCGTCGGCTTGCCCGTCGACGGTGGCAACGAGATCGTCGCGGCGCTGATCGTCCCGGACTATGGCGAGGACGACGACAAGCGGGGCGCCGAAGGGCGCAACAACAACCGCGAAGAGGTCCGCGACAAGGTCCGCGAGCACGTCAAGAAGATCGGCAAGACGCTGCCGGTCGGCAAGCGCATCAAGATCGTGCACCTGTGGGATCACGAGCTGCCGAAGACGTCGACGCGAAAGCCCAAGCGCCGCGAGGTCGTCAAGGAGCTGCAGCGCATCGAGCGCGCCGTCAAGGGTGGCGCCGAGGCCAAGCAGCTCGCGGCGTCGACCGATACCGGCGACTGGCTGTTCGATCTCGTCGCCGACGTCGCGCAGAAGAAGCGCGGCGGCGTGACCGCGGCGACCACGCTGGCCGAGCTCGGCTTCGATTCGCTGATGTTCACCGAGCTCGCGGTCGCGCTCGAGGCCGCCGGCGTGACGGTCCCCGATCCGAGCGAGCTCAACGGGCTCGAGACCGTCGGCGATGTCGCGACGCTGGTCGCGCGGCAGGGCGCGCGCGCCAAGGCCGACAAGCCCAAGCGCGATCGCCTGAAGAAGGAGCGCGAGGCGAGCGAGCAGGTCGATCCCGACGACATCGTCGTGCCGCGGCCGCTCGTGACGCTCGGGCGCGCCGCGCTGCGCTCCGGCATGCGCGCGCTGTACGAGCGCGTGCTCGAGACCGACGTCTACGGTACGCCGCCGCCGTTCGGTGGGTTCATCGTCGCGGCGAACCACGCGAGCCACCTCGACACCGGGCTCGTCAAGTACGCGCTCGGCGAGCAGGGCGAGGCGCTCGTCGCGCTCGCGGCCAAGGACTACTTCTTCGAAGACCCGGTCCGGAAGATGTACTTCGAGAACTTCACGAACCTCGTGCCGATGGAGCGCCACGGCTCGCTCCGCGAGTCGCTCGCGCTGGCGGGGAGTGTCATCCGCGATGGCTACATCCTCCTGATCTTCCCCGAGGGCACGCGCAGCGACACCGGCGTGATGAGCGACTTCAAGCCGTCGCTCGGCTACCTCGCGATGACCAACAAGTGCGGGATCCTGCCGATGTACCTGTCGGGCACCTACGAGGCGATGCCGAAGGGCCGCTACCTGCCCAAGCGCGGCGAGCGCGTGTCGGCGCACCTCGGGCCGTACCTGTCGTACGCCGATCTCGTGAAGCTCGGCGGGGACAAGCCGCGCAGCGAGCAGTACCGCGCGATCACCTATCACGTCGAAGGCACGATCCGCCGGCTCGCGCCGAGTCAGCAGGCGTGGACGCTCGGCGACGCCGGCACGATGCCGATGGCCGAGTGGCTCGAAGCGCAGGGCAAGTCGGTCGCCGATGAGGAGACGCCGTGACCTGCGTGCTGGTCACCGGCGCGACCGGGTTCCTCGGCGAGCACCTGTGTCGCGCGCTCGTCGAGCGCGGCCACACCGTGCGCGGGCTCGCGCGCTCGCGCAGCGCGGTGCTCGCGGAGCTCGGCGTCGAGCACGTTCGCGGCGACGTGCTCGGCGGTGACGAGCTCGATCGCGCGCTCGACGGCGTGTCGTGCGTGTTCCACCTCGCGGGCGCGGTGTCGCGCGATCCCGACGACGCGCAGCGCATGATGCGCCTGCACGTCGACGGCACGCGGCGCGTGCTCGAGCGGATGGCGGCGGCGCAGGTCGGCAAGATGGTGCTGGCCTCGACCTCCGGCACGATCGGCGTGTCGAAGTCCGAGGAGATCCTCGACGAGACCGCGCCGTACGCCGAGGAGATCGTCGCCGGCTGGCCGTACTACGCGTCGAAGATCTATCAGGAGCGGCTCGCGTTCGAGCACGGCAAGCGCCATGGCATCGACGTCGTCGCGGTCAATCCGTCGCTGCTGCTCGGGCCCGGCGATCGGCGGCTGTCCTCGACCGGCGACGTCCGCAAGTTCATCAAGCGCCAGATCCCGGTGGTGCCCGAGGGCGGCATCAACTTCGTCGACGCCCGCGATGCCGCGGCGGCGACCGCGTCCGCGATGGAGCGCGGCCGACCGGGCGAGCGCTACCTGCTCGGCGGGCCGAACTGGACGATGAAGGAGTTCTTCGCGCGGCTCGGGCGCGTCGCGAACGTCGCGCCGCCGCGGTTGAAGCTGCCGAAGCAGCTCAACCGGTGGGGCGCCTCGCTCGTCGAGGAGCTCTACCGCTGGCGCGACAAGGAGCCGCCGGTCGATCGGATCTCGGTCGACATGGCCGAGCACTACTGGTGGATCGACTCGAAGAAGGCCGAGGCCGAGCTCGGCTTCGAGGCCCGCGATCCGCAGCTGACTCTGGTCGACACCGTCGCCTACCTGCGTCAGGGCGTCGACTGACCTATCGCTCCTCGCGGCGTCCCGGCGACCACTCGACGTGCTTGTCGGTGCGCGCCTCGAGGAACCGGGCGAGCCGGTGGTAGTCGCTGTTCGCGCGGATCAGGCGGACGTCGGTCTTGAGCGTCTGCGGATTCACGAGGTCCTTGAACGGCACGTAGAGCAGATCGAGCTGACCCTTCACGGACACCATGTGGCCGTCGAGGTTCTCCTCGACGAGCGCGCGGTACGCGCCGATGCCGAGCTGGCTGCCGAGCATGACGTCGAACGCGTGCGGCGGCGCGCAGCGCGACTCGTAGCCGAGCTGGAGGCCGGTGAACTTCTTCTTGCGGCTGGTGCGCTCGGCGTAGCGGGCACCGACCAGGCCGGCGACGTGCTTGCCGAAGTCGAGCCGGGCGAGCGACAGGTGGCCGTGGTCGTCGCGCGGCAGGTTCGCGAGCTGCGCCTCGGGCAGCGCCTCGGCGAGCCCCTCGGCGAGCACGACGGTGCCGTAGTGCTTGCCGCGCTTCTCGCGGACGAGCACGAGGTCGACGATGCGGTCGAGCAGGGCGTCGAGCGACAGCTTGCCGTCCTTGACCAGCGCGCCGGCGACGTCCTCGACCCCGACCACCAGGTTGGCCTCGCCGGCGATCGCGACGCCGTAGGACAGCCAGCCGGCCTTGCGCCCCATCGTCTCGACGATGAAGTAGCTCGAGGTCGCGATCGCGTCGGCGCGGAGGTTCTGGAGCTCCTTGGCCATGACGTCGACCGCGGTGAAGAAGCCGAACGTGAAGTCGATGCCGGGATAGTCGTTGTCGATCGTCTTGGGCAGGTGGACGACCTGCACGCGCTTGGCGCCGGTCGGCAGCCGGCGCTGGTACTCGCACAGGAAGTTCGCCGTCTTCAGCGTGTCGTCGCCGCCGATCGAGACCAGCGCGTCGATGTCGAGATCGACGAGCGCGTTGTAGATGTTGCGCAGCTTGACGGTCTTGGTCGCGTCGTCGAGATCGGCGGGCTTCTCGATGCCCTTGCCGGGGTTCGTGCGCGCGGTGCCGATCACGATGCCGCGCGAGTTGCGCAGGCCGGACAGGTCCTTCTCCTCGAAGATCCGGTAGTGCTCGTCGGGGAGTAGCCGGTTCGTGACCGGGTGATAGTTCTCGAGGTTCGAGTAGCCGTGGAAGAAGCCGACGACCTCGCGATCGTCCGACAGGAACGACATCGCGGCCGACGAGATCACGGCGTTCGCGGCCGGTGCCGGGCCGCCCGAGAACACCAGCGCGACGCGACGGATGTGGTCGCCCTTGGGCGGAGCTACTGCTGCGGTCATCGCGCGCGGTTATAGCTCGGAGTAGCTCACGCCGTAGCGCAGCATGACCTCCGCGAGCTCGGGGGCGGGCGACGCGAAGCGGGCGTGGAGCACGAGCTGGTCCTCGGCGGTCGCGAGATCCTTGGCGGCGAGCGCGGCGAGCGCGAGGGCGTGGGCGGCCTCGGCGAGCGGGAGCGCCGCGGCGCGGACCAGGGTCGCGTGCAACGTGCGGACGGCCTCGGCGCCGATCGGCGACGCGACGTCGACCACGACGTGCTGCTCGCCGGCGGGCTCCCAGCGCAGCGTCACCGTGCCCGTGATGCGGACGGGCTCCGCCGTGCACGACAGGCCCGACGTGGTGACGACCACGCGGCGGCCGTCGCGTCGCGCGGGACCATCGACCCAGCTGCAAGAGGCCGGCACCGGCATGAAGTCGAGGTCGATCCGGGTCGCGGCGTCGAGCGTGGCGGCGGCGACCCGCGGGGGCTTGCCGCCGGCGATCCGCGCGGCGAGCGTGGCGTGGAGCCAGGCGCCGCCGGGGCCCTTGGCGGCACGCGCGAGCTCGATCTCGGCGTCGGCCGCGCGTTCGGCGAGCGTTGCGACCAGCCCGCGCAAGGGCGCGTCGAGGCTCGCCGGTGGGAGTAGTTTGGCGAGCGCGAAGTACGCCGAGGTCGCGGTACCGCGCGCGGTCAGCGTCTCGACGATCGCGGCCCAGTGCGCCGCGACGACGTCCTGGACCTCGGTCGCGTAGAGCCCGGTCGGCGGCAGGGCCGCGAGCTGAGCGAGGGCCCCGGTGACATCGTTCGCGGCCAGCGCGCGGTCGAGCCCGGCGGCGAACGCCGATCGCGCGGGCAAGGTCCCGTGCGCGGGCGGCGACGCGGCGGGCCGGGCCGGCGGAGGCGAGCACGCCACCAGCAGCGCTGCGACGACGGCGAGGCGGCTCACGTTCGCCACGAGCATAGCGTGCGAGCATCGCCGGGTGTCGGCGAACGACGATCTGCGCCCGCCGCGGTGGTGGCCGATCCAGGCCACGATCGACGCGTGGCGCGCGCAGCCCCGGCGCGACTACGTCCTCACGCGCTGGCTGATCCTGCGGCTGCTCGGCGTGGTCTACGTGTTCGCGTTCCTCGGCCTCGTGATCCAGGCGCGGCCGTTGCTCGGCTCGCACGGGCTGACGCCGATCGCGGACCTCGTGACGCGCGGGCGGCTCGACTTCGTCGACGTGCCGAGCCTGTTCGTCTGGTGGCCCTCGGACACCGCGATCGCGGTCGCGTCGTGGATCGGCCTCGCGCTGTCGATCGCGCTCGCGCTCGGCTACGCGAACGTCGCGTCGATCGTGCTGCTCTGGATCATCTACGGCAGCTTCGTCCGCGTCGGCCAGATGTGGTTCAGCTTCGGCTGGGAGATCCAGCTGCTCGAGACCACGCTGCTCGCGGCGTGCCTCGTGCACCCGTGGGATCCGCGGCCGCTCGCGTCGCGCGCGCCGCCGCGGCTCGCGATCGTGCTGATGCGCTGGCTGGTGTTCCGGATCTTCCTCGGCGCCGGCCTCATCAAGCTGCGCGGCGCGATGTGCTGGACGGACCTGACCTGCCTCGACGCGCACTTCGAGACCCAACCGATCCCGAACCCGTTGTCGCCGCTGTTCCACGGCATGCCGCACGCCGTGCACGCGGTCGGCGTCGCGTTCAATCACGTCGTCGAGCTGCTGCTCCCGTGGTGCGTGTTCGGCCCGCGGTTCCTGCGGCTCGCCGCGTTCGTCGCGATGGCGGGCTTCCAGATGATCCTGGTCGCGAGCGGCAACCTCGCGTTCCTCAACTGGCTGACGCTGGTGCCGCTCCTCGCGTTGCTCGACGACGCGATCCTGTGGCTGACCCCACGCCGGCTCGCCGCCTGGCTGCGTCGCCGGATCGGCACGCCGGCACCGCCGCGGTTGCGCCAGAAGATCGCGATCGGCCTCGTCGCCGTGCTCGTCGCGGGCAAGAGCTGCGCGGTGATCGACAACCTGATGTCGAGCGACCAGCGGATGAACTCGAGCTTCGATCGGCTCGCGCTCGTCAATACGTATGGCGCGTTTGGCTCGATCGACTTCGAGCGTCACGAGCTCGTCATCGAGGGCACGCGCGACGGCGTGACCTGGTTGCCGTACGAGCTGCCGTGCAAGCCCGGCGATCTCGCGCGCCGGCCGTGCGTGCTCGGGCCGTATCACCTGCGACTCGACTGGCTGATCTGGTTCGCCGCGATGGGCCCACCCGAGGCGTCGCCGTGGCTCCTGCACGTCGCGTGGAAGCTGCTCGACGGCGACGTCGGGATCCGCGCGCTGTTCGCGACCGATCCGTTCGACGGCGCCGCGCCGGCGCTCGTGCGGATCCGCCGGTTCGCGTACCACCTGCAGCCCTACGGCGCGCCGACCTGGTGGACGCGCGACGGCGAGGAGCTGTGGCTGCCGCCGACCTCGCTCGACACCGACGGTCTCGCCGAGGAGCTCGCGCGCCATCACTGGCCGAGCGACACCGCGCGCTGACGCGATCTAGTTAGACGGCGATCGCGAGGCGCTTCTTGCGCAGCGCGATCATCTCGAGGCTCGACGGCACGCGCGCGCGGGGTCCGGTCGGCACGATGCCGCGCGCGGCGAACGCCGCCTTGTACGCCGCGAACGTGCCGCCGGCCCGGTGCGCGTCCATCACCGCGAGGCCGGCGGACGACTCGCCCTGCGCGAGCATGTACTCGACCCACGCCCACCGCGCCGAGGTCGGCCGGACCTCGACCTTGCCGCCGAGCTTGGCCGCGCCGAGGCCCTTCCGCAGCCGGGTCAGGCGCTGCTCGACGATGTCGATGCCGGCGAACGGCGTGCCGTCGAGCGGCGTGTTGCGCTTGGCGACGAACGGCGCGACGCCGTACGCGACGCGCGGGTGGATCGCGGCGAGCTCCTTCGAGAGCTGGACGAGCTCGTCGATGTCCTCGTCGGTCTCGCTCGGCACGCCGACCATCATGTAGACCTTCAACGCGTAGAGCTTGTGCGCCGCGGCGAACTTCGCGGACGCGATCAGGTGCTCGGCGCGCGTCGAGCGCTCGATCACGCGGCGCATGCGCTCGCTCGCGCCGTCGGCCGCGACCGTCAGGGTGCGGTAGCCGCCGCGGGCGAGCAGGCCGACCAGCTCGTCGTCGAGCTTGTCGGCGCGCAGGCTCGAGATGCCGACCGCGCGACCGCCGTCGACGACGTCGCGCACGATCGCCGCGATGTCGGGGTGATCGGTGACCGCGGCGCCGACCAGGCCGACCCGCTGGGCGTCGGCCGGGATGCCGCTGATGATGTCGGCGCGCGACACGATGCGCATGCCGCCGTTCGTCGACCGGCGCATCACGCAGTAGGTGCAGCCGCGCGAGCAGCCGCGCGCGGCCTCGGTCATGAACATGTTCGCGAGCTCGGTGTGCGGCGTCTGGATCACCGAGCGCGCGGGCAGGTGGCGATCGTCGGCCTGGCCGACCGGTGGGACGACCTCGCCGTGGATGTGCGGCAGGTAGAACCCGGGGCGGCGGGCGAGGGCGGCCCACACGCGATCGCGCGAGAACCGCAGCTCGCGGGCGGTCTCGACGAGCTCCTTGAACAGATCCTCGCCCTCGCCGAGCACGATCACGTCGCAGAACGGCGCGAGCGGCGCGGGGTTCGAGAACGTCAGCGGCCCACCGGCGATGATCAGCGGGTGGCTCTCGTCGCGATCGGCGGCGAGCACCGGGATCTTGGCGACGCCGAGCATCTCGATCATCCCGGCGATCTCGAGCTCGTACGCGACCGAGAACGCCAGCATCGGATAGCTGCCGATCGGGGCGTCCTCCTCGAGCGTGCGGTCCATGCCGAGCATCACGCGATCGGCGGCGACGAACGGCATCCCGTGCAGCACGCGGTACATCGCCTGGTAGCCGAGCGACGACATCGCGGCGTTGTACGGGCTCGGGTAGCACAGCGCGATCCGGGTCTCGGCCTGCTTCCACAACGTGCCGCGCTCGGCGGCAAGGAGCTCGTTGCGACCGAGCGTCAGCGAAGGCATGGTTGCAACTGCGTGGGCGTGATCGTCTGCACCTTCACCGGGTGAGTATCGTGGATGCTCCAGATGTTCACGTAGAAGTCGGATCCGTAGCTGCTGTTCGACGTCCCCGCGGTGCAGAACGTGGCCGCGAGGTCGAGCTGGTCGTCGCCGTCCTTGTCGACGCCGATGACCACCTGCTCGTCGTCGCGGCACTGGCTCTCCGAGCTTCTCGGGATCTTGGCCGATCCGTCGTCGTGCATGCGATGGCCGGTCGGCGCGACGTCCCCGCCGACCACGCCGGTCAAGGAGCGCGTCGAGTCGATCGAGCCGCTCCCCACCTCGTACGTCACCTCCCACATCACGGTGCACGCGCCGTCCTTGCCGTCCTTCGGGGTTCCGCCGAGGATGCGGAGCTCGGCGACGCGGCTGTGCTCGTCGACCACGGCCATGCGATCGCCGATGCGCGGCGCCTCGGTGCCGAAGCAGCTGCCGTTGCGATCCTGGCGGACCTCGCAGAACAGGATGCCGCGCTCCCGGTTGCGCTCGCGCTGGATGCGGACGATCTTGTCGCGCCCGGTCGGCGGTCGTGGGGCAGGATCGCCGGACGCGACCGTCGTCGTGACGGTGATCGCGAGGGCGATGGCGCGGTGCATCCCGACAGCATAGCAGCTGTGCTACCCACGGCTCATGTCGGAAGTTCGTTACACCGTCCGGCTCGACGCACGCGGCCAACATCTGGTTCACGTCGAGTTGCGGTTCCCGAGCCACGAGGCCCACGCCGAGCTCGCGTTGCCAGCCTGGTGCCCGGGAAGCTACCTCATCCGCGACTACGCGCGCTTCGTGCGCGACCTCGAGGTCCGGGACGAGACCGACGCCCCCCGCGCGGTCCACAAGGTTGACAAGACGACCTGGCGCGTGGCGAGCGCCGGCGCCCGCGAGCTCGTCGTGCGCTACGCGGTGTACGGGCACGACCTCACGGTGCGCACCAACCACCTCGACGACAGCCACGCGTTCCTCCATGGCCCCGCGACGTTCATCTACCCGACGCACCTGCGCGCCGCCCCGATCACCGTCGAGATCGATGCCTCCGACGTCACGACGGCGCTGCCGCGGGACGCCGCCGGCAGCTACTACGCCGCCGGGATCGACGAGCTCTACGACCACCCGATCCACGTCGGCGCGGTGCGCACGCAGGTGCTCGCCACCAAGGCCGCGCACGTCGAGCTCGCGATCTGGGGCGACCGCGCGGCCGGGGGCGTGTTCTCCGAGGAGCGGCTCGCGCAGGACGTCTCGGCGATCGTCGACGATCACGTCGCGCGGCTCGGGGCGTGCCCGTTCCAGCGCTACGTGTTCATCGTGATGCTGACCCACGACGGCTACGGCGGCCTCGAGCACCGCGCGTCGAGCGTGAACCTGTATCACCCGCACTTCGGGGCCAACCGGAAGCACTACGAGGGCCTGCTCGAGCTCCTGTCTCACGAGCTGTTCCACGCCTGGAACGGCAAGCGGATCGCGCCCGGGCCGCTGCTCGACTTCGACTACAGCAAGGAGGCGTACACGCCGTGTTTGTGGGTCATGGAGGGCCTCACGAGCCACTACGATCGGTTCGCGCTGCGCTCGAGCGGGCGGATCACCGCCAAGAGCCTGCTCGACAAGGTCCTCGACGACTGGTCGCGCCTCCAGGCGACGCCGGGTCGCGCCCGCCAGTCCCTCGAAGCGAGCTCGTTCGACGCCTGGATCAAGCTGTACAAGCCCGACGAATCGAACCTCAACACGACGGTCAGCTACTACCTGAAGGGCGGGCTCGCGATGTTCGCGCTCGACCTCCAGATCCGACGCCGCACCGACGGCGCCAAGTCGCTCGATGACGTGCTGCGTGCGCTGTGGACCCAGTTCGGCGCGACCGGCGAGCCGCACCCCGACGATCTGCAGCCGGTGTTCGAGGCCGCGACCGGCCTGCCGCTCGACGACGTGTTCGACCGCCAGATCCGCGGCACCGACGACCCCGAGCTGGCGCGCGAGCTCGCGCACGTCGGCCTCGAGCTGCGCGCGAACGTCGATCCGGCCCAGACCACCGACGGCGCCAGCGCCCAGTGGCTCGGAGTCACGACGACCGGCGTCAAGGTCACCGGCGTGTTCGACGGCGGGCCGGCCCACGCTGCGGGCATCTCGCCGGGCGACGAGCTGGTCGCGCTCGACACGTTCCGCACCGCCTCGGAGGCCGAGCTGCGCGGGCTGGTCGCGACCCGGCGAGCCGGCGACATCGTGCGGCTCGCGGTGTTCCGCCGCCACCGGCTGATCGAGCTCGCGGTGACGCTCGCCGTCGCGCCACCAACCCGGTTCGAAGTCGCGGCGGTGCCCGATCCGGGCCCGGCCGCGGCGCGCTACCTGGCGTGGATCGGCGAGGCCCACCCGGGGGCCTCGGTGCTCGCGAGCGTGACGGCCACGTCGCGGTGGGTGTGACCGTGCTACATGATCGACGCATGCGGAACGCGTTGATCCTCGTGGCCCTCCTCGGAGGTGCCTGTAGCAAGAAGTCGGCGACCGAAGGCCTGCCGCCGGCGACCGAGTGGAACGCCAACACGGGCGAGACCGCGATGGTCCCGATGCCCGGCACCAAGCAGGGCCTCGGCGGCGACCCCGGCGAGGCCGTCGATCCGTCGAACCCGCACGCCGGGCTCGGTATCCCGCCACCGCCGGGCCACGATCAGGCCGATCCGTCGGGCAGCGACGATCCACACGCGAAGGTCGTCGCGGCCGACAAGACGCCGGCCAAGACGCTCGACAAGCTGCCGAACGGCGACCTCGTCCTCGGCCCGTTCGCGTTCGCGCTGCCCAAGGGGTGGTCCGAGGAGCCGGTGTCGTCGTCGATGCGCGCGGCCGCGTTCAAGGTCGGCGCCGACGCCGAGCTGATCATCTTCTACTTCGGCAAGGACGGCGCCGGCTCGATCGACGACAACCTCGCGCGCTGGGTCGGTCAGTTCTCGTCCGCCGACGGCAAGCCAACCACGCTCGACACCGCGAAGGTGCTGAAGGTCAAGGTCGCCGGTCAGGACGCCACGACGCTCTCCGTCAACGGCCACCTGCACGCGATGGCGATGCCGGGCGCGAGCGACGCGATCGACAAGGCCGACCAGGCGATGCTCGGCATGATCGTTGCGTCGCCGAACGGCCCGTACTACTGGAAGCTCGTCGGGCCCAAGGCCACGATCGAGGCCAACGCGGCTGCGTGGAAGGCCGTGCTCGACGGCCTCAAGCTGAAGAGCTAGAAGCGACCGTCGAGCGCGAACCCGACGGTGTCGGGCGTCGCGACCGGGCGCAGCACGAGCTGCGTGGTGTGCTCGGAGTTCTTCGCGTGGCCCATCACGTAGAGGATGGCGCCCGCGCCGACCGCGATGCCGCCCATGACGAGAAACAGGATCTGCTTGTTCTCGTCGGACTGGCCGGTCTTCTCGCGATCGTTGATGTTGTCGGGCCACGGCATCGTCGGATCGTGGTTCGAGATCTCCTTGGAGATCGAGCTCGCCTCGAGCCCGAAGTAGACGCCGACCGCGAGCCCGAGAACGCCGAGGCCGGCGACGATGCCTCCGGTGTACTCGAGCGTGCGGCCCGGTGATTCATCCGACGTCGTGCCGGTGATCTCGTGCTTCTGCTCGAGCTTGGGATTTGGCGGCGGTGGGGGTGGAGCCTTGGGCGGTGCGCAGACGTCCTTGTCGTCGACGATCGGGTTGCCGAGCTGGATCTGCAGGACCTTGGCCTCGGACGTCGCGTACGCCGCGTTCGTCCCGGTCGGCTCGGCCTCGAGGTACTTGCAGAAGTAGCGCAGCGACTCGACCGGCTTCTGTAGCGCCTTCCACTCCGACGCGACGTTCGACAGGAGCAGCGGCAGCGGCACGATCGCGTACGCCTGGAGGTACAGATCGATCGCGGCCTGGTGCTCGCCGGACTGGCTCTTCGCGATCGCCTGCTTGACGAGGTCGCCGGCCTGCTGCTTCTGCTGCGGCGTTGGCGTCGGCTGCGCGAGTGCCGGAGTCGCGAGCAGCAACGATGCACACACCGCCGCGGTGAGCCTCATCTGAACATCATACACCCTATCGATACTGCTCGAACATCGGGCTCAACTTGGCGCACACCTCGTCGTGGATCCACTTGTTCGACGCGACGAGGCCGCGCCGGTGCGCGAGCTCGCGGTAGCTGATCGGCGTCCCGAACAGATCGGACAGCCGGCCACCCGACAGGTTCAGGATCGCCTCGGGGGCGCAGCTGTCCCACGCCTTGGTCCGCGACGACGGGTTGACGTAGAGATCGCGCTGGCCCGCCGCGATCAGGCACAGCTTGATGCCGACCGAGCCGATGTTGAGCTCGTCGCTGATCCCGAGCTCGCGCTTCACGCGGTCGATGTCGGTGCTCCGGTGCGATGCCGACGCGACCAGCCGCGCCTCGATCGCGCTGCCGACGTTCGACACGCCGAGCGGGGTGATCTGGCCCGCGTGGGCGACGTGCGCGCCGCCGCCCGGCGTCGCGAAGAACGTGCGCTCGATCGTCGGCTGGTGGACGACGCCGAGCACCGGCTGGCCACCGCGGCACAGGCCGATCATCACCGAGAAGCCGTCGTCGCCGCGGATGAAGTCCTTGGTGCCGTCGATCGGATCGACAAGCCACAGGCGCTCGGCCGCGAGCGTGGCCGGATCGGCGGGCAGCTCCTCGGAGATCAGCGCGTCGGCCGGGAACACGCCGCGGATCCCCGCGACGATGATCGCGGACGCCGCGTGATCGGCGAGCGTGACCGGCTCGTCGCCGGGCTTCATCTCGACGCCGAGCTTGCCGCCGGCGCGGTACTTCATGACCTCGATGCCGGCCGCGCGCGCGAGATCGAGCGCGAGCAACAGCTCCTTGCCGAGATCGGGCCCGAGCACGCCCGGCATCTTCAGCGTGTCGAGCGGCATCAGTTCGAGCCGCCCTCCGGCCACAGCAGGGCCTTGGCCTCGTCGACCGAGGCGACGCTGCGACCCGACAGCTTGACGAGCTGTGCCGCCGCGGCGACCAGCTCGCCGTTGCTCGTCGCCATCTCGCCGGTCGGCAGGTAGAAGTTGTCCTCGAGCCCGACGCGGACGTCGCCGCCGAGCGACAGCGCCGCCATCGCGAGCGGCCACTGCTCGCGCGAGATGCCGATGACCTTCCAGCGCGAGCCGGCCGGGACCTGCTCGGCCTGGAACGCGAGGTGGCGCGCGCTCGCGGGGATCCCACCGAGCACGCCCATGATGAACGAGAAGTGGTACGGCTTCTGGAGCAGGCCGAGCTCGGCGAGCACGCGATGCGAGTTGGTGTGCCCGGTGTCGAAGCACTCCATCTCGGGCTTGATGTTGAACTCCTTCATCGCCTTGGCGAACGCGGTGATGTCGTCGAACGAGTTCGCGAACACGAAGTTGAACGCGAACTGCTGCTTCTGCGAGTTCCACTTCGCGTAGTTCATCGAGCCCATGTTGAGCGCGGCGATCGACGGCCGGAGCGCGAGGTGATGGAGGCGCTCGCTCATCGGTCCGGCGCCACCGGTCGACCAGTTGATCATCACCGGGCAACGCGCCTTGGTCTCCGCCATGATCGCGGCGAACGTGTCCTTGCTCCAGGTCGGCGAGCCATCGTCGTTGCGCGCGTGGATGTGCACGACCGCGGCGCCGGCCTCGTGGGCGCGCCTCGCTTCCTCGGCGATCTCGACCGGGGTGTACGGGATGGCCGGGCAGTGTTTCTTGGTCGTCACGGCGCCGGTGAGAGCGCAGGACAGAATGACTTTGTCGTCGGACACGGCCGGAGCCTACCACCGCGCCGCGCTTACTTCGAGCGCTGCTCGTAGACGCCATCCCAGTTCGCCGGCGGTGGCTCCGCGGCGAGATGCTCGCACCGCGCCGCCATGACCGCGGCCACGTTGTCGTCCGGGATCGCGGCGAACAGGTCGCGCGCCCGGACGAGCTCGCGCGCGCGATACGCGGCGAGCGCCTCGACGAACCGCGGGTCGACCGTCGCGACGCCGGCGCGGCCGACGAGCTCGTAGACCGGCGCCGCACCCGCGCGGCCCTTCACGCGCACGAGATCGATCTCGCGAAACACGAACTTGTCGCCCGCCGCGCGCGCGGTCGCCTCGCCGACCAGGATCGCGACGCCGTACTCCTTGGTCAACGCCTCGAGGCGCGACGCGAGGTTCACCTGATCGCCGAGCACGGTGTAGTCGAACCGCGCGACCGAGCCCATGTTGCCGACCGCCATCGCGCCGGTGTTGAGCCCGATGCCGATCGCGATGTCGGGTCGCGCGGAGCCGCGCCACGACGCGTTCAACACGACCAGCGCCTCCTGCATGCGCAACGCGACCTCGCACGCGCGCGCCGCGTGATCCGGTAGATCGACCGGCGCCCCCCAGATCGCCATCACCGCATCACCGATGTACTTGTCGAGCGTGCCCTCCGATGCCAACACGAGCTCGGTCATCGGCGTCAGGTAGTCCGACAGCAACCTCGCCAGATCTTCGGGCGCCATGCCTTCGGAGAACAGCGAGAACCCGCGGATGTCGGAGAACAGGACCGTCAGCTCCTTGCGCTCGCCGCCGAGCTGCGCGCGCGCCGGATCGGCGACCAGGCGATCGACCACCGCGCGACTGACGTACTGCGAGAACACCGCGCGCAGCTGCGCCTTCTCCCGCCCCTCGGTCGCGAGCCCACCGATCGTCGCCGCGAGGAGGACCGCGCCGGTCGCGACGCACGGGATCGCGATCTGCACGACGACGCCGTGGAGGAACAGCGTGTACGCGATCGCGAGGTAGCCGCCGATCGCCACGATCGCCAGTACCGGCGGGATCCACGCGCGCCGGCGGATCCGCCGCAGCTGCGCGAGGATCACGACGAGGCAGAGCAGGGCGGTCGCCGCCAAGGTCGTCGGGCCGCCGCGCGTCACCATCAACCGATCGCCGAGCACGTTCTCCGCCAACGCCGCGTGCAGCTCGACGCCGTCGGCGTGCGGATCGAGCGCGGTCGGCACCTTGTCGAACGCGCCGTACGTGATGCCGACGAACACCAGCTTGCCCGCCAGCGCTGACCTCGGCGCCTTGCCCGACCAGATGTCCGCCGCCGACACCCGCGGGATCTGGTTTGGCCCGAGCACGTCCACCATCGCCGCTGCCTGCGCGCCGAGCTCGACGCGCTTGCCCGCGATCATCAGGTGATCATCGCCGACGATGTAGCGCGTGTCGTTCGGCCGATCGAGCCCGGCCAGCGCGACCGCGACGCCGAGCGGCAGGTACTGCTGACCGCCGTACTCCATCGCGAGCGGCATCCGCCGCTTCACGCCGTCCGCGTCGTCGAACACGTTGACGATGCCGCCGCCGACCGCGCCCTTGGCGATCGCGTCGATCGTGAAGTTCGCGCCGCTCGCCGTCACCGGCCGGTGCCGCCCGCTCTCGTTCGCGTCCGCCACCTCGCCGTGGTGCGCCTTCGCCAGGCCGAGCGGCTCGGGCACTGGCGCCGCGACGCGCTCGCCCGTGCCGTAGAAGAACGCTCCGAGGTACACGCGGTGCGCCTTGGCCACGGACTCCGCCAGGTGATCGTCCGCGTGCAGGATGTCCGCGACCTCCGCGAGCGCCGTCTTTGCCGCACCGGGCTCCGTGGTCGCCGCGTCGGCCGCCAGCACGTGCGCCGCCACGTCATCGGGCAGCAGCACCTCCTTCGCCGAGAAGAACAGATCGAGCGCGATGATCTTCGGGTCGTACGCGACCAGCTTGTCGAGGAACCGGACCCAGCCATTGCGGGTCTGGAAGATCTCGGGCGCCGCGTCGCGGGTCGCGTCGTCGAGCCCGACGATCACGATCTTGTCGGTCGCCGGCGCCCGCGGCCCGCGCAGCGCGAACCGGGCATCGACCGCGCCGCCCTCGAGCCGCGCGAACACCGTCGAGCCGCGCGCGTGCAGCGTCGCCAGCCCGCCGAGCGCCACGGTCGCCGCGACCACCGCCGTCAGCAGCGGCACGTTCCGCGGAAGTCGCTTCTTGGTCACCGAGTTTGAGGGTGCCACGTCCCCCTTGACGCCCAGGGATTGTCATGGCAAAAGCTTCCTCGTCTGGAGTTGCTCCCAGACAGTGACAACTTGATGCGGGGTGGAGCAGCCTGGTAGCTCGTCGGGCTCATAACCCGAAGGTCGCAGGTTCAAATCCTGCCCCCGCTACTCTTTGCGAACACCTGAGAATCCCTGGGAGAGCTATTGCTCCCAGGGATTCGACGGTTTCGGGCCAGTATGTCGCTCAACAGGATGTGCGCGCCCAGCTCGCAGCTGGCGTACGGCCCGTCGGGGCCGAGCGTGCAGCGGATGACGTTGTCCGACAGGTAACGGCGCAGCATTTCGCGGCCCCGCTCCACGTCGCTGCCCATCAGCTTCTTGGCGTCCTGGGACAGGGCGACCAGCTCGTCGATGCTCGGGAGCGCGATCGGCTCGCGCGACTCTTCGATCAACGCGCTGATCTCGGCCTTTTCGGTACGTGCGTAGGCCTCGAGATCTCGCATGGTCGACACGACGTAGTCGGACTTGTCGCCGGTCGCGATGAAGTCGATCAGGCCGCGGATCTTCAACTCCGTGCGCTGGAGCCGGTCCCGGCGATCTGTGATCTGGCTCTCCAGGCTACGCGCGTGGTCGCCCAGTTCCTTCGCGATGTTCTTGCGGATGCTCTGCACCCCGACCGGGCTCACGAGCCAGTTCTCGAACGCGTCGAGGATCCGCTTTTTGGTCGAGTCCTCGCGCACGGAGATGCGGCTGCTACACGTGCCCTGCTTGCGGTTGGTCTGGCAGCGGTAGTACGCGGCGTTGGTGCCAGCTGACAGCGTGAGTGGCGACCCGCACTCGTTGCAGACAAGGATCCCGGAGAGCAGGTAGCTCACCTTCGCGCGCGGGATTCCCGTGGGCTTCTTCGCTTCGTCTGCCTTGCGCGTGTAGCGCTCGAACGTCGCGACCACGCGCTCCTGGGCGCGGTCCCACAACTTCTGCTTGATGATGCGCGTCTCCGGTCGCTGCATCACCATCACCTCGGACGCGTTGCGCGCGCGCGGTTGGCGACGGTTGGTGCCCGGGACCTTCATCCACTGCCGCTCCAGAAACTTCCACACGCCGATGTAGCGCTCGTTGCGGAGCATCGCGCGGATCGTCGAGCCGCTCCAGCCGAACATCTTGTGGCGCTGGCCGACGCGCGGAGACGGGATCCCCTCCTTGTTGAGGTCGCGCGCGATCTGCGCTGGCGAGCGCCCTTCCGCGTAGTCACTGAAGAGCCGGATCACGATGCGCGACTCGCTCTCATGGATCTCGATCTTGTTGCCGACCGCGCCGCCTCGCGCGTCAGTAACGGGCACCGTGTGAAATCCGTACGGAACGTTGCCCGTGGCGAAGCCAGCGAGCGCGCGACCCTCGAGACCGCGCAACGTCTTGTCGCGCAGGTCATCGAGGTACATGTCCGAGAGTAGCGACTTGACCGTGTACTGGAGTTTCGCGCCCTTCTGGCTCGTGTCGATGCCGTCGGCAACTCCGAGCAGCGGCACGCGATAGAAGGCGAGCTTCTTGAAGATCGTCGCGGCGTCCGCGATGTCGCGCGAGATCCGCGACATGTCCTCGGTCACGATCGCGATGATGGCGCCGCTTTCGACGGCGGACATCATCGCTTCGAGTCCTCGCCGGTCGAGGCTCGAACCCGAGATCGCGAAGTCTGGGAAGACCTGCGCCTTCTCCGGATCGCCTCCGTTCGACCTTATGAAGTCGCGGCAGCGTCGGACCTGGTCATCGATGCTCCGCTCGTTCTGGAGGATCGAGGAGAACCGAGCGTAGATGGCGACCGGGCCTGTCTTGAGCGCTGGATGCATTGGTCGAGAGCCTTCTTTACGAGGTAGTTCACGAGCTCGTCTTCGCGTTCCTCTTGCGAGCGCGGAGCTGGCGGCGGGCAGGTCGGTGGCGTGCGCCTCATCGCCATGCCTCCCGACGAAGAATCGCATGCCGCTGGGATGAACCAAGCACCGAATGCACCCGATCGTTCTCGACGACGATAGTCGAGTTGGTCACAACCCGATTTGCACGTGCATCAACGCGAGATGGCAGGGGTTGGCACTCGCGGCCGGTCGAGATCTCCAAGCGCACCCGTGGGCCGCGGGTGTGCCGGAAGCACGACTCGCGCTCCTCATCGCGATCGAGGCGACGCTCCCGCTCGTGCGCCTGCTCGAGGTCGTAGTCGTCCGGGTACATCACGGCACCTTCCGCGGCTGGCCGGCGGCCGGTGCGATCGGGACGAGCTGGAACTTCAGCGGCTTCGCAACAGGCACGTCGACACCCGCCGGCAGCGCGGCGCGCAGCCGCGTGATCGCCAGGTCGAGCAGCTGATCGGCGGGAACGCCACGCAGCATGGCGACCGCATCCGCGATCTGCGAGGCGTCGGGCGTTATCACGGCCGCAGCCGCCATCGGTTGGCCGGGCGCGGACTCGAGCGCGGCGAGAATGGTGCGGCACGCGGCGGCACCGCCTACGCGAGTTTCGGTGCTCGCATCGGATGCGAGTGCGGAACGGATCGAATCAATCAGGTTCTCCATGGTGTTCTCCTCACGCGGCCTTGTCGACCGCGGGCGCAGCGAGGTCGTGGACCGTCGGCAGCTTCCAGGTCGCCATCTCGGGTTTCGGATCGACCGCGACGAGCTCGCGATCGCCGGTGCACGTCGCCAGCTCGAACCGGATGTGGATCGGGGACTTCGCCGCGTAGCCGATCACGTCGCCCGCGCGGGCCCATTCGGTAGATCGGCGGCGCGTGCTCGTCTCGGCGACGAAGACCTTCGAGAGCCGGCTGTAGAACGTCGCCCGGTTGCCGGTGACGTCGCGCAGGGTCACGGCGAAGCCGTTCGTGCCCTCGGCGCAGTACACGACCTCGCCCGCGTGCACGGCGAACACGGGCACGAACAGCATCTCGTCGTATGCGCGCGACTCGTAGCCGAGGTCGACGCCGCGACGCGTGCCGTTGATGTGCTCGGCGAGGACGATCGGCGCGCGGTCGCCGAGCTTCATCAGCGGCCACTGCCACCGTTCGGTGGCGAGATGGGCGCCACGGCGGAGCGCCCAGAACCGGCTCTTGCGCGGGCCGGTCGAATCATCGGGGTTGTAGAGCGGGTCGTGCATAGGTCCTCCTTGATCAGAACGGAACGACTTCGTCGGCGACGCGATCGGTCTGGCCGAGCACGTTGTCGCGAGGTTTGAGTTTGCGAATCAGCCGCAGCTCTTCGTCGAGACAGCGGCTCGGTGTCGTGACGCGAACGGCGACTTCGACGCCATCACGCGGATACGTGAGGCCGGGGTCGTGGCCTTCGCCATACTGACCGCGCCAAAACCCTTTCCATCGTCGCCACGCCTGGAAGTGCCGCGTGAGCGTGGCGTAGAGCTGCGTCGACGACGAGCCGACGTAGACGATCTCGCGGGTCTCGCGGTCGCGGATCACGTAGACGCCCGCCTTCGCGGCGAGCGCGCGAACCCAGTCTGGATACGCCTCGCCCGGCGAACCGACCGGCCGATAGAGGAAGCCCGCGTTGCGCGCGATCAGTGCGTTCGGATCGGCGACGACCTCCCACCCGCACATGATCGCCGCTGGATCGATGCGATCGCTCGGACCGCCGAGCCAAAGCTCGAAGTGCAGATGCCGCAAATGCTCGCCATCGAGCGGGCTCGCGCCGATCATGCCGATCGGTTGACCTGCGCGAACCCGCTCTCCCGCCTTCGCGTTCATCGTCGGTGTGACGAGGAGCTTCTCGAGATGCGTGTAGAACGTCGCGACCTTCGTCGGCGTGTGATCGATGACGACCGCGAATCCCTGCGGCGTCTTGGACGCGGACCACACGACGCCATCGCTCGCGGCCACGGCGACGACGCCATCCGGCATCACGTAATGCTTCGAGCCGTTCGGCGTGCTCGGCTTGAACGGATCCGCCGCGACGCGCGCGTACATGATGTCGACACCGCCATGGCGCGGGAACCCGGGGCGCGGCGAGTCGAAGCCATCCGAGATCACGGGCGCGCGACCGTTCCACCGCGGCACCGGCCAGACCCAGCGCCCGGGCAGCGCTCCGATCGATCGCGATGGAGACGGTCCGCTCGCGTGGCGCGACGTGCGCGACCACGCGTACGCCGCGATCCCACCGCCGACGAGCCAGGGCCACGTGCGCACGTCACGCCTCCTCGTGCTTGTGGTTGTGGCGCGCGACCAGGAACAGGCCGATGAGACCCGCGCCGATTAGCACGGGCGCCCCGAGCCCGGCGAACAGCCCCTTGCCGGCCTCGTTCGCGACCTTGCCGACCACGTGCGCCGCGCTCTCGATCAGCTCGGCGCCCTTGCTCGCCGCGCCGGTGAGTGTCTCGGGCAGATGCCAGATGCTGTCCTTGACCGAGTCGATCACCATGTCCCACTTGCTCGGCGCCTCGTCGGACACGGCGACCTGGAGCGCCACCTGTTGCAGCTCGCGCCAGAGCTCGTTGTTCCGGGCGTAGACCGCGTCGGGCTTGCCGGGCTTCGCGAGCTTGTCGACGTCGGCGAGCACCGGCGTCCACCGCGCCACAACGCCGTCGTAGCCGAAGACGTGCTTGACCTTGTGTAGCTCGTTGGACCAGTAGGTCGCGAGCTGGAGCACGTCCGCGTTGGTCGTGCGCGGGATGTCGCGCGTGCCGCCGCTATGGCCCGGCGGCTGCTCGAAAGAATCGGTGCCGCGCTGCGCCCTGAGGAACTTCAGCTGCGCGTTGTAAAGGTCGTCGTAGGTCTTGATGTTGTCGAAGTGCGCGATCGGGCCGTCGGTGCGCGGCCCGACGTTGCGAAGCGTGCCGACCTCGGCGATTAGCGCGTCCCACAGCGCAGCCGAGGGCGGCGCCACCGCGATGTCGTCGAGATAGATCACCGTCGATTCGAGGCTCGACCAGAACGTCCGATTCTCCGGATACGTGTCCTGCGCGGCGGGCAGGGCATCGCGCTGAAGGTCCGCGAGCGTCGCGCGCCAGCGGCGCAGGACGCCGGGCGTGGCGTGCTTCTTGACGGTGGGATCCACGAGCGCGGCGACCGCGATGACGTCTGCGCCGGTGGTGCGCGGCCAGCGCGTGCCGCTCTCGAGCTCGACGAACCCGCGCATCGCGTACGCGCGCGCGCGGATCGCGAGGTGACCGTCGACCCAGCTAAGGATGTGTTGCGACATGAAAGCCTCCACGGAACGAAGAGAGATCGGGGGCCGGGGTCGCGCGAGCGACTGCGCTTACCCGGTTGGGTTGGGGGTTGCTGCTGCTACTTCGTGACTGCTACTGCTGCGCGTCGATCAGCTCGCGCGGGATCAAGACGGTGATCCGCTCGGGCTCCTGGCACTCCGCATCGGCGCTCACCGGGTTGCTCGATCCGCCGTCGGCCGGCCCGGTCACCTGCTTGTACGCAGGCGCCGATCCACCGAGGTATCCCGAGCCCGCCTGCGAGGCCTGTCCGCTACCGGCGTAGACCGGCGGCGAACCGCCGAACCACGACCCGAGGCCCGACAACCAACCGCAGTTCGCGGAGGGCTGCGTGGTCCCCTTGTAGATGGGCGTCGCCATGATGGCTTAGCCCACCAGCTTGGTGACGAGGTTCCCGAGCGTGCGGACCTGCTCGTCGCGCTTTGCGTACTGCGCGAGCGAGCCCTGATAGAGGATCAGGTTGCCAACATCGGTGGACGCATCCGCCGTCGCGACCGGCGCCGCGGGGAGCGGCATCAGCGCGGCGAAGATCTGCGCGACCATGTCGATGACCTGGCCCGTCGTCATCTTGCCCAGGATGCTGCTGCCGCCGATGCCAATGCCCAGGCCCGGAGCCTGTGCGTAGATCACCTGCGGCTGCTGCGGGTACTGCGGGTACTGGGAGCCGTACTGCGACCCATACTGCGGGTGCGGAACGAACGTCCGACCCTGGGTCCGGTGACCCTGCTGGCCCTGCTGGGTGCGGTGATCGGCGTTGCGCTCGACAAACTGAAGCTCTGCATAGTCGTTCATCATTCGTGTCTCCTTGGTGTGGGCTCGCACGGTGTCGCTCGCGCGGCCCCGACCCCCGATCTCGTGATTGCTAGGCGGCCATGTCGAACGATTCGCCCGCGCTGATCGAGAGCCGCTCCTTCGCGCGCTCGAACGCGTTCTCGAGCGAGCCAGCCGGCAGCTCGCCGGCATTCGCCGGCTTCTTCGCGCCAGCGGCCGCCGTCTGCGCCGTGGCGCTTCCACTCGCCTTGTGGTCGCGCTCGTCCATCATCATCAGCGCGAGCTGGCTACCCGCGGCGGACATGACGCCCGCGCCGATGCTGCGGATCGTCGGCGCGTCGCCCTTCCAGGCAAGCCCAGCGCCGACCGCCGCAAGCGCGGTCGCGATCGTCTTGGGCGCCCAGCCTTCGTGCGCGAGGAACGAGCCCGCAAGCGACGTGGTCGCCGCGCCGGCTGCGGTGTAGCCGAGACGACGGAGCGCGGTCTCGTCCTCCTCGGGCTTGGTCGCTGCGCGCGGGGTGCGGGGCGCGACGCTGCGAGGCGCCGCGTTGCGGAACGGATGCTTCTTGAACTTCTTCTTCTTCGCCATGGTCATGTGCCTTTCAGGCCGCGAGGTGGGTGAAGGCCGCGCTCGCGTTGCGGCGGCCGGGGAAGCGACGGATGCGGACGGTGGACTCGCCATCGCGCA
>JBBQEX010000061.1:0-49120 GCA_038321315.1 Haliangiales bacterium | reverse complement strand
GCCGTGACGAGCCTCGAGCTGTTCGGCGTACACCGGGAGCGCCCGGCAATCGAGCTCGCGACGGCGCCGGCCGAGGTTGCCGAAGCTGATCGAGGTGCCGGGATAGGAGTAACGATAGAGGTCGTGCTTGACGGCGCTGAGCGCCAACAGGTTGGGGCTGAGCGCGAGGGCCTCGAGGCCTTTGATCGTGAGGCGGCGGTGGTCCTGAAACTCGAGGTAGCGAAGGTCGCGAACGCGGGTGGAGTCGGCGAGCAACGCGAGGTCGGCGTCGGTGAGGTGATTGAGGACGGTGAACGGGTTCTCCACCAAGGACACCGGCAGGCAGAGCGAACGGATGCGCTCGAGGTAGGGCGAGTCGAGCAGCGCCTTGTAGAGCCCGAGGTCGTCGTGGTTGGTGCCCTTGCAGTAGGTCAGGGTCAGGTGCCTGATCGGCGCGCGGCTGAACAGCTCGTCGGCGATCTCGAGGAACCGCGCGGCCTTCATCGCGACGTGCTCGATGAAGCCGCGATAGAACTCGGGAGACACCGCCAAGCCGGCGGCGAACAGTTCATCCATCGACTCCCCGAGACCTCTCCCGCCAGCGTCGTGATAGGTCGCAACCCCAGGGCTGAGTCTCCGGGGGTCGGCGTCTGGATGGTCCCGGGGCCAGAACACGGGAGGTCCAAACTGATCGAGAACGTTCGCGCGAGGATCCGCGCGTCGCGACTCGGCCACGATCAGCTGACCCTCGATGAATCCGGCCGTGCCGAGCGCGGCGTCGGTGCCGATGCTTCGTAGCCACCGCGCGTAGTCCCAGCGGGGCGCGTTGTTGTCGGGGTCCGCGAGGCAGGCGGCCGTGAACTCTTCGCCGACGGGGAAGCCGTAGTAGTAGGATGAATAGTCCGTCGGAGATGCGGCGTGGCGTTCGAACTCCCGGTGCTCGACGAGGCTCGCAGCTCGGAGCTCGCGGGTCGAAACGCGGTGGGATGGCGACTCGTCGTTGGGCCAGGTGTAGGCGCGCTCGCGCTCGTCATCGATCTTCATACGAGCTTCTTGGCCCGCGCGATACTCGGCAAAGTTGAACTCCGGGATCGGGTCGTTCCACCGCTGGCGATACGCCTCGTATCGATCCTCGTTGTCGAAGCAATCCTCCAGGAGGGTGCAGGCGGTGCAACGATAACCGTGCTCGCGAATCGGGGTGTACCGGTTCTCCTCCTTGAAGATCGGATCCGGCGTCATGTGGCGGCTCACGTTGGTGCTCGCGCAACGCGGGCAGGTGGGGATGGGCGTGGTCATGGCGTGGCCTCGAGCTGAAGGAGTTGCAGGATCCGGGACTTCGCGCGTGCGTCGGATCTCGAGATGGCGATCTCCATCTCGAGCCGGTACCAGGTCTCGGCCTTGTCGTAGTCCACGATGTTGACCGGGCGCTTGGATGTTCCGACCGTGTATTCTCGAAAGTAGTCTCTGAGAAACGCTTGGCGAAGGCGCGAGATCTCCGCGGCCGTCAGCGCACCTGGATGCAAGGTGTCCAACGAACCGAGGAACCGCGCGACGTCGGCGGCCCCGGTCTTGGTGCCCTTGCCGTGGGCATCGACCGAGTACGCCATCGAGCCGACGTCGATCACTCCAAGCTCGGTATACTGCCTGGACTTCAGGTCGTAGCCGTCGACGATGAAGTTGCCGGCGTTCGCGTCACCGTGATACGCGGTCGCGGGCACCTTGGCGGCGAGGAACTCGGGGAGCACCACGGCCTCGACCTTGGCACGGACGCGCTCGTAGTCAGCGCCGAGCGCGACCTTCACGCCAGCGACGCCCTCGTTGTCACCGCGAAAGCTCTTGTCGAGGAAGTACGTCGCGTCGCTCAGCTTGGATTCCTCGGTCATCAGGACCGGGTCGCCGTGGGCGTCGTTCGCGCCGAAGGTCCGGTGCATCTCCGCGAGGCCCTCGGCGACGCGGCGGACGGCTGACTCGAGCTTCCTGAGCTCGGCTGCCCGCGCCGCCGGGTCGGCTGGCATCTGCTCGACGAGCTGCTTGACGCTCGTGCCCTTCGCGGTGTCCATCAGGGCCGCGCCGTGGAACTGGTCGTTGCCGGTCACCTCGATCGAGCCACGCTCGCGGACCGCCGTCATCTTCGTGAGGTGGGCGGCCTTGAGCAGGGCGAGCATCTTGGTCTCGGCCTGCGCCTCGGCGAGTCGAGGGAACAGCTTGAACACGCCGAGCTCGTTGTCACCAACCCAGACCCGGTAGACGACCGCGCGGCTCTTGCCGCCCCCGAAGCGCTCGACGCGAACCCACTTGTCCGCCGCGCGAAGCTCCATCGCGAAGAACAGCCGGACCTGCTCGTCGAGCTGTTCGGGCGTCGCGGCGGTGAGCGTGGCCTTGTCCTGCGAGTTCTTCGACAGGTGATAGACCTGTGCTCCGAGCACCTCGTTCGCCCGCGGAACCCGGTCGCGCTGGACCTCGATGCCCGGTGACACCGTGGTCGAGTGTTCGCTGATCGGGCCGTGGTCGCGGGTCGGTGCATTTCGCTCGGCCATCCGGGCAACGGCCGCTTCGAACCCTGCGCGTTCGGGCCTGGCGACCCACGGGCTCATCTTCTCGCTCGCGTACGCGGCGCCGACGAGACGGAGGCCCGGTGGATCGATGCTCTCGAGCCCGATCACATCAGGGGCCACGCCGTCCGCGTGCGGGCCGTAGATCGGCTTCAGCGCGATCGTGCCTTCGGGGACCTCGCCATAGACGCGACGCGATCGCTGGCCTCGAGGCGTCTCGACGGCCTCCTGGGTCGCGCCTCGGCCGAGCAGCGCTCCAGGTCCACCCGCCGCGCTCGGGTCCGGCCCGGTCGCGACGATGACCTGGTCGAAGATCCGGGTCTGTCCGTTGATCGTGACGGCCACGCCGCCGCCGGGCGCGGGCTCGACGCGCGTCGGCGATCCGAACTCGAGCTGCACGTCTCCCGCGGCGCGTGGCGCGGTCGGCGGTTTCTCGTACGGCGCGCCGGGCTTGCGATTGCGTGGGATGCGAGCGCCGTTGTGGGCATCGTTGATCAGCTTCTCGAGCTCGGATTTGCGAGCGCTCAGGCGTTCCGCGATCGTCGGATCGGCCGCGGCCGAGGTGCCGTGGTCACGAACTGCGGCGAGTTGCTCGGTGATGCTCGCGTACTCGGCGAGCAGCGTCGGCCAGTCGCGACGCTCGCGCGTATCACCCGCGATCGTCACGGTCTCGGAGTTCGCGGCATGCGCGGCTTCCGCGGCCCAGGCTCCCGATGGCGTCCCACCCCAGACGAACACCTTGCCGGGGCTGAGCTTCCTGGCGAACTCGGGATCATCGCCGCGCAACATCCGGCCGTCAGCGACGAGCGCGTCGAGCTGTCCGTTCGGGACGACGCGCGCGGCTTCGCTCATCGAGCCCGGTCCGAGGCCACCGGCGTTGTCGAACCGATCGCAGTAGAACCAGTGCTTGCCACTCGCGCTGTGGACCTCCACGCGAAACCGACGGCCGGGCGCTTCCCAGTCCTGGGGGACCTCGCGGCCCCGCGCTTCGACCCGCGTGACCTCGCCGCGATACGCGGCCGTCTGAACCTCGAGCCTTCCGACCTCGAGTGACCGTTTGTGCTCGTCGGAGGTGATCCACGCCTGATCGGAGGATCGCGCCTGTTCGCTGCTCCGCAGCCCCGGTGCATCCCACTTCGACGGCGACTGTCCGAGCTCCTGGGCACCGCGGCCGGCCAAGGTTCCTTCGTGCGAATAGATGATCAGCCGCGCATCGATTGCCTCGCCGTGCGCGGGAATCGTGGCCTGGCTGATGACGCCGGAGATCGAGTGCCCGAGCTGAAGGTGATCGACCTCGAAGAACTTCTGGCTGGCGAGCTTCGCGTCGACATCGATGGTCGTCTTGCGCTCCCACTCGTCTTGCAGGTAGTCCGCGGCGGCGGCATATCGCCGCGCCGATGCGCGCTGTTGCTCGGTCGGGTTCCGGTTGGAGGCGCGCGGCTGTCCACGCAACCTGGTTTCGAGGATCTTGATCTCCTCCCCTCCGACGGACACGCGCCATTCGCGACTGTGGACGTCGTGGTCGAGCACCTTGACCTCGAAGTTCATGAGGTGGGCGCTGTGCAGCGCGACCGCGATCTCCTCGGTGCTTCCGATCCAGTTCCTGCCACCGGCGTCCTCCTTGCGCAGGTTGGCGAGCTCGAACGGCGTGTCGATGCGGAGCTGGATGCCCCTCTGTTCGGCGGCGTTCCCCGCGGCGATCTTCGCCAGGACCGCGCGCGTCTTCTCATCGGGTGGTTTGCGCGAGCCCTGGAGCTCGTTGATCTGCTCGGCCTCGCGTCGAAGGATCGAGTGATACTCGACCAGCACGTCGAGGGCTTCCTCGCGCGTGCCTCGGGTCGCGAGGCGCTCCGCGAAGGCCTTGAGCCGCTGCGTGCGGCGATAGAGCTGTGCACCCTGCCCCGCGAGCAGCACCAGGCGTTCCTGGACACCGTGAAGTCGCTTGCCGACGAACGCGCCGATCCCCATCGATGCGCCCTGGACCATCCAGTCGATCATCGTCTTCGGATCGGGAGCCTGACCGCCGTGTCGGATCCGATGGATCGCGTAGTCGACCGCGGCGGCCGTCAACATGTCGGTCGTCAGCTCGACGCCCGTGTAGAGCGTGAGCTTCGCGCCTCGCAGGACCTTCTCGTAGCGGCTGATGTTCTCGAGCTCCTTCTCGGTTGCGCGAAACGCGCCGAGGCCCTTGTGCAGCGGAGCGAGGGCGACGTGCAGGATCGCGTTGGTCGCGACGTTCGACGCGAAGCCTTCACCGACCCCATCACCGTTGATCGCCCAGCCACCCACCGCGTTGATCGCCGAATCGGTGGCGATTCCGGATAGCTCGCCTGCGATCTGCGCGCCGCGAATTGCCCGGCTGGCGCTGACCGACGCCGTGGCGACATCCGCGAGGAGGGCACCTTCGACCGCAGCGGCCACGACGCCGGCGCCGATACTCGCCACCACACCCACGGCGATCATGGCCGCGATCTTGACGACGATCGTGCGGAGCTCCTGATTTCGGATCTGGTCGAGCGAATACCGGATCAGGTCGTCGAGGTGGTGGTCCTTCACCGTTGTCGCGAGGCTCTGCTCCGCGAAGCTCGTGCCGCTGTTCAGCACGCGTGCGCGACCGCGCTTGTCGTCGGGCGTGAGGAGCTTGAGCTCGGCCTCCTTCTGCTGGATGCGGAAGCCCATGATCGGCTGGAGGTCGTCGACCATCGCGCCGAGCAACTCCGGCACCCGGCGATACCCCTTGCTCGTCGCGACGGTTTCCCAGAAGCCGAAGCTGGCGTCTCGGGCAGCATTCCGGAGATGGCTGACCTCGTTCAGCAGCGCGTAGAATTTCGAGACAAACGTTCCCTCGCGCGTCTCGGCGGCCAGCAACTCGACGTCATCGATCTCGAGCGGCTTGCCCGCAGCCTGTCGCGCACGCATCTCGACGAGCCGCGCCTCTCGCCCGCGGAGGCCGCGCTCCTCGTCGGCGACGGCCCCCGGGGTCTCGCTGCTCGCCTTGTAGTCCCGGAGCGCCTCCTGATTCGACCTGAGGGCGAGGGCGAGCGCGCCGAGCGTCATCGAGCTCTTGAGTCTGCGCGCGCGCTCGAGCTCCGTTCGACCGGCGCCGATCAGGTGCGACTCGCCCGCGGCCGTGGCATAGCTGCGAAGGGTGCCGGTGACCGGACCATCCACCCCGTCGGCGCCGACCGCCTGGCGTCCGATGTCTGCAACCTCCTGCAGGGCGCCGATCGCCTCGAACAGGATCGCGTGCTGACCCTTGATCACGGGGCCGAGATCGACCAGCCGCGTGTCGGGGATCGCGTCGATGTGCTCGCTGTAGCTGATGACCCAGTTCAGCGCGGGATACACGAGCTCGGACAGCCTCCACGGCAAGAGCAGGTCTTTCGCCCGCTCGAGCTGGCGCTGGGAGACCTCCAGAATTTCTGCGAGGTATCTGCGATCCTGCGGGACCGACTTGCCCGCGCGGTCGACCTCGCGCTCACCAGCGGCCTGTCCGATCGCGGCCTCGGTCGCGATCGGGCTCTCGGCGAGTGCGAGCGAGTTGTCCGAATGTGCGGGGTCGAACTTCGACGGCGCGAGATCCTTGGCCCCTGGCATCAGCATCGCCCAGCCCGGGTCGACGCGAAAATACGGTGCGGTGCCGGTGATCCCGTACGCACGAAATGATTGATCGGCGTCGAGCCAGAGGGTCGCTGCAACGTCCTCGGCCGTCGCGTCCTTCGGGTCGGTGACCTCGATCCAGTTCCACAGCGTCCGGTTGGTCTCTCCGAGCCAGTGCCAGCCCTGGATAAACCGAGTCCCCTCGCGAAACTCACCGCGCTGCGCAGGAGCGCTGCGCTTGGTGCCCTTCTTCTGCTTGATCGGGACGACGACTTGTTGGTCGCACAGAAGCCGGGCGATCACGCGATCCAGCGGATGGCTCGTGACCAGGTCGGCGACCGCGACGCGCTCGGGGTTCTTGATCTCGAGCTGAGCTTCGAACCGTGGAACCATCCGGCTCAACGACTCGCGCGTCGCGTTCAACATCTCGATCGCGAGCGCGTCTCCGCTCTGCGGATTCCAGAACAGAGGTCCGATCGGCTCCTTCCCGCGATCGATGACGCCGGCCAACCCTTCCGTCAGGTTGCGGTTGAGGTCGATCACGAACCACGGATCCAGCGGATACATCAACTCGGGCAGCCTGAGGAACAGCGGCTCGGTGCCGAGCGCTCCTGCGAGCGCGGTGGGGAACTGACTGGAGAGTCCGGCCGGCACCCAGAAGAACTTCGTCGATGGCACGAGCGCTGCGGATGCGAGGCGCTGCTGGATCGAAGCGAGGAACTCGGGCTCGTTGGCACGCAGGTAGGCCCACGCGACGTCCGACTTCGTTCGGTCGATCGGCTTGGGCGCCGTCTGCGGCGCATTCATGACCGCGCCACTGCTGATCGAGACGGTCGGCGCCCAGGACATCGCACGACCGCGCGCGCGAAACTCCGACGCGAAGGCGTCGGCTTCCTGCTCGGCGTCGGTCGGTTGCGCCGACTTTGCAGGCCTCAACGCGGATGGATCGGCCTGGAGGACGTGCGCGACCTCGTGAGCGATCAGCTCGCGATCGTCCAGCGAGGTCGGGTCCACTTGCTTGCGGAGATAGATGTCGGCTCCCCGCGCCACGGCACGCGAGCCGTGGTGCGTGGCGATCGCTGCGGCGGTCACGCCATCGTGCACGCGTACGTGGCCGAGCGATCTGCCGGTCGCGGCTTCGAGGTCGCTCAGGATGGAAGCCCGCAATAGCTTCGGTTCACGTCGCTCCTTGGTCACCGCGCGTACGCCGGCGAACAGCGACTCGAGTTGAGCTCGCTCGCGCGCGGTGTCGACCCGGCTTCCGAGCCCAACGATCGATCGGGAGACCTCGGAGAGCGCGAGCACGACCGTGTCGAGCTGTCGCTCGGACTCGGCGTGATCGATCGTCGACAGCAGCTTCGGGATCGAATGGTCCGAGATCACGGCGAGCTTCGTCTGGATCCGGCCGAGCACGACCTGCGGCTCGCCGAGCTCGTCCCGGTCCTCCTCGTGGCGTGGGGCGACCCGCTGCTCGCCCGTCGCGAGGAGGCGGATGCCCTCCGCGGCTTCGGGGCGTCGTTCTCGGTCCATCACGACGGTCATCGGCCGCGACGAACGCGGGTTGCGAACGTTCGGTCATCATCGTGATACGCAGGGGAAATCAATGATTTGAGAGAGCAGCGAAGATCGTACGCAACCTGGCGTTCGCGCTGCCGATGGCATCTTGCGTGATGCCCACGTATTTCATCTACACGCCACAGAAGCTCCGCTCGTCATGGGCCGCTCGCTCGGTCGAAGGCGATGGTGGAATCGAGCCGGAGTTGGCGCCCCTGACGCTCCTCACCGCGCCCGACGAGGTTGCCGAACCGGCGGAGGAGCCTGCAAAGCACCCGACGGCCGCGATCCCCACGGAGATCGAAGCGGAGATGATCGGGATCCTCACCGGTGAGCGGTTTCCGAACGAATGCGTGGACGCACAGTATCGCCGCAAGGAGCAGGCGCTCGGCGCGATGTTCGCGACCCTCGGCGTGGCCGAGTCATTCACGCTCGTCGGCCGGCTCAACGCCGAGCCGATCCCCGCGACGGACGATCTCGCGACGAGGTTCGCGCGGCTCGCGCTCGAGCGAAAGACGCGCCTGCTCGCGTTCCTGACTGGTGCACGCCGGCGCGAGCTGGCGCAGCCGAGCTATCGGCGATCGGTCGCGCGATGACGACCGCGCTCGCTCGGCTTCTCGGCGCGACCCGCGCGCACCTGCGCGACGTCGCCGACCAGCTCGCCGCACCCGATCTGCCGACCGGGGTCTCGCCGTTCGAAGTGCCCCCCGAGGTCGCGAGCTCTCCCCTCGGTCGGCTGTTCGAGCGGTTCGGGCTCGGGGCCGAGGAACGTCACGTGCTTGCGGTCCTGATCGCGCACCAGCGATGTGTGGTCTCTCGGCAGTTGATCCGAGATGTCAGCGGCGACAAGGTTCCGGACCCGACGTTCGATGCACTGTGTCGAATCGTCTATCCCGTCGACGCAGATCGCGGATGCACCGAGCTCGGACCGCACGGTGCGTTGCGAACGAACGGGTTCGTCGAGAGCGCAGAGGGCAATCGCGACGTCCCGGAGTATCGTCAGATGCTGCGTGCGAGCCAGCGCGTGCTCGCGTTCGCGCGCGGAGATGACGGGCTGGACCCGGAGGTCGGCCGCTGGGGGGCTCGGTTCGACGCGCCACCACTCGAACAGCTGCTGACGGATCGCACCCTGATCGCTCGCATCGAAGTCGGAGTCGATGGCGCGGGGCTCGTCGTCGTCAAGGGACGCACGGGGTCGGGGAGGCGGTCCATTCTTGCGGCGATCGCGCACGCGCGGGGTCATGCCGTGCTGGCGATCGATGCCCACGAGCTCGCCAGGGATCGCGACGAGCTACGCCGCCAGCTCCGGGTGATCGCACGCGAGTGCCGACTCCTCGAGCTCGTCCCGCTGTTCCAGCATCTCGAGGGGCTCGGCGACCAGCTCGACGTGTTCGAACAGGAGATCTCGGGTCGAGTCCTCGCCACGTCCACGAACCAGCTCGCGCGCCGCTGGACACGGACGCCGACCGTCGTCGAGCTCCCGCCCATCGACAGCGCGAGCCGCATGACGTTGTGGGGGCGTGCGCTTCCGGCCGCCGGTAGCGGCGACCTCGACGTGCTCTCGACGCTCTATCCGCTCGCGCCCGCGCTGATCGCGGCCGTCGGCCGTGCAGCGATGCACTCGGCCGGAGCGACCGCGATGAGCCCCGCCCATGTCGAAGCCGGCTTGCGGTCCGTGCTCGACGATCGGCTCGGCGGTCTGGCGACGCGTGTCAAGGTGACGCAGCGCTGGAGCGACCTGGTCCTTCCAGACGATCAGGCGACCGCGGTGACCGAGCTGCTCGCGAGAATTCGCAAGCGGCGTCAGGTCTACGAGACCTGGGGCTTTGCCGACAAGGTCGGGAAAGGCCTCGGGGTATCCGCGCTGTTCTCCGGTCCACCCGGCACCGGCAAGACGATGTGCGCTGGGCTGATCGCGCGCGAGCTCGGCACCGAGCTGTATCAGGTCGACGTCAGCAAGATGTCGTCGAAGTGGATCGGCGAGACCGAGAAGAATCTCGCCGCGTTGTTCGACGCTGCCGAGGCCGGCCACGCGATCCTGTTGTTCGACGAAGCGGACTCGCTGTTCGGCAAGCGCACCGAGGTGCGCTCGAGCAATGATCGACACGCCAACCAGGAGACCGGCTACCTGCTCCAGCGGCTCGAGAGCTTCGCCGGGATCTGTATCCTCACGACCAATCACGAGTCGGCGATCGACGAGGCGTTTCGCCGTCGGCTCTCGATCCACGTGCGTCTGCCAGTACCCGACCTCGACGAGCGACGGCGTCTCTGGAAGGTGATGATCCCGAGGTCGGCACCGATCGATCCGAAGCTGGATGTGTCCAAGCTCGCCGACAAGTACGTGATGACCGGCGGGTACATCCGCAACGCCGTTCTGCGCGCGGCCTTCCTCGCCGCCGATGAAGAGGTCGCGATCGGCACGAGTCACCTCACGCGTGCCGCGCAGCTGGAGTACGAAGCGATGGGCAAGGTTGTCACGAGCAACTGACCTCGCCACCGCTGCTAGGACGTCGGAGCCCGCTTCTTCGGCTTGGTGTCGCGGTCGGCGAGCGGCAGGTTGTAGAACTTCTCGAGCAGCCCGTAGAGCTCGGGCAGGTGCGTCCGCAGCTGCTTGGGTTTCTCGAAGAACACCTCGGTCGCGACCGCGAAGAACTCGGCCTCGTTGGTCTGGGCGTACTCGCGCAGGAAGTGCTCCTCGCCGGACTTGTGCGCGAGGAAGGCCTCGCCGCACACGCGCGCCCACTCGCGGCGATCCTCGGCGGTCTCGAGCGGCGGCGTGCCGTCGGCGTCGCCATCGAGGAAGTCGATCTTGTGCGCGATCTCGTGGATCACGACGTTGTTGCCATCGCGATCGTTCTTGGCGCCGGCGATCACCGAGTCCCACGCGAGCACGACGGGCCCGCCGCGCCCGTGCGCGACCCCGAGCACGGCCTTGCCGGTCTCGACGACGCGGTTGCTCGGATCGAAGAAGCTGCGCGACTGGTCGGGCAGGATCATCGTCGACGGGTAGACCAGGATCGACTCGACCTCCTTCATCAGGTCGTGGTCGCGCCCCATGATGAGCAGGCACGCCGACGCGCCGATCGTCACGCGCATCTCGTCGGTGAGCTCGAGGCCGCCGCAGCCTTCCCAGTGCTTCTCGTCGATGAACACCTGGGTCAGATCGCGCAGGTGCTGCTGTTCGTCGTCGGTGAGCGCGAGGTACGCCTTGACGTTGTCCTCGAGGATCTCGAGCCACGGCTCGGGGAACGGGGTCTCGAGGAGCTTGTGCCTGCGGCGCTCGGTCAACCAGCCAAACATGGCTCTACGGTATCAGTACGGCGCGAAGTGCTGCTTGGACGCGCGGTGCTCATCGAACGCGGCGACCTCGGCGGGCGTCAGCGCGGCGTGGCTGCGGATGAACGACAGCACGATGGCGCGCGCGCGTTCCCCGGCCTCGCCCGCGTGGTCCGCGCCCTCGGTGCACTCGTCCCACAGCTCGAACAGCGCGGCCTTCTTGTCGGCGAGCGACAGCGCGCCCGCCCACAGCCGCGCGACGTTGTGCTGCATCAGCTCGCTCGAGCGATCGAGCGCGTGCTCGGTGTGGCGCGCGCGGATGTCGACGCGCTGGTCGAAGGTCTCGGCGAGGATCTTGCGCTTGCGGGACGCGTACGGATCGCCGACGTGGAACTTCCGCATCGCCCACGACGTCAGGTCCATCGAGCCACCGGCGATCGGGAGCTGCGGCTCGCCGAACTTCGAGTACGCCTTGTCGTGCAGGCTGATCGGCGCGTTGCCCTCGCCAGTGCCGGTGCCGGAGTCCCAGCCGCCGTCGACGGCCTGGTCGACCTTCGACAGCTCCTGCACCGGCCGCCCCTGGGTCTGCGCGTACGGATCGGCGTACCAGAGGGCGAGCGCGTCGCCGAGCGCCGCGGCCGAGGGCAGGTGGATCCGCCAGTGGATGTCGGTCGCCGGCTTGTCGTGGAACGTGACCACGCCGTCCTCGCCGATCGTCGCCGGCACCTGGAGATCGGGCACGCGGTAGATCCGGCCCGACTGGTGAATCCGCCCGGACTCCTCGACGTGAGCGGCCGGTTTGTCGTTCGCCAAAAACGTCTCGACCATCGTGTTCGGCAGCCCCAGATCAGGCCCGCGCATCTTCATGTAATTCGAGCCCGAGCCCGAGCCCGAGCCCGAGCCCGGTTCCGGGACCGGCAGCTCGACGCTCGCGTGACCACCGCCGCCGCTGGTGCTCGACAGTCGCGTGGGTGCCGCCGAACCCGCCGCGATCACCGTCGCCGTCGCGATTGGTGCCTCCTCGGGCAGGAACGCGACCGCGACGACATCGTCGATCTCGACCGCCATCGGCCTCGGGCCCACCGCCGGAGTCTCGAGCGCGACCGGCACGAACGCGACCGCGCGCGCGCCGATCAGCGCGAGCGCGATGCCATGCACCGCGAGCGAGATGACCACGGCACGACGCGACATCGCCCCAGTAGACCATGCAATCCCCGATCGGGATGCCCGGAATTCCTCAGTGCTTCTGCAGCATCAGCGACGCCAGCGAGTAGCCGGCGCCGAACGAGGCCATGAGCCCGAGCGCGCCAAGTGGCAGATCCTGGTTGTGCTCGGAGAACGCGATCAGCGAGCCCGCCGAGGCGGTGTTGCCGTACTCGTGCAGGATCGTCGGCGCCTCGGCGCGGGTGGCCTCGCGGCCGAGGACGCGCTTGGCGATCAGATCGTTCATGTTCTGGTTCGCCTGGTGCAACCAGTAGCGGTTGATCTGCAGCGGCGTGAGGTTGTGGGCCGCCAGGTGCTCGGTGATGAACGTCGCCGCCATCGGCACGACGTCCTTGAACACGCGGCGACCGTTCTGGTGGAACAGCTTGTCGACGTTGTCCTCGGTCCCCGGATCGCAGCGGTCGACGAACCCGCGGTTGTTGCGGATGTTGTTCGACCACTTCGACAGCATCTGGGTCGACAGGATCTCCCAGCCGGTCTTCGCGCGCTCGGTCTTCTCGATGACGAGCGCGACCGAGGCGTCGCCGAAGATGAAGTGGCTGTCGCGCTCGCGCCAGTTCATGTGGGGCGTCGTCAGCTCGGGGACGACGACGAGGGCGCAGCTCGCCATCCCGCTCTGGATCGCCTGGGTCGCCATCACCGCGGCGCCGGTCGCCGCCGAGCAGCCGAGCGAGATGTCGTAGCCCCAGCCGTGCGCGCCGATCGCGTCCTGGACCTCGATCGCGATCGCGGGATACAGCCGCTGCAGGTTCGACGCGCCGAGGATCACGAGGTCGACGTCCTCGCCGGCGCGACCGGCCTGGGCGAGCGCGCGCTTCGCGGCCTTGACCGCGTACTCGGCCTGGATCGAGAGCTGATCCTCGGGCCGGTCGGGGATGTTCGGGCACATCCGCTCGGGATCGACGAGCCCGGTCTTGTCCTCGACATAGCGATCGACGATGCCCGACGCCTTGATGATGAACTCGGCCGAGCTCTCCTTGAGCGGCTCGTGCGTACCCGCCGCGATCGCGTCGGCGTGCTTCGCGTTGTCGGCGCGAACGAACGCGTTGAACGCCACGCACAGCTCTTCGTTGGACAGGACGTTGTCGGGGTGCCACACCCCGAAGCCCGTGATCGACGTGCCGGTCGTGATACGTGGCGCCATAGCGAGCGGAGTTGTACACAGCCCGCCGCGGTTGTCTAGCCGGCCAAAACCTACGGTTTCTTCGGCAGCTCGGACTCGATCTGCGCGAGCGCGCTGCGCAGAAACTTCGACTGCGGGTCGGCCGCGATCGCCATCTTGACGTGGAGCATGCCGGCCTGGATGTCGCCGCGCCGCAGCGCGAGCTCGGCCTTGCGATAGTGGATCGCCGCGCGCGCCGACATCTGGCTCGCCGTGGTGATCGCGACCGGGGCGGGGACGACGACCGCGCCGTCGGGCCTGGGGATCGGGGTCGCGTCGGGGCGCAGATCGCGCAGCGACGCCATCTTCGTCGTCGCGAGCCGGGTCGCGCGAAACTGCTGATACGCCGCGGCGACCAGCGCGAACGCCGAGGTCACGAGCTCGAGCTCGTCCGGGGAGCACGTGGTGCGATGCAAGTCGGGGTGTGCGTTGCGCGCGATCGTGTGGAACGCCTGTTGCGCTACCTCGAGCGTCGCGTCCGCCGAGATCTCGAGCATCGTGTGCGCCTCCGCCGCGCGGCGCGCACAGATCCGCTTGGCCCACAGGAGAACCTCCATGCGACTGCCGCCACTCATGTCGCGCGCTCGGGCGCGCCGAGCACGTTGAGGTAGGCCTCCTGGCGTGCCCCACTCTCCTGATCGCTCGCCCTGACCTGGAGGATGCCGTCGGCATCGATCCGGAACGAGACCTCGATCTTGAGGTCGCCGCGCATCTTCTCGGGCAGCTTGTCGAGCACGAGCGTGCCGAGCGGCTCGTTCTCGCTGTACTTGCGACTCTCGCCGCGACAGCAATCGATCTCGACGCGCGTCTGCTTGTCGCGCGCCGTCGTGAACACGCGCGATCGCTCGATCGGGATCGGGGAGTTCTTGTCGAGCACCTTCTCGGTGAACCCGCCCGCGGTCTGGATCGCGAGCGTCGCCGGGTTGACGTCGATCAGGATCGGACGGCGCAGCGGCTGGTCGAACTGTGGTTGCGTCGTCGCGCGCGGGGGCTTGCCGCCGAGCACCGAGTGCTGCGTCGTCGCGACCGCGTGGGTGACGCCCATGCCGGTGCCCGCGGAGAGGTTGCGGGTCAGGCTGCCGGCCTGGATCGCCGCGCCCTGGGCGACGACCTCGTCGGGGTTGATCGTGATGTTCGGCTCGCGCTTGAACACCTCGGCGAGCCGGCGGCGCACGAGCGGGATCCGCGTCGATCCGCCGACGCACAAGACCTCGTCGATCTGGCCGGCCTGGAGCTGGGCCGCCGCCATGACCTGCCGCGTGACATCCGCGGTGCGCTGCACGTAACCCGCGATCAAGTCCTCGAACTGACGCCGCGTGATCTGGAACGGCAGCTGGGCGACCTGGCCGGTCGGCAGATCGAGGCCGTCGATCTCGCCCTCGGCGGCGTCGTTGTCCGACAGGTGACACTTGATGGCCTCGGCGCCCATCATCAGCTTCATCATCAAGGCCGCGTGCGGCCGCGGATCGCAGCGCAGGACGCGCGTGCACTCGCTCGCGAGCAGGTCGGTCAGCGCGCGATCGAGATCGTCGCCGCCGAGGAAGAAGTCGCCGTCCGAGGCGATGACCTCGTAGACGTCACCGGCGAGCCGCAGGATGCTGACGTCGAACGTCCCGCCGCCGAAGTCGAACACCGCGATCGTCTGGTCGCGCTCGTGGCCGAAGCCGTACGCGAGCGCGGCGGCGGTCGGCTCGTTGATCAGGCGCATGACATCGAGTCCGGCGAGGCGGCCGGCCTCCTTGGTCGCCTGGCGCTGCCCGTCGGTGAAGTTCGCCGGCACCGTGATCACGGCCTCGGTCACCGGCGTGCCGAGCTGGCGCTCGGCGTTACGCTTCAGGTGGACGAGCACGTGCGACGAGATCTCCGGCATCGTCAGCCGGCGGTCGCGCACGACGACGATCGGCTGCTGGTTCGGCCCCTCGACGACTTTGTACTGCACCCCCGTCATCGCCAGCTGCACGAGCGGCGCGCGGATGTTCTGGCCGATGAACCGCTTCGCCGAGTGGATCACGTGCTGCGGCTCGGTCAGCCGGTAGCGCTTCGCATCGCCGCCGACCACGACGCCGCCCGACTCGGGGAACGCGACGACCGACGGGTGCACGCGCTCGTTGCGCGATCCGAGGATGAACTCGACGCCGGTCGGCGTGGCGAGCGCGGCGACCGAGTTGGTCGTGCCGAGATCGATCCCGAGGGCGACGGTCACGTGACCTCCGATTGTGTCATGACGCGCCGATCAGGTCGGGTTCTGGCCGGTTAGGTGCTTGGCGATGATCCTGCGCTGGATCTGGCCGGTGCCCTCGAAGATGTCGTAGATCTTCGCGTCGCGGTACCACTTCTCGACCGGGTGGTCGGGCTCGAGGGCCTCCTCGCCCAGGAGCACCATGGCGCGGTTGGTCACCAGCTGTGCGGTCCGCGCACCGTGCGCTTTGGCCATCGAGGCCTCGGCGACGTTGTCGAGGTGGTGATCGGCGAGCCACGCCGCGCGGTGGGCGAGCATGCGCGACGCCGTGATCTCCATCTGCATCTCGGCGAGCTCGAACATGATGTGCTGGTGGCTCGCCATCGGCGTGCCGTGCAGCGAGCTCGACCGCACGCGCTCGAGCAGGAACTCGTACGCCGCGCGGGCGATGCCGACCGCCTGGGAACCGACCGCGGGGCGGGTCGAGTCGAGCATCTTCTTGGTGTCGGACAGGCCGGTCGCCGCCTCGGTCGCGGCCGCGCTGCCGAGCATCATGTCCTTGTGGACGCGGACGTCCTCGAAGTGGACCTGTGCGGTCTCCGACGCGCGGATCCCGAGCTTCGTCTCCTTCTTGCCCGGGACCAGCCCCGGCGCGCCGCGCGCGACGATGAAGCCACGCACCCCGGCGCGACCGGCCGATGGATCGGTGTTCGCCCACACGACGTAGACCGCGGCCGACTGGCCGTTCGTGATCCACTGCTTGCTGCCGCGGATCACGAAGTGATCGCCGTCGGGCAGGGCGAGGGTCTTCAGCCCCGAGATGTCGGAGCCGGTCGCCGGCTCCGACAGCGCCATCGCGGCGACCTTGACGTGGCCGTGCTCGTCGAGCCCCGACATCAGCTTCTTGAACTCGGCCTTCTGCTCGTCGGTGCCCATCCGCGCGACCGGCGACGCCGCGAGGCCCGAGCCCGCGAGCGCGAGCGCGATGCCGGCGCAGCCATAGCCGAGCTCCTCGGAGCCGACCACCGCGATGCGCGCGTTGGTCTTCGCCTTCTTCGGATCCGGATCGTCCTCGATGCCGGTCAGCTTCTTGCGACCGTCGAGCGCCGCGGTCTGCGACAGGAACGGCTGCGCCATCTTCATCAGGTCCCACGGCATCGACTCGTCGCGATCGTGCTTGGCCGCGATCGGCCGCATCGAGTTCTTCGCGAACGAGCCGAGCATCTGGCGGACGCCCGACAGGAGCGGGTTGTCGTGAAAGAGATCCATTACATCGACTCCTTGTTGCGCCCTTCGGCGCCCCGCTCCGCCAGCACGCGACCGAGCCGCTCGTCGCCATGCAGCGCTTCGAACGCGCGGGCATCGCGCATCAGCTTCTCGACCGGGAAGTCGGTCACGAACCCGTAGCCGCCGTAGATCTGCACCGCGTCGACCGTGGCGCGCGCGACCGCGTCGCCGGCGAGCACGCGCGCACGTGACGCGAGGTCGTTGGCCTCGGGAAGATCGCGATCGAGCGCCCACGCGGCGTGGATCGCGAGCAGCCGCGCCGCCATCGTCGTCGTCATCGCGTCGTCGCGCAGCCGGATCAGCGCCTCGAACCGGCCGATCGGCTGGCCGAACTGGACGCGCTCGCTGGCGTACGCCTTGGCGTGATCCATCGCGGCGACCGCGACGCCAACCGCGCGGGCGGCGAGCGACACGCGCGCCCACGCGAGCACCTTGGCGATCACCGCGGGGTCGTAGCTGAGCACGAACGCGGCCGGGACGACATGGTCGGCGAGCTGCGCGGTCGCCCACCGCGCGGCGCGCCAGCCGCTCGGCGCGATCGGCGTGATCGCCATGCCCGCGGTCGGCGCGAGGAACAGACGATCCTGGCTCGCGATCAACACGTGCGACGCGACCGCGAGGGCTGGCACCGGACCGAGCTTGCCAGTGACGCGCAGGTCGCCACCGCTCGCCGAGATCTCGAGGGTCGCGCGGCTATCGTTCGCGAGCGTCGCGAACCCGCCGTTCAAGAGCGACTCGAACAGCACGGCCTTGGCGTGGTTGCTACCCCAGGTCGCGACCGCGAGCGCGGGCTCGACGTTGCACTCGAGCAACGCGGCGAGGGCCGCGCACCCGCGGGCGACCTCGTAGCCGCGCAGCGCGCGCGTCAGGTGGCTGTAGCTGCCCTCGAGCATGCCGCCGGTCTCGGCCGGGATCGCGTCGACGAAGAAGCCGAGCTCGGTCGCCGACGCGACCAGCTTGTCGGGCGGCGTGCCGGTGCGGTCCGCCTCGAGACCCCAGGCGCGCAGGTCGCGGTCGGAGTACTTACGAACCGTCTGGACGATCAGTTCCTGATCGTCGTCGAGCGCAAAATCCATGGGTCGAATCTACACTCAGTTCCGAGAGGACAAGGCCGATCAGTCGTGCATCGCGATCGCTTTCACCGCGAAGCGCAGGTAGTCGCGCTCCGTCACGATTCCGATCAGGAGACCCCTCGCGTCGACCACCGGCAAGCAACCGAAATGGTGATCGAGCAGGAGCCACCCGGCATTCGACGCGAGCATCTCGGGACCAGCTGTCCAGACATCGCGCGTCATGATCTGCGCGATCTTGACGTCCTCCTGCCGAGCGCGTCGCTCGGCTTCGGTGAGGCCGGTCAGCGAGCTGACCTGCGCGCGCAGGAGGTCCCGGTGGGAGACCAGGCCGACGAGACGATTGGTATCGTCGATCACCGGCAGGTGGCGGAGGTGCTTGAACCGCATGATGTCCTCCGCGAGCGGCAGCGACTGCTCCGCGAACAGCGCGACGACCGGTGCGCTCACCGCATCCGCGATTCACGCAAGGCCTTTCGCGGTCGGCTGGCGAGACGCAAGCCGTGCGCGAATCCACCCGTGGGAGTCGGGGGAGCTGCTGGCGTGTCGCTTGCGTGTCACGTCGTGCATGAACGCCCACGAGATCCGCCTGGCGCTGCTGTCCCAGCACGAACGCCTGCGCGCGCAGGTCCAGACCTGTACTCGCCTGGCCAAGCTGTTTCGCGAAGGTCACCACACCGGCCGCGAGCTTGACGATGCGCTGGCGCTGCTGCGCGAGGAGTTCAGCGCCCACAACCAGGCCGAGAGCACCGTCATCCGTCGGTTGTTGCAGGGCACCACCACGGTGGAGGCGCTGTTGGTCGACCGCATGCTGGAGGAGCATGTGGCGGAGCACGCGGCGTTCTGGGAGCTCCTCGCAGGCACGCACGCCGAAGCCGCCGCGCGGATCGACGACCTCGCCGACGAGCTCGACGCGCATATGGCCGCCGAGGAGCGCACGTTCCTCGCGCCCATGACCCTTCGCGGTCAGCCGTAGATTTCAGACTCAGATCGCCGCGCAGGCACCGGACGCGTCATCGTAGCGACCGAAGCCGCACTCGCAGTAGGCGCCGATCAACGTCGAGTCGTCGTCCGTCCACAGGCCGTTCGAGGCGTCGCAGTTGGTCTCGTTCGCGCCGGGGGCGACGATGCAGCCACCCGCGCCGGGCACGAAGTCCGAGGCCGCAGCGGGACAGGTGCACGCACCACCGGCATCGGTCCCGCCGGTCGCCGTGCAGCGCGAGGTCGCGGTGGTCCGGGACAGCGAGACCCAGCGCGTCGAGTAGCTCTTGCGCAGCTTGATGCCCGACGACGTCTTCGCGATCTCGAAGACATCGGCGACCCTGGGCGTCGTCACCAGATTGCCCGACGCGTCGCGCGTGACGGTGAACGAGTAGAACCGGACGTAGGTCTTGCCGGCCGAGCTCAGGTAGGTGTCGTAGTGATCGGTCTCGGGCACCGGCAGGGCGCAGCTCGCGTGATAGCAGCGCGTGCGCACGTAGCTCCCCGCCGCCTGGAGGTCGAGCGCGGTGACATCGCCGTTCTGATGCGTGGTCGCGTGCGTCGTGTACAGGCCGACGAAGCTGACGGTCGACGCCTGAACGGCGCCGGCTTCGGCGTTGGCGTCGCTGGCGTCCTCCGGCTTCGCCTCGGCGGCACAGCTGGCAAGAAAGGCGATCGCGAGAACAAGACCGGTGGCACGCATCCGTGCGCTCTAACGCGAAACCGCCGACGAGCGCAACCGGCCAGATTCGGTCGGGGGTGTGTGGGACCCCAAGATTGGCCATCCTCCTCATCGTCGGTCTCCTGCTACGGCGCGCCGACGGCATCACGGCCGATGCCAAGGTCACAAGTGCATTCGAGGACGCGCGTGACGGATCCCGACGGCACCGTCGCGGTCCCCGCACGCGCTGGCGACGGTTGCCTGGGCTACACGATTCGCGCCCGGTACGGCGGCGGTCACAGCGCCACGCGTCGCGACTTCGCCGAATGGAAAAGGGTCCGATCACGAAGCGCGCCCCGAAGCGCACCGTGACGCAGATCTGGCAGCGCGCGATCAACACGGCGCACCGCGATGGCGAAGTGGGACTTCGCCGACGACTGCTAGCACGGCGCTCAGTCGTGCATCGCGAGCGCCTTCACCGCGAGGCGCAGGTAGTCGTGCTCCGTCACGATTCCGATCAGGTGGCCTGCACCGTCGATCACCGGCAAGCAACCGAAATGGTGATCGAGCAGGAGCCGCCCGGCATTCGACGCCGGCGTTTCGGGGCCGACCGTCCAGACATCTCTCGTCATGATCTGCGCGACCTTCACATCATCCTGGCGAGCGCGTCGCTCGCTTTCGGTGAGTCCGGTCAGCCCGCTGATCTGGACGCGCAGGATGTCTCGGTGGGAGACCAGGCCAACGAGGCGGTTGTCGTCATCGATCACGGGCAGGTGGCGGAGGTGCTTGAACCGCATGATGTCGTCCGCGAGCGGCAACGACTGCTCTGCGAATAGCGCGACGACTGGTGCGCTCATGATGTGGCTGACGAGAACGGGAGGCATCCGACCCAAAGGGATGCAAGGCCGACGCCACGAAGGTCGTCGACGTCGTTCGCGGTGGAGCGCGCTCGTTGCCGTAATATGAGCCACGCATGACGATCGATGCAGCCTGGTCAACGCGTGCTGCTTGTGCGGTCGATGTCGTTTCGCACATCGTGTCGGGTTCGCACGTGTTCGTCCATGGTGCGGCCGCCACGCCAGTCACACTCTTGGACGCGGTGGCGATGCGATCCGATCTCGAAGGTGTTCGGCTCTACCATCTCCACACCGACGGCACGGATCGGTTCGTCGCGCCGGACGTCGGGGCGAGGCTCCGCTCGGTATCGTTCTTCGTCGGTGCGAACGTGCGCGCTGCGGTCAACGCTGGGCGGGCCGACTTCATGCCGATCTTTCTCTCCGACATCCCGAGCCTGTTTCGCTCGGGCCGTGTCCAGCTCGATGTGGCGATCGTCCAGCTCTCGCCGCCTGACCGTCACGGATATTGCTCGCTCGGCACCTCCGTCGATGCGGCGCGTGCAGCGGTCGATACCGCGAAGCTCGTGCTCGCCGAGATCAACGACCGGATGCCGCGGACTCACGGCGACACGAGCGTGCACCTCGATCGCGTGCACGCGTTCGTGCACACCTCTCGGGCGCTGCCCGTCGCCATGCGGACATCCGAGACGCCGATCGAAGCTCGGATCGGCGAGCTGGTGGCCGAGTTGGTGGAGGACGGCGCAACACTACAGACAGGAATCGGAGCCATCCCCGATGCCGTCCTGGCGCGACTCGGCAATCACCACGAGCTGGGCGTCCATACCGAGATGTTCTCCGACGGCATGATCCCGCTGATCCAGAACGGGGTCGTGACCAACCGCCGCAAGGCCACCTATCCCGGTCGCACCGTGACCACGTTCGTTCAGGGCGGGCAAGCACTCTACGACTTCGTCGACGCCAATCCAACGATCGAGTTTTACGGCTGCGATCACACGAACGACACGAGTCTGATCCGCAAGAACGATCGCGTCACCGCGATCAACTCCGCGCTGGAGATCGATCTCACCGGGCAGGTCTGTGCGGACTCCCTCGGGCACGCGATCTTTTCGGGCATCGGGGGCCAGATGGACTTCTTGCGTGGCGCCGCGCTGTCTCGCCATGGAAAGCCCATCATCGCGCTGCCCTCGACGGCCGTGGCTGGATCGCGTTCGCGCATCGTGCCCGAGCTCAAGCCCGGTGCCGGCGTCGTGACAACGCGCGGTCATGTCGACTGGGTCGTGACGGAGCACGGTGCGGTCAGCCTCCACGGGCTCACGCTGCGCGAACGCGGGGACGCGCTTGTCTCGATCGCGCACCCCGACATGCGCGCGGAGCTTCGGCGAGCACTGATCGCGATCCGCCACTTCGTGTGACCAAGGATTGCGCGCGCCGCGCTCACCGCGCGACCCGTCATCCGGCTTCCCAGTCTTCGAACACTCTCGAGGGCGCGTTCAGCGTAAGGACGGAGTCCGTACCCTGGTACTGGCAGGTTCCTCCGGCAGTGGTCGTGACGATGCACTTCACATCGTTGGTCGACGGATTCGGATTCCAGCGCGACTCGATGCGGACGACTTCTCCCCCGTCCGGAGCCGGGATCCCCGCCGCGCCGCAGCCGAAGTAGCAGGTCTTGGTGTTGTCCGAGCAATTGTTGAGGACATCGGTCCCTCCAGGGCCGCCATCCCGCTTGAGGATCCATCCCGAAGCACCCGGGCCGATGTTGGCGTAGTAGCCGCAGCCGTAGTTCTGGTTGGCGCCATCCCCGCCGACGCGAACTCCCACGTGAAGAAGCGACCCTTGCGTGTAGTCGAGCGGCAGCGTGACCTGGGCGTACGTGTTCACGTTCCAGTCGACATCGTTGGCCTTCCACTGGGAGCCGCGACACCCAAACGAGCTGTTGCCAAGGGACGCGGACTCGCCGGTACTGAAACGTCGACCGATTCGTGCGGCCTGCACTGGCGATCGCATCGACGTCACTGGACGACGATGATGCCCTTGGACATGTTCATGCTGCACGCATAGCCGAGCTTGCCGGCCTTCGGGAAGGTGACGGCGATCTCGACGGGCTTGTCGAGCGGCAGCTCGCGCTCGATCGTCTTGCCGCCGTCGAGCGTCACGACGATCGACTTCGTGCACGTCTGGTCTGTCTTTCGCGTGAACACCAGCGTCACCGGCTGCTTCGCGGGGACGGTGATCGAGTCCGGATCGAACCCCTGCTTGGTCACGGCGACCGCGATGCGCGGAACCGGTCTTGCGGTCGGTGCATCTGCCGATGCAGAGCCCGCGAACGCGAAGGAGAGGGTGATGGCCAGGAACAGATGCTTCATTGAACTACCTCGATGACTCTAGCTCTTGGGTTTGAAGTCGTCCGAGCGCACGCCATGCTTCATGAGCACGTACTAACGATGCACGTCGACCAGGTCGCGACGCGCGAGGCAATCGCTCGAACGTGCTCCAGCGCGTTGTAGTGCATCACGAGCTCGTTCGAGGACACGCTTGCGTAGCGGTAGTACGACGTCGGCGATCTGGCGCACCAACCAACGGCCGTCGTCACCGAACGACGATCGCTCCGTGGTTCATGTGCATGCCGCACACGTACTCGATGCGACCCGGGCGATCGACCGGGATCGCGATCTCGACCGGCGTGTTCAGCGGGAGCTGCGCGTCGACCGTGGTGCCGTCGAGGAGCGTCAAGTGGACGTCGGTCGCGCACGTCTTGTCGGTCCGGCGCGTGAACACGAGGACGACGGTCGGACCGTGTGGCACCTCGAGCTGCGCCGGCACGAAGCCGGCCTCGGCAACGTCGATCGAGAAGCGCGTCGCGGTCGCCGGAATCGCCGGCTTGGGCCGAGGCCCCACGATCTCGGCCTCGACCGCGGCGGCGAGCGCGAGCGGCGAGGCCGATCGTTCCCAGCGCAACTCGCCGTCGCGACCGAAGACCTTCACGTGCGGAATCGTCGCGTCGCCGAGATAGTGTTGCGCGGCGGGCGAGTCGACATCAACGATATCGATCTTCCGCACCGCGAGGTCGTTCGGGTGACGCTGCGCGATCGCGGCCAGCTCGCGATCGAGAACGCCGCACGGTTTGCACCACGGCGCCCACAAGTCGTAGACCGTGATCTTGCCGCGCACGGTGAGGAGCGGCACCACGCGGCCGTCGGTGCTGGCGTCTTGCTTGTCGAGGCCAGTCCACGACGTCGGCGCGGCGTGCTCCTCGAACAGATGGAAATGCGTGCCGACCGTGATGCCGGCGAAGCCGAGCGCGTCGAGTTGGCCACCCTTGATATGGGTGTAAACAGGCGCTTTCACGGCGAGGCCGATGTGCCAGTCGTCGGTCGCGAGCCACGTGACCTCGCCACCCGCGAGGACGTCGACGCGCCCGACGTTGCCGTCGTCGGTGTGGATCGTGCCACCCCAGCGTTCGGCGGTCTCCCAGCCGGCATCGAGCGTCGCGCGGAAGCGAAACCGCTTCGTGCCGAAGCTGGTCGCGGCACCGAGCGATGCCGCGTAGCGATCGCCCGCTTGATAGCCGTGGTGGTTCGCGTAGGTCGTCTGGATCGTCAGCGCAGAGGCTTCGAGATGCACCCCGCGGACGAACCGCGACGCATCGATCCCGGCGATCGCGCCGATCGTGCCGGTGCCGAACTGCGAGTGTTCGTGGGGGAGTCCCGCGTCGCCGAGCACGAACGGGTCGGGCACCGTGCGGCCGAGCGGGATCGTGATCCCGGCACGTGCGCCGACAGCGAACCCGCCGAGGTGGCGCCCGACGCGACCGTAGATCCATGGATCGCCGATCCCGGTGAGCGTCTCGTCGCGGTGGTGGAGCGAGGGATTCTCGATCGCGACCGGCTGTCCGCTCGGATCGAGATAGCGGATCGACGTCTTGTAGAACCGCATCGGCACGAGCAGCCCGACACCGAGCCAGCTCGACAGGCCGAGGTCTGCCGCCAGGTGGCCTTCGCCGCTCGCGATGTGCTGATCGTGGACCACGGTCGAGGTCTGCGAGGCACCGACGATCGTCTCGGTCGCATCGTGCCGCGCCACGGCGCTACTCACGATCACGCCGAGGTCGAGCGTGAGCCTCCCCGCTTCGAGGTCGCTGCCTTCTTGCCCCCCGACCGGGAGGTTAGGATTGCTTCAACCGCCTCAACCACCGGCGAGCGCGTGCGGAATGCTCCACAGCTGCACGACGGCGACGAGCGTTGCGGCGACGGCACGGCGGGACACGGTCTAGATATAGGCCAGAGCCTGGCGACACGTGACATGAATTCGCCGTGCCGCGGCTTTTCATCCGTGCACGAGGACGAACGAAGCCGCTGCGGTCCACGGTGCTTACTCCGTAGTACTCGCGGGCTATGCGGCCCGGGAGGATTGCGATGAGCTCCGGCTTGTAAGCCCGTACAGTTCGCGAGCGTTCCGTCCTGAGCATTTTTCGAAAGCGGTCGGCCGAGATTCGATGCGCTTCATCGCGAGCAGGTCCCATCGCTCGATGCCGCCCGCGACACCCACCGCGAGGACGTCACCGTGGATCGCGAGCGGGCTCCCGTACGTGTAGTTCGAGAGCCGGTCGCGGGGCAGAACGTGCGCGGTTCACCGCCGTCACCCCGCGGTGATGACATCACGCGCCTTCGTCGGGCCGCGATGCCGTTTCGGGGGCAACCAGACCGCAGATTTTCAGAACTTGTCGTGGCGAAGGGCAGACTTGAACTGCCGACCTTGGGCTTATGAAACCCCTGCTCTAACCAGCTGAGCTACCCCGCCGATGGCGCAAGAAGCTAATGGGTTGTCGGTGGTGAAGCAAGGGGTGATCGGCTACAGTGTGCCGCCACTCGGGGATCGTCTAATGGTAGGACAACGGCCTTTGGAGCCGTTCATCAGGGTTCGAATCCCTGTCCCCGAACCCAGGCCCGACTGAGCGCACCGCAACCAAAATGAAGCTCGACAAGACCTGCTCGCTGTTCTTCGGGACCAAGATCGACTCCAAGCTCCGCGAGGGGTTGGCGTTGTCGAAGCCCGGAGACAAGAAGTACTTCGACGGGTCGTCGGAAGACTTCCTGCGCGTCCTCGAGATCGGCGACGAGAAGGACCGCGAGCGCTGGATCGGCAAGGTGATCAAGCCGGGTCCGGCCGTCACCGAGGTCGACGACATCCAACGCAACGTCATCTCCATCCTGCGGCGCATCGCCCCGAACGCGCGGGTCCCGATCTCGTCCGTGAAGATCTTCGTGCTCCAGGGCGCCTCGGTGTCCACTTCCGCCGTCATCGATGACGAGGAAGAGGCCGACGAGGTCGTCGGCGGCGGGCCTTACATCACGTACTAGATCGCTTCGAGCGCGAGCAGGGCATCGCCGGCGGTCACGTCGGCTCCCTCGGCGACCAGCAGCGCACGCACGCGAACGCGCTCCCCGCCGTAGGTGACGCGGTTGAAGGTCTTCATGACCTCGAGCAAGCACACGGTGGTGCCGACGGCGAGCTCGGTGCCGACGGTGACGAACGGCGGCTTGTCCGGCGTCGGCCGCCCGTAGTAGCGACCGCTGGTCGGCGCGCGGAACACGAGGCCGTCCAGGCCGGCGGCGGCGGCCGCGATCGGCACGCTGGTGGCACCGCCGAGCGCGGCGCGCGGATCGAGCGTGACGATCGCGGCGCCGAACCCGGCGGGTGGGCGCGCCGACGTCGGATCGATCACGGCGACGACCGCGCCGTGGGCGGTCGCCGGCGCCACGATGGCGACCAGGCGACCGAGCACCTCGAGGTGACCGAGCGTGCCGCCGGCGCGCACGACGTCGCCGACGCGAACGCTCGCGCGGAACAGGCCGGGGGCGGGCGCGGCGAGCTCGACGCGGCCATCGGTGAGGGCGCGGGCGATCGCGATCATCTCACGCCTCCGACCAGCTCTTTGAGATCGTGCATCGACCAGATCCGCGGGTTCTTGACGCGACGATAGCCGGTGTTCTGGTAGGTCATCTCGACGAGCGCGGCGAGGTAGGCGCGCAGCTCGCCGACCTCGATGATCTCGTCGGTGTCCATCTGGCGCGCGGCGACGAACGGATCCATGTCGGCGGTGATCCGCGCCTCGGTGTCGGCCATCCCGGCCTCGATCCGGGCGCGCTCGACCGGATCCTTGGTCATGATCTGGAAGTCGTCGTCGAGCTTGGTGTTGAACGCCGCGATCGCGAGCGTGCGGCCCTCCATCACCGACTGGCGCGACAGGCAGGTCGACAGCTGCACGATCGGATCGTACGGCGCGCCGGCCATCGCGTAGTAGCCGGCACCGCTCGCCTTGCGCAGCAGCACCGTGAACATCGGCGTCTGGTTCGTCGAGTTCGTGTAGATCAGCGAGCTGCCGTACGCGAGCAGGCCGTTGGCTTCGGCCTCGGCGCCGATGTCGAACCCCGAGATGTCCTGCAGCCAGACGAGCGGGATGCCATCGTCGTTGCACGCGCGCGAGAACGCCGCGATCTTCGCGATGCCGCCGCGATACAGGATGCCCGACGGGCGCTGCTTGCCGGGATGCTCGGGATCGTCGACCAGGCCCTGGCGGTTGATCACGAAGCCGGCGTAGAGCCCGCCGATCCGACCGATGCCGCAGATCATCTCGTGGCCGACCTCGGGCATGACCTCCCAGAACAGCGACTGGTCGACGAGCCGCGCGAGCACCTGGTTGGCGTCGTAGGCCTCGCGATGGTCGGTGGGGATCAGGCCGGCGAGCTCGCGCGGCGCGAACCGCGGCTCGATCGAATCGAGGTCGCCGCGGTAGAACTGGGCGCCGCTCGACGGCAGCCGCGTGAGGTCGCGCCGGATGCACGCGATCAGCGTGTCGTCGTCGGGGACACGGACGTCGGCGCAGCCCGAGCGATGAACGTGCACCTCGGGGCCGCCGATGTCGAGCGACGTGATCTTCTGGCTCTTCGCGCCTTTGATCAGCGCCGCGCCGGCGATCACCATGTACGCCTGCTCGGTCATGTAGACGCGATCGGAGATGATCGGCATGTAGCCGCCACCCGCGATGCAGTCGCCGAACACGCCGGCGATCTGCGGCACGCCGTTCGCCGACAGCAGCGAGTTCATCTTGAAGATGTGACCCGCGCCGCGCGCGCCCGGGAAGCTCTTGCTCTGCTCGGGCAGGAACAGGCCGGAGCAGTCGACCAGGTAGATCGTCGGCAGCCGCAGGCGCATCGCCATCATCTGCGCGCGCTGGATCTTCTCCGGCGTGCGCGGCCACCACGCGCCCGACGCGACGGTGTTGTCGTTCGCGATCACCATGCACCAGCGGCCCTCGACGCGCGCGAACGCGGTGACCACGCCGGCGCCGGGCGACTTCTGATCGCCCGGGAACACGTCGCCGTAGTTGACGAACGTGCCGACCTCGAACACCCGCGTGCCCGGATCGGCGAGCCGATCGAGGCGCTCGCGCGCGGTCAGCTTGCCCTTCTTGTGGACCCGCTCGACGTAGCTCGGGCCCCAGCCGGCGGCGACCTCGGCGCGCCGCGTGCGGAGCCGGTCCTCGAGCGCGGCGAGCGCGGCGACCTGGTCGTCACGCGTGCGCTCGTCGACGAGGTTGTCCAGCGCATCACCGATCGGGACGAGGGGCACGAATGCCATGCGGCGGCACCGTACAACGCCCGGCGCGACTGGTGTAGCGTGGAACAACGTCGATGATGATCGATGCCTTCAGAAGCAGTCCCTCCATCCTCGCGGTCTGCGCGCGCAATGGCGCGATCGTCGAGACCAGCGGCAGCTGGACCGGGACGCTGCTCGAGGTCGTCGCCCCGGCGTCACGCGCCGCGGTCGAGGCCGCGCTCGCGTCGGTGCCGTCGCGCGTCGACGCCAGCATCGGGGCCGCGTGGTACCAGCTCGACCTGTCGATCGCTGGCGACCGCGTGGCGGTGGTCGCGACCGAGATCACGGCGCGCAAGGCGCTCGAGGAGCGGCTCCGTCGTGCCGAGGGCCTGATGATCGATACGGCCGGCACCGCGCACCTCGGGACCTGGGAGTGGGACATCGCCGAGCCCAACGCCGTGTGGTCCGCCGAGCTCTATCGGATCTACGGCCTCACGCCGGAGACCTACACGCCGAGCTACGAGGCGTACCTGACGCTCGTGCACCCCGACGATCGCGCGCACGTGATGGCGGCGACCGAGCAGGTGTTCACCAAACACGAGCCGTACTCGCACGACGAGCGCATCTATCGCCCGGACGGTTCGATCCGCTACCTGCACACGTGGGCGCGCGCGGTGGTCGACGCCGACGGCAAGCTGCAGCGCTTGATCGGCGTGTGTCAGGACATCACCGATCGCAAGCTCGCCGAGGCCGCGCGCCTCGAGGCCGAGGCCCAGCTGCGGCGCGCGCAGAAGCTCGAGGCGGTCGGTCGGCTCACCGGCGGCATCGCGCATGACTTCAACAACGTGCTCGGGGTGGTGATCGGCTACGCGTCGCTGCTGTATCGCCGCGCGCCGAGCGGCTCGGCCGATCGCGACCAGCTCGGCGAGATCATCGGCGCGGTCGAGCGCGCCAGCCGGCTGACCAGCCAGCTCCTCGCGTTCTCGCGCGACAACTCGATCGAGCGCGTCGCGCTCGACCTCGATCGCACGATCGAGGACCTCGCACCGCTGCTCGCGCGCATGGTGGGCGAGCGCGTCGCGGTCGAGCTCGATCTCCACGCCGGTCGCCGCGGCGCCGATGAAGATCGCCTGGTCGTCGATGCCAACCCGAGCCAGATCGAGCAGGTGCTCATGAACCTCGGGGTCAACGCGCGCGACGCGATGCCCGACGGCGGCACGCTCAAGATCGCGACGACGGCTGCCGGATCGCGCGCGCTGCTCGTGGTCGGCGACACCGGCGTCGGCATGTCGGCCGACGTCCAGGCGCAGATCTTCGATCCGTTCTTCACGACGAAGCCGGTCGGCAAGGGCACAGGGCTCGGCCTGTCCACGGTCTACGGCATCGTCACGCAGGGCGGCGGCACGATCGCCGTGACGTCGGCCGCGGGCGCCGGCACGCAGTTCGAGATCGCGCTGCCGCGCAGCGCGGCGCTCGCGGAGGTCGCCAGCGGTCCGGTGAGCAAGCCGCTCCGTCGTGGGAGCGAGACGATCCTGCTCGTCGAAGACGACGAGGCGTTGCGCGACATGTTGATGCACACGCTCGAGAGCCTCGGCTACGTCGTGCTGCCAGCGTGCGACGCGTGCGCCGCGCTCGACCACGCCGACGGTCATGCCGGCTCGATCGACGTCGTGCTGACCGACGTCGTGATGCCGCGGATGTCAGGGCGCGAGCTCGTCGCGCAGCTCCAGGCGCGCCGCCCCGAGACCCGCGTGCTGTTCATGTCGGGCTACACGGCCGACATCGTGCTTGGCGAGGGCGTGATCGAGGGCAGCGTCGAGATGATCCGGAAGCCGTTCTCGTCGGACGAGCTCGGTCGCCGGCTGCGGACGATGCTCGATCCCGGCCGCGGTTAGCACGCATCACCGGGTCACTCCATCGCGAGCGCGAAGCTGGCGGCCTCGACGGTCACGGTGATCGTGCGGTGCGGGCGCTTCCAGATCCGCAGCTCGCCGCGCCGCACCGGCTCGCCCCACTTGCGGCGGAGCGCGGCGATCAGCTTGGTCTTCACGCGCTCGGTGTTCGTGATCCAGTTCTGCGTGGTCGCGCGCACGATCCGATCGCCGCGCACCTCGAGCTGCATCGCGAGCGTCGGCTGCTGCCAGTCGTAGCCGTCCTCCGCCGAGCGCCGCAGTCGCCCACCGAGGGCCGCCTGGACGTCGGCGAGCTTCGCGCCGATCAGCGGCATCGGCTCGATCCCGAGGCGCTCCGGCTCGAGCGGCAGGATCAGCTCGTCGATCGTGTAGCCCTCGCTGAACGAGATGCCGGACTCGCGCTCGTTCTGCAGTAGATCGGCGCGCAGGTGCTGCGTCGTGTTCATCCATTCGACGAGGCCGTCGCGCGTCGGTTCGCGCCACGCGGTGGCGAGGTAGGCGGCGAGCCCTTCGGGATGGTCCAGGTTGATCTCGAGGGACGGCAGCGAGAACTGGTCGCCGGCGTCGTAGTGCACGCGGCCCTTCGTCGTCGTCTGCCACGTCGCGATCCGCGCGGCGACGTCGGCGGGCATCGGCTTGCCGAGCACGAGGCCGTCGAACAGCCGGCCGAGCGTGGCGGGCTGCGGGCCGATCACGTCGGCGAACGCATCGCGCCAGGTGAACCCGGGCGGTCGCGCCGGCGCCACGTGGATCGGCGGCGGCGGTGGTCGCGGGGGCGGCGGCTCGTCGCGACCGCAGCCAACGAGCACGATTGCTAGAGCGACTTGCGCATGCATCGCGACAGATCCATCGCGACGTACGGCCCGAACAGCGGGACGTCGACGAAGCCGCGCTTGTGATAGAAGGCGATCGCCTCGTCCTGCTTGGTGCCGGTCTCGAGCACCATCGCGGTGAACCCGAGCTCCTTGGCCCAGCGCTCGAGCTCGGCGAGGATCTCGCTGGCGAAGCCACGGCCGCGGCGATCGGCGCGCACGAACATCCGCTTGAGCTCGACCGCGGTCGCGTCGAACGGCCGGAAGCAGCCGCAGGCGACCCAGGCAGTCGTGTCGCTGAGCACGGCGGCGGTCTGCAGATCGCCGAGCCCGTTGAACACGTCGTAGGCGGCCTGCGCGTCGCCGTAGCGCGCGCGCAGATCGGCATCGAGCTCGACGATCAGGGCGCGAAACCCGGGATGGGTGACGTCGACCCGCTGGATCGCGATCCGGGTCACGGCCAGCCGGGGATGGCGCGCGTGTCGTAGCGGTTGCTCGCGAACGCCTCGCTCGCGAGGATCGCCTGGTGCATCGAGATCGTCGTCGGAACGCCGGTGACCTCGAACGCTGCGAGCGCGGCGAGCATGCGGGCGATCGCGTCCTGGCGATCGGTGCCACGCACGACGACCTTGGCGAGCAGCGAGTCGTAGAACGGCGGCACGACGTAGCCGGCGGTGACGTGGGTGTCGACGCGAATGCCGTCGCCGCGCGGCGGGTTCCACGTCTCGATCTTGCCCGGCGCCGGCGCGAACCCGTTCGCCGGATCCTCGGCGTTGATCCGGCACTCGATGACGTGGCCGGTCAGCGCGATGTCGGCCTGCGTCCACACGAGCGGGCGCCCGGCGGCGATCTCGAGCTGTGCGATCACGAGGTCGCGGCCCGAGCGCATCTCGCTCACCGTGTGCTCGACCTGGAGCCGGCAGTTCATCTCCATGAACCGGAGCACCCCACCGTCGAGCAACAGCTCCATCGTGCCGGCGCCGACGTAGCCGATCGCGGCGGCGGCGCGGGTCGCGGCCGCGAGCGTCGCGGCGCGCAGGTCGTTGTCGATCGAGGGCGACGGGCTCTCCTCGATCAACTTCTGATGATTGCGCTGCACGGTGCAGTCGCGCTCCCCGAGGTGGACGACGCGGCCATAGCGATCCGCGAAGATCTGGATCTCGATGTGGCGGCCGTGCTCGACGAGCTTCTCGAGGAACACGCGATCGCCGCCGAACGCCGCGCGCGCCTCGGCCTGCGCCTCGGCATACGCGGTGTCGACCTGGTCGGCGCTGCGCGCGATCCGCATGCCGCGCCCGCCGCCGCCGTTCTCGGCCTTGAACAGCACCGGAAATCCGACCGCGGCGGCGACGCGGCGGGCGTCGGCGGCATCGGCGAGCACGCCGTCGCTGCCGGGGATGACGTGCAACCCGGCCGCGCGCATCGCGGCCTTCGCGCGGGTCTTGCTGCCCATGAGTGCGGTGACGTGCGGCGGCGGGCCGACGAATGTCACGCCGTGTTGCGCACACAGCGTCGCGAGCAGCGGGTTCTCCGACAGGAATCCCCAGCCGGGATGCAGCGCCGAGCACTGCGTCTGGACCGCGGCCTGGACGACGCGCTCGACGTCGAGGTAGCTCTGCGCGGCGCGCGCCGGGCCGAGCACGACGACCTCGCGATCGCGCGTGTACGGCGCGTCGCGATCGGCCTCGCTGACCGCGAACACCGGCACGATGCCGAGCGTGTCGCACGCGCGCGCGACGCGCACGGCGACCTCGCCGCGGTTCGCGATCAACAGCCGATGGAACAACGCGGGCGGCACTAGGCGCCGAGCTTGACCTTGCAGGCCTCGATGCTCGAGACCTCGAACTTGCCGGGCGCCTCGACCTCGGCGGAGGTCACGGTGCCGTCCTCGATCATGAACAGGCCGCGCGCGCAGCGCATGCCCATGCCGGCCTTGGTGAGGTCGAGCTCGATGCCGAGCGCCTTGGTGAACAGCGCCGAGCCGTCGGCGAGCATGACGATCTTGCCCATCGCGTCGTGCTGCTCCGCCCACGCCTTCATGACCCACGCGTCGTTGACCGACAGGCAGACCACGAGGTCGATGCCCTTGGCCTTCAGCGTGGCGAGCTCGGCGACGTAGCCGGGCAGGTGCTTGCTCGAGCACGTCGGGGTGAACGCGCCCGGGAGCGAGAACATCACGACCTTCTTGCCGGCGAACAGGACCGACGGGTCGACGTCCGCGCCGCCCTCGGGGGTTGCCTGCTTGATGGTGACGGACGGGATCTTCTGGCCGGTGGTGATCATGGAGATCGCTTACCACAGCGGCTCGCGGCGAGGCGGCACGCGCGATCGAATGCGTCGCGATCGCTCCGGATCGCGGCCGTCGCGATCAGGAAGCCGACCTCGGCGCAGGGTTTCTGGGCGACCGCGTCGAGGTAGGCGGTGCATCCGGGGTCGAGCACCTCGCCGCGTTCGACGATGATGTCCCCGAGGCCGGCGAGCGCGCGCCAGCCAGCGCCGTCGTGGACGAACACGAGGTCGAGCTCGGTGCCGTCGATCGTGGCGACCGCGCTCGGATACAGCGTCGGGACCGCCCAGCGCAGCCAGCTCTCGGACGGTGTGTTGTGCGGATCGCCCGCGAAGTGACGCCGCGTCGCGATCGCGCCGGCGTGCAGCCGGGTCGCCGCCCGGGCGATCGCGTCGGCGAAGTGGCGATCGTAGGCATCGTACGCGCCGCGGAACGGCTCGACGACGATCCGGTTCCACGCCGCGCGCTCGAGCTTCCAGTGCGCGAGCTCGGCGGCCTTGGCGGCCGGCGGAAACGCGGCGATCGTGTCGAGGTAGCTCGCGAGCGACGCCGGATCGGGCGGTGGTGGTGTGGCGGGTGCGGGCGCGATCTCGCTGCCGTCGTGGCACGCGACCAGCGCGACCAGCGCGACCAGCCTCACCATGGATCGTGCGAGCGCTTCGCGGCGATGATGTCGGCGACGACGCCGTAGTGATCCGACGCCCACACGCCGTCTCGCGGCTCGACCAGCGCGAGCTCGCTCGCGATCGGCTCGCCGCGCAGGTGACTGCCGGGGCGCACGTAGCAGTAGTCGATCCGGCGCGACGGTTCGTGCGAGCGCAGCGCGAACGCGTTCTGGCGATCGTAGGTGTAGCCGGCGTCGAGCGCGCCGCGCGTGGCCTGCCAGCAATCGGCGAAGTAGACCGACGCGCCATCGAGCACGCCGACGCCGCGCAAGAAGCGCATCTCGTCGGAGTCCGGATCGGCGTTGAAGTCGCCGAGCAAGACCGGCGGCGGCCCGTCGATCGGACACAGCTCGTGGACGTGGGCGACCAGCGCCTTGACCTGCTGCACGCGCGCGCTCGCGAGGTGCTGCTGGAACGTCAGGTGAGTCACGAACACCGGCATCGGCCCGTGCGGTGCGTCGACGCGCGCGAACGCCGCGGTCCGCGTGTCGAGCCCCGGCGGCGATGGTAGCGGTAGCGTGCGGGTGTCGGCGAGCGCGTGGCGCGACACGATCGCGTTGCCGAACGTCAGCCCGCCACCGACGTGCCACGCCGGTGCGTCATAGACGTGCCATCCGAGGCCATCGACCAGCTCGGCGGCCTGGCTCGGCAGGCCCGGCATGCCGAGGACCTCCTGCAGCCCGATCACGTCGGCGTCGATCGTGCGGATCCACTCGCGCAGCATCGGCAACCGCTGCGTCCACGGGCCCTGGCGGTTCCAGATGTTGAGCGTCGCGACGCGCCAGATCTCGTCGCGTTGCATCACGCCTCGGGGCGCGGGCCGCGCGACGGCCGGATCGTCGGCGGCGCGGGATCGAGCCCGACCGGACGCGGCAGCGGCAGGCCGAGCATCAGCTTGACCGCGACCGACGCCGCGGTGACGCCGAACACCGACGGCACGAACGCGGCCGAGCCCTCGACGCGGTGCTTGTGCTCGCAGTCGTTGACGCCGTTCATCCCGCCGGGGCACACGCAGCGGAACGCGCCGTCGTCGTACGCGAGCTCCTGCGGCTCGATCGGTGTCTCCTCGGAGTACACCGCCCACACGCCGGTCGGCTTCGTGCAGTCGATGTCGTGCTTCCTGCGCAGGTTCTTGCGGATGTCGCGCGCGAACGGATCGACCCGGGTGTCCGACAGATCGGCGACGCGCACGGCGGTCGGATCGAGGCGCGCGGCGGCACCCATGGCCGACACGATCCGCAGGCGCTCGCGCATGCAGGTCGCGATCAGGTGCAGCTTCGCGGCGATGTTGTCGATCGCGTCGATCACGACGTCGGGCTCGGGGGCGAGCAGCCGCGCCGAGGTCTCGGGGCCGTAGAACTCGGCGCGCGCCTCGACCTGGAGGTCCGGGTTGATCGCGAGCAGGCGCTCGGCCATCACCGCGACCTTGGACTTGCCGAGCGTCGGCTTGGTCGCGTGGAGCTGGCGGTTGATGTTGGTCACGCAGATCCGGTCGTAGTCGACGAGGATGATGCGACCGACTCCGCTGCGAACGAGCGCTTCGGCGGCGAACGACCCGACTCCACCGACCCCCATCACCGTCACGGTCGCGCGCCCGAGGCGTTCGATCCCGGCATCCCCGACGAGGCGGGCGGTGCGGTCGAACCTGCGATGGGTGGGCATCGCGCGACCGTAGCAGCTGGTCACCAGGTCGCGAAGCGCGATCGTGCGTTCGCGGTAGTCAGCGCGGCGATCGCGGTGGCATCGGTGCCACGCGCGGCGGCGACCGCGGCGACGATCGCCGGCAGGAACGCTGGCTCGTTGCGTTGCCCGTGGTGTGGCGTCTGGTCCGGCGCGTCGGTCTCGACGAGCAACGCGCCGTCGGGGACCGCGTGCGCCGCCTCGATCGGCCGGCGCGCGTTGGGGTAGGCGATCGGCCCGGCGAACGAGAACGCCAGGTCGAGTGCGGCATAGACCGGCACGAGCGCGGCGCCACCCGAGTAGCTGTGGAGCACGCCGCCGACCTCGCCAACCCGCTCGGCCCGCAGGATGCGCAGCGCGGCATCGTGCGCGCGCAGCACGTGGATCACGAGCGGCCGGCGGAGCGCGCGGGCGGCCCGGATGTGGTCGGCAAACAGCGCCTCCTGGAGCTCGCGCTCGCCCGTGCCGCCGTCGAGCCCGCACTCGCCGACCGCCACCGCGCCGCTCGCCTCGATCGCCGCGCACAGCCGCGCGACGCGATCCCCGCCGCGCTCGCCGGCGTCGAGCTCGGGCACGATCTGGGGGTGAAACCCGAGCGCCACGCGCACGCCGCGGGCGGCCTCGCGCACCCCGAGCGCGACCAGCGCATCCCACGTGTTCGGACGGATCCCCGGCACCAGGAAGCCGGTCACTCCCGCGGCGGTGGCCCGATCCAGCATCGCGTCGCGGTCGGCGTCGAACGCCGCGAGGTCGAGGTGGCAGTGGGTGTCGATCACCGGGATCGGAGCCTACCCCTCAACAACCCGTGCCGCCGGTCGAACCGCTAGATCGCATGGCCGCACGTCCTCGGAAACCACGCGTCGTCGCGGTGTGCGGCGGCAAGGGTGGCGTCGGCAAGAGCACGGTCGCCGCCAACCTCGCGCTCGCGATGGCGAATCTCGGCCAGCGGGTCGTCCTGGTCGACGCCGATCTCGGCGCGGCGAACCTGCACACGATGTTCGGGCTCGTCCATCCGCCGCGCGGGCTCGCCGAGTTCTTCGACGGCCGGCTGGCGTCGCTCGACGACGCGCGCGTGCCGGCCGGCAGCCCGACGCTGTCGCTCATCGCGGGCACGTCGCGCCCCGGCGCCGCGAACATCGAGCACGCCGACCTGCTCGGCCTGGTCCGCGGGATCAACCGGCTGACCGCCGACACCGTCGTCGTCGACGTCGGCGCCGGCGCGTCGCATCACGTCGTCGACCTGGTCGCGGCCGCCGACATCAAGCTCGTCGTCATGACGCCGAACCTCACGGCGCTGCACAACGCCTACGCGATGTTGAAGGCGTGCATCCACCGCGTCGTCCACAAGCTGTGCGAGAGCGAGACGGAGATGGCGATGGTCGACAGCGCGCTCGCGCACGAGGGCAAGTCGCGCACGATCGCGCAGCTGCTCGCGGTGATGCGCCCGATCGAGGAGACCGCGGTCTCCGATCGGATCACCGACACGCTCGCGCGGTTCGGCATCGGCCTGATCGGCAACCAGCTCGCGACGCCGACCGACGCCGCGGTGATCGCGCGCATCGGCACGATGATCCACGATCACCTCGGCGTGGCCGCGCCGTTCCTCGGGGCGATCAACCGCTCGACCGCGCTGAGCGGTGGGCTCCACGCCGGGAGCAACACGCTCGCGCGCCGCCACGACGACGTCTATCCGGCGCTGCGCAAGCTGGCGTCGATCGTGCTCGAGCTCGACCTCGCGTTCCTGCGCGGCGCGCCGGAGAACACCGGCACGATGCCCCTCTGGGTCCAGCGCGAGCTGGTCGCCGGCTAACGCGCGCGGCGCTCCCACTTGATCTTGGCCTTCTCGCGCTCGCCCTCGCGGGTCCGCGGCGGCGTCTTCGGGTCGGTGAGTGTGGCGAGCAGCGCCGAGGTCGCCGCGGTGATCGCGTCGACCGCGTGCTCGAACGCGGCCTCGCTGCCGCGGATCGGCTTGACCATCCCGCTGACCTTGCGGACGTACTGCAGCGATGCCGCCCGGATCTCGTCGGGCGTGGTCGGCGGCTGGAAGTGATGGAGCGTGCGGATGTTCCTGCACATGCCGAAGGTTTTAGCATCGACGCATCACGTAAGATCTCGAACCGTGCGGCGCATGATCCGGCGGGTCGTCGACTGGTGGAAGACCAGCCCGTCGACGTTCGCGCTCTGGGTCCGCGCCGCGCACGACGCGTTGCTCGGTGACATGCCGCAGCTCGCCGCCGGCACCGCGCTCTACGCGATCCTCGCGACGATCCCGACGCTCGCCGCCGCGGTCGGCATGTACAGCCTGATCGCCGACCCGACGCGCATCCCTCGGCACCTGTCGGCGCTCGGCGACGTGCTGCCGCCCGCGGTCGCCGAGTTCATCGCGAACGAGCTCCAGCGCCAGGCCACGCGATCGCAGCGCGAGCTCGGGTTCGCGGTCGCCGGCAGCGCGCTCGTCGCGATCTGGTCGGCGCGCGGCGCCGCGCGCGGCATGATCGACACGCTCAACCGCGCGTATCGCGTGCGCGAGATGCGCGGCCCGTTCATGAAGTTCGGCGTGACCCTCGCCATCTCGGCGGCGAACCTGATCGGCATGATGCTGTTCTTCGGAGGAGTCGTCGCGTTACCCGGGGTGATCGCGCTGACCCAGGCCGACTCGCTCGGCTTCATCACGTGGCTGCGCTGGCCGGTGATGTTCGCCGTCGTGTTCTTCTCGATGATGCTGCTCTACCGGTTCGCGCCGTCGCCGCGGGCGCTCGGTACCCAGCAGCATCTATGGCCCGGGGCGCTGATCTCGACCGCGCTCCTGTTCGGGGAGTCGCTCGCGCTGTCGGTGTGGGTCAGCCGCGTCACCGACTACAACGTGTTCTACGGGACGTTCGGGTCGGTGATCGTGACGATCCTGTGGTTCTACTTCTCGGTGATCTCGATCGTGCTCGGCGGCTTCGCGAATGCCGAGCTCGAGCGGCGCGATGGCGCACCGGCGCCGGCGCGTTCGCACTACTGATCTCGGACTTACATCCGCGTGCCGTGGAACTTCGCGCCCGGCGCGAGCGGCGCCGGCGTGTTCGCGTACGACAACGTGCCGGTCCAGCTGCCGGTCTGGACGTCGTCCATCGTGCCGTTCTTGTCCTTGTCGATGCCGCGGCCGACGCCGGAGATCGTGAAGTTCAGCGCGGCGCTGTCGAGGTTGTCGATCTGGTTGTAGATGAACCCGCTGCCCGCCGTGAGGCCGCCGTTGCACGCCGACTCGAACGTGCTCGGCGAGCCGAAGCCGACCGCGTCGTAGACGTACTGGCCGACGGCCTGGCAGTCGATCGCGTCGTGGAGCACGTCGGCGATGTTGGTCGCGTTGGGATCGACCATCGGGATGACCATCTCGTCGAGCCCGATGCGGAGCGCCTTGCCGTACGACAGCGGCAACTGGTGCTCACCGATCGTCAGCTTGCCCGCGGTCGACAGCGTGATCGCGACGTTCTCGGCCTTGATGTCCGTCATGTTGTAGTCGGCGAACGGGAAGTCGAGCTCGGTCTGATCGACCTTGAAGTGGAGGCCATTGATCGTGTGGACCGCCTTGCCGCTCGCGGCGATGTCGAGCACGCCGACCATGCCGAAGTTGTGCGCGATCTGGCCGAAGCCGTCGCCGAGCTTGACGACCTTGGTGACCAGCTCGGGCGCCCACATCAGCAGGCGGTCGTTGAGGTAGCCGGAGACGAACGGGATCGCGCTCTGGAGATCGTTCTTGATCGAACCGTCGGGCAGGGCGCCGACGAGCTTCTCGACGATGAACTTGGTCGGGTCGTCCGGATCGTCGGTCGCCGAGATGAAGATGTTGACGACCTTGCCGGTCGTGCCCGGCATGTTGGTCGCGAGATCGAACGTGCTGGTCATCGCAAACTTGCCGGTCGGCGACGTCGGGACCGGCTGGGTGTCGGGGTTATCGGGATTGTCGGGGTTCGACGGATCGACCGGCGGAGCGGTGACGTCGGCGGCGCAGCCCGCGGCGGCGGTGACGGCGAACAGGAGGGAGGCGGTGAGCGAGCTGCGAGTCATCATGGGAATTCTCCGTCGGTGTTGGCGAGGATTGCTGATGAGACTCTGTGCAGCGCGTGTGCCACGCGCGACGCGCTGATCGAGTCGCTCGATCAGCGACTTGCATCGTCGACGGCAAGTCGATCAGTCAGGTCACGCGATGCCGATAGGGACATCCGTTCCCGCGACCGCCGGACGGACGCGGAGGCCGCCCGCCAGCCGGACCCGCCCGGAAAGGGGACGCTTTCCCGAGTGCCGCGATTTGGCGCGCCATCCCGAGCAACTCGGAAAAGCGTCCCCAATCCACAGGCCGAAACGGAAACCGGCCGGAGCAGAATTGCTCCGGCCGGCCAGCCATCCTCGACGTCGCGGGCTCACCACCCGTCTCGTCGAACCTTCAGTTGCGCTCGGCGTGGAACGTCGCGGTCGACAGCGGCGCCGGGGTGCCGGCGTAGCTGAGGTTGCCGGTCCACACGCCGGTCTGGATCTTGTCGGCGTTGCCGTCGTTGTTGGAGTCGACCGCGCGGGCCGTCCCCGCGATGCCGAAGTTCAGCGCGTCGGTGTCGATGTCGGCGATCTGCCCGTACAGGTAGTTCGCGCCGGCGCCGAGGCCCGCGATGCAGGCCGACTCGTAGGTGCTCGCCGAGCCAAAGCCGACCGCGTCGGCGACATAGCCACCGACCGCGTAGCAGTCGATCTTGTCCCGGAACAGCGTCGTGAGGTCGGTCGCGTTGGTGTCGACGAGCGGGATGATGCCGTTGTCGAGCGCGATGCGGAGCACCTGGCCGAAGTGGAGCGGCACCTGGTGCTGCGCGACGGTGAGGCGGCCGGTCGCGTCGAACGTGAGGGCGACGTTTTGGACCGACACGTTGGCGACGCCGTAGTCGGCGAACGCGAAGTCGCGCTCCTGGTTGCCGAACTTGAAGTGCATGCCGTTGACCGTGTGGGTCGACGTCAGCGCGTCGTTCGCGCCGGTGACCTCGAGGGTCTCGTTCATCCCGAAGTGCTTGGTCATGTAGCCGAAGTCCGCGCCGACCTGCACCATCGTGCTGACGAAGTCGGGAGCCCAGTTGAGGAGCTGGTCGTTGAGGTAGCCCGAGACGTAGCCGCGCGCGCCGTTGAGGAACGTCTTCACGGTGCCGTTCGGCATCGCGTTGATCATCTGCTCGAGGAGCCAGTTGGTCGGGTCATCCGGGTCGTCGGTGGCGGCGATGAAGATGTTCGCGGCCGTGCCGATCTTGCCGGGCATGTTGGTCGCGAGGTCGTACGTGCTGCGCATGGCGTACTTGCCCGCGAGGTTGGTCGCGTGCGGCGCATCGTCCGAACCACCGCTGCCACCGCCGGGGTTCGGATCGCCGCCGGTGTCGCCACCGTTGGAGGCATCGGTGGCGCAGCCCGTGGCCGCTGCTCCGACAATCAGGGTGAGCGCGAGGAACAGGCTGTTGGTCGTCTTCATGATGACCAGCCATAGAGCAGGCGGCATGCCGAAGTCGGCTCGGCGAAACCGCCGCGATCATCACCACTTGCGATCCGGCGGCTAATCGCCTTGCCAGGGCACTTCAAGTTCCTCGGGACGATTGACCCCGCGCTTCAATGCACCACGAACGCGCGCGCGCGCCGCACGAGCTCGGTCCACGCGGCCTCGTCGATCGCCTCGACCGTCGCGTGCTGCTCGTCGAGCCACGTCCACCCGGCGCCGGCGAGCTCGACACCGCGCGCGTACGGCACCTCGAGCGGCGCCGCATCCGCGAGCACCGCGAGCCGGTCGACCTCGGAGAACAGGTATGCGACGTCCTTGGCCCACACCGCGAGCGAGTAGCCGTCGCCGCCAGCCTTCGGCGTGACGGTCATCGTCTTGGCCTCGTAGTAGGCGTCCTCGTCGACGTTCTGCAGCGCGACGAACGCCTCGAGCACGCGCTCACCGAGCGTGCCGTCGCGCCGCTCGCGCAACGTCGCGAGGAACCGCGGCCCGAGGTGGAACGGCCGGCGCACGCCCGACATCGTGAGCGTGGTGCCCTCGCGTTCGATCATCGCGACGACCGCCTGTGGACCCCACTCGAGCTGGTGCGCGATCCACGCGTCGCCGTACTGCGCGTCGAGCGCGTCGAGCGCGATCGGCTCGGCGTCCTCGGGGCGGACCTCGACGTCCTCGAGCTCGGCGACCGCGCGCACGATCGCGATCGCGAGCTCGTGGTCGGCGCGCGTCGAGCACGTCATGATCCGGGCGCCGAGCACGCCGCGCTCGTACGCCAGCTCGACACCGCGTGCTGCCTCGCCGTGCCGGTAGACGTGGCAGACGAAGCCCTCGACCAGCTCGCCATCGCCGGGGTCGTCGCAGGTCCACGCGGGGTCGTCGACCAGATCCTGGATCATCTCGAGGCTCGGGGCCTCGGACACGGCGACGTAGAACGAGAAGCTCACGACCGCGAGGTTACCATCCGCACTGCTGGCCCTTGTTCTGCGCCTCGAGCCACTTCTGGAGCGGCGCGAAGTACTCGAGGATCGCGCTCGCGTCCATCTCGCGCTGGCCGGTGAGGCTGTAGAGCGCCTCCTGCCACGGCTTGCTGGCGCCGAGCGCGAGCATCTTCTTGTAGGCGTCGCCGGCGGCCTTGTTGTCGTAGATCGAGCACTCGTGCAGCGGGCCGGTGTGGCCGGCGATCTTGCACAGCGCGCGGTGGAACTGGAACTGCAGCACCGCGGCGAGGAAGTACCGCATGTACGCGACGTTGCCGGCGACGTGATACTTCGCGCCCGGATCGAAGTCCGACGCGGTGCGCGCGACCGGCGACTTGACGCCCTGGTACTTCTCGCGGAGCTCCCACCAGTGCGACTCGTACTGGTCGGGCGTGACGGTGCCGGCGAACACATCCCACCGCCAGCGATCGATCAGGAGGCCGAACGGCAGGAACGCGATCTTCTCGAGCGCGACCTTCATCTGCTGGTTGATCGTCTGCTTGTCGTTCGCGGTGACCGTGTCGAGCAAGCCCTTCTGCTTCAGGTAGCTCGGCGTCATCGACAGCACGACGGTGTCGCCGATCGCCTCGTGGAAGCCGTCGTTCGCGCCGCCCTGGAACAGGATCGGCAGCGTGTAGTAGTTGTTGAAGTAGTAGCTGTGGCCGAGCTCGTGGTGGATCACCCCGAGGTCTTCCTGGTTCTTGTTGATGCACATCTTGATGCGCAGGTCGTTGTTGAACTGCACGTCCCACGAGCTCGCGTGGCAGACGGCCTTCTTGCCTTCCGGCTTCTGGAACATCGAGCGCTCCCAGAACGTCGGCGGCAGCGGGTTCATCCCGAGCGACGTGTAGAAGCCCTCGGCATCTGCACCATCGACTTGTCGGTGAACTTCTTCTCGAGCGTCGGCGTGACGTCGATCTTTGCCTGACCCTTGTACGGCTCGAGCTCGGGATACAGGTAGCCCCACGACTGCGCCCAGATGTTGCCGAGCAGGTGCGCCGGGATCGGGCCGCTCTTGGCGACGACCTTGTCGCCGTACATCGTGTTGAGCTTGCGGCGCGTGTAGCAGTGCAGCTGCTCGTAGAGCGGCTTGACCTGGCCCCACAGCCGGTCGGTCTCGGCCGCGAACTGGTCGGGGCTCATGTCGTAGCCGGACTTCCACTCGTCGCCGACGTCCTTGAACCCGATCGCGCGCGCGCCCTGATTCGCGAGCCCGACGTACTTCACGAACAGATCGCGCTCGGCGTGACCGACGGTGTCGTGCCAGCCCTGCCAGGCGGCGAGCGCCTCGGCCGGCTTGCGCGTCTTCTGCAGGACCTTCGAGACCTCCTCGATGTCCTTGCACTTGGGCTTCTTGGTCTTCGGATCGATCGGATCCTTGGGGCCGCACACCTCGCCACCGCCGTACGCCGCGACCATCTTGGCCTCGATGTCGGCGAGGTCCTTCGCGAGCTTCGGATCGTCGGGCGCCGGCTGGCCCGTCATGTAGATGAGGACGTGGAGCTCGCGCTGCTCGATCGGCGACAGCTTGCCGATGATCGGCTCGTAGGTCCGCGCCTCCTTGACGAGCCGCGTGATCGCGATGTTCTGCTCGTTGTTCGCGGCCGAAGCCGCGGCCTCGTGCGCGTCGGTGATGTCGGTCTCGTAGGCCCACTCGGCGAGGCTGCCGGCGACGAACACCTTGCGGAGCTCGCCATCGACCCGCGTGAGGAACGCGGAGGCCTGCGCGATCCGGGGATCGACGGGCGGCGTCATGTTCTTGGGCGCCGGCTCGTCGGGCCTGGCCTCGACCGCGTGGTCGGGCATCGTCGACTTCGGCGGATGTCCACCACACGCGGCGGCGAACACGATCAGCGAGAGCAGCGCTTGTTTCTGCACGGCCGGACATTAGGTCAGGCCACGGCGCGAGGGAAGCTGCGACAGGTCGACTGTCTCAGGGCTCGCCGGGGCCGGGCAGGTGCGCCTCGGGGAGCGGCTGGCCGTCGTCGGAGTCGGGCGCCTTGGTCTTCTTCTCGCCGGGCAGCTCGACGCCACGCTCGGACAGGATCTTGGTCGCGGCTTCCTGCTGCTTCGGATCGAGGATCGCCCACACCTTCTTCAGCGCGTCGCGCGAGTTGGCGTTGTGCATCTGGTGCAGCTTCTGCGAGTCCGCCGTCGTGTGCGTGTCGACGCCGGGCGCGTGGTTCTGCCGCTTCGGCGGCGCCTTGGGATCCTGCGGCTCCTCGGCCTCGGGCCTTTCGATCGTGCGGATCTGCGTGTCGATCGCGTCGTTCTGCGCGGCGAGACTGCGATCGAGGTCCTTCAGCTTGGTCAACTGATCGGGCGTGAGCGAGAGCTGCGCCTGGGCATCGAGCAGGTACCCGATCGGCGTGCCCGACGCCGGTGGCAGCGGCGGGAGGTCCCCGGACTTCGGGTGCATGGGCTCGAGATCCGGGTCCTTGTGGCAAGCCGGTGCGAGGACGAGGGCGAGGCCGAAGATCAGCGCGCGTGACATCGCGGGGAACGTGACACGCTTCGTGCCGTGGATCTACCCGCGCGTCGCGCGCTGGACCCGCGCGACCTTCGTGGCGATCCGATGCAGATCGTCGGCGCAGCGTTGGAACTCGGCGCGCGCGAGATCGCGCTCGGTCCGGTTGAGCAGCAGGCGTCCGCTCGCCTCGCGCTCCTCGGCCACCGCGTCGGCGTGCCGGTGGGCCCACACGCTCGCCAGATCGGCATCGTGCGCGGTCACCGCGGCGTCCCACTGGCGGCGCGTGGTGTCGACGTTGAGGCGCGCGGTGTCGAGATCGCGCTCGGCGATCGTGGTCACCGAGGCGTAGTACGCGACCCGCGTGCCGGCATCGCGCTCGGCCGCGGCCGCGTCGATCAGCTCGCGCTCGACGAGCTTGGTCAGCGACGAATCGACGACCGGGGTGCGCGACGGCGTCACGTCGGCGATGGCGAGGCCGCGGGCGGCGACCAGTCCGAGGAGTCCGAAGAGCAGCTTCCGCATGTGAGTAACCTCCGTCCCGACACCACTGCATCGACGGTGCCGTCGCGGCCGAGCGGGCCGATTCGCGCGGTGTGCGCCAGAGGTCCGTCGAATCGAACGAGGGACGCGTTCTCCGCGGCCCTGGCCATCGTCCTCGGCGCGTCTTGGCGCCCACGCCGAAGGTCCCGGTGGGCAGCCGTGTCACGCCGGGCTGTGCGTGACGGGCGCTCCCCGGGTGGTCAGTGGTAGGTGCTCGAGTTGAACCACCACTCGGCTTCGATGCCGACGAAGTGGACCCAGTCGTGCGCGTGGCGCGGATCGTCGGGCACGTAGAGGTCGCGCGCGCCCTGATCGAGGTGCGCCGCGCGATAGACCAGCCGGAGCTGCGGCCGATCGTAGGCCGAGGGTCCCATCGGCGAGTACACCAGCATCGGCGCGATCTGGAACACCGCGGCGTCCTGCGCGCGCAGCGTGATCGGGTTGAGCCCGCGTGGGAACCGCGCCTGGTACGAGAGGTCGGCGCCGACGAACGCGCCGCGGTGGAGGTGGACGAGCGGCCGGGTGTCGATCGCGTACTCCCAGCCATCGTCGTGATCGACGACGTTCGCGTCGGCATCGATGAACCGGCGAGACAGCGCGCCGAACAGGATGTTGCCCCACGCGGCGTCCCAGCCGGCCGACGCGCCGAACGTGAGCTCGTTCGCCTTCGTGGTCTTCAGATCGGGGCCGACCGTGGTCGGCGGCGCGAGCTCGTCGAACGCGGCGAGGCCCTTGGCGTAACGCGCGAACAGGTTGACGAAGCGCCGGTAGCCCGACGCCGGATCGGCGAGGCCGTAGAGCGAGAGCTCGGTGCCGATGAGGTAGCCCGAGTCCGACGGCAGCGCCTCGAACGAGCCGTCGTCGCGCTTGCGCGTACCCGACGGCAGCGAGTGGACCTCGCCATGCAACCGGACGCGCGCCTTGGTCCCGGTCGCCGGATCGAGCTCGTGGGTGAACCCGAGCGTCGTGCTCGCGACCGTGCGCTGGCGATCGAGCTGCACGACGGTGGTCGCGCCCTGCTCGGGGTTCGGGACCTGCTCGGTCTGGTAGGTGAACGCGCTGTTCAGCCGATTCCAGCCGACGTGCGCCGCGGCCTCGGCGAGATCGCCGCCGAGGTGATGGCGATAGCTCGCGCCGCCGCCGACCGTGTTCTGGTCGTCGAGCGGCCAGTAGTCGAACAGGTAGATGTCGTCGCCGCGGTACATCCGCGAGCCGGCCCACAGCGTCAGGTTCGACGACGTGGTCGCCTCGAGGAACATGTTGCGCAGGGCGGGGTGGGCGTCGAACTCGCCGGTGTCGTGGAACAGCGTGCCGTCGAAGGCGAGCGTGACGACCGGGCGGAGCGTGACGTAGTCCGCGGTGTCGCCGTCGCCAAACTTCTTGACGAACAGGTAGCTGGTCTCGAGCTCGAGGTAGCTCGGCTCGACGATCCGGGGGCCGTGCGCGACGACCAGGATCTTCTCGGGCTTGCCGCCGCGCAGCGTCGAACCCGCGACCACGCGGCCGTACGAGCCGAACCGGAACCCGAGCTCCTTGTCCTTCGGCGGCGGGAGCTCGTTCGGGTCGGTCGGATCGGCCGCGGTGATCGGTGGCGCCGTGACGACCGGCGCCGGCTTCGGCGCGACGACCACTGGAGGTGGCTCGGGCGCATTGACGGTCTCGGGCACCGGAGGCTCGGCGGGCGTCGCCGGCGGATCGGAATCGGGAGTCGGCTGGGCGCTCGCGACGCGCGCGCTCGCCAGGACGACAGCGAAGAGGGCGGCGCGACGCATGGTGCGGCGCGAGGCGAGCACATTTCATGCCCGCAAAACAACCCGGATCCCCGTGATCTCGCATCGCTACGACCCGCGGTCGTTGCGATCGGCAACGCTACTTCGTCGACGGTGCGGCCGGCGCGGGCGCCGGGGTCGTCGGTGCCGGGGCCGACTTGCCGGACTTGTGCGCCTTGCGCGCCTTCTTGTGCGCCTTCTTGGCGGACTTCTTGTGCTTGTGCTTCGCCGACTTCTTGGTGGTTTCCTTGGCGTCCGACTTCTCGACCTTCGTCGTCGGATCGGGCGAGGGAGCCGTGACCGGATCCGCGAGGACCGAGCCGGCGGTGAACATCACGAAAACGAGACCAGCGATCAGCCGCATCCTCGACTCGTACAGCATTCGCCGGACGTGCGCGACATTTGTTTGGATGGATTCGGCGCGTTGCGATCGGCAACGCGAGAGCCCGGCGGCAGGTCGCCCCACCGCGGCCAACCCGGCGATTGTGCTGGACCTCCTTCAGCCGGTAGTCGAACGTCGAGTGGCATGTCGTTTGGAGTTCACGCCACCATGCGCTTTGCAGCTCTGGTCACGCTCGCCGCCCTCGCGGGCTGTCCGTCGAGCCAGAACCCGAGCACCGGCGATCAGCCCGACGCTAGCCCGACGATCGACGCCGCCGGTTCCGGCACGCCGGCCTGCGCGTTCGCCAAGCCGACGTGCGAGACCACGCTCACGTTCCACGGCACCGGCAGCGCGGTCAGCCTGCGCGGCGACTTCGCCAGCGATGGCTGGACCGTCGGCGTGCCGATGGCGAAGGCGGCCGACGGCTCGTGGTCGGTCACGATCCCGGCGAACGATCAGCAGGTCATCCTCTACAAGTTCGTCGTCGACGGCACCTGGATCGCCGACCCGGCGAACGCCCGGGTGTCGCCCGACGGCTACGGCGCGACGAACTCGGTCGTGCGGGTCGACTGCGACCACTGCCCGGCGCGGCCGTCGACCGACTGGCGCGACGCGATCATGTACTTCGTGATGATCGATCGGTTCGCCAACGGCAACCACGGCAACGACGCCCCGGTCTCCGGCGTGCCCGATGCGCCGGCACAGTACGAGGGCGGCGACTTCATCGGCCTCACGCAGAAGATCGAGGACGGCTACTTCGATCGCCTCGGCATCAACACGCTGTGGATCACGTCGCCGCTCGACAACGCCGACAACGCGAACCCCGGTGCCGACGGCCACGAATACTCCGGGTACCACGGCTACTGGCCCGCCGACCTCACGAAGTCCGAGAGCAAGTACGGGACCGAGGACGAGCTCAAGGCGATGGTCGCCGCGGCCCACGCGCATGGCATCAACGTGCTGGTCGACTACGTGATGAACCACGTGCACTCGACGAGCCCGGTCTACCTGCAGCACCCGGACTGGTTCTGGCCGAACGACAACGGCAGCGGCGGCAACTGCGTGTGCGGTGGCGGCTGCTCGTGGGACACCGATCGGCTGCGCTGCTGGTTCGACAACTTCCTGCCCGACTTCAACTTCACGAACCCCGAGGCGCGCCGCTGGTCGGTCGACAACGCCGTCGCGTGGGCCAAGCGCATGGGCATCGATGGCTTCCGGCTCGACGCGGTCAAGCACATCGAGACCTCGTGGCTCACCGACCTGCGCGCGCGGATCAACGCCGAGGCCTCGTTCGACCAGCGGTTCTACATGGTCGGCGAGACGTTCGATGGCAGCCGCGATCTCATCAAGTCGTACGTCAACCCCGACACGATGCTCGACGGCCAGTTCGACTTCCCGCTGCGCGGCACGCTGCTGTCCAATATCCTGCGCCGAGACGGCTCGATGACCGACCTCGCCGGGTTCGTCGGCTCGAACGACGGCTTCTACGGTGGCGGCTCGGTGATGTCGACCTTCCTCGGCAACCACGACGTCCCGCGCGCGGTCGGCATCGCCGACGACGCGCCGATGTTCGGCGCCTGGGACGGCGGAAAAGACCGCGCGTGGACCAACCAGCCACAGCTCGCGACCAGCCCGAACCCGTTCCAGCGGCTCGCCGTCGCGTACACGTTCCTGTTCACGTCGCCGGGCCTGCCGATGATCTACTACGGTGACGAGTTCGGCATGCCGGGCGCCGGCGACCCCGACAACCGCCGCTTCATGCAGTGGGACGGCTACACGGCGAACCAGACGTTCCTGCGCGACACGATCGCCGCGCTCGCCAAGCTGCGCGCCGCGCACGCGTCGACCCGCCACGGCACGCGCACCCAGCTCGGCTCGACCACCGACACGTTCGTCTACAAGATGACCGCGCCGGGCGACACCGTGTTCGTCGCGCTCAATCGCGGCGACAGCGCGCAGCAGGCGACCAGCCTGCCCGCCGGCGACTACGTCGATCTGATCGGGGGCGGCGCGGTCCACACGCCGGTTCTCATTCCGCCGCGCGGCGCCCTCGTGCTCGGCGTTCCCTGATGAAGTGGGGACGGTTTCAGCTCTGGCCCCTTTTGGCGTACGCCAAAAGGGGCCAGAGCTGAAACCGT
>JBBQEX010000060.1:0-49550 GCA_038321315.1 Haliangiales bacterium | reverse complement strand
GCCCCTGATCGAGAGCCTCAAGCACGACATGGTGTGTCGCGATCGTCGGCTGCAGGAGGCCGCGGGCCTTCCCGGCCTGCCGTTTCGCGAGGCGGTCGAGCGCTCGCTCGCAGCCGAGCGGGTCACGGAGACGGCGAAGCCGGCCGCGCATCGGCGGGCTCCCGCTGCGCCGGTCGTGGGCGTGCGCTCGGTCCAGCGGATCTCACTGCCCGCGGGGCGCGACGCCGAGTGGGCGGCGCACGAGTACATGCGCTGGCTGCCTCGCGGTGTCCGGCCGCTATTGCGCGTCGACGTCGACGACGCCCGGACGTGCACGTTCTTCCTTGGCAAGAAGTCGAAGCGGCCGCTGCTCGTGCTGACGTTTGCGCGCGCGGAGGACGCAGCGGCACCAACCGCTCTACCAGCGGACGGGGCTGCGCTACGGCGCCGGACGGCTGCATGCAGCGTGGGCTGCATGACGTTCGTGGCATCCGGCCCGAACGTCCTGCCACCGGGACTCACCCTGCGGCGAACCGCTCGCCACCCGAAAGCGGTCTTGTTCGTGCTGGGAACGGACGCGACGAGTACGCCGAACATTCAGCGGTTCAACGACCAGATAGCAGCGTTCAATGCAGTCGCGAAACCGACCCAGACCACGAGCGGAATGATCATCATGCCGGCGAGCGGTCGAATGCGTGCATATGCGATCGCCATCGCGACAACCGCGAGGTCGACCGCGATGATGACCACGAGCCCAGCCCCGATCGCCTCGAGCCCGAAGAATACCGGCGTCCAGGCCGCGTTGAGTGCGAGCTGGAACGCGAAGATGATCAACGCCGCCCGTCGGGTTGGGGTGGCGGGCGCTCGCAGCACCAGCCAGGTCGCAACCCCCATCAGGATGTAGAGCGAGGTCCAGACCGGGCCGAACAACCAGGCCGGAGGTGCCCAGCTCGGTTGTACGAGCTCCTGGTACAGGCCCATGTTGCCAACCATCGCGCTCGCGAATCCCACGCCATTGCAAAGCAGGATCAGCCCGACGAGGGAGGTTGCTCCGTGCCGCGTCGTCGGTGCGTGTGAGGTGATCGCCATACTGCCTTCTACCTAGTGCTTGTGAAGATCGACCGTTGCCTGGTCACCCAGCTTGACCTTCATCTCGCTTCCCAGCACGCGGGCCTTCACCATTCGGTAGAGGTACGACAGAGTGTGTCCAAGGTCTTGGTTCCAGTACGTGCCCTCGTTCGGCGTGACGATGAGGATCGCGATGGTCGGGTCCTGGGCACCGTCAGGGAACCACACCTTCCAGCTGTCTTCCCAGAGCGCGTCGATCAGCGATCGATCCTGTGAGATAAGGACCTCACCGTCGAGGATCACGAACCCATCCCGCGCCTGAACCGAGACGCTCACCCGCGGTTCCCGAACGATGTCCGCGACCTTCTTGGAGTCGATGCCAGTGACCAGATAGATGGTCGTGTCGTCATCGATCTTGACGAGCGCCATGGGACGACCCTCGATCTTGGAATCCTTTCCGTGGGACAGCAGCATCACGGTTCGCGTTCCCTTCACGATGTCGTGAAGCGTTTCGCGTTGCTGCGCTGGGCTCTGCTCGGTCGTGGTGGCTTTCATGGTTCGCGAGTCTTGCAAGCCAAGTGCCGCACGATGTCCGACGGCAGCGATGATTTCTTCGGCGGAGGACGTGGTCGTCGCGCCCGCCCGCGCTGGCCCCAGGGTCACTTCGAGCTCGACCTCGGCTGCTAACCTGAGTCCGTTACCCCTGCGATAGGGCCGACCGGGAACCTGCGCCGTTCGTTCACGTCCAAGCCTTCCACGGTCCGCTCGCACACGCACGCTGCACGGCTCGTTGCATGCCGTCGGCGTGCGCGGGTGCTCACTGTGCGGCACGGTCGCGCGATCGAGAGTCAGCGCGGTCCGCGGCAAGAACGTCATGAACTCCCGACCCGTTCGTGGATCGACGAGCGTGACCGCATCCATGTAGACCTCTCGGGGTTCTCGATCAGGCTGAGCCTGGACCCATGTTGTTACTAACGAGCTTCAACGAGGCCGGCGTCTCGGACCTCGCGGGTCCGGCCAAAATCGTTCCTCGAAATCGTCGGCGATTTCATTGCCGCTCGCCGAGAACGTGCGGAGGCATTTCGAGGCCGGTTTCGACGGTCTCGACGCCCGTGGTGACCGAAGAGATCGATCACCACTTTGCTCACCACTCACGCCTGACAGAGGTGGACGGCCCGTGACACCTAATGAGGTTGGTGTCTGTCTAGTCAGCGAGTTAGTAAGCCTCAGAGTGGGTCAGAACCGATTGGGAAGCTGACACTCTACCGCTGAGTTAATCCCGCAGGTCTGCGTAAACATTGATCATGAAGCGCGCATCGTCAAGCTCTTTCGGTTCGATCACCACCATCTGGGGATCGGCCGATCACTGCGCTGGAGCTTCAGCCATCGAGCTCGAGCCAGAGCTCGTTGCGTCGCATGAACCAAGGGGTCCAAGGAGGATCGTAGCGGTTCACCTCGACGTCCCCCGAGGCGCGAAGGCCGCGCGTCGATAGCCACGCGCGCAGGAGCTCCGCGTGGCTGGCGAAGCTCTCGGTGGTCCAGCGCCCGCTGAACGTGACGACACCGACCCGCGCGGAAGGGAGCTCGCGAAGTGAGACGCGCGGATCATTCGGTTCCGGCAGCGAGGCGAGCGTCTCGCCCTCCGGCATCGTGAACGAGACCGTCCACGCGTGATCGCGCTCCGCCCTCTGGCCAACCGGAGCGGTCATCGGCTTCCGACCGCCGGTGGTTTGACCTACCGGTGCGGTCATCGAGATCTTCGTGGTCGACTTGTTTCCCCCGAAGATGTACCTGGCGAGGCGCCGGAAGCCCTCGTTCCCCGCCTGCTTGCGATCGCCGGCCACGTGCGTTTCGGCGACGATGCGGGGCTGATAGCGACGCACCTCGAACGCGCGCTCGCGAACCTCGATCGCAAACTTCGGCTCGTCTACCTTGGCCACGGATCAGTCTCCAATCTGCCGTACGCATGGAACCGCTCGCCGGCGTCGACGTGCTTGCGCTCGAGCGCAGTATGCACCGTCGTGCGCTCACTTCTCGCGCGCCACGTCAGCTGTCACTGCGGGACGACTTCAGCGACGCGGCTTCTCGGCGCTGCGCGGCGACTGAACGTTCCAGACGTTCCTCACGATTGATCGCCATGATCGCGGCCATCACGATCGAGGTCGCGAACACCCCGATGACAAAGACCGGCCAGTCCGTCACGGGTTCTCCTGCGGCGCGACAAGCTGCAGCGCCCCGAGCGAGAGGATCGACGGCACCCACAGCCCGACGAACTGCCCTTGTTCCTTGTATCCGGAGAACCAGAGGGCCACGGAAGCCACGAACGACACGAACGCCGCCGCCAAGAACAAACGCTTTACCCGCCGCAATGCTGTCGCCTTCATTCGGTTCTCCTCGTCTTGCGAAGTTGGAGGTCGACGAGCAGCGCGTGGTTACACCTCGATCCGAGCGACGTGGGATTCGGTGAGCGCCGTGCACCAGTTCCACAGCGCGGCGCGGCGGTCCGACGGATCGTGCCGCCAGGGCAGGATGTGGGTCGCGCGCCGCGCGCGATCGAAGTAGAAGCCGCCGTGAACGAGCTCGCCGATCGGGACGCTGGCGAGCCAGCCGAGCGTGTCGGCGCCACCGGCAGGATCGCGAAGCAGCCGTCGCGTCAGCGCGTGGAACCGCGGTAGCGAGCTGCGCACCGCATCGGTGTCGGCCCAACCCGGGTGCATCGCGACGACGCGCGGCCCGTCGGGATCGTGCTCCGCCCACAGCTCGGCGAGCACGACCTGCGCTCGCTTTGTCAGCGCGTAGGCGCGCACGCCGTCGTGCGGATCGGGGACCGCGCCCGGTTCGACGAGGCCCGAGAGGTACATGCCGCCCGAAGACACCAGCACGACGCGGCTGCTGCGCGAGAGCCGATCTCGGAGGAGCCGGGTCAACAGGTGCGGGCCGACGACGTGGGTGGCCCAGGTCAGCTCGAGCCCGTCCTCGGTCTCGCTCCGGAGATCTGGGAGCACGCCTGCGTTGTGGATCAGGACCTCGATCGGATCGCGCAGCCGGGCGGCGAGCGCCGCGACGTCGGCGAGGCTCGAGACGTCGCAAAGCTCGAGCGCGGGCTGGTGGCCGGATGTTGTCGCGATCTCGCGTTGCGCGCGGGTGCCGCGCTCGCGATCGCGACAGACCATCGTCACGCGCGCGCCCAGGCCGAGGAGCTGCTCGGTGGCCGCGCGACCGATCCCGCTGTTGGCGCCGGTGACCACCGCGTGGTGGCCGCTCAGGGATGCGAGGGCGCCGAAGTCGCGTCGGCGAAGCCACAGTCCGGGTGCCCCGAACGACAGCGGGACGAGCGGTGCGATGAGTCGATCGAGCAGGCGCGGCATGACGGATACCCTCTCAGCGCGCGAAAGGCTAGAAGCACTCGGTGTGCGTGGTCGTGACGTGGTCGGAGTTGGTGGTGGTGACGAGGTGGCAGTCGTTGTGACGCTGCTCCTTCGTCGGCTTGTACTGGTAGCCGTTGCGAAACAGGGCGCCCTCGGGGGTCCACGCGATCATGAAGCGCATGGCAAAGCCGGTCGCGGAGATGTCGTAGCTCGGCAGGCCACCCTGGCTCGCCGCCTTCTCGACCGAGGTCGAGTGCTGGTGCTGCAGCCCGAGGCTGAGCTGGAACAGCCCGCCGAGCTCGTTGCGGCCACCGACCGTCGCGCCGAGGAACCATTCGCTGCCCTTGGCGTCGGCGTCGGTGTAGTCGGCCTGCCCGCGCTCCTTGATCCCGGCCGACGACGACTTGCCGTACGTGCCGGTGACGCGGAACGAGAGGATGTCGCCGGTGTCGATCGGCAGCGTGAGATCGAGACGGCCCTCGTAGCCGCCGGTGTTCGAGCGCGGGGCGCCGTCGCCGGCGACCAGGGCGTTCTCGCTGATCGGCGCGAAGCCGAGGCCGATCGCGGGCGGGATGTATGGGACCGGCAGCGGGATCGGGGCGTCGAGGTAGAACCCGATGTTGAACGACACGCTCCAGCCGCTCGTCGCGGTCGTGGTGGTGGTCGTCGTCGGCGGCACGCTGGCGACGGTCGACGTCGCGTTGTCGTGAGCGGACGGCATGTAGCCACCTCCGAGCTCCGCGTAACAACCGGCCGACAGCGTGAACAGCACAGCCAGCTTCGAGGACATCGATCTCAGCGTAAACGATCACCGCCAGGTCGTGCCAGAGTCGGGGCCCGATGCGGACGGTCGAATATGCCGGCGAGGTCGGCGGGCTGCTTCGGTCCCATCCGTACGAGGCGAGCGCGCACGCACACTACCTCGACCTCCGCGCGGAGCCGGCGCTGATCCGGACCGCGCTCGAGGACTTCGCGCCCCACGCCGGGTGGCCGGCGATCGAGCGGTTCTACACCTTGCTCGAATGGATCAACGGCGCCCGGTCGCCGTACGAGTCGAACGACTGCGCGTTCACACCGCCGCACGACGACGGCGACAAGATCATCTGCGAGGGGCGCGTGATCATCGTGTTCCGCGAGCTGGCGCGAAACCTCGACGGCATCCCGTCGCTCGCGCGGGAGGTGCATGTCGCGCTCGCGCCGATCGATCCACTGTTCGCGAACGGCATGATCGGCACGACGATCACGCCGGTGCGCTATCGCGCGCTCGACGACGCGATCGGCGCGCAGCTGATGATCTCGTTCTGGGCGTGGGGCGAGTCGGAGCTCCTGGCGATGGCGGCGCTCGACCGCACGCTCGCGAACCTCACGCGCGCGCTGCGCCGATAGCACAGGCCTCGTCGTCGTCGACGAGCTGGAGGTCGGCGGGCCAGCGCTTGACGAGGCGACCGTTCGGACGCCCGGTGTGCGGCTCGAGGTACGCGCGGCGATGTTGCATCGTGCGACCGGCGTTGGCGTTGGCGATGAACCGGCTCTCGCCCATCTCCCACGGCTCGCGGTAGGCGCCGACGCGCAGGTCGACGGCGCGCAGGTAGGAGCGCTGTTGCTCGGCGGTGAGCGCGCGGCGAACGGCGCGGCTGATCGAGCCTTGCAACACCTCGGGATCGTCGGAGTCGGGCACGGCGAGGTGCGCGGGGAGCTCGGCGCGCATCGCGGTGACGACGTCGTCGAACGGGGCGATCGCGGTGAACGTGTGGCGCGCGACCTCCTGATACGGGCAGCGGATCTCGACGACGCGCGGCTTCACCGGGCCCGAGCAGCCGTCGTGATGGAAGAACTCGCCCTGCGAGAGGCGACCGCGGCTCGAGCGGCCGCGGACGTCGCGGTGGAGGGCGTCGTCGCCGCCGACGCCCTTGCAGACGACGAGCCCGACGCGATCGACGAGCGCGAAGAACGCGTCGCGGTGGGCGGCGGTGAGCAGCACGGCGTTGACGTAGTCGGCCGGCGCGCCGTCGATCCCCTCGAGTCCCTCGATGACGACGCCGAGGCCGTCCCACGCGCCGATCCGCGCGCGCCAGTCGCCGAACGTCGGGGGCTCGATCACCACGCGCGCAGTCTACCGTGCGATCGTACCGCCATGGACGGCATCTCGGTCGCGTTGCTCCGCCCGCTGGCCGAGCTGCTCGGTCGGATCGACGAGGATGCCGCCGGATTTCTCGCCGGGCTCGGGGTCGACGACGGGATGGCGCCGAACGCGTACATCGCGGCGGCCCGGGTCGACGCGGCGATCGCGGCGATCGCAGCGCGGCGCAGCGATCCGACGTTCGCGCTGACGCTGGCGCAGGCGTCGGCGTCGCGGCCGCTCGGCCTGTTCGGCCACCTGGTGTGGCTGAGCGGCACGGTGCGCGACGCGCTCGAGCGCGCCGTGAAGTTCTACGGGATGGTCACGCATCGCACGACCCTCGTGCTCGGCGACTCGACGATCGCGCAGCGGGCGAAGCCGGGGGTCGTGCGCGGTCGCATCCTCACCGAGTTCCCGTTCGCGTCGCTCGCGCTGCGGACGCGCGAGGCGACGGACGGCGCGTTCGTGCTGCGCGCGGTCCGGTTCGCGCACGCCGGTGAAGCGACGCCCGCGTACGCCGCGCTGTTCGGCGCGCCGGTCACGTTCGGCGCCGGGCGCGACGAGCTCGAGTTCGATCCGGCGCAGCTCGATCTCCGGCTCGCGAGCGCCGATCCGATCACGGCGGCGGTGCTCGAGGCCAAGGTCGTCCAGCTGACCAGCGCACCGCTCGATCCGTTCCTCGCGCGCGTCCGGGTGGCGATCGCGACCGACTTCACCGGCGGCCTCGCGGCGATCGCGAAGCAGCTCGCGATCAGCGCGCGCACGCTGCGCCGTCACCTCGAGCAGCACGGCCACTCGCTGCGCGAGCTGACCGACGACGTCCGCCGGGTGCGCGCCGACGAGCTGCTCGCCGCGGGCACGCCGATCAAGGAGGTCGCGTTCGCCCTCGGGTTCTCCGAGCCGAGCGCCTTCTCGCGCGCCTACAAGCGGTGGACCGGCGCGGCCCCGGGCGGCCGGGTCACGTAGTTGGCCCGCCGCGGTCATGGTCGCGACGCCGGGTCCCGGTGTCTTGTCCCGCCATGCGCGTTGCCCTCCTCTCGGTCCTCGTCGCCTGCAGCAGCAGCAACCCGGCCGCGACCGGTGATCCGACGCCCGATGGGTCGTCGCCGTCGACGACCGCGCCGGTGATCCCGACGCCGACCGGCACGTGCCCGACGATCGCGAATGGCGATGTCACGTTCGCGCCGGCCGGGATGCCGCCTCGCAAGGTCAAGCTCGCGCTCGACGCCGCCTCGACGACGGCGGGTCCGCTCGTGATCTACTGGCACGCGACCGGCAGCGCACCGGCCGAGGCGGCCTACTCCCTCGGCGCGACCCAGGCGACGATCACGCATGCCGGCGGCGTCGTCGCGGCGCCGTACGCCGACACCACCGCCGGGCAGTTCGAGTGGTTCATCGTCAACAACAGCCCCAAGCTCGACGACTTCCTGCTCGCCGACGAGATCGTCGGATGCCTCGCGGCCGCGCACCGCATCGATCCGCTGCACGTGCACTCGATGGGCATGAGCGCGGGCGCGCTGCAGACGACCGCGGTCAGCTTCCTGCGGTCGGCGTACATCGCGAGCGTCGCGACGTTCTCGGGTGGCACGCCGGACGGCTTCGTCACGGCGAACGAGAACCCCGACAACAAGTTCGCCGCGCTGATCTTCGACGGCGGCGCGAACGACAACGTGTTCGGCGTCGACTTCCAGGCGGCGAGCAAGGCGTACGAAGCGACGCTGACCGCGAGCGGCCACTTCGCCGCGATCTGCGATCACGGCATGGGCCACGCGATCCCGCTCGACGCCGCCCCGAGCGTCGCCGAGTTCTTCGCGGCCAACGGTTACGGCGCGTGGCCGTCGCCGTACACGAACGGCCTGCCGGCGAGCTTTCCGGCCTACTGCGCGAGGTGAGCGCGGTCGTTCCAGCTCATGATCGCGAGCGCGGCCTCGTGCGGATCGTAGCCGAGCGTGCTGATCGAGCCGGGCGCGAGCATGAAGTTGCGCGCGTTGCCCGGCGGTAGGCCGAGGTAGCGCGCGGTCAACACGCGCAGGATCACGCTGTGCGCGAACAGCACCGAGGTGCCCTCGAGCCCGGCGACGTCGGCGAGGAACGCGTCGCAGCGCGCGGCGAGATCGGCCGGGCCCTCACCCCCGGGACAGCCGTCGACGAGGTACGACCACCCCGGTCGCGCCACGCGGAGGTCGGCGACCATCTGGCCCTCGTACTCCCCGAAGCTCATCTCGGCGATCCGGTCGTCGATCACCGCGCGGTCGCCGAACCCGGCGAGCTCGGCGGTGCGCCGCGCGCGCAGGAGCGGACTGGTCCACGCGCGATCGAACGTCACGCCGGCGAGCGCCTTGCCGAGCTTCTGCGCGGTCACCACGCCGGCCTCGGTGAGATCGAGATCGGTGCGGCCCGCGAGCCGACGCACCGGCGAGTACGCGGTGTCGCCGTGGCGGCAGAGATAGATCGTGTGGGTCGTCGACTTCATGGCCAGTCGAGACCCTCGCACGGGAACCGCGTGCCCGCCGGAAACCCGAGGCCGAACTCGGACTGGAGCACCGCGAGCAGCTCGCCGGGCGTCATCAGCTCGCGCTTGTGCGTCGCGGCACCGTCGCGCCCGCGGATCGTGAGCGTGCGATTGAGCAGGCCGACGCGTCCGCCGTCGGGCAGCCCGCGCGCGACGACGAGGCGGTTCTTGAAGTGCGACTGCGGGTGAGCGCTCGTGTACCAGTTGGCGACCACGCGATCGATCATCGGCATCTCCTCGAGCGTGAACTCGCAGACGTCGAGCCACTCGGTCCCCTGCTGCACCTGATGGAACAGGAGCCGGCCCTCGCGCACCAGTCGGCGCGGCTCGTGCGGCGTCACCTGCACGGCCTCATCCGCGAGGCGCAACGCGCACGTCGGCGACATCGCGCCGACCCCGACATCGACCAGCCACGACTCGTCGAGCTCGACGCGCACGAACACGTGCGTGCGGGCCGGCAGATAGTCGCGAGGCCGCCCGAGCCGCACGCGCGCGCTGATCGGATGCGCGTCGTAGCCGAGCGCGCGCAGCACCTCGAGCATCAGCGAGTTCTGCTCGAAGCAGTAGCCACCGCGCCTCGCCTCGACGAGCTTGGCCTCGAGCGCAGCTGTCTCGAGGTCGATCGCCCGTCCGAGCAAGACGTCGAGGTTCTCGAACGGGATCGCGAGGACGTGCGCGTGCGCGAGCGCGTTCAAGGTCGCGAGGTCCGGAGTGCGAGATCCCGTGTAACCGATGCGCGCGAAGTACCGATCGAGGTCGACCACGGGGTTATCCTACCGCGCATGACCAGCATGGAAATCGGCAAGCAACTCGTCGAGATGTGTCAGGCGAACAAGAATCACGACGCGATCGAGCAGCTCTACGCGGACGACATCGTCAGCGTCGAGGCCGGCGCGCCTCCCGGCCAGTCGGCCGAGAAGGTCGGCAAGGAGGCCGTGCGTGGCAAGGGCAAGTGGTGGGCCGACAACCACGAGGTTCACTCGGCGCACGTCGAGGGTCCGTGGCCGCACGGCGATCGGTTCATCGTCCGGTTCACCTACGACATCACGCAGAAGCAGTCGGGCAAGCGCTTCACGATGAACGAGGCCGCGCTGTTCACGGTCGCCGGCGGCAAGATCGTGCGCGAAGAGTTCTTCTACACGATGGGCTGAGTTACAACCGATCGCATCCGCCGCGCGCTGTTCATCGTGGCGATCTGTCTCGCGTCGTCGGCCGCGCGCGCCGACGACGACGGGATCGACGACGCCGCGTATCTGATCCCGCATCCGCACGACACGCGGTGGTGGGTGTCGGGTCAGCTCAACTCGATCACCCAGGTGCAGCCCGGGTTTCACGCGCCGTACGCAGGCGTGAACAGCTTCCGGGCGAGCGACCACGTCGCGACCTCGGTCGTCGCGACGGTCTACGCCGCGTACCAGATCACGTCGACGACCGCGATCATGATCGCGGGCGAGTCGGCGGGCGGCGGCGGGCTGTCCGACGCGCTCGGCATCGCGGGCTTCACGAACCTCGACGTCGTGCGTAACCCGACGCTCGGGCCGACGCCGTACCTCGGCCGCGCGCTCCTCGAGCAGATCATCCCGCTGTCCGACGAGACGACCTCGGTGTCGCGCGCGCCGTTCAACGTCAACCGCAAGGTCGCGACCCGCCGGATCGCGATCCGCGCCGGCAAGCTGTCGACGGTCGATTCGTTCGACGAGAACACGGTCGGCACCGACAGTCACCTCCAGCTGATGAACTGGGCGCTCGCGAACAACGGCGCGTACGACTACGCCGCCGACACGCGCGGCTACACGCTCGGCGCGGTCGTCGAGTACGTCGATCCGCGATTCGCCGTGCGCTACGGCGCGATGCTGATGCCGACGGTCGCGAACGGCATCGCCTACGACTTCGGGATCGGGCACGCGCGCGGCGAGCAGCTCGAGCTCGAGCTCCACGGCTGCCTCGGCGGGTACCTCGGCATCGCGCGGATCCTCGGGTTCTACAACCACGCGAAGATGGGCAACTACAGCGACGTCGACGCCGAGGCGCGCGCCGGGATCGTGCCGATCCCCGACATCACCGCCGATCGCGTGGCCGGCCGCACCAAGCTCGGCGTCGGGTTGAACCTCGAGCAGCAGCTCCCGGCTGCCACCCGCGCATTCGCCCGGCTCGGCTGGGCCGACGGCAAGAACGAGGCGTTCGCCTACACCGAGATCGACAACACGGTCGCGCTCGGCGTCGATCTCCGGCTGCGGGCCACCGACCGGCTCGGTGTCGCGGCGGTCTCGAACGGCCTGTCCGCATCGCACCGCCAGTACCTCGAGCTCGGCGGCTCGGGGTTCCTGCTCGGCGACGGCAAGCTCCACTACGGCCGCGAGACGATCGTGGAAACCTATTACACGACACGGGCTTACCGGGGGATCTCGCCCTCGGTCGACGTCCAGCTCGTGATCCATCCCGGCTACAATGTCGAGCGCGGCCCCGCCGTGGTCGGATCGTTCCGGCTACACCTCGAACTCTAGCGCGACTCCCCGCGTTACTAACGATCTTCTACCGTTAGGTCTCAGCTAAGAGAATTGCTGATGCCTGAGAGTCAGGCGAACATCGTTTCTAATGAGCAAACGATTCGTTGTCCTGGGTCTCATCGTGGCGACCGCGACCGCGACCGCGACCGCGACCGCGCAGCCAGCCCCGACCGAGCCGCCGACCCCGCCGGTCATGCCAAACCCAACACCGGCGCAGCCGATGCAGCCAGGTATGCAACCGGGTCAGGTCATCCCGCCGAACCCGCCGGCACCGGACGAGGGCAAGCCGAAGGAGCCCAAGGCCGGTGACTTCAATGCCGGCGGCCAGGCGCGGTTCCCGAACGGGCCCGACGCGATGGGCATGTTCAAGACGTGGAACTGGGTCGCGTTCGACGTCAAGGGTCAGTACTTCCTGCTGCCGACCGTGACGGCGAACTTCAACATGCCGCTCGCGATCATCAAGCCCGACATGATCGTCGTGCACCGCAAGGACGGCGATCACACGATCGCGCCGCGCCTGTTCGGCGGCGCCTCGGTGCGCCTCGACGCCAAGCTGCCGAAGCTGCCGAACATGCCGTTCCTGAAGATGGACAAGAACGAGCTCGGCATCTCGCTCCAGCTCGGCGGCATGAAGGACGGTGCCGCGCTGCTCAGCGAGAAGGACTATCCGCTGTTCACCGGCGACATCTACCCGAGCTTCACCGGCGCGCTGATCGTGAAGGTCAAGCTGTCCGAGGTCGTCGACTTCCGGCTGTTGCCCGCGTGGGTCTGGCAGAAGGAAGGCAGCGGATCGCTGACCGCATTCCAGATGCCGATGACGCTCGTCGTCGGGCTCGGCAACCTGATCAAGCTGTCGACCGATCTCAGCATCTACACCGGCGACAACTACTCGCTGCGCCCGAGTAACGGTGGCCGGCTCGGCGCGGGCATCGCGCTCGACGTCAAGATCGGGCCGATCCTCGCGCACGCCGGCACCGGCTTCGCGAGCCTGCTCACCAGCTACTTCGGCGAGTACCAGACGATCAGCGACTCGATCTACTTCGACGTCAACGTGAAGTACGCGAAGTAGCGCTACCCCGTGATTTCGAACTGCACGTTGAAGGTCGGGTCGTTGACCTCCTCGATGTCGGCGCGCACGCCGAAGTCGTAGTGGACGTCCTTCGTCGTGATCGGTCCCTCCGTCGGGATCTTCACGGTGAGCGGGAACTCCATCACCTTGCCGGGCTCGAGCGTGACGTTCTCGCTGCCCGGCAGGTTGAAGCGATAGAAGATCGCGTGGCCATCGAGCGCGAGCTCGCGGCCGTCGCCGAGCTTCTGTGTCCACTTGCCGAGCCACCGCACGTCGGCGACGCAGTAGTTCATCTTCTGAGCGCTCTTGCCCGCGGTGACGCGAATCACCGCGACCAGATCGTCGCCGCGCTTGGTCGGCGTGCTCTTGATCTCGACCGAGAGCCCGGCCGTGCCGATGCCCACTCCCGCCTTCAGCTTGTCCATGAAACTCATGCGTCCGTGATACGTGATCTTCATGCACCACCGCAACCCCGACCTCGAGGCCGAGCTGGTGAGATCGCCCGACGACGTCGCGCTCTACCAGGTGTACGCGGACTGGCTCGGGAGTCAGGGCGATCCACGCGGCGAGCTGATCGCGCTCGGGCTCGCGCCGCACTCCGACGAGGTCGCGCAGCGGCTCACCACGCTGCACGCGTTGCACGACGAGGCCTGGCTCGGGGGCACGTTCGGGAGTGCGATCTCGATCGGCTGGAAGCGCGGCTTTGTCGACACGATCAAGATCGGCGACGACGACGCCGCCGAGATCGATCTCGCCGCCGGCTACGCCCAGGTCGCGCAGATCCGCGAGCGGCCGATCGGCCTCGTGTGGCGCGAGCTCGTGTTCGGCGCGTTCATGGACGACGACGACTACATGCCGCGCTGGGATGCCGCCGCTGCCGCGCTCGCCACCCACGGCGTGCCGCCGTCGCTGCGGTCGCTGCGCTTCGATCGCGGTGACTACTGGGATATCTCGTCGACGCACCTCGGCGGGCTCGACGTCGCGTATCCGCTGCTCGGCGCGCTCGAGTCGCTGTACATCGAGGTCGGCAACATGGAGCTCGGGACGATCGTGCTGCCGGCGCTGCGCGAGTTCGAGGTCTACACCGGCGGCTTCACGCAGGAGAACATGCGCTCGGTGGTCGACGCGACGTGGCCCGCGCTCGAGCGGTTGATCCTGCGGTTCGGCGACAGCGAGGACTACGGCGCGACCTGCACGCTCGCCGACGTGCTCCCGCTGTTCGATCGCGATCTCCCCAACGTGCGCCACCTCGCGCTCGCGAACTCCGGGTTCACCGACGCGCTGATCCCCGAGCTCGCGACCACGAAGCTGCTCGCGCAGCTCGAGACGCTCGACCTCGGCTGGGGTCTCCTCGCGGACGCCGGGGCGGCGGCGTTGCTGAAGCACCGTGACGCGTTCGCACACCTCCGGAAGATCGATCTGAAGGGGAGCTACCTCACCGCCGAGGCGATCGCCCAGCTCGAGGACACGTTTCCCGACCGGCTCGACACGTCGGACCAGAAGGCGCCCGAGCGCTACCGTTACTGCCAGATCAGCGAGTAGCATCGTCCGCGTCGATGCCGACCACCGTCGAATCGGATATTTCCGTCCAGCGCTTCGCGTTCACCGGCGACGATGCCGGCAAGAAGCTCGTGTTCCCGCGCGCCGTGTGTGCCGCGATCGAAGGCCGCTCGGGGGGCGTGACCTACGGCGCCGCCGACTGCACGTTCGACAAACTCGAGGCGCGGCTCGACACGCTGCGCTGGACCGCCGACGCGACGTCCGTGGGATCCGCGTTCCTGCGCGACGACGCCAACCGGTTCGACCTCGCGTGCAATCGCGTCGAGATGCCGAGCGGGCTCCGCATGACGCGCGCCGATACCGGCGTCGAGATCCTCGCGCCGCAGGTCTCCCTGTCCGAGGTCCGCATCGATCTCCGCGGGCCGTTCACCCGCAAGGCCGTGCCGCCGAGCGCACCGGTGACGCCGGCGCAACTCGACGCCAACCTGCGCCAGCGCCGGCTCCGGTTCCTCGATAGCCTGTCCGGGCGGATCTGCTTCACCGTCAAGGTCGTGCTCGATCTTCCGGTGCTCGGCACGCGCCGGCTCGATCAAGAGCTTCGCATCCCGGTGCAGGAGGGCAGCCTCGACTTCCGCGCCCTCGACAAGAGCCTCGACTGGCTCGAGGGTGCGTTCCTCGACATCGACCTCAAGGACGGCCGGCTGCGCGTGCGCTGGAAGGTCCCGATCTTCGGCCAGTCGCACGACCTCGTCTCGTTCACGCTCGACGAGGATGCCACGACGCTCGCGTCGTTCGGCCGCGTCCCGGTGCGCTCGCTGCTCGACTTCCGCATGGGCTCGGGCAAGCCGGGCTCCAAGGCCGACGATCGCAAGCGCAAGATCGTCGAGGCGCTGTCGCTCGATGCGATCGACATCGCGCTGTCGCTGCTCGCGCCGCGCTCGGTCGAGACGTCGAGCGGCGGCACGATCATGTTCGGCGGCGAGGATCAGCCCGGGCTCGTCGACCTGAAGGTCTCCGGATCGATCAAGGACAGCGGCCCCGGCCTCCTTCGCGGCGCGATCGGCTCGATCGACACCACGATCATGGACACCAAGATCGGCCCGGCGACGATCACCGCGGATCGCCTGCACTTCGATGGCCTCGAGTCCTTCGAGGTCAAGTTCGACGGCTTCACGCCGACCTCGGTCTCCGCCATCGTGCAACGCGTGACGGCGACGAACCTGAAGCTCAAGCTCGGCTGAGCCGAGCTACTTGCAGTCGATCGCTTCGACCGTGCCCTCGAGCTTGACCGGGTAGTCACCGATCTTGCCCTCGCCCTCGAGCGCGAGCTCGACGGTCGCGTCGGTCGCATCGGAGCCCGTGCCGGCACCCTTCTGCGCCTTGCTCGCCGTGATCTTCCAGGTCGGCTTGGGCGCCTCGGGCGTCGCCGAGCCCGAACCCGAGCCCGCCTTGATCGCCGGGATGCTCGGATCGAACATCTTCATGTCCTGAATGCGCTTGCCGTCGAGCTTCCAGATCGGGCCGTCGTTGGTGATGCGGATGCCGAGGTACTTCGCGACCATGCACTGGCGCGGGTAGTCGACGAGCTCGAACGTCTTGCCCTTGCGGATCGCGGCGACCGGGAACGACTTGCCGGCGATCGTCATCTTCGCGGTCGAGGCGTGCTTGGCCCTGGGGATGCCCATGTCGGGCTCGTCGGGCTGATCGCCGCAGCCGGTCGCGGTGACCGTGCCCTTGACGTCGACCTTCTGGCCGCGACCGTTGGTCACGGTGAACGCGAGGTCGACGTCGACCTTGGCGTCCTTCGCGGTCGGTCCGGCGACCTTCGACGTCGCGCCGGCATCGGCCGAGCGCGGTGCGCCCATGTAGATGTCGCCGACGCCTCCGGTCTCCTTGCCATCGGCGCCGAGATAGACCGGCAGGTCGACGATGATCCGCTGATCGCCACCGCCGTCGAACACGTTCGACAGCAGCTCCTTGCAGGTCGCGACCTTCTTCGGCGTCAGGTAGAGCTGCGTCGCGCCGTCGGGCTTCTGCTTGATCAGCGCCGACTCCATCACGACGTCCTTGCCGTCGATCTTCGCGGTCAGCTTCGGGAACGTGGCGCCGACCGGGACGACCGCAGGGGTGCTGCTCCCCGAGCCGCTACCACCGGTGTCACCGGTCTTCTTGCCGCCACACGCCGCCAGGATCACGCACGCCAGAGCCCACTTGGTCATGGCGCCGTTTTATCACGACGGGTGCGTCATCTGCTCGGGGCGCACCCAGGCATCGAACTGCTCGCCGGTCACGAGGCCAAGCGCGATCGCCGCGTCGCGCAGGCTGAGTCCTTTGGCGTGCGCGTGCTTGGCGATCTTCGCCGCGGCGTCGTAGCCGAGGTGCGGCGACAGCGCGGTCACCAGCATGAGGCTGCCGTGCAGCTTGCGATCGATCTCGGCGCGGTTCGGCTCGAGGCCCGCGGCGCAGTGCGCGTCGAACGACGAACACGCATCGCCGAGCAGGCGGATCGACTGCAGCGTCGCGTGCGCGATCAGCGGCTTGTAGACGTTGAGCTCGAAGTTGCCACTCGCGCCGGCGATGCCGACCGCGACGTCGTTGCCGAGGACCTGCACGCACACCATCGTGAGCGCCTCGCACTGCGTCGGGTTGACCTTGCCCGGCATGATCGAGCTGCCCGGCTCGTTCTCCGGAATGATCAGCTCGCCGAGCCCGCTGCGCGGACCGCTCGCCAGCCAGCGGACGTCGTTCGCGATCTTGGTCAAGCTGGTCGCCAGCGTGCGCAGCGCGCCGTGCGCGTTCACGATCGCGTCGTGCGAGGCCAGCGCGGCGAACTTGTTCGGCGCGGTCACGAACGGATGGCCGGTCGCGATCGCGAGCTCCGCGGCGACGCGCGCGCCGAACTCGCGGTGCGTGTTGAGCCCGGTCCCGACGGCGGTGCCGCCGATCGCGAGCTCGTGCAGCGCCGGCAACGTCGCGCGGATCGCGGCGAGGCCGTGATCGAGCTGCGCGACCCAGCCACCGATCTCCTGGCCGAGCGTCAGCGGCGTGGCGTCCTGCAGGTGCGTGCGGCCGATCTTGACGATGTCGGCGAACGCGGTGGCCTTGCCGATCAGCGTGGCGCGCAACGTCGCGACCGCCGGGATCAACGCCGCGCCGATCCGGTCGACGATCGCGAGGTGCATCGCGGTCGGGAACGCGTCGTTGCTCGACTGCCCGAGGTTGACGTGATCGTTCGGGTGGACCGGCGCCTTGCCGCCGCGCACGGTGGTCGCGAGCTCGTTCGCGCGCCCCGCGATCACCTCGTTGACGTTCATGTTGGTCTGCGTGCCGCTGCCGGTCTGCCACACCGACAGCGGGAACTGCTCGACCAGGCCGCCGTCGACGATCTCGCGGGCCGCGCGCTCGATCAGATCGGCGCGCGTCGCATCGAGCAGGCCGAGCTCGCGGTTGACGTGCGCCGCCGCCCGCTTGATCCGCGCGAGCGCGACGATCAACGAGCGCGGCATCCGCTCGACGCCGATCGCGAAGTGCTGCTTCGAGCGCTCGGTCTGCGCGCCCCAGTAGTGCTCGGCCTCGACCTCGATCGGTCCGAAGCTATCGGTCTCCGTTCGCGTCGCCATGGAGCTTCTCTACCACGACGCGATCGGGAATCGCGTCGACATCGGGCGCGCTGCCCTCGGTCGCCGCGTAGAGCTCGTGCAGGAAGCCGCGCACGACGGCGCCGTCGACGCTGGTGCGCTCGCCGAACACGATCAGCACGAGGCCGTGGTCGCGTTCGAGGCCGTCGCCGAGCGCGGGCTGCACGTACGGGATCCGCGCGACGCCGGCACCCCAGCGCTGGAACCGCGCGAGCCGCGCCCACTCGCCGGTCCGCCGCGGATCGTTGACCTCGCCGAACACCACGCGATCGCCGAGATCGTCGAGTGCCGCGCGCACCAACCGCTCGCCGAGGCCCTGGTTGCGGTGCGCCGGCGCGACCACGAGGTACGTGATCAGCCCGGCGCTGGGATAGCGCTCGTAGACGATGCCGGCGCGCGTGCCGTCGAGCACGACGCGGAGCTCGTAGGCGCACTCGCCGCGCAGCGCGCGCTTCCACTGGTCGAGCGGCTCGGCCTGCGTGCGAAACGCGTCGAGGTAGATCCCGTTGTAGAACTCGTCGAGCCCGAGCAACTCGTCTCAGATATCGTCGTCGGCGGGCGGCCGGACGCCGCGACCGACGCGGGCGCGCAGCATCTCGGCGCGCGACGAGCAGTCCGCGAAGCTCGGGTCGCGCTTCATCACCGAGTCGAAGTAGTAGAGCGCCTCGGCGTCGTCGCCGATCGACTCGTAGGTCACCGCGATCTCGTAGTACAGGCTCAGCTGCTCGCGCTCGCTCGGCTCGGCGTGAAGGCCCTGCTTGAACTGGTTGATCGCTTCGCTGGTCTGGCCCTGCTCGCGGTGGCACATGCCGATCATCACGCGACACTGCACCTCGCGGGTCGGCGCGCGCAGTGCCTTGTCGAACGCCTTGACCGCCTCGTCGTACAGGCCCATCTCCTTGTACGCGAGGCCGAGATCGTAGTGCGTGTCGGCGTCGCTCTCGTCGACCGGCTTCTGCAGCGTCACGCGACCCGACTTCTTGGGCTCGCGCACCTCGACGTCCTCGAACTCCTCGATCTCCTCGATCTCGTCGATGTCGATCGCGCTCGTGCCTTCGGTGTTGTCGTGCTGCGCGTGCTGGCTCACGATCGGCTGCTCGGTGCCACCGCTGTTGAGCGCGGCCTCGATCTCCGCGACCTTGGCGCGCACCAGGCGGTGCGTCGGATAGGTGGCGAGCAGCGTGTTGAGGATGTCGAGCGCCTCGGCATACATGCCCTGGCTCGCATAGAAATCGGCCTCGTCGAGCTCGTCCTCGACGTTGGTCTCGGGCCGCGCGGTGCCGCCACCGTTGCCGTCGAAGTCCTCGTCGATGACGTCGTGCCCGCTGGTGTCGACCGCGTGTGCCTGGGTCGCCTCGTGCGGCTCGTAGCCCGGCTGCGGTGTCGGCTGGCCACCGGTGATGTACGGATCGTAGCTGCCGGAGACGGTCAGCCCGTCGCCGTTGCTCGAGTCGCCGAGGTCGAACTGATTCGAGCCGGTCGAGTCGGCCGGCAGGATCGGCTGGCCGAGGCTGTCGAGCCGATGCGGCAGCGCGGTCTCCTCGAAGCCGGTCACCGCGACCGGCGCGAGGTTGGTGTCGAACGAGCGCGCGTCGTCGGGATCGAACGGCATGTCGTCGCCGTGTGCGGCGAGCTCGGCGGCGACCTCGTTGTCGATGTCGTTGCCGAGCGCGTCGTCGTCGAGCTGGGCCTCGACGGCGTCGACCATCGCGTCGTGGTTGGCGCCCCAGCCGTTGTGACCGACCTCGACCGGAATCTGATCGTCATCGTCCTCGAGATCGCCGGGCAAGGCGGCGAGCGCCGCGGCGTGCTCGGGCGACATCTGGCCGGTCGCCTGCGATGGCGACGGCGCGAACTCGAGATCGAAGTTGTCGTCGTACACCGGCGGCGTCGGCGTCGTGTACGCCTGCGCGTACGACGGCGGACCGGGTGGCCGCGCCGGCGCCGGCGAGCCGTGCGCCATGCCGACGAGCTCGGCGGCGTCGAAGTCATCGATCGAGTCGCGCACGACCTCGCGGAGGCTGCCGCCACGCGCGCCACCACCGCTGCGCGCGACCGCCATCGGCGGAGGTGCGGCGAGCTCGAGCTCGTCCATCTCGAGATCGACCGCGGCGACCCCGCCACCCGCGTAGTCGACCTCGGCCGAATGCGACGACATCCGCGCGACGCGGAGGCGGAACCGGCGCGCGAGCTCGAACGCCCCGGTGTGCGTGCCGTTGATCGCGAGGAGCTCCTGGAGATACGACTCCGCGCGATCGGGATCCGACGACGCGACAGTCTCGGCGAGCTTCAACAGCTCGAGCTCGGCCTCTTGCTCGCGGCCCTGCGAGACGAAGATGTCCTTGAGCCGCTCGCGCGCCTCGACGTTCTCCGGATCGAGCGAGAACACCCGGCGCAGGTGATCGATCGCCTTCTGGTGCAGGCCGTACTTCACGTAGACATCGGTCTCGGCGAGGATCTTCGAGATCTCCTCGGCGTGCTCTTCGCCCGCGGCCGACATCGACCGCGGATCGGCCGGCGGCTCCATGTCCGCCGAGAAGTCGTGGTCGTCGTACTCGGGCAGCGCGAAGTCGCCCGACATGCTCGATTCGTCGACGAGCGGCATCGAGCCGGTCATGCGGGTCGACTGCGGGATCGACGGCAGGTCGCCCGTGATGTTGAACTTCACGTCCGCGGTCGCCTGGCGGATCGGCGCCGGCATCGGCGTCCGCGTCGGCGGGATCGCTGGCGCGGTCGGCAGCGCGGGCGGCCGCATCGCGACGGGAGGCAGCGGTGGCGCCGCGGCGGCGTTCGCGGCGTGGAACGCGTTGGCTTGCGCGGTCTGCTGCGGACCGAGGAAGGCGAGCGCGTCGGGATCGTTCGGGACGAACTCGAGGATCTTGCGGAAGACCTCGCCCGATCGCTCCTTCTGCTTGTTCTCGGTGTGGATGCGCGCGAGCTCCTTCAACACCGAGACCGTCTTGGCCTTCTGGTCGAGCGCCTGGAACGCCTGCGCGAGGAGCCCGAGCGTCTCGATGTCGCGCGGGTCGGCCTTGAAGCATGCCTGGAGCTTCTGCAGCGCGCGGCGCGGATCGTTGCGACGGAGATAGAGGCCGGCGAGCTCGCGGTTGAGCGAGTGATTCTCGGGCTTGTGCCACAGCAGGCGCTCGGAGACCTTCACGAAGTCGTCCTGACGACCCTGGCGGCGGAGCTGTTCGCACGCGATCGAGAACTCGTTGGCGGCGTCGTCGACCAGGCCCTCCTTCGAGTACAGCTCGGCGAGCTTGATGCGCGTCGCGATGTTCTCGGGGTCGAGATCGACGAGCTTCTTGACCGTCGCGAGCGCTTCCTTCGTGTTGCCTTCGCGATGGAAGTGCGCGGCGACCGACTCGAAGTGCTGCATCGCATCGCTCATCAACCCGAGCTGGCGATAGAGCTCGGCGAGCTTCAAGATCACGTCGACGAGACGCGGATCGAGCTTGAGGATCTGCTTGTAGACCGCGACCGACTTGAGGAAGAAACCTTGATCTTGATAGAAGCGCGCGACCTTCAGATAGGTCTCGATCGCCTCCTGCTTCGATCCCTTCTTCGCGTAGAGATCGCCGATCTTCAGCCAGACCCGGACGTCCTTCGGATCCTCGTGAACGATCCGCAGATACTCCTTCACCGCTTTGTCGATCTGCCCCTTATCGACAAACTTGCGGGCCGCATCCATGACCTTGTCTTTGTTGAAGGCCACGGTTCTTTTACAACCCCCTCGTGCGGAGCATCACAGGCACACAACAATATGCCCGGCGCATCATAAAAGAGTACCGACGCGCGACTGGGGCGGTCAAGGAAAAGGGCGAAGGAATCCCCAGCGTTGCGTGCACACTTTGGATCACTGATCACGCTTCAATGACGCGCCTGGTCGGACCCGTAAACTCGGTCAGGACGCTGACGATCGCTCGGCCAGCAAGCGGCCGACAAACCCGGTATCGAAGTCGCCCTTGATGAAGTCCGGGTTGTTGATGATCCGCTTGAGGAACGGGATGTTGGTCCGGATCCCCTCGATGACCATCTCGTCGAGGCAGCGTCGTGCGCGACGAAGTGCCGCCATCCGATCGACATCGTGGACGATCACCTTGGCGATCATCGAGTCGTAGTTCGGTGGGACGACGTAGCCGCCATAGACATGTGTGTCTACGCGCACACCGAGTCCACCCGGGAAGTGGAGCGCCGTGATCTTGCCCGGCGAGCCCGCGAACGTGACCGGATCCTCGGCGTTGATGCGCAGCTCGATCGCGTGACCGATCGGCGTTCGCTCGCCGGAGAACGACAGCGGCTCGCCCGCGGCGATCTTGATCTGCTCGCGCACCAGATCGATCCCGGTGACCAGCTCGGTCACCGGATGCTCGACCTGGATGCGCGTGTTCATCTCCATGAAGTAGAAGCTGCCGTCGGTGTCGAGCAAGAACTCGAGCGTGCCGACGTTGGTGTAACCGATCGCTTCGATCGCGCGCACCGCGGCGTCCTGGAGCTTCTTGCGCGTCTCGGGCTGGAGCGCGATCGACGGCGCCTCCTCGAGGACCTTCTGGTGGCGACGCTGGATCGAGCACTCGCGCTCGCCGAGATGCAGGTAGTGACCGTGCTTGTCGGCGACGACCTGGATCTCGATGTGGCGCGGCTTCTGGCAGTACCGCTCCATGTACATCTCGGGATTGCCGAACGCGGCCTGCGCCTCGGTGCGTCCCATCGCCCACGACTGGATGAGGTTGCTCTTGTCGTGGACGATCTTCATGCCGCGGCCGCCACCGCCGGCGGTCGCCTTCATGATGATCGGGAAGCCGATGCGCTCGGCGGCGTCGAACACCGACGCCTCGTCGTGCAATCCGGTCGAGCCGGGGAGCACCGGCACGCCGGCCTTCTCCATCGCGGCGCGCGCGCGGATCTTGTCGCCCATCAGGCGCATCGCCTCGGGCGGCGGGCCGATCCACGTGAGCTTGCACTTCTTGCAGACGTCGGCGAAGTCGGCGTTCTCCGACAGGAAGCCGTAGCCCGGATGGATCGCGTCCGCGCCGGTCACCTCTGCCGCCGAGATGATCATCGGCACGTTCAGGTAGCTCTGCTTGCTCGGCGGCGGGCCGATGCACACGGCCTGGTCGGCGAACTTCACGTGGAGCGCATCGGCATCGGCCGTCGAGTACACCGCGACGGACTGGAGCCCGAGCTCGCGACACGCGCGGATCACGCGCAGCGCGATCTCACCACGATTTGCGACGAGGACCTTCTTGAACATGATCAGGCGATCTTGAACAGCGGCTGACCGTACTCGACCGACTGGCCATCCTCGACGAGGATCGCGGTCACCGTCCCGGCGACGTCGGCCTCGATCTCGTTCATCAGCTTCATCGCCTCGACGATGCAGAGGACCTGCCCCTTGGTCACCTTCTCGCCCTGCGAGACGTAGTTCGCGGAGTCGGGATTCGGCTTGCGGTAGAACGTGCCGACGAACGGCGAGGTCACCACGTGGGACTTGTCGTCGACCGGCGCGGGCGCCGCGGCCGCCGGCGCCGAGATCGCGATCGGCGGCGGCGCGAACTGCTGTTGCGGTGCCGCGACCGGCATCGACGCGACGCTCGCGGTGACGCCGCGTCGGACGGTGAGCGTGATGCCCTTGCTGTCGAGGATCAGCTCGGAGAGTCCGTGCTCTGCGACGATCTCCGCGAGGCCGCGCGCCATCGCGACGAGCGGGTCTTCAACGCGAACCGAGTCCTTGTCTTTTCCGCGGGTTGCCATCGGGATGCGTAGCTTCCACGTGCGCCAGTGCCGCGTAAAGGCCCAGGTAGTAGCTTTGTGCGCCGAACCCGCAGATCTGTCCGATGCACTTCGCGGCGGTCAGCGAGGTGTGCCGGAACTCCTCGCGCGCGTGGATGTTCGACAGGTGGACCTCGACCGTCGGCAGGCCGACCGCGTCGATCGCGTCGCGGATCGCCACCGAGGTGTGCGTGTAGCCACCCGGATTGATGACGATCGCGTCGGCCCAGCTCTTCGCGCGCTGGATCAGCGTGACGAGGTCGCCTTCGACGTTGCGCTGCGCGCTGCGGGTGACTGCGCCGCGCTCCTTGGCCAGCCGTGCGAGCTCGCGATCGATCTCGGCAAGCGTCGTCTTGCCGTACACCGCGGGATCGCGGCTCCCGAGCAAGTTGAGGTTCGGTCCGTGGAGGACCTGGATGCGGACCGCGGTCACATCGCGGCGATGAGAGCCGGCGACGCGACGCGGACGAGGTAGCGGCACTTGCCGAAGTTGCCCTCGGGCGCCATCGCCACGGCGACGAAGTACGCCTGCGTCAGCATCCGGCAGACCAGCAGCAGCCGGTCGGCGCGGACCGAGAACTCCTCGAGCCCACCGACCTGCAGCGATTCGCCGGCCTTGCGGACCTGACTGATGATGAAGGAGAACTCCATCGCGACGGTCTGGACGTCGATCCGGTCCTTCGCGCGGACGTACTGGTCGACGGGAATTCCGTCGAGCCCCATCACGACGGCGGCGATCCCACCATCGACGTTGTCGACGACTTTCCTGAGCGTGTCAGCGAACGACAAAGGTCACCTCGGCGAACGAAGTTATCATGGCGTCATCGTGGTCGCGATGGTGGCGGGACAGATCAGTGGTCCGTTGTTGGCCGGCTGGCAGCACGTCGTGGACGCGTCCTGGACCTGATGGCAATTGTTGCCCTTGTCGATCATCGCGGTTGACGGCACCGGGCACGTGGGGGCGATCGAGGAGACGACGCCGTTGTTGTTCGCGATCGAGATCGGGAACTGGAACGGCTGGCTGTTGACCGAGTTGCCGGCCATCATGCCTTCGATGGTGAACGTCGCCACCACCTCGAGCGCGAACGGCATCGGGCCGTCGAGCACGGCCGCCTCCGCCGCCTTCGCGTAGATCGCGTTGTACAGCGCCGGCGTGGTGATCTGGAATCCGGCGTCGGTGATCCCGGCGTTCGGCGCGATCGGCGCGCTGAACAGCGACTTGAAGTGGGTCACGCTCTTCGTCTTCATGTCGGCGAGCTCGGCGGTCGTGAACAGCGTGCTGCCGGGGAACGTCAGGTCGACGTTGGCGCCGGTCACCAGGATCGTGCGCTGGGCCTCCTCCCCGGCCGGCGCGGTGATCCGGCTCTCCATCTGCGCGGTGATGATGTACGAGGTCGGATACACGCTGGAGAGCTCGCCGTGCGTGATGCCGGGCTCGGTCGCGATCGCCATCAGCGTACAACCGGTGCCGGGCGCGACGGCCTGACGCACGAAGATGCCGCCGGCGTAGTCATCGGTGGCGCAGCCACCCACGAGTGCAAGAGACAGGAGAACGACGGAGTTGACTAGGCGATGCATGGCACCCTCTTCGACGGAGATTCTATCAAGGCGTCGGAACCCGACGCAAAATTCTTTGAACATCAGTGACCGCAAGCGGATGTGGGACACACGCCCCCACGTCGACGATCGCCACGAACGTGATCTTGGCACCCACGCGCTTCTTGTCGACCGAGATCCGGGCAAGGACGTCCTCGGTCAGCCAGCGGTCGAGGTCGGTCGGCAGCCCGGTGCGCGCCAGCGCGTCGGTGACCTCGGGCTCGCGATCGGGATGCCCGAGCGCCGCCGACACCCGACAGGCCGCGATCAGCCCGAGCCCGACCGCCTCGCCGTGCAGCATGCCACTGGCGCTCTCGATCGCGTGGCCGACCGTGTGACCCAGGTTGAGCAGCGCCCGGTGCCCGGTGCGCTCGCGCTCGTCGCGGCCGACGACCGCGGCCTTGTAGGCGATCGCGCGTCGCACGACGGTCGCGAGCGCGTCGGGCGGCGGCGTGGTCTCCGGCCCGGAGGCCCAGCCGGTGGTCTGATCGACGGCCGCCCACAGCTCGGGGCCGTCGAGCAGCGCGTACTTCCACAGCTCGCCGAACCCGGCGCGCCGCTCGCGCCCGGGCAGCGTCGCGAGCGTCGCGAGGTTGCACGCGACCAACCGCGGCTGATGGAACGCTCCGACCAGGTTCTTGCCGGCGGGCAGGTCGATCGCGGTCTTGCCGCCGATCGCGGCGTCGGTCATCGCCACGATCGTCGTCGGAACCTGCACGACCGAGATGCCCCTGAACAGCGTCGCGGCCACGAACCCGGCGAGGTCGCCGACCACGCCTCCGCCGAGCGCGACGATCAGCGAGCCGCGATCGGCGCCGCGGCGGACGAGGTCCTCGGTCAGCTGCTGGTAGACCGCGAAGCACTTGCTCGCCTCGCCGGGCTCGAGCGTGATCGTGTCGACCGGGCGCGGCCCGCCGAGCGCGCCGAGCACCGCCGCGAGGTGGTAGCGCCCGACGTTGCGGTCGGTGATGATCGTGATCCGCGACGCCTCGGCGGCCTGCTCGCGCAGCGCGGCGGTCGGCAGGTCGGGCTCGACGACGACGCCGTAGCTGCGGTCGTCGAGCGCGACGAACGTGCCGTCGCGCGCGGCCGGCGAGCGCTGCCACGCGCGCTCGATCGCGAGCACGCCGCGCACGACCTCGTCGATCGCGCGCCCGGTGGTGTCGACGACCGCGTGCGCGCGGCGATAGATCGGGGCCCGCTTCGCGGCGAGCCTGGCGGCCGTCGCGCTCGCGAGCAGCGGGCGCAGTGGCTCGCCGGGGTTCTGCGCGCGCCGCTCGGCCTCGGCGACATCGACGCCGAGCGCGACGACGAGCCCCGCGGCCCGCATGCGCTCGAGGTTGTCGCCGAACGTCGCGGCCCCGCCGCCGGTCGCGATCACGCTCGGCTCGCCTCGCGCGATCTGGGCGGCGAGCGCCGCGGCCTCGCGCCGGCGAAACTCGGCCTCGTCGCGCGCGACCAGGCTCGGGACCGGCTCGCCGGCCGCGTCGGCGATCGCCGTGTCGAGATCGACGAACGTTCGCCCGGTCTCCGCCGCGAGCGCGCGCCCGACAGACGTCTTGCCCGCGGCCGGGAAGCCGATCAGGAAGATCACTGGCAGTGCAGGACGGCGCGGTTCGTGACCTTCGGCGTGATGAACACGAGGATCTCGGTGCGATCGTCGTTCTCGCGGCGGTTCTTGAACAGCCAGCCGATCACCGGCAGATCGCCGAGCAGCGGGATCTTCTTGTACGCGAGGCCGGTGTTGCGCGTGTAGATGCCGCCGAGCACCGAGGTCTCGCCATCCTGCACGAGCATCGAGGTGTGGGCTTCCTTGCGCAGGATCGTCGGGTCGCCACGCGCGCCGACGTTGACGAAGTCGGGCTCGTTCTTGGTGACGTTGAGCGCCATCGCGATCGCGCAGTCGCGCTGCGAGACGGTCGGGGTCACCTCGAGCGACAGGTCGGCCTGGACGAACTGCGTCTGCGTACCGCTGGCCGACACGACCGAGATCGGGATCGACACGCCCTGGCTGATCTTGGCCTGCTTGTTGTTGAGCACGGTGATCTTCGGCGCCGAGATGATGCGCACCGTGCCGCTGTCCTCGAGGGCCGACAGCCGCAGGTTGATGTTGAGGTTGCCGCCGACCGAGCCGAGCGTCAGGCCGAGCGCACCACCGTCGCCGGAGCCGACCGAGGCCGGCAAGTTGACCGCGAAGTCCGAGGGCGACGCGAGGCCGCTGCGGTTGGTCTGCGCGTCTTCGTTGCCGCCGCGGAGCCCGATGGTCGACGGCCAGATCAGGCCCGTCGCGTTGCCACCCGCCGCGCCGGAGTTCGCGTTGCCACCCCACTGCACGCCGATCTGGCGGAGGAAGGTCGAGCGCGCCTCGACGATGCGCGCCTCGATCGAGATCTGCGGCGTCTGGGTGTCGAGCGACAGCGCGAGCCGCGTGATCGCTTCCTTGTTCGCCTGCACGTCGTTCACGATCAGCTGGTTCGTGCGGTCGTCGACGGTCATCGTGCCCTTGGGCGACAGCATCGACTCGAGCTTGGTCTTGAGCGCGTCGGCCGAGGCGTAGTTGAGCGGCACGACCGTCGGGGTCGGGCTCTCGTTCGCGATCGCCGCCGCGGCGCGGGCGGCCGCCGCCTCGTCCTCGGTGTCGATCTCCTTGCGGGTGGCGACGCGATACAGGTTGCCGTCGCGGCGGTACCACAGCCCGTGCGACGCGAGGATGACCTCGAGCGCCTGGTCCCACGGCACGCGATTGAGCCGCACGGTGACGCGCGCATCGATCGTGTCCGGCACGACGATGTTGACGCGGCCGGTGTCGGCGATCAGGCGCAGCAGATCGCGGATCTCGGCGTTCTGGAAGTCGTAGGACACCGTCGCGCCGTGATAGATGCGGCGCTTGTTGGAGACCTGAGACACGGTCGACTGCGACAGCGGGGTCGACGTCGCGCCGAACCCGGCGACGACTGGCGACGGCATCGGCTGCACGTGCGCGCGCCTGGTGTTGCCGGCGAGCGCGGTGGTCGCGAGGTGCCAGTGCACGACGCCGCCATCGCGATCGAACGTCGGCGTGATCGGCTGCGACAGCTCGGCGATCAGGCGGACGCGGTTCGGGCTGCGGCGATCGCGGAACGACGACACCGCGCGCACCGGGCCGCCGAAGCGCGACACGTCGAGCTTGCGCTCGAGCTTGGCGGCGAGCTCGGCATTGTCGATCACGAGCTCGACGTGCGTCGCGGTCTGCTCGCCGACCGTGACGGTCGCGTCGCCGGCGACCGCGATCTCGATCTGGCCGTTGGCGTCATCGCCCTTGAACGTGATGTCCTTGATGCTGGCCACCGGCTTGGCGACGACGACGACCGGCTTGGCGATCGGCGTGATCACCGCGACCTTGGGTGCGGGCGCCGGGACCACGGTCGGCACGACGATGCGCACCGGCGAGATCACCGGGACCGGCATCGGCACCGGCACGCGCACCGGCACGACCTTGGCGAGCCGCGCGTTCTGCTCGACGAGCTGGGCGCGCCGCGCATCTTCCCGTGCGGCCGCATCGCGCGCGGACGCCGCGGCGGTCTTCAGCTGCTCGGTCTGCGCCTGCTGGGTCGAGACCTCGGCGCGGCGCGCGACCAGATCGGCCTCGGCGCGCTTGCGCTCGTCGGCGAGCCGCGCGACCTCGGTGCGGAGCTTCTGGACCTCGTCCTCGCTCGCGCGGCGCGCCTTCGCGGCGGCCTCGCTCGCCTGGGCCTTGGCCTCGGCGCTCGCGCGCTTCTCGAGCTCGGCGGCCGCGACCTCGGCGGCGCCGCGCTTCTTGTCGAGCGACACCAGCGCGAGCTCGGCGCGCTGCTTGGCCTCGACCGCGGCCTTCGCCGAGTGCTCCGCGACCGCGCGCTGCTGATCGGCGGCGAGCTTGGCGAGCTGGGCCTGGTGCGCGGCGTCCTCGGCGATCTTGCGCTGCGACTCGGCGGTCATGCGCTGGGCGTCGGCATCGGTCTTCGCCTTGGTCGCCTGGGTCGCGGCGAGCTCGGCCTCGCTGCGCTTGCGCGACGCGTCGGTCGCCGCGGTCTCGGCCTCGCCGCGGGCACGGGTCGCCGCGACGGTCGCGGCCTCGGCCTCGCTGCGCTTGCGCGCGGCCGCGGTCGCCGCGCTCTCGGCGGCCTGACGCTGCTGCTCGACGCTCGCGAGCGTCGTGCGCGAGTGATCGAGATCCTGCTTGGCCGCGGTCGCCGCGGTCTCGGCCGCGACGCGCTCGGCCTGCGCCTGCGCGGTCGCCTGCTTGGCCGACGCGAGGCGCGCCTCGGCCGCCTTGGCCTCGGCCGCGAGCTTCTCGCGCTCGACCTTGGCCTGCGACGTCGTCGTGGCGACCGCGTCGCGTGCCTGGACCGCACGGCGGGCAGCGTCCTCGGCGGCGAGCCGCTCCTGCTGAACGCGAGCGACCTCGGCCCGCGCGGCCTCGTCGCGAGCCTGCGCGGCAGCGGCGACGGTGCGCGCACGATCCTGCATCGCTTGCGCGTCGGCGGTCTTCTTGTCGAGCGACGCGAGCTGGCGCTTCGCTTCGGCGGCCATCTTCTCGGCCTCGACCCGCGCGGTCTCGGCGACCCGCTTGTCGGCCTCGGCCTGGCGCTTGTCGGCCGCGGCGGTCACGCGCGCCGACTCGGCGTCGGCCTTCGCGGCATCCGCCTCGCTGCGCGCACGCGCGGCGTCGGCCTTCGCGGCATCCGCCTCGCTGCGCGCGCGCTTGATCTCGAGCTGCGTGCGCGCCGCGGCGTCGTTCGCCTTGGCGATCTCGGCGCGAGCCGCCTCGGCCTCGGCGCGCTTGGCGGTCGCGTCGCGGCGGGCGGCCTCGGCGTCGGCGCGGCGGGCGTCGCCGTCGCGCTTCGCGGCTTCCGCGGCCGCGCGCATCGCATCGGCCTCGGCGCGCGTCCGCGACGCGTCGCGCTTGACCTGCTCGGCCTCGGCGAGCTCCTTGGCCGCCGCGCGCTTCGCGGTCTCGGCCTCGAGGCGCTTCTGATCGGCCTCGCGCTTCGCGACGTCGGCGTCGCGCTTCGCGGCGTCCGCCTCGGCGCGGGTGCGCGCGACGTCGGCCTTCGCGGCATCGATCTTCTTGGCGGCATCCTCCCGTGCGAGATCGGCATCGGCGCGCGTCTTCGCCGCGTCGGCCTTCGCCGCGTCGATCTCGGCCTTGGTCTTCGCTGCCATCTTCACCGCGTCGGCCTTGGCCGCCGCGCTCTCCTGCTTCGCCTTCGCCGACTCGGCGCGCGCGGTCACCGCGTCTGCCTCGGCGGCCTTCTGCGCCTGCTCGGCGGTGTCGCGTCGGCGATCGGCCTCGGTCTGCGCGAGCTCCGCTGCCTGCTTGGCGCGCGCCGCATCGGCTCGTGCCGTCGTCGCTGCCAGCTGCGCCGCCGCGGACGCCTGCTTCGCGCGCTCGATCTCCGCGGTGTTCGTCGTCTTCTGCGCGTCGGCCGCCGCGGCGCGAAGGCGATCGGCCTCGCGCTGCGCCGTCGCCGCCGCCTGCTGCGCCGCCGCCGCCGACTTCTCGGCCGTCGCGCGCGCCTGCTCGGCCGACGCGACCTGCTTCTTCGCCTGCTCGGCATCGGCCTGCGCCTTCGCGAGCGCCTCGGGGCTCGTGACCTTGGGCGCGGCATCGCGCGCGGTCACCACCACGACGACCTCGTTGCCGTCGGTCTTGACGTCGTAGCGACCCGGTCGCGCGAGCGTGATCACCACGCGCACGATCTGGCCTCCGTCGTCGAGCTGCTGCGCCGCGACGGTCGCGACCGCCCACGAGTTCGGCGAGAACACTGCCATCGTGTCGTGGCCGCGCAGCGACTCGGCGAGCCGGGCCTGCGGCACGTCGACGACGACGCGCGTTGGCCGTTCGAGCTTGTACACGGTGAACGTCGGCGTCTGCGCGCCGCGCACGTGGATGCGGGTCGTGGTCCCACCCGGGTCGTCCTCGAACGACACCGCACGGATCTCGTTCTTGCCGTCGGCGCGAGCCTGCGGGGAACCGAGCATCGCAAACGCCACGAACATCGCGGCGATCCAGGTCTTCAAGTTCGAGATCATGGGTGACTCCAAGGGGCGCTGGAAAAATTGTCCCGCGCCCACAGACGAACCACAAATTTTCTACCGAGCTCGTTTTGCTGCGCGCCGCGAACCGCGACGCTGCGAGCGACCGATCGAGCTACGGGTGGAGCTGCGCCGGAATCGGGGTCGGCGCCGGGATCGTCGGCGTCGGCGTCTTCGGCGTCGGGATCGGCACGATCTTGATCGGTGCTTTGGGCGTCGGCGCCGGCGTCGGCGTCGGGCCCTGGATCTTGGTCGGAGACGGCACGTTGGTCTGCGGCAGCGGCGGTTGATCCGACGGCGGTGCCTCGATCGAGTTGAGCGCGATCGACGTGTGGAGCTGCACCGAATACTCGGTCGGCTTGGCGTTCGCCGGTGCGGTCGCGTCGGGGACCGTCACGAACGTGATGAAGCCGTCGCCGACCTCCTTGATCAGCGCCTTCTCGCGCCCGACGCAGTCGTTGCGCTTGAGGATGTAGCTGTTGTGCGCGCCGCCGGTCATCAGCGCCTTGCGCTGGGTGCCCTGGGTGACGAGCCCCTCGAGCTTGAGATCCTGATACGACACGCTGCCCGCGAACGAGTTGTACTGCGTGCACTGCGGCTGCGTCGTCGCGTCGATCACCGGCTTGTCGGCCGAGCCCGTGCCGACCGGCACGAGGATGAACGACTGGAACGGATCGCGGTTCTGGCTCGGATCGGGGACGAAGTCGCGATCCTTGAACGCGTGGCGGATGTTGTCGCGCTCGTTGCACGCCATGCAGTACGCGATGTTGTTCGCGACCGGCACCGTCAAGCAGTACGGCTTGCGCGGCTCCTTGCACGGATTGGGGTTCGTGACGTCGCAGCGATCCTCGGCGGGCGGGATGTCCTGCACGCGCTGCGGCACGTTGCACACGACGCGTTCCTCGACGTGCAACATCGGGATGAGCGGTGCGCCCGAGCCGGAGCCGGCACCCGCGGCGGTCGCGGCTGGTGTCCCGCCAGCCGGGGTCGCCTGCGGTTGCGCGTTGCCGCTGTCGTCGCCGCCGCACGCCGCGAGCATCAGGATCGCGATCGCGGCTCTCATCACTGGCCTCCCTTGAGTCGCGCGGCGCCGCTACCGGTCGGCGGCGTCGTCGAGGGCGGCGTCGGGTTGGCGGTCGCTTTCGCGGTGCCGGTGTCGGTCCGCTCCTGGTCCTTCTTCATCGAATCCTCGACGCGCAGCTTGGCGCCGGTCGGCGTTGCGGCCGACGGCATCGGCGGGGCGCTGCTGGCGCCGGCGGGCGGCGGCGGTGGGGCCGCGCCCGGCTTGGCGACCGGCGTCACGACCTTCAGCTCGTCCTGGCGGAACGTCGTCGCGGTGAACTTCGCGGTCAAGATCAACTCGTGGTTGACGACCTTGGCGTCGCCGAGCGCGAGCGACTCGATCGACACGACGCGCTCGCGCTCCTTCTGCGTGTCCGGTGTCACCGGCGTGGTCGTGTCGCTCTTCTGCACGAGCGACGCGAAGAACCGCTTGATCTGCATGAACGTGCCGGTGATCTCGATCTTGACCGGCACCTTGACGAACACGTCGACCGGCTCCTCGGGAGCCTGCGACCAGTTCTTGATCTCGACGCCGGAGTCCTTGACCTTGCGGTTGAGCGTCTCGAAGAACGCCGGCAGCTCGGCCTGCGTCGGCAGGGCCTTCTGGTTCTCGGTGACCTTCTTCTGCAGCTGGGAGAACTTGGTCTGCAGCTTCTCGTACGCCGGCAGATCGGCGGTGAGCTTGGTGTTCTGGGCGACCTTGGCGTCGTGATCCGCCTCGGCTTCCTCGATGTCCTTGTTCAGGCCCTTGAAGAAGAACTGCCAGTACACCGCGCCGAGCAGGAACCCGATGACGACGAACATCAGGATCTTGCGCTGCGTCGGGAGCCGCGCGAAATCTGCGAGGGGTCCGCTGGCCGCCATCAGTACGCCAGCTTTCCGGTGATGGTGAACTTGTAGTAGGTCACGTTCGACGCCTGGTCGGTGATGCGCTCGCCACCGGTGAGGTTGACGTTGTCGAAGTAGACCGACGCCTGGAGGCGCTTCGACAGCTGGGTGACATCACCATCGTTCTGCGCGCCGCCCTCGAGCTTGAACGTGCCGCCGGAGTCGGTGAACGACGACAGCCACACGTGCGTCGGATCCCAGTCGGTCTGGAAGTGCTTGTTCGGATCGCCCTCGGTCAGCGAAGGCCCGGTCAGCTTGATCATCTTCTCGGTCATCGTCGGCGTGTGGCCGGTGAACAGGATCTCGCCGAGCTCGTGCAGGATGTTCGCGGGCACGACCTTCGCCCCGATCAGCCGATCGATCGACTCGGCGCGCTTGGCGGCCTCGTCGGCCGCGGTCTTCATGGCGTCGTAGCCCTTGAGCGCCTCCTTCTTGGGCACCATCTGCGCGACGATCTCCTTGGTCGAGCTCTGGAGCTCGGCGAGGTGATCGCGCTTGGGCTTGTCGACGAACAGCCACACGAGCACGCCGGCGCCGGCGAGCGCGAACAGCCCGAGCACGAGCTCCTTCGAGCCCGGTTCGGCCTGGGCGCGCTTGGCCTTGCGCGCCGGGAGTAGGTTGATCCTGATCATCGCTACTTGTCTCCCGCCGATCGCATCGCGAGGCCGACGCCGATCAGCGCCTCCGGCGAGTGCGAGCCGAGGTACAGCTTGTCGAGCGAGCCGTCGATCTCGACGCGCTTCCACGCATCGGCGACCTCGAGCGGCAGGCGCGAGCGGCGCTCGATCGCGCGGTGCAGCGCGCTGACCTTCGCGGTCCCACCGGCGAGCACGATGCGCGTGACGTTGGCGTCTGCGGTGGTGGCGAGGAAGAAGTCGAGCGAGCGCTGGAACTCGCCGGCCATCACCTCGGCGACGCCTTCCATGACCTGGAGGACTTCCTGCGGCACGACGCCGTTCTCGCTCTGGTTGCCGCCGACCTTGTAGGCCTCGGCCTCGTCGGCCTGGATGCCGAGCCGCTTCTGGATCTCCTCGGTGAACGCGTTGCCACCGATCGTGACGTCGCGCGTGAACAGCGAGACGCTGTTCCGCACGATGTTGATGTTCGAGATCGCCGCGCCGACGTTGATCAACACGACGGTCTCGCGCGGATCGAGCGGGTAGTTGACCTCGAAGCCGTTCTGGCTCGCGAACGCGGCGACGTCCACGATCTGCGGCGTCAGCGACGCGTCGCGCACGACCTGGATGTAGTCGGAGACGACCTCCTTCTTCGCGGCGACGAGCAGGAGCTCGGTCTGACCGCTCGAGTTGACCGGCATCGTCACGTGATAATCGATCTCGACGTCGTCGCGACCGAACGGGATGTGGTGCTCGGCCTCGTTGCGGATGTTCAGCGCGAGCTGCTCGGCGGACATCTGCGGCACCGAGATCTTCTTGATGATCACGGAGTGACCGGCGATCGCGATCGCGACGTCCTTCTGCTTCAACTTCAAGCGGGCCCAGAGCTGCCGGATCGCATCCGCGACGGCCCCCTGATCCATGATCGTCCCGTCGACGATCGTCTGGGGAACGAGCGGTTGCATCCCGAACGCTTGCAAGGCCCACCCCGACCCCTTCTTGCGGAGCTGGACTGCCTTGACGCTCGACGAGCCGATGTCGAGCCCGATGCACTGCTTGGCCATCTAGCTTTAAATTGTACGGCGCGCCGCGCAGATCTCCAAAAACCCACACATTTGGGGGTTCGGGTAGGGCTCAGGTAATCCCGTACTCCTTCATCTTGTAGAGCAGCGCCCGGTGGCTGATCTCCAACAGCTTCGCGGCGTTGGTGCGGTTTCCAGCGGTCGCGCCAAGCGCACGTTTGATCAGGTCCTGCTCGAGCTCGCGGGTCGCCTTCTTGATCGATAGATCGTCCGCGGCGACCTCGGGGGCCGGTTTCACGGTCATCACGGTCCCGAGGAACTCGCGGTCGACCACCCCATCGGCGAGCACGACGGCGCGCTCGATGACGTTCTCGAGCTCGCGCACGTTGCCCGGCCACGGCTGGGTCGCGAGCGCGTCGATCACGTCGGCGCCGAGCTCGATGTCGCCGAGCCCGTGGCGTGCGGCGTGGCGGCGCGCGAACACCTGCGCGAGCTCGGGAATATCCTCGGCGCGCTCGCGCAGCGGCGGCAGCGTGATCGGCACGACGTTGAGCCGGTAGAACAGATCCTCGCGGAACCGGCCGGCCGCGACCTCCTCGGTCAGATCCTTGAGCGTCGCCGCGATCAGCCGGACGTCGACCTTGGTCGTCGCGGTGTCGCCGACCCGGCGGATCTCGCCCTCCTGCAACACGCGCAGGAGCTTCGCCTGCAGCGCGAGCGGCAGCTCGCCGATCTCGTCGAGAAACAGCGTGCCCCCGTCGGCATCTTCGAACAGGCCGGCCTTGTCGCGCACCGCATCGGTGAACGCGCCGCGCTTGTGGCCGAACAGCTCGCTCTCGAGCAGCGTCGCGGGGATCGCCGCGCAGTTGACCGCGACGAACCGCCGATCGCGGCGTGGCGACGACTCGTGGATCGCGCGCGCGACGAGCTCCTTGCCGGTCCCGCTCTCACCGAGCACGAGCACCGTCGAGCGATGCTTGGCGATCTGCTCGATCATCGCGCGCACGCGCTGCATCGGCTCGCTCGCGCCGACCAGGCCGATCGCCGATCCGATCGCGCTCGTCGCGCCCCGCCGCGGCCAGCTCGCGACGTGCCGCAGCGCGAGCGCCAGCTCGAGCTCGTCGAGGGGCGTCGCGATGACGTCGGCCGCCCCGGCGTCGAACAGCGCGAGCGCTGGCGCGACGTCGCGATTCGCCGCGATCGCGATCACCGGCGCGTCGATCGCGCGGGTCGCGGTGCCGACGAGGTCGGCCGTCGCGATCGCCGCGTCGCATCGATCGGTGGTCGTCGCGAGGTGGCGCACCGCCGATTCGACATCGGCCATCGCGACCACGGTTCGGCCGCCGCGATCCAGCATCAGGTGCAGGGTGCGGCGCGCTTCATCGTCGGGCCCGAGCAGCAAGATCCGAGGCACGCGAGGATCGAAGCTATCACCGTTCCTGAACGAGCCAATCGGCGTAGCCGCTGATCGTCGAGATCCGACCCTCGAGCGCGAGGAGCACTGCACCGTTGCTCGGCGGGCAGTCCGGCGCGAAGCTCACGGCCTTCGTGCCGACCGTGATGACGTACTCGTAGGCATCGGTACAGGCCCGAGGCTCGGGCTCGATCGTCGCGAACTTCGCGTCGTCGAGCGCCCGGAGGATCGAGGCGACCCGGGCCGGCGCGATCGGGCGCTGATCGGTGCGCCCATCGTGATGCTCGCTGGTGAACGTGACCATCGATCCCGAGATCCGGATCGTCTCGACGCTCGGAGCCGGGATCCCACCGCTGTTCCGGCGCACGACGATCTCGGAGTTCCGCGGCCTCACCCAGTCGTCGTAGCCGCTGAGCTTGGAGATCCGGAGCTCGAGATCGCTCAGCTTGCTGCAGCTCGCCGCGAACCTCACCCGGGCCTTGCCCGCCGGCAGGCGGACCGAGATCGTGTAGTAGAACCCATCGGAGACCGCGCATCGGGTGTCGTCGTCGAGCGAGAGGAACCGGACCTCCTCGAGCGCGTGGATGATCTCGGCGACCCGGGCTGGCGCGATCGCGACCTGCTCGGTCTGATGCTCCCAGCCAAACGTAACGGTCGAGCCGACGATGCGGATCTGGGTCTCGTCGCGAGCCACGAGCCCGCCGGAGAGATGGACGTCGATGATCGTGTCGGGCTGTGGGCTGCCGTAGCTCGGTGTGAAGCAGCCAACCAGGAACACCAGAAACCAGCGCATCGACATGAGACCCCGACTGTGACTAAACCTTTGATTCAGCTCGGGTTCTTCTGCCAACGATCGATCCAGATTGCCAACTTTGTTGGCAGTCTCGGGTCCGAAAACCGAAAGTAAGCGTTTGAAACCACTCGAGACTCAACTTGGTCGCGGGTTTGCTCTATTCTCGGATCGCTTTCTCGGAGGACCCATGAAGCTTCTCAGTTCATCTGTATTCGCCACCATGCTCATCGCGAGCATGGCCGGGTGTCCCGATCGCACGATCTCGACTGTCGATCCCCAGCAGGGTCGCGTCGAGTACAAGGACATCCCCGTCACGGTCAACCGTGACATCGACATCTTGTTCGTGATCGACGACTCGCCGTCGATGAACGACAAGCAGGCCAACCTCCAGGCCAACTTCGGCAACTTCATCGACGTGCTCACCACGATCCCCGGTGGTCTGCCGAACGTCCACATCGGCGTCGCGACCTCCGACGTCGGCTCGACCGGCCAGAGCGGTCCTGGCCCGACAGTGGGAAGTGGCCGTGGCTCCTGCTCGGGCGCCGGCAAGGCAGGCACGCTGCAGCTCGGTATGGCGACCGGCAACGTGACCGGGACGTATCTCAGCGACATCCAGCCGCAAGATCAGACCGCGCCGCGCGTGACGAACTACACCGCCGGCATGACGCTCTCGCAGGTGTTCGGGCTCATGGCTCGCGTCGGCGCCGATGGCTGCGGCTTCGAGCAGCACATCGAGGGTGCCAAGCGCGCGCTGTCGCCGACGAACCCGTCGAACCAGGGCGCCTCGCCGTTCCTCCGCGCGAACGCGTACCTCGCGATCATCTTCATCGCCGACGAGGATGACTGCTCGCTCAAGGACGCGAACGGCTTCTTCGGTCCGGAGAGCCCGGCGCTCGGCGCGCTGCAGTCGTTCCGCTGCACCCGCTTCGGCATCACGTGTGATACCGGCGGCGCGGACTCGAACGCGATGAATCAGGTCGGCGCCAAGGACATGTGCCACCCGAACGACAACTCGCAGTTCCTCGCGAAGGTCGCGGACTACGCCGAGTTCTTCAAGAAGCTCAAGGCCGACCCGCAGAACGTCATCGTCGCCGGCATCATCGGCAACGCGACGCCGGTCCAGACCGAGCTTCGCGCGCCGCAGGGCAGCACGACGCAGATCCCCGCGCTCGCCCACTCGTGTAACTACCAGGGCGCCGATGGCAACGAGGTCGCCGACCCGGCCGTCCGCATCCAGTTCCTCCTCGACCAATTCCCGGGTCGCTCGACGTTCACGACGATCTGCCAGCAGAACCTGACCGACGGCCTCCAGCTGATCGCGCAGCTGCTCAAGACCGTCATCGGCGACCCGTGCATCGAGGGCGATCTCGCCGACGTCGACCCGACGACCGCGGGCGATCAGTTCGACTGCGCGGTGTCGTTCGTCCAGGACCAGGGCAAGCCGACGCAGCACGAGACCGTCGTCCCGGCCTGCGACGGCTCGCTGTCGAACAAGCCGTGCTGGCACCTCGTCAGCGACACGGTCAACTGCCACAACGGCCTCCACCTGACGCTCAAGGTCGAGGGCCAGGACTCGGCGCCGCAGAACACGCACATCATCGCGAACTGCGTGACCAAGGGCGGCTGAACGCGAGCTCGCGTCGTCGACAGGCCGCTTCGCTGAAGCGGCCTGTTTCATTTTCGGCTGACGGATCGCGCGCGGCCCTCGCACCAACGGGCATGCGAGCAAGCTTGATGATGATGGCAGCTGTGGCTCTGGCCGGCTGTCCCGATCGATCGGTCTCGGGCGTACCGAGCGAGCAGGGCTCGGTCGAGGTCAAGGACTTCCCGGCGAACCCGCGCCGCGACCTCGACATCCTGTTCCTCGTCGACAACTCGCGGTCGATGAAGGAGGAGCAGGACTCGCTGAAGGCGAACTTCCATCGCTTCATCGACGTGCTCGAGTCGGCCCAGGGCGGCCTGCCGAACATCCACATCGGCGTCACGACGAGCGACCTCGGCACCTCGACGAGCGACGGCTCGACCGACGGCTCGCGGTTCGGCTGCACGAACGGCGGTGACGGCGGCATGCTGCGCCCGCTCGCGAGCGGCGCGCGCTACATCATCGACGAGGACGATGGCCACGGCGGCCGGACGCGCAACTACACCGGCGCGCTGGCCGACGCGTTCACCGAGATCGCCGACGTCGGCATCCTCGGCTGCGGCATCGAGCAGCACCTCGGCGCGGTCGCCAGGGCGCTCGATCCGACGAACGCGGTCAACCAGGGCTTCCTGCGCGACAGCGCGTACCTCGCGATCGTCGTGATCGCCGACGAGGACGATTGCTCGATGGCGCACACCGGCCTGTTCGACGGTACGACCGACGCCGACGCGGTGAACTTCCGCTGCACCGAGGACGGCGTGACCTGCGAGACGCCGGCGACCGACTTCATGGGCGCACCCGGCGCGCGCAGCGACTGTCATCCCAAGACGACGCCGCGCTGGCTCGAGCAGCCCGCCCAGCTCGCCGCGGTGATCAAGGGCTACAAGGCCGAGCCCAAGGACATCATCGTCGCTGGCATCGTCGGACCGACCGACGACTTCCGGATCACGACGAGCGCCGCCGGCACCACGATCCTCGATCACTCGTGCACCTACAACGGCCCGACCGGCACGCCGCAGGTCGCGTTCCCGGCGGTGCGCACGGCCGCGTTCCTCGCGGCGTTCCCCGGTCGCTTCACCGAGCAGAAGATCTGCGAGCCCGACCTGTCGCCCGCGCTCCTCGCGATCAGCCGCCAGATCGCCGACATCGTCGGCACCAAGTGCTTCGACGCCAACCTGGCCGATCTCGATCCGAACACGCCCGGCCCGCAGTACAGCTGCTCGGTGGTCGAGGTCCGCCGGGTCCCACACATGCCCGACGAGGAGCTCGCGGTCCTGCCGGCGTGCAGCATGTCGGCGACCAGCGCGTGCTGGAACATCGTGGTCGACGACATCGATTGCGCGACGTCGAGCGCCGATCCTCACCTCGCGCTCGACATCCAGTGGCATGGCGTCCCGCACGACGACTCGATCCACATCACGGCCGATTGCGTCACCGAATCGGGGACCGGCAGCGGCACATTTCAGTGATGCGATAGTGCTAGGGTTCGCCCGTGCCAGCGCCGGGCCGCCCGTGGATCACCGCAAACCAGGTCACCCTGGCGCGCCTCGTCCCGATGCCGTTGCTCGCGTGGTTGCTCTACAAGGGTGGCGAGCGCGGCGGGCTCAACCCGTTCTCGCACAACTGGTACATGGCGAGCGCGCTGATCGCCGGCACGCTGATCGGCTGCACCGACTGGGTCGACGGCATGCTGGCGCGCAAGTACGGCCCGACGGTGCTCGGCGGCCTGCTCGATCCGATCGCCGACAAGGTGTTCGTCGCGTTCGCCTACATGCCGTTCGCCGATCCGGCGATCCACCTGGTGCCGGCGTGGGCGTGCGGCCTGATGTTCGTGCGCGAGTTCTTCGTCACCGCGCTGCGATCGGCCTACGAGCAGCGCGACCTGACGCTGAAGACGAGCTACCTCGCGAAGGTCAAGACGTGGTGCCAGATGCAGGGCATCGGGATGATGCTGCTGTTCCCGCTCGTCGATAACGACCGCTTCATCTTCTGGCTGCTCGTCAGCGGCATCATCGTCCCGCTCATCGTCCTCATCGTGTTCTACGTCAAGCACAAGAAGGTCTGGCGCGGCGCGTTCGTGATGTTCGGCGGGTTCGGCGCGATCCTCGCGGTCCAGGAGATCGACAAGACCTACACGATCAGCGCGCTGATGATCGCGGTCGTCGTGTTGACCTGGGTCAGCGCGTTCGACTACCTCGCGATCGGCTGGCGGCAGCTGCGCGGTCGCGGCGACTTCGCGCGCGCGGACTTCGTGCGCCTGGTCGGCAGCATCTCGATCCCGATCCTCATCTTCACGGTGCTCGCGAAGACGTCGGCGCCACGCTGGCCACTGTTCCTGATCATCTCCGTCGAGCTCGCCTGCGGCGGCCTCGACAACCTCCTGTCGCACCACAAGGTGGCGACCAAGGCGCTCGCGTGGGGCGGTCGCGTGCTCGGCGTGTCCGCGATGCTCGGCGGCGCGCTGCTCGCCCCCGAGCGCGCCGATCTGTTCGTGCTCATCGCGGCCGCCGGATCGGTCGGCGGCGTCGGCGCCGAGTTCTGGCGCGGCCGCAACTACTTCCTCGACAAGCGCATCCGCGACAAGGCGCTGCGCGACGCCGCCAAGACGACCGCCTAACGCTCGCTAGTCGTGATGGTCGTGGTCGTGGTCGTGGTCATGGTCATGGTCATGGTCATGGTCGTGATCGTGACCGCGGTCCCGGTCGTGGTCATGGTCGTGCTCGTGGATGACGACCGGCCGATCGCGCACCACGACGGGGCGCGTGCGCACGTAGCAGCCGCCGATCGTGCCTAGCAGGCTCACCGTGATCAGGGCGTTGAGGACTTTCTTCATGTACCAAAAGGTACCAGCAAGCCTCGTGCCGTCAGCCGATGACGCGGTTGCGACCCTCGCGCTTGGCGCGATACAGGTTGTCGTCGGCGGTCTTGATGAACGTCGTGATGTCGACGTCCTCACCCTCGACGCAGGTGACCCCGATCGAGATCGTGACGGTGAACGTGTCGCCCTCGTACTCGAACGGCTGGTCGGCGACCATCTTGCGGATCTGCTCGCCGAACGTGCGCGCGCCGGTCAGGTCGGTCTCGGGCAACACGGCCGCGAACTCCTCGCCGCCGTAGCGCGCGAGCAACTCCTCGCGACGCACGCGCGACAGCAGGCGGCGTGACATCTCGCGCAGCACGTAGTCGCCGGTGAGGTGGCCGTGCTTGTCGTTGACGGCCTTGAAGTGGTCGATGTCGAACATCAGGAGCGACAGCGGTCGCCGGTAGCGCGCGCAGCGGGCGATCTCGCGCTCGAGGAACTCGTAGAAGTAGCGCTTGTTGTGGGCGCCGGTGAGGGCGTCCACGATCGTCATCCGATAGATCTCTTCGTGGTAGCTCGCCTCGACGTTCTGGCTCGACAGGAACTTGAAGATCGCGGCGCCGATCTTCACGAAGTCGGCGTCGCGCAGGACCGAGCGGGTGACCTGAACGTCGTTGACGTACGAGCCGTTGGTCGATTGGAGATCCTCGACCGACCAGGTCTCGCCGCTCTTGAACACGCGCGCGTGCCGGCGCGAGACCGAGTCGCGATCGACCTGGATGTCGCAGTCCGCACCACGTCCGACGACGACTTCCTTCGACAGTGGAAAACGCTTTCCCATGTCCGGACCGGGCGGATAGATCAGTACGAGGCAGGCTTCGCCGACTTCCTTCGGCTTGACGACCTGGACCTTGGTGATGCGGGTTTTCCACTCACTCATCGTCGGAGGCCCGACGATCACACCGCACATGACGTGACCTGTCAATGTGAGCGGCGGTGTGATAACCCCCGGACGATGCTTGGCGACGCGAACGCGTTCGATTTCGTCGGCGACGGCGAGATCGGAGTGGTCGCGATCCATGGCTTCACGGGCACGCCGTACGAGATGCGCTATCTCGGCGAGCAGCTCGCGCGCGGCGGCATGTCGGTGTGTGGGCTACGCCTGCCCGGTCACGGCACGACGTGGGAGGACCTCGAGACGCGAACCTGGCGCGAGTGGGCCGCCGCCGTCGATGCCGCGGTCGATCAGCTCGCGCGGTCGTGCCATCGTGTCGCGCTCGTCGGCCAGTCGCTCGGCGGGCTGCTCGCGCTCCACGTCGCCGCGCATCGGCGCGACCTCGCGTGTGTCGCGTCGCTCGCGGCGCCGCTGTGGCTCGCCGGGATCGCGGAGCGCGCCGCGCAGTGGTGCCTCCGACTCGGCATCCGGACGCTGCCCAAGGTCGGCGGCTCGGACGTCCGCGATCGCCGGATCAAGCACGCGAATCCGGCGTACCCGCGGGTGCCGGTGCGCGCCCTCGGCGAGCTGCTCGACTTCATGCGCGTCGTCGATGCCGAGCTGCCGCTGATCACGCAGCCGGTGCTCGTGCTGCACGCCGCGAACGATCACACCGCGCCGGTCGCGTGCGCGGCGCGGATCGCCGAGCAGACCCGCGCCGCGCGCGTGCGGATCTTGCCGCGCAGCTTTCATCTGATCGCCACCGACGTCGAGCGCGACATCGTCGCCGCGGAGGTCACGAGCTTTGTGAGAGGAGCCAAGTCATGCGTCACGTGATCGCGATCGACCAGGGAACCACCGGATCCACCGTGCTCGTCCTCGACGAGCAGCTCACCGTGCGCGGCCGCGGCTACAAGGAGTTCCGCCAGATCTACCCGCAGCCGGGCTGGGTCGAGCACGATCCCGACGACATCTGGTCGTCGGTGATCGCGGCGCTCGGCCAGGCGATGTACGGGATCGACGCGAGCACGATCGCGGCGATCGGGATCACGAACCAGCGCGAAACGTCGCTGCTGTGGCATCGCGAGACCGGCAAGCCGGTCCACGACGCGATCGTCTGGCAGGACCGGCGCACCGCCGACTACTGCGCCGAGCTCAAGGCCGCCGGCCGCGAGGCGCGCGTCAAGCAGCTCACCGGGCTGACGCTCGACCCGTACTTCTCGGGGACCAAGGTCAACTGGCTGTTGAAGCACGTCACCGGCCTCGCCGACGACGCCCGGCGCGGCGCGATCGCGTTCGGCACGATCGACTCGTACCTGGTGTGGAAGTTGACGCGCGGCGCGGTCCACGCGACCGACGTGACCAACGCGTCGCGCACGCTGCTGTTCGATCTCCACGCGCGCGCGTGGTCCGACGAGCTGTGCGAGCTGCTCGCGGTACCGCGGCAGATCCTCCCGAAGGTCGTACCGTCGTCGGGCCCGGTCGGCGTCACCGCTGGCGTGCCGGGCTTGCCCGACGGGATCCCGATCGCGGGCCTCGCCGGCGATCAGCAGTCGGCGCTGTTCGGCCAGGCGTGCTTCGCGCCCGGCGACGCGAAGTGCACGTACGGCACCGGCGCGTTCATCCTGATGAACACCGGCGACACGCCGGTCGCGAGCCAGAGCGGCCTCCTGACGACGGTCGCGTGGCAGCTCGCCGACGGCGAGATCCGCTACGCGCTCGAGGGCTCGGCGTTCATCGCGGGCGCCGCGGTGCAGTGGTTGCGCGACGGGCTCGGCCTGTTCGCATCGGCGGCCGAGGTCGAGGGGCTCGCGCGCAGCGTGCCCGACTCGGCCGGCGTGATCGTCGTGCCGGCGTTCGCCGGGCTCGGCGCACCGCACTGGCGACCCGACGCCCGCGGCACGATCACCGGGCTCACGCGTGGCACGACCCGCGCGCACCTCGCCCGCGCGACGCTCGAGGGCATCGCGCTGCAGAACGTCGACATCCTGCGCGCGATGGAGCGCGACTCGGGGCGCGCACTCACCGTCCTGAAGGTCGATGGCGGCGCGTCGGCGAACGATCTGCTGATGCAGTTCCAGAGCGACGTGCTCGGCGTCGAGATCTCGCGGCCCGAGCTGGTCGAGACCACCGCGCTGGGTGCCGCGTTCCTCGCCGGCCTCGGCACCGGCGTCTGGAAAGATCAGGCGGCCGTCTCGCGCACGTGGCGCGAGCAGCGCCGGTTCAAGCCGACTCCCGATCGCGCTGCGGTTGCAGCCCACCTTCGCCGCTGGGATATTGCGGTCGCCAAGACCTGAATAACGCGTAGCGCCACTCACAGATCACGACACCCGTCCGTGACGGGAGTGATTAATACGAGAGACGGGATCGTCTCCTTCCCTCCCGCGAACTGGTGGCTGGTCGATTTCACCAAGTAATGGTGGTGCTCACCTGTGGAGAGCCGATCAGCGTTAATAAAATCAGCCAGTTGAGCGTGGCACCGAGGTTGCTGTAGTGGCTGTCATGGCTCTCCTCGCAATCCGCGCTTCGAAGAATCTCGCCGACTGGTCCGAGCGCGATCTGCTCAAGTCGGTGCTGCGAAGTGACGCCCGAGGCTGGGTCGAGCTGGTCCGCCGCTATCGCCCGTTGATCTATCGCTGCATCACCAAGGTGACGCTCAAGTACGCCCCGAGCCTGTCGTCGGCCGATCTCGACGAGATCTACGCCGACGTCATGATGCAGCTCGTGCGCGATGACATGCACAAGCTCCGGATCTACAACCCGGCGCGCGGCACCAAGCTGGGCTCGTGGATCGGGATGATCTCGGTCAATGCGGCCTACGACTTCCTGCGCGGTGCCGGCCGCCGTCCGCTGCTCGACAAGGTCGACGGCGTGCTCGACCCGCACGAGGAGTGCGACCGCACCCCGCTCGACATGCTGATCGAGAAGGAGCGCTGGAGCCACCTCAACGAGCTCCTCTCGGACTTCACCGAGAAGGACCGGATGTTCGTCGAGCTCTACTACCAGAAGGGCATGGAGGCCGACGAGATCGCGGCCGAGATGCAGATCAGCCTGAAGACGGTCTACTCGAAGAAGCACAAGATCCGCGCGCACCTGGTTCGCTGCCTGCAGAGCCTGGCCGGCGAGAGCGCGATCGCCGACCTCGCGCTCGCCTGAACGGGAGACCGAACAGCAAGCCGATCGCGAGGCTCGCGCTACCACCGCTGGTGCTGCAGCCGGCGGGCTCGCCGAGATCTGGATCGACGGGATCGGGTTCGATCGCCGGCGTCGCGTGGTCGCTGGTTTCCGTGCGCGTTTGCGGAACGTCGTCGGGCGTCCCGAGCCGCGAGCGTAGGATCTGCACCGAGTTCTGCGTCGGGCGACAGCTGTTGCCACACGGACGCGCGACGGATTCACCGCACGCGACATCCTCATCCTGGAACGCGCGTGGCCCGTGATACGCGAGGTACGTCATCGGATCGGCCGCATCGAGCTCGTGGTCGAGGCCGAAGCTGTGGCCGAGCTCCTGCGAGGCGACCTCGCAGATCGTGCGCGGCACGTGAGGCAACACGGCGGTGAACGCGAACACGATCGAGTTCTCGATCACGCCGCAGTCGCCGCGAAACGGCGAGACGCCGCCGGCGTTGACCGTCATGCCGAGATCCGCCGCCTTGCCGCCGAGAACGACCTCGATGTGGGGCACGTCTCCCGGATCGTCCTCGGTGATCGTGACGCCGAACGGCGACCACACCTCGCGGACGCAGGCGACCGTCGCATCCCAGTCGGTGTCGGAGACGCTCCAGGCCGGAACGTGGACCTGGTGCGACACCAGCGACGACGTCTGCGCGCGCGAATCGTTCACGCCGGGTTGGAGCGTCGCGCCGTCGCGGTCGAGATAGATCAACCGGCTGAGCGCCAGCGCGATCGCCACGAGCATGCATGGTGACTCGGCCGCTTGCCGGGGCGGTGTACTCAGCGCGGGAACGTCGCGATCGCGCGGATCGTCATCGAGCCATCGTCGTGCGTCTCGGTGTTCATCAGGTAGAGGCTGTCGGCGAACCCGATCAGGCCCTTCTCGCTCTCGAGCAGCGAGATCGTCTTGCCGATCGCCACCGTGCCGCCGTCGAACGTGAGCTGGCAGCGCGCCGCGTGACACTCGGTCGTGAGTTTCGCGGGCGCCGACGTCGTGCGATCTTTGATCTCGGCCTCGATCGCCGCGGCCCACGCGGGATCGCGAGCCTCGACCGAGAACAGCTCGGCGGGGGTCGTCGCGGGTGTGCCGTTCGGCAAGGTGGGGAGGCTGGGCTGGTCCGGGAGTGAGGGACGGGTCGGCGCGACCTGGGCGACCTGAACCGGCGACAGCTTGTCCGGGACGGCTGTGCGCCCCGGCACGGGCACCGTCATCACGGTCGAGCTCGGTGCAGAGTCGTTGGTATCCGCCGACTTGTGCCACACGTACGCGACGGTGCCGACGACCGCGACGATCGCGACGATCACACCGATGCGGAGCCCCTGAGTCGACGGTGGCACGAGGCAAGCCTAGCACTTGCCGCTCGACGCCGCCCCGTGGCTAACTCCACCCGCTGTGCCCGACCCGGTCGACCCGATTCGCACGCGCGTGACCGTCGCGAATCCTGCCGACGGCGGGGTGGTCTACTGGCTCGCGAAGCTGTCCGGCTTCATCGCGTTCACGACGATCGCGTTCGCCGCGATCACGATGGTGTTCGTGTATCGCTACTTCTCGGTCAACGCGCCCCCGGTGCCGGACCTCGCGAAGTACGCGAGCGTGACGCCCGGTGTATCGCGGATGTACGCGGCGGACGGCACCCTGCTCGGCGAGTTCGCCAAGGAGTGGCGCGAGATCGTGCCGTTCGAGACCATGCCGAAGCCGCTGGTCAACGCGTTCCTCGCCGTCGAGGATCACGATTTCTACAACCACCGCGGCCTGTACTTCAAAGGCATCGCGCGCGCGATCTGGACGAACCTGACCGCCGGCGACTTCGCGCAGGGCGCGTCGACGATCACGCAGCAGGTCGCCAAGCAGTTCCTCGGCTCCGAGAAGTCGCTCGGTCGCAAAGGCAAAGAGGCGATCATGGCGCGGCGCCTCGAGTCGCAGTACTCGAAGAACGCGATCCTCGCGGTCTACCTGAACCACATCTACCTCGGGGCCGGCGCCTGGGGCGTCGCGGCTGCCGCCCAGCACTACTTCGGCAAGCACCTCGATCAGCTGACGCTCGCCGAGAGCGCGATGATCGCCGGGCTCGCCAAGGCGCCGACGAAGTTCTCGCCGCTCCACCAGGTCAAGCTCGCGACCGAGCGCCGCAACGTCGTGCTCGACAAGATGGCGACCTACGGTTACGCGACCGCCGCGGAGGTCGCCACCGCGAAGGCCGAGCCGATCGCGCTCCATCTCTACAAGGACGTGTTTCCGGATCGCATGCCGTACTACGCCGAGCACGTGCGCCGGTACGTCAACGAGAAGTACAAGGACGGGCTGTTCGAGCAGGGCATGACGATCGAGACCGCCGCCGAGCCGACGTGGGAAGCCGGCGCGTACGACAACGCCGACTTCGGCGCGCGCCATCAGGACAAGCGCCAGGGCTGGCGCGGCCCCGAGTGGCACGTCGACGGTGCGGCGCGCGACACGGTCATCGCGCGGCAGAAGAAGCTGTACGGCGACGGACCGCTCGTGAAGGGCAAGCGCTACCTCGCGGTCGTCGACAAGGTCGACGGCGATCACGCCGAGGTGCTGGTCGGCGATCGCCGGCTGCAGCTGCCGCTCCACAACATGCGGTGGGCGAGCAAGTGGCAGGCGGGCAACGCCGACAACGACATCGACATCGATAGCGCGGCGAGCGCGCTCAAGCGCGGCTACGTCGTGTGGGTCACGCGCGAGGTCCGCACGGTCGACCGCTATCGCGACTGGGCCCTGCCCGACAAGCACAACCCATCCTGGGTCGGCAAGGACGACCAGAGCGAGTGGGACGCCAAGAACGCCGATGTCGTGAAGCTCGAGCAGGTGCCGCACCCGCAGTCGACGATCTTCACCGCCGATCATCACTCGGGCTACGTCGTCGCCATGGTCGGCGGCTCGGACTACGACCGCTCGGTGTTCAACCGCGCGGTGCAGGCGTGCCGCCAGCCGGGCTCGACGTACAAGCCGATCTACTACGCGCTCGGCCTCGACATCGGCTACGGCTTCGACACCGTGCTCAACGACATCCCGATGAAGATCACGGATCCCGACACCGGCGAGGTGTGGACGCCGACCAACCTCGACAACACGATGGGCGATGACGTCACGCTCGAGTTCGCGCTGGTGTTCTCGAAGAACGTGCCGTCGGTCGACCTGTTCCAGCGCCTGAAGGCCGAGCCCGACGGCAAGGCGAAGATCGAGGCGTGGATCCGGAGGCTCGGGTTCACCACGAAGCTGTTCGTCGACGACGCGCTCGCGCTCGGCGCCTCGTGCAGCAAGCTCGACGAGATGGCGCGCGCGTTCACCGTGTTCGCGCGCAATGGCCGGTGGTGGCCGCGCGCACAGGGCAAGGAGAAGAACTGGGTCTACGTGCGCCGGATCCTCGACCGCGCCGGGAACACGATCGAGGACAACACGGTCGCCGAGGATCCGCAGCTGTCGGCCGCCGCCCGCCTCGATCGCGTCGCCGCGCTCGCCGGCACCGAGACGCCGCAGGCGATCGCGCCGCGCACCGCGTACCTGATGGCGAAGCTGCTCGCCAACGAGGTCGCCTTTGGCTTCGCCAACGTGCTGCGCGCGACCGACCTCAAGGCGGCGGGCAAGACCGGCACGTCGAGTGCGACCCACGACAACACGTTCATCGCGTTCACCTCGAAGTTCACGACGCTGGTCTGGCTCGGCGACGACAAGAAGGAGCGCGCGCTCGGCAAGAGCGACGCGGCGTACATGACCGTCGTGCCGCTGTGGGCTCGCTACATGTACGAGGAGACCAAGGGCTTTCCGAACACCGCGATCCCGTGGGAGGTGCCCAAGGGCGTCAAGCCGGATGATCGCGGCGATCACACCAAGGGCAAGCACGGCCCGCAGATGGATCTGATCTGGAAGGTGCCTCCCAAGAAGGACAAGGGCGACGATCCCGAGCGTCCGCCCGTCTGACCTGTGAATTGGGGACGGTTTCAGCTCTGGCCCCGTTTTGCGTACGCCCAAAGGGGCCCGAGCTGAAACCGTCCCCCAT
>JBBQEX010000059.1:0-51901 GCA_038321315.1 Haliangiales bacterium | reverse complement strand
GAACGCGTCGCCGGCCGAGGCGCGGCCGTCGAGCTGCGAGGCGAGATCGGGGACCTCGGCGCAGCGGCGCGCGGCGAGCGACGCGAGCATGAGCGCGCGGGCATCGACGTGCGAGGGCAACGTCTCCGGGACCGTGCCCTGGTAGAGGTCGGCCAGCACGTTGGCGCCGTCGAGCGCGTCGTATGCGGCGACGACGGCCGCGCGATCGCGATCGAGGCGGAACGCGAGCGCGGCGGCGACCGCGAGGCGATAGACGACCTCGTCGGCGCGCTCGACCCACGCCTCGGCGTCGAGCTTGAAGTCGGCCGGTTGGTACGCCGCGCTCGGGCGCTGTGCCTCGCCCCACCATGCCCCGAGCCGGTGCTGGGTCTCGGCGAGGACGTCGTCGGAGAATCCACTCGCGAATCGCGACGTCGGGACGACGCGCTCGCGGTTGCGCGGCGATGCGAGGCCGTCGGCCGAGAGGTGGCGCAGCGGCGCCGGCAGCGGCGAACCGGCGGGTGCGGCCGCGACGACCGGGATCGAGGTCTCCGGGCCGGTGGCCTCGACCGGCGCGCTGCTCGCACTCGGATCGTCCTCGGCGAGCACCGGGATCACTGGATCGGGCTCGGGCCGATCCTCGGCGAGGTATTCCTCGATGTCGAGCGCCGCGGAGAGCTGGGCGTAGCGCTCCATCCGCGGGCCCGACGCGACGGCGACGCCGAGCATGCGCAGGAGGCCGGTGCCGAGGGCGATCTGCAGCCAGGTCTCGAGCGCGGGACGCGACGGCACGATGCCGGCGAACGCCGACGAGCCGAGGTGCTTGTAGACCTCGTCCTTGTGGTACGCGCGCTGGCCGACGAGATCGACGATGGTCTTGCCGAGGATCGGGTTGACGTGCCACACTCGATCGAGGATCGCGATCGAGATCTCGTCGTCGCCGTTGGCCGCGGTCAACGCGGTGATGAACGGCGACGGCGTGACGACCGCGCCGCCGACGCCGAGGAAGCGCAGCATGACGAGCGGCTTCTCGCGATCCCACAACTTCGCGCCACGCAGCCGGCTGCGGAAGTCGCGGAACGGCTCGCCCTTCGCGGGCAATTCCTTGCAGACGCGCACGAGCGCGACGAGCGCGCCGCGCGCGTCCTGACCGATGGGCGGAAGCTCGACGATCTGGGGCACTGGCGACGAGCCTACCGCGTCTCACCGCCGCGCGCGCGACCACACGATGTGGTGATCGTCGAACGCGTGGAGCCAGTCACCACCCCACTCCCAGCCGTGATCGTCGAGCGTGGCGACGGTCGGGCTCGGTCGCACGAACATCCCGGGCCGGACGTGGCGGCGATCGGCGAACGCGGCGCCCTCGATGGGCACGAGGCCGTCGTGCCGGCGCCACGGGTTCTCGACCGGGTTGATGTCGATCGCGAGGCCGAGCGCGTGTTGCGACAGCCGCTCGGTTCCGAGCACGACGCGGAAGTTGAACGCCGAGCAGTTGTCGGCGGCCATCGAGCGGCCGTCGTCGGCGGCGAACTCGTCGACCAGGCGCATCTGGCGGATCGGAAAGCCGAGCTGCCACAGCCGCGCGAACAGGGCGACGGCCCGCGGTGCGAGCGCGGCGGCGACCACGAGCTCGCCCTCGCCGCTGCCCCCATCGAACGTGACATGATCGAGCCGCAGATAGGCGAGCGCATCCCACCGCGGACAGCGCACGTCGTCCCCGCGCCACGACTGCCCCTCCATCCGCGCCCGGATCGCGGGCGACACCGGCAGGATCTCGCCCCGGAACCCGCGCGCCGGCGGCGCGAGCAGCGCGGTCACGGAGTCGACGGGTCGTCGGCGGGCGGCGTCGGCGCGGGCGCCGGCGCGGGCGCGGGCGGCTTCGCGGGGGGCACGATCGCGGGGGGCTTCAGCGGGGGCGCGATGACGACCGGCTTTGGCACCGGCGCGACGACGGCGGCCTTGGGCGGCGCGACGACGACGGGCGGCAGCGCCGGCATGCGCGCGAGCGTCGCCGAGCGGCGCATCGCGTAGACCGAGAGCGGTGACTGCGGGTGCGCGGTGGCGAACCGGTCGTACTCGGCGCGCGCGCGCGGGAACAGGCCCGCGCGATCGAGGACCGACGCGAGCTGGAACCGGGCGTCCTCCTGATCGACGTCGGCGGCGACCGCGGCCCCGAGGTGGGTCTGCGCCTTGTCGAGGTCGTTGCCCTTGGCGTACGCGACGCCGAGGTAGTAGTGCATCTGCGCCGCGCGCATGCCCGGGCCCTCGCCGGCGAGCGCGGTCTCGAGCGGCGCGATCACGTCGGCGTAGTGGCCGGCCTTGAACGAGGCGATCGCGGCCTTCATCGCGGCCTCGACCGCCATGACCTGGGTCTCGTGTGCGGTCGCGGTCAGGACGGCGCGCTCGGTCTTCGACAGCGGCGCGTCGCGCAGCGCGTCGAGCCGGGTCTTGGCCTCGGCGTGCTTGCCGGCCTCGAGCAGCGTGTAGACATCCCACGCCGCCGCGTCGGCCTTGTCTCGCGCGGCGAGCCGCTGGGTCGCGTCGTCGGCGCGGTGGGTCACGTCGACCAGCGCGGCGGCGGCGTGATCGCGGGCGGCGCCGAGCTCGGATGCGCGGCTCTGATACAGGAAGTACGCGGCGCCGCCGACCAGGAGCGTGAAGATCGCGTAGGCGACGAACGAGTTGAGGTTGACCCGCCGGGTCCGCCGGCGCTGCTCCTCGACGAGCGCGGCGATCGAGTGCGCGAGCTCGGTCATCTGGGTCTGGGTCTTCCGCACCGCGACGGTCTGGTCCTCCTGACGGCGCCGGAGCGTCTCGAGCAGGGTCCAGCCATCCGCGTCCGTCGTCGGGCCGCCGGTCTCGACGGGCGCGGGCTCGTCGGGGGGCTCGGGAAATGGCGCGACCGCGGACATGGGTGACGTTGTTCCCGCGGAATCGTTATCAAATCAAGTCGGTTCGTCACCTTCACATGGTCTGGCCGGGCCTGCTACAGTCCCCCCGGCGCGGGTCCTACCCCGAGCTTCCATGACCCTCCTCTACGATTGGCTGAAGAAGGCCGCGACGGCCCAGGGGAACAACAAGGCCGTCGTGTACCGGGACAACTACCTGTCGTGGCGGGGGCTCCAGCACCGGGTCGACCGGCGCGCCCAGGAGTTCAAGAGCATGGGCATCAAGAAGGGGGCGTGGGTCGGGCTGATGCTCGGCAACGTCCCCGACTTCGTGATCCTGGCGCTCGCGCTGTCGAACCTCGATGCCACGATCGTCCCGATCGATCCGACCACCGGCGGCCGCGAGCTCGAGCTCATCCTGGCCGCCGCACCGCTCCGCGCGCTGGTCACCCGGCCGCGCGGCAGCGAAGGCAGCATCTCCGCGAACGGCACGAGTGCCCCGGTCCCGCCGAGCACCCTGCCCCGCTCGCGGGTCGCGCGCCCATCCGCGCCGCCGCCGCGCGAACAGACCACGAACACCGCGGCTCCCGGCAACGACACCGCCGAGGTCCGCCGTCGACTCCAGGGCACGCTGCTGACGTGCAGCGTGTACAAGCGCGACCCACCGGATCACGGCGTCGATCCGATCGCGGTCTTGTTCACCGCCGACTCGCTCGGTGATCCCAAGGGCGTGTTGCGCTCGAGCAAGAACACCATGGCGTCTGTCGACCACGCGATCGCCGCGCTCGCGATGACCGAGAAGACCAAGGTCCTCGTCGCGGTGCCGCTGTTCCATGCCTACGGCTGGGACCTCGGCTTCCTGCCGACGTTGAAGCTCGGCTCGACGATGTACCTCGAGGAGGAGATCAGCGCGCGCCGGATCGGCAAGCTGATCCGCGAGCACGAGGTCGACGTCCTGCCGGGCACGCCGTCGATGTACGCCGAGCTGTCCAAGCTCCCGACGGCCAAGAAGCTCGACGTCAAGTCGCCGAAGTATCTCGCGGCCGGCGCGCGGCTCGACCAGGCGGTCGCCGACGACTTCCTCGACAAGTACGGCATCAAGGTGATGAGCTGCTACCACTCGACCGAGGCCGCGACCGTCGCGCTCGAGGACACCGGCAAGTATCCGACGACGGTCGGCAAGGTGATCGAGGGCGTCGAGGTCAAGATCACCACGGCCGACGGCAAGGCCGGCGCGGTCGGCAAGGACGGCCTGATCTGGGTGAAGAGCAAGACGCTGTCGCCCAAGTCGATCGGCCCGTTCGATCACGAGGACGCGCCGGTGCCCAAGACTCGCGCCTCGGGCATGGTCCGCATCGGCGAGATCGACAAGGCCGGCTGGCTGCGCACCGGCGACCTCGGCAAGCTCGACAAGTCGGGTCGCCTCGCGCTCACCGGTCGCGAGGACGATGTCGTGAAGGTGGACGGCAAGCGCGTCGCGCTCGGCGAGGTCGAGGGCTGCCTCGAGGCGTTCCCGAAGATCAAGGCGGCGCAGGCGCTGGTGCTGACCGATCCGATGGCTGGCGCGATGGTCGTCGCGCGCGTCGTGATGAAGACCAAGTGCGGCGCCGAAGAGATCATCGACCACTGCGCGCGCAACCTCGCGCCGTACAAGGTCCCGCGGCGCATCGAGTTCTGCGACGCGATCTAGTCGATCAATTGATCACGACCAGCTCGCCGGCATCGTGGCCGCAGAACCGGGCGTTGAGATCGTACTTGGTCGCGCACACCGGGCAGATCCGGGCGATGACGCCTGCGGGCTCGCTGGTGCGCGCGCGGCGCGGGCGCGTCGCGTTGTAGACCGGTAGCGGCACGAGCTCGTTGCCATCGTGCGGGCAGCTGCGCAGGCCGGGCTCGTAGGCGCGGCGACACGCCATGCACACGAGGCCGCCGCTCTTGCCGATGCGCGCACCGACGAGCATGTCCTCGGGCGGCACCAGGCGACGCGCGTCGCGCGTGCAGTACGCCATGCCGTGATACTCGGTGCGGCAGGTCGGACACACCATCGCCGACGACGTCGCGATCGCGAGCCCGCCACCACCACCACCGCGCACCGCGACCGGCACGCGCGGACGACGCGGCAAGGTCGGCGGCAACGGCGCCGACGGCAGCGACGGCGCAGTCGGCTCGATCGGCGCGGGCTGCGGGCGCGCGCGACGCCGCAACAGGATCACCATCGCGAGCAACCCCGCGAGCACGAGCGCGAGGAGCCCGACCACGGCGACGAGCAACGGCTCGGCGGTAGCTACCAAAATCGTCGTCGGTAATCCGAACAAAGTCGTGCCCATGAAACGCTAGCAACCACCCTGTACCCGGTCAATGTGGAAGTACGGCACCGCTCGGGGTACTACCCCGACACATGCCGGATCTCGTCATCGGTGCGCGTCGCTCGGGGTTTCCCCGACCGTGGCGCGCGGGAGCGATCGCGCTCGGCATGCTCGGCGTGGCGCTGATCGTGGCGTGGTTCATCTATCGGAGGTCGGTCACCTACGACATGCCGGCCGGCGAGCTCGCCGGGACGATCTCGGTGACCGCGCGCACGACGCCACCTACCTTGACGTACGGTGCGTCGTCGCTGGCATGGAACGGCGGGATCCCGATCGTCCACCTCGTCGGCGATGCGCACGCGATCGGCGCGGCCCACGGGCGGCTGCTCGCGCCGTGGCTGGTCGCGACGGTCAAGGCGGCCGCACCGTCGATCTCGGCCACGATCTCCGATGACGGCTGGCTCGGCGGCGCGACCCACAACATGCGGCTCGCGTGGCGCTGGCGGTTCGTCGACGACGGCCTGATCGAAGCGGATCGCAGGATGGCGGCCGGCCTGACGCGGGGCGCTGCGGCGAGCGGCGTCGACGTCAGCTACGACGACGTGCTCCGCGATCAGGCGGTGATCGATGTCGGCGCGCCGAGCGAGCGCACCGGCGAGGCCGACCACCACACGCTGGCGCAGAGCCTCACGATCGTCGCGCAGCAGCAGCAGGCACCGGCGCGGGTCTGGCTGGGGCGCGCGTTCGCCCTGCCCGGCCTCGACGACGGCGGCGACGCCGAGACCCCGGTCGTCGAGATCGTGCATCCGCAGGGTCTCCAGGCGTTCGCCTCGGTCGGCTGGCCTGGACAGCTCGGCGTGGTGACCGGGATCAACGCCGCGGGCATCGCGGTGATCGTGGATCCGGTGCGCACCGTCGATGTCCGCCCGACGCGCACGGCGCGCCCGGTCACCCAGCTCGCGCGCGCGGTGCTCGAGCAAGCCAAGACGCTCGACGAGGCGATCAAGATGATCCAGGGCACGCCGACGCTCGGCTCGGCGCTGATCGTGCTGGTCGACGGCACGAGCGGCAGCTGGGTGATCATCGAGCGCACGCCCGGCAAGGCGATCGTCGAGCGCAAGCCGAAGACGCGCGTGTTCGGCGACCTCCTGACGACCAACGCGCTCGCCTCGGATCCCGAGAACGATCGCGCGTCGCGCACGCTGCCGACCGCGACGCGGATCGATCGGGCGACCCGGCTCGTCAAGGCGCCGCTGCCCGACGTCGCCGCGGTCGCCGCCGTGCTGCGCGATCAGCGCGCCACCGACGAGAGCCCGCGTCCGCCCGGCCATCGCGGCGTGATCGACGACGGCCGCGCGATCCAGCAGGTGATCCTCGATCCGGCATCGCTCGAGCTGTGGGTCGCCGATCCGACGAGCAACGGCCGCATGCGCGCGTTCGATCTGCGCCACGAGCTGCGCGGCGAAGGCGATCGCGCCGCGCCGCCGTCGGATCTGCCGCCCGATCCGGCGCAGGATCCCGATCGCCTCACGAACCTCGCCGCCGCGCGCGCGGCGCTGCGCGAGGCCCGCGCGTTCATGGTCGCCAAGCACCACGATCAGGCGGCCGAGGCGGTCGCGCGCGCGCTCGTCCGCGTGCCGAAGTTGCCCGAGGCCCTCGAGCTCGACGCGTTGGTCGCGGTCGGGCGCGGCGACACCACGCACGCGATCGCCGCGTTCCAGGCGTGGCTCGACGGGGGCGCCGACGATCCGCATGGCGAAGAGCGCGCCCGCGCGACGCTCGCCCGGTAGCTACTTCATGACGACGGCGAGCACGGCGCCCGCAGCCGCGCCGAGCGCGAGCAACCCGACGACGATCCAGACCCACGTGTTCGACTTCTTGCCGACCGGCGCCATGTGATATCCGACGCCCGCGGCCGACGGATACTGCGGGTTCGCCGGGTTCGAGCCGGGGTTGCCCATGTGCATGTTCGGGCTCATGGCCGGGCTCATCCCCGGGTTGTAGGCCTGGTTCGTCGGGCTCGAGCCGTACTGCTGCATGCCCATCGAGGCATTCGGGTTGTACTGGTTCAGCGCCGGCGACGACTGCGCGGCGAGCGGCGGCAGCCCAGTGCCGGTGCCACCCATCATCGGCGGCATCGGCGTGTTGTTCTGCATCATCGCCTGCGGCATCGGCGGCGGCGCGAGGTTCGGCATGTCGCCACGGCGAGTCTCGAGCAGGTCGGCGGCGGCCGACTGCGGGCGTGGCGGCGCCGGCGTGCCGATCACCGGGGCCTGTGGCATCTGGGGCTGCGGCTGCGCTTGCTGAGGGAGATGCGCGGAGTGGATCACCTCGTCGAGCGCGAGGGCGAGCGCGGTGACGTCGGCGTGGCGGTTCGCCTTGTCCTTCTCGAGGCACTTCAGGATCACGCGATCCGCGGCGGCCGGCAGGTTGGCCTTGGGGTTCGCGGTCGACGGCGGCTGCGGGGTCTGCTTGAGCTGTGCGGTGATCAGGCCTGCCGGGCCCTTCGCGTCGGGGAACGGCAGGCGGCCCGTGATCATCTCGTACGCGACGACGCCGAGCGCGTAGACATCGCTGCGGCCGTCGAGCGGCTTGCCCATCAGCTGCTCGGGCGACATGTACTCGAGCGTGCCGAGCGTCTGGCCGGTCGCGGTGAGCTGCGGCGAGGCCGGATCGATCGCGTCGCCGCGCATCACCTTGGCGATGCCGAAGTCGAGGATCTTCACGAACTCGGGATTGCCCGGGCGCGTCTCGAGATAGATGTTCTCGGGCTTGAGGTCGCGGTGCACGATGCCCTGCGCGTGGGCCTCGGCGAGCGAGCTGCACATCTCGGTGAGGATCTTGAACGTCCGCTTCCACTCGAGCGGCGCCTGCTCGTGGAAGATCTCGTGGAGGCTCTTGCCCTCGAGGAGCTCCATCGCGATGTAGAGCGTGCCGTCGGGCGTCTGATCGAAGTCGTAGGTCGTGATCGTGTGCGCGTCGCGCAGGTTGCACAGCACCATGCCCTCGCGGCGGAACCGCGCGACGAGGTTCTCGTCCTTCGTCATCTCCGGATGCAGGAGCTTCAGGGCGACCTTGCGACCGGTCGCGAGCTGCACGCCGCGAAACACCGCACCGAAGCCGCCCTCGCCGATCTTCGACTCGACCTTGAAGCGATTGTTGAGCGTGGTGCCGAGGTACTGGTCGTCGCCCTTGGACAGCCGCGGCTTGGGGCGCGCGCCGGTGTTCGGCGGCTTCTGCATGCCACCCGACTGCGCGACCGGGTTCGGCTTCGCGACGACCGGCGCGACCTTGGGTGCCTGGGGAACCGGCCCGCTCGCGTTCTGGTTCTCCTGAAGGCGGTAGCCGCAGACGCCGCAGAATCGAGCATTTTGCTCGAGCGGAGTCGTGCACGACGGGCAGTTCACCATGCGAATTCTCGCAGAAGATCCGCGGGTTCGCACGTATGTTGCTGCGTTTTTCGGGTAGCTGCCTGGGGTTAACAGTGTGTCAACGCGATGACGATCGCGACGACGACGACGGCCGTTCCGCCGACGATCGCGGGGACCATCCACGGCGGCCGCGTGCGCTCGATCGGCGCCGGCGGCAGCGCCTCGATCGCGGCGTCGTCGCCGACGAATAACCGGATCCGGGGACCTCCCGGGCCGAACTCGATGCTGATCGGGATCGCACCCGCGACCGGCGCTTCGGTGACGCGCTTGCCGTCGACATAGGTCCCGTTCGAGCTACCGAGATCGACGAGGATCCAGCCGTCGTCGGCGCTGCGCAGCTCGGCGTGGCGCGAGCTCGCGTCGATGTCGCGCTGCGGGTCGAACGACACCTCGCACTCGGGATGGCGGCCGAATCGCAGGCGTGCACCGACCGGAAATTCTTGCCGCTGCCCTCGGCGGCTCCCCGCCACATGGTCGATGACGACCCGCACCGCCAGGACTCTACTGCGGTTATCGCCCGCCGAGCCACCACGCGAGCGCACACCCGAAGCCGACCACCAGCGCGTACCAGTACCAGGCCACCCGCGCGGTCGGCGCGTTCAGCCGCGCGCGGGCCGGGCTCGGCGGGTCGACCGGCGGGGTCGCGGGCGGCGGGACGATGCCGATCTGCGAGCGCAGGATCGCGTGCTGGCCGGTCACCGGGATCATCGGCGGGATCTCGGACGTCGGGATCCCGACGCGCGCGGCGAGCCGCTTGGCGACGTAGCTCGTCGGGGTCAGCGCCGGCGTGCCTTCCTTCTGTGGATCGAACTCGCGATAGGTCGGCACGTCGTCCTCGCCGGCCGACGCGGCGAGCCGGGCGCCGGACACCTCGCAGACGATCGCGGTGATGTTGTCGGTGCCGCCGGCCGCGCGGGCCGCGGCGACCATCAGGCGCACCGCGTGCGCGACGGTGTGCGGGCGCGACAGCAGGATCGCGATCGCCGGATCGCCGACCAGGCCGTGCAGCCCATCGCTGCACAGCAGCACGCGATCGTCGCACCGGAGCTCGATGATCGACAGCGACGGCTCGACGTCGGGGCCGACGCCGAGCGCCTGGAGGATCGCGCCCCCCGCGCTCGCGACCTCCGTCGCGCTGTGCCCCGCGGCGAGCAGCGCCGACTGCAGCGACTGATCGCGCGTGACCTGGACCAGCATGCCGCTGCGCAAGATGTACGCGCGCGAGTCGCCGACGGTCGCGACGATCAGCCGATCGTTGCAGATGCCGGCCGCCGACACCGTCGTGCCCATGCCGCGCAGGCCGGGCTCGCGCTTGCCCATCGCGTGGACGTCGTGGTTCGCGACGCGGGTCGCGCGGCGCAGGAGCCGCGCGAACACCTCGGGATCGCGGGTCGCGGGCGTGCCTTTCATCTCGCGCCAGATCGCCTGGGCGCACAGCTCGGACGCGACCTCGCCGCCCTCGACCCCACCCATACCGTCGCACACGACGAGCAGCGGGCCGCGCTCGCCGTCGCTCGCCCATGCGGACTCGACCTCGACGATCGCCTTGGTGTCGAGATCGCCGACGAGGAGGTGATCCTCGTTGTGCTCGCGAACGTCGCCGACCTCGGATGCCCCGACGACGACCACCGCGAGCGGCGCGAGGTCCGGTCGCGTCAGCGGCCGAGCTCGATCCGCAGCAACTGATCACCCATGCGCACGTGATCGCCGTGCTTGAGCGCGACCGACGCGATCTTGATGAACGTGCCGTTCGAGCTGCCGAGGTCGGTGATCTGCGCGCGCTGACCGTTCCACGCGAGCGTCGCGTGCCGCCGCGACATGAACGCGTCGTCGCGATAGACGATGTCGCCCTCCTCGCGACCGAGCACGATCTCCTCGGTGGCGAGGTGGCGCACGTCGCGATGTCCACCCGACGGGATGAGCTGCAAGAGGCGCCCCCACGGCTCGCGCGGCGGCGAGCCGAACAGGGCCACGCCGTGGCGCACGAGCGGATGCACCGCCTTCTCCTCGGTCTCGACGAGCTCGAAGCGCAGCACCTCGCGTCCGACGAGCACGATCGAGCCATCGACCAGGTCGACCGGCGCGTCGGCCTTGCGGAACACGCCGTTCATCGTGTCGATCGCGGTGATCGTGACGCTGCCGTCGGCGGCGCGCTCGAGCCGCGCGTGCTGGCGCGCCAGGAAGCGATCGTCATCGAACGCGATATCCGCGCCACCGCGCCCGATGATGAGGGCGTCGCCGGCGAGCGGGAAGCGCTGGCCGTCCGAGCCATCGCGGTTGACGAGCACGGCCATGCCCCAAGCGGGCGTCGTGGCGGCCTGGGGCTGGATCCCACCCGTCGGAGCCCGCGCGACGACCGGGTTCTGCCCGGTCGGTGGACGCGGATCGGCGGCGAGCGTCGCGCCCTGCGGATCGATCGCGAGCGGCAGGTTGAGCGGGATCGGCAGCGGCGACGCCGACGGCGTACGCGGCCGCGCGTTGTCGGGCGGCGCGGTCGGCTGGAGCGCCTGCATGTGAAGGCCGCACTGCTGACAGAACGCGAAGCCGATCGGCGTCTGGGTGCCGCAGCGCGGACACGCGACATTGCCTCCGCCACCCGGCGGTGGCGTCGGCGGACCGGGGCGCGGCGCGACCGGCTGAGGCGCCATCGGCTGCGGCATGCCCATCGGGCCAGCCGGTGGCATCCCGGGCATCGGCATCGGGCCCGGCGGCGGCATGTACGCCGGCGAGCCGCCCATCGGCGTGCCCTGCATTGGCGGTGGCGCCATCATCGGCGGCGGCTGCATCATCGGCGGCGGCTGCATCATCGGCTGCTGCGGCTGCTGCGGCTGCATCATCGGCGGTGGCTGCATCATCGGTGGTGGCGGCTGGTGTTGGGCCGGCGACGGCGGGCCCAGCGAGCTGCCACAGCTCCGACAGAACTTCATGCCCGGCGGGTTCTCACCTCGGCAGATCCCGCAGATGTTGGGCAACCCGACCGCCTGGGGCGGAGTCTGCGCAACGGGTGGCTGGATCGCGCTGCCGCAATTCAGGCAGAACGACGACCCTGGCGGGCTTTCGTGGCCACACAACGAACAACGCATCAGACCCCCGTTTCCAGCATGAGTGTCGCCAAAACTGCTGGTCGCGACCAGAGCACGCGGCGACATTGCATCACCGATCGCAAGTTGATAAGACCACGTACCTTGAAGTCTGTCCTCATCGCCGCCGCCGTCGCCTGCGGGCTCGGCGCGTGCGTCGATTCGGCGGTGCGCACCGCGCCGTTTCGCCAGCGCCCCGACAGCGCCGACGCGGGCGAGCTCGCCGGTCCGTTCACCGGGCGCGTGCTCGACAACACGACGCACTCCGCGATCGCGGGCGCGCTGGTCTACGCGACGTGGGCCTTCGAGCGCGGCACCGGCCTCACCCAGCCCGCGGGCGCCCGCGAGTTCGTCGGCTCGACCGACGCCGGCGGCAACTACAAGGTGCCGCAGCTCGGCAGCCTGCCGACCGGCACGCGCGTGACCGACTTCGCGCTCGTCGTCTACAAGCGCGGCTACGTCGCGTATCGCAGCGATCGCCGGTTCACCGACCTCGGCCCGCGCATGGACTTCGCGCAGCGCGAGAACCAGGTGCTGCTCGAGCGCTGGCGCACCGAGCTGTCGCACGCGCGCCACCTCCGGTTCGTCGGCGGCGGCACCGCGGTGTCGGCCCTCACGCAGTGGGAGCTCGCCGACGCGAGCGCCGAGCTCGACAAGCCGCGCCAGAACGGCGACCTGCGGCCCGGTCGTGGCGACGGCCAGTACATCGTCGCCGCGCAGCTCCTGGCCACGACCGACATCAAGGCGCGCACGAAGTTCGACGGCGGCTTCGAGACCGGCCCCTTGTCCGACGAGCCCGACACGGCGACGTACTCGTCGCAGCACTTCAAGGCGATCGGTCGGCCCGAGACGTTCGACGTGGCGCTGCGGCTGTGGCGCCTCGAGCCCGGCAAGGCGCAGGAGCGCTACGACGAGTTACTCACGCAGCTGCCTGGCATCGTCGAGAAGGACGACATCGGCAGCCGCTCGTTCGTCGCGACCGAGCAGGACATCAAAGGGGTCGGCTTCCTCGACGCGCCGCGCGGCATCGTCGTCCTCATGACGTGCGGTGGCAGCCAGTGCTCGTCGATCGACGACGCGGTGGCGCTCGCGCAGATCGTGTTCGGTCGGGTGAAGCAGCTCCTGCCGCAATCGCTCAACGGAGGCGGCAAGTGAAGAAGCTCGCGATCGCCATGGCCCTCGCCGGAGGCCTTGTCTCGCAGTCGGCGCACGCGTGGGAGGCGCAGACCACGCAGGCCGGGCTCGCCGAGCAGGCCGCCCTCGCCTCGCACCTGCACAAGAAGCTCGTCGCGATCGGCTTCACCGGCGGCCTGTTCGAGGCGCTCACGATCCCGCCGGCCGACGCGCCCGCGCTGGTCGACGCGTTGAAGCTGCTGTCGCCGTCGAACGGCTCGGTGCCCGATGGCCGCGGTCGCCAGGCCGCGATCGGCTGGCTCGCCGCCGGCGCCGCCCTCGCCGACGTGCCCGCCGCGAACGGCGCGAACCACTTCTACGATCCGACGACGAAGACCGGCTGGGAGCGTCCGCGCGGCGACGTGTTCTCGCGCTTGTCCAACGCGGTTCGCCAGTCGATCGGTCGCGATCAGCTGCCCGAGCACGGCGTGCCCGCGCCCGACTGGATCGTCGACCCGAAGAACCCGTTCAACCTCGACAGCTTCATCGCGCAATACGCCAAGGCGGGCAGCGCGGCGACCCCGGGCGAGCGCTCGCGGCACATGGCGGCGGCGCTGATCGCGGCCGGCGCGATGATGCACGCGCTCGGCGATCTCGGCTCGCCGTCGCGCGTGCGCGGTGACTACGCGGCGCAGTTCGAGCCGATCGGTGGCGGCCCCGACGATCTCGGCTCGCGCTACGAGCGGATCGCGTCGCTGGTCTACGGTCGGCTCGGCGTGCCCGCGCCATCGGCGCAGATCATCACGACGCGCACGCACCTCCGCGACTTCTTCACGAACAAGGACGGCACCGGGCTCGCCGACCTGATCGCGCGCAGCTACTTCTCGCCGAACACGCTGCCCGGCAAGAGCCGGATCAACGATCAGAAGCCGACGCTCGCCAAGCCCAAGCCGAGCTTGCCGCTCCGCCTCAACCTCATGGCCGCCAGCCGCGACGAGGGCTCGACGCTGCGCGATGCCGCGGGCACGTGCCTCGCGCGCTACCACGTCGATCACGGCATCCTCGGGTTCTCGCTCGACGACGACTGCGTGCTCGAGCAGCTCGCCGTGATCATGCCCGAGGTCGCGAGCTACGAGGCCGGCCTCCTCGACTTCCTGTTCCGCGGCGAGCTCGACGTCACCACCGAGGGCACCATCACGGTCAGCGCGAAGGGCCTCGGCCCCGGCCAGCTCGAGATCCTCGTCGAGGACGAGCGCGGCGTGCGCACCAAGATCGCGACGCCCGCCGCCAAGGGTGGCGAGGCCATGACCGTGATCGGCACGATGCCGCTGCCGCCGACCGGCGTGAAGATCGTCGCGGTGTTCCGCGGCGCCGACTCGAATGGCGAGCCGATCGTCGTGGTCGGCGCGGCACCGATCATCCGCAACTGACGATGGCGCGCCGTCGCGAGCCACAGGAAGCCACGCTCGATCGCGTGATCGAGCTGCTCGACGAGGCGCCGGCCGGGCTGCACGATCTGGTGCCGCGGGTCGACGTGTTGCCCGACGGCCTCCCGGGTGCGCTGATCGAGCTGTTCGCGCGGTGCGACGGCGGCCGCCTGTTCATCGACTCGATCGAGCTGCGCGCGTCCGCCGACGTCGAGCGCGACGGCGACCGCTGGGTGTTCGGCTCGATCGAGGAGGAGAACCTGCTGGTCGACGCGCGCGGTCGCGTGTGGCGGACCGACGCGTCGCTCGACGACGTCGTGTGCGAGGGCACCGCGCTCGATCGCTGGCTCGCCGGGATCGTCGACGCGCTCGGCCTGCTCTACGACAGCGAAGGCGAGTTCGCCGAGGAGGTGTTCGACGAGGACGGCGAGCTGCTCGCGATCGTCGCCGAGAAGCAGCTGCGCGCGATCCTCAAGCGCGATCCGCGCGCGCCCGCGCCGCGCTGGCGCCTCGCGCACGTCTTGCTCGGCGCCGACGCGATCCCCGAGGCCCGCCGCCAGCTCGAGGAGCTCGTCGCAAGCGAGCCCAACTTCGCGTGGGGCTGGCTCGATCTCGCCAAGATCTCCGAGCTCACCGGCGACCTCGCGAACGCGATGGAGGAGGCGCGGGTCGGCGCCCAGGCCGCCGAGGGTCACCCGCAGGCCGGCTACTTCTGGTCGCAGGTCGCGCGGCTCGCCATCCGCGCGAGCGACGAGCCGGCGCGCGCCGCCGCCGCCGCCCACGCCGCCCGCGTCGCGCCCGAGCTCAAGGCCGCGCAGCTCGCCGGCGTCCGCGAGTCGATCGCCGAGGGCGACACCGGCTCCGCGCGCGGCCTCCTCGAGCTCCTGCGTGCCGTGTGGCCCCGCGATCTCGAAGTGCTCGACCTCGCCCGCCAGCTCGCGAACTAACGCTACTCGGCTCGATGCAGCCAGGGATAGGGTCGATCGTGGTCGCGGTGGTTTGCGTAGCGAGCGCGCGGGCTGAAGCTCAACCGAGCACGGGCGCCGAGGCCGAGGCCCTGTTCGACTCGGGGCGCGCGTTGATGAAGGAGGGCAAGTTCGCCGCCGCGTGCATCGCGTTCGAGGCGAGTCAGCGGCTCGATCCCGCGACCAGCACGCTGATGAACCTTGCGAACTGTCGCGAGAAGAACAAGCAGCTCAGGTCGAGCGCGACCTCCGCAACACGAACGGCTCGGGGACCGATCAGATGCGCACCGTCGCGCACGATCGCGCCGCCAAGCTCGCCGCGCGGCTGTCGAAGCTGACGATCAAGGTCGCGCCGGCCGACCATCTCGAGGTGCTCCGCAACACGGTGCGCGTCGACGAGGCGACCTGGAACCTGCCGGTACCGATCGACGGAGGGCAGGTCGCGATCGTGGCGCGCGCGCCGGGCCGGCAGGACTGGACGAAGACCGTGACGATCGCCGACGAGGGCGCCAGCGAGACCATCGAGATCCCCGCGCTCGCGCCGCTCGGCGCCACGCCTCCACCGCCAGTCGCGGTCCAGCCACCGCCGCCGAAGCCGCCGACCTCGCCCCACCACCGCAACCTCGTGCCGTTCATCGCGGCAGGCGCCGCGGTCGGGCTCGCCGGTGGCGCGATCGGATTTCACCTGTGGGGCAACTCGATCTACAAGGACGCCGAGGACACCACGCGCTCGATGGCCGATCGCACGACCTCGTGGCACGCCGCCAACACGCGCCGCTACGCTGCCCAGACGCTCGCGGTCGGTGCGGTGGGCTGCGCGGCCGTCGCGATCGTGTTCGCGCTGCGCGGCTCGCGCGCGCACACCGAATCGTCGGTGGTCGCGCTCGCGCCGATGATCACCGACGGCGTCGGCCTGCAAGCGAGTGGCGCGTGGTGACCCGGGCCGCGCTCGCGCTCGCACTGGTCGCCGGGTGCAGCTATCCGTCGCCGTTCGCGCACGATCCCAAGGACGGCGGCAACGATGGTGGCAGTGGCCACGACGGCCCGCTCTCCGACGGCAACCTCGCCGTCGCCTCGGTGTGCGGAGATGGCGTCGTCACCATCGGCCCCGAGACCTGCGACGACGGAAACACCAAGGGTAACGACGGCTGCAGCACGTCGTGCGCGATCGATCCCGGCTACCGGTGCGCGACGCCGGGCGCGGCGTGCAGTCCCGCGATCTGCGGCAACGGCGTCCGCGAGGGCACCGAGGCGTGCGACGACGGCAACCAGAACCCGTTCGACGGCTGCTCGCCGACGTGCACCGTCGAGCCGCCCTGCCCCGGCGGCATCTGCGCCGCGAAGTGCGGCGATGGCCTCGTCGAGCCGGGCGAGGCCTGCGACGACGGCAACGACGTCGCGGGCGACGGCTGCAACGCGAGCTGCGAGACCGAGAGCGCGTTCACCTGCGTCAACGCCAACTCGTTCGTGGTCTCGACGCTGCCGATCGTGATCCGCGACTTCACGCCAGCCCACCCGGACTTCGAGCACTTCGGCGGCGGCATGGCGACGACCGGCCTCGTCGCCGATACGCTCGTCGGCGGCTTCCCCTCGTTCAAGAGCTCCATCGGATCGGGAAGCAGCACGATGATCACGTCGGTCACTTCGTTCCAGCAGTGGTGGGCCGACATCGCGCCCGCCGTGCCGGTGGCGCCGATCGCGCCGCTCGCGCTCGGGCCGCAGGCTTCCGACATCTACAAGTTCAGCTCGACGCTGTTCTTCCCGATCGATGGCCGCGGCTCGGGCGACTACATGGCGACCGGTCACAACTTCCACTTCACGACCGAGGCACGCACGACGTTCACCGCCGCCGGCGGCGAGACCATCTCGATGTTTGGCGACGACGATATCTGGGTGTTCATCAACGGACACCTCGCGCTCGATCTCGGTGGCGTCCACCCCGCGCTCAACGGCATCTACACGCTACCAGCAGCATCGCTTTCGACGTTCGGGCTCACCGCAGGCCAGACCGCCGAGATCTCGATCTTCCAGGCCGAGCGCCACACCACCCAGAGCAACTTCGGCATCACGCTCAGCAGTGCGACGACGGCGTCAACGCCGGCGGTTACAACAAGTGCGCCCCGGGTTGCGTCTGGGGCTCGCGCTGTGGTGACGGGCTGATGGTCGCCGCCGTCGGCGAAGAGTGCGACGACGGCAACTTCGTCGCCGGCGACGGCTGCTCACCGACCTGCAAGACCGAGTAGTTAGCGGAAGATCGCCTGGTCGGCCGTGATGCCCTTGGCCTCGAGCTCGGCGTAGAACCGCGGCACGGTGCCCATCGCGTGGAAGCCGTTGTCGCGCCACTGGAACAGCACCTGGGTGTCGAACCCGGTCTCGCTGCACCCGAGGACCTCCTCGATCGCCGCGACGCGCAGCGTGCCATCGGCCCACCGCATGACGTGAACGACGATCTCGAACGCCTGGGCGCACAGCTCGCGGATCGCCTGATCGCCGAGGCCGCCCTCGGTCGCGGAGCGTGCGAGCGTGGCGAGCCGACCGAGGGCCGCCGCGCTGCCCTCACCCGACATCGCGACGGTCGCGCCGTCGACGTTGGCGCACAGCGCGTGGACGAGCGGCAACGCCTCGTGGCCGCGGACCTCGCCGACCACGAGCCGATCGGGCTGGAGCCGCAGCGCGGTGTCGAGCAGGTGCCCGAGCTCGATCGCCGTGTGCTTCGCGTTGCTGGCGCGGGTCTCGAGCTGGATCCACTCGTCGCGCGCGAGCGAGAGCTCGGCGACGGTCTCGATCGAGATCACGCGCTCGCCCGGCGGCGCCGCCAGCGCGAGCGCGCCGACGAGCGTGGTCTTGCCCGACGACGGCGAGCCGCACACGAGCACGTTGCGGCGCGCGGTCACGCAGGTGGCGAGGAAGTTCGCCATGCCCGGCGACAGCGCACCGGCGCCGACCAGATCGGCGAGCGGCGGCATGTGCGTCGCGGCCTTCTTGAGCACGAGGCACGCGCCTCGCGCGGCGACCGGCGACACCGCGGCGGTCAGCCGGGTGCCGTCGCGCATCCGCAGGTCGACGAGTGGGTTGGCGTCGTCGATCTTCGCGCCGGCCTCGGCGACCAGGCGCTTGACGACGCGCTCGAACACGTCGTCCGACGAGAACGCCTTGCCCGAGCCGCGCAGCACACCTTCTTTGCCGACCACGACGCGGTCGCGGCGGTCGATCAGGATCTCGTCGATCTTCTCGTCGGCGAGCAGATCCTCGAGGGGCCCGAGCGCGAGCGCCTCGTTGAGGGTCTCCTTGATCAGGGTGTCCTGGTCGATGTACTTCGGCAGCTCGCCGGAGGTCTCGAGCGTCTCGACGAGATCGATCGTCGCGCGCTCGGCCTTCTGCCAGAGGTCCTCCTCATGGAGGCGATCCATCGGCACCTTGTCGAGATCGAGCTTCGCGCGCAGGCGCTCGAGGATGTTCGACTGGAGGTCGAGCATCTTCACGACCTTGGGATCGAGCGGATCGAGGTGGACGCCGCGGCGGCTCGGCATCGATACCGAGCGCACGACGATCTTCTTGGCGGCGACGCCGTGGAGCTGGCGCGCCTTGGCCTGGCCAGCGATCGGCACCACCGCACCCTGGTTGCTCGGCTGCTGCGCCATCGGCTGCTGCGCGGGCGGCGAACCGGCGTAGTTGACCGGCGACGGCGCGATCGGCGCGACCGGCTGCGGCGACGGGGCCGGCAACGGCGACACCATCTGCGGCGGCGGCATCGGTGCCGGTGCGTGGTGCGGCTCGAGGCTGGTCGGCTGTGGCGCCGGTGACATCGGCATCGGCATCGGCATCGGTGGCGCCATCGAGGGGAGCGGAGCGATCGGCGGCGGCATCGTGCCACCCGGACGTCCGCCGAGCGGACGGCGCTCCGGCGGAGCGATCGGCGGCATGTCGCCACCGCCGCCCATCGGACCACCCATCGGAGGACGCGCACCATCGGGTGCGCCGCGCGCGCCCATCGGCGCCGGTGGCTGCCGCGGCGGACCCGGGCGCAGCGTCGACGGTCCCGGCGACGGCGCGGGAGCCGGCGGCGCATCGTCACCACCGCCACGCATGTTCATGCCCGGGCCCATCGGCGGTCCGCCCATCGGCCCCATCGGCGGCATGCCGTTGCCACGACCCATCGGCTCGCCGCCACCGTTCATGCCCGGCACCATCGACGGGATCACCGGCGAGGCCTCGGTCGCGCGCGGCGGACGATTGTCCGGCGGCGGCGCGGCCATCCGCTCGGGCGGCGCGGTCGTGGTCTCGGACTGGTTGTCGCCCTCGGCGGACGCGGCCTCGTCGACGCCGATGATGAAGTCACCGACGTAGATCTTGTCGGAGTCCTTGACGACGAGCGGGCTCGTGATCTTGCGGCCGTTGACGTACGTGCCGTTGGTGCTCTTGAGATCGACGATGATGAACTTCGAGTCCTTGAGCACGATGCGCGCATGGCGCTTCGACACGTTGCCCTTGGGCAACACGATGTCGTTGCCTTGCACGCGTCCGATCGTGACCTCCGGCTTGTTGAACACCATGCGGCGCTGCTCGCCGCCTTTTTCCTGAATGATGATGGTGAACATCGAGCTCCTGAAGGAACCGAAACGGTACTAAGCCCGGGCAAACACAGTCAAGTTTGCAACGGCCCCGGTCAGATGGAAGGTACACCAGGAGCGGCCGCCGTGGGCGGTTGTGCGCTACCGGATCCTGACACTGCATCACGTACATCGTCCCACCACAGGGCCCACACACCGGCGCCGACGAGCCCGACGATCGCGACGACGATCAGAACGTCGTGCCAGCGAGGCCTCACCATGAATGAACGGTAGCATGCGTCGTCGGACGAAGAACCGAGGCATCATGCACGCCATGCGATCCAGCTTGCTCGCCTTCGGCATCGTGGCCGCCCTCGTCGCGACCGCCGCTGCCGCCCCGAAGAAGTATCACTACGAGCTGGTCGCGGTGACCGCCAAGGACGTCAAGCCCGACGTCGCGAAGCTGGCCCAGCCGCGCGTCGAGGGTCAGGCCAAAAAAGCGTTCGCGACCCACGCGTCGCTGTCGACCAAGGTCGACGGCGCACCCGATCCGAAGACCGCCAAGGACGCGTACCGCGCGTTCATCGCCAAGAAAGGGCTCGCTGGCGCCTACGGCGTGACCGTCGAGATCACCGAGGCGACCGAGGAGGTCGTGCCGGTCGAGGGCAAGCCGACCACGCAGCGCCTCGTCATCCACATCGCGCTCCACATGCTCGGCGAGAAGATCCCGGAGATGACGATGGGCTTCTCCGGAGATGGTCACGCGACGATCAAGCAGGAGGTCGGCCTGAAGATCCGCGATCGCGATCGCGAGATCTCGTGGGACGACTGCGCCCAGCTCGCGGTCGATGACGCGATCAAGGAATCGCTCCGCCAGCTCGCGTTGCCGCCGAAGAAGAAATAGATCAGTGCACGAAGTTGCCGATGCGGTCCCAGCGCATGCCGGACCAATCGGTGAAGCCCCAGTGGGCGTACGACAGCCAGATGAACAGCGCCTTGCCCTTGATGTTCTCGACCGGCACGGCGCCCCAGTAGCGCGAGTCGTTCGAGTTCGCGCGGTTGTCGCCCATCACGAACACGTGCCCCGGTGGCACGACGTAGTGGAGCTGCGGCTCGCACGCCTTGGCCTGATCCTGGCCCTTGGTCTCGACGAGCTTGCCCGGTAGCTGGTTCGGCACCGGGATCCCGTCGGACGGATCGTTGTTCTCGATCTGGTGCTCGCAGCTCGGCGGATGATTGATGTGGAGCTTGGGGAAGTCGCGATCGTTGCCGCTGGTCAGGAGGCCATCGGCCTGCAGCTTGTCGCGCGCCGGGCGGCCCTCGTCGTGGAACGTCTCGTAGGGGCCGGCGTCGACGGTCTCGCGATAGCGGCTGCACAGCTTGGTCAACCAGCGATCGGCGCCGTCGGGGTAGTCCTGATACGTGCACTGATCGTCGAGCAGGTCGTGCGGGATCGGCTGGCCGTCGACGTAGACCACGTTGCAGCGGACCTCGACGGTCTGGTTCTCGGTCGCCACGACGCGCTTGATGTAGTCCTTGTCGGGCGTGCACGGCTGCATGAAGACGATGACCTCGCCCCGATGCGGCTTGCGCAGCTCGAACAGCTTGGTGCTGGTCCACGGGATCCGGATGCCGTAGATGAACTTGTTGACGAAGATGTGGTCGCCGATCTCGAGCGTCGGATACATCGACGACGACGGGATCTTGAACGCCTCGATGACGAACGCGCGGAGCGCGAGCGCGATCAGGATCGCGGCGCCGATCGACTCGAAGTAGTCGCGCGTCGTCGACTTGGGCGGCCGCTTGACCAGCTCGTCGACCAGGGCATCGAGCACCGGGAGGTGCGTGCGGATCGCGGCCTGGTCGCGCGCGACCAGCGCCTTGTCGATGTCGTCGGCGACGGCCTCGAGATCGCCAGCCTTGCCGCGCAGCCCGCGCTTGACCGCGAGCGCGATGCGCGCCTCGAGGAGCAGCCCCCTCGCCTCTTTCCGGACACGCCGATCGAGCCTGCGAGCGTTCACTAGTCGACCTTCAAGATGGTCAAGAAGGCCTCCTGCGGAAGGTCGACCGAGCCGACCGACTTCATCCGCTTCTTGCCCTCCTTCTGCTTGTTGAGGAGCTTCTTCTTGCGCGAGATGTCGCCGCCGTAGCACTTCGCGGTGACGTCCTTGCGGATCGCCTTCACCGTCGTGCGCGCGATCACCCGGCTGCCGATCGCGGCCTGGATCGCGACGTCGAACATCTGGCGCGGCACGACGTCCTTCATCTTGGTCGTCAGCTCGGCGCCGCGGTGATACGCGGTGTCGCGGTGCGAGATGATCGACAGCGCGTCGACGCGCTCGCCGTTGATCAGCACGTCGAGCCGGATGAGGTCGGCGGCGCGGTAGCCGGACGGTTCGTAGTCGAGGGAGGCGTAGCCGCGCGACATCGTCTTGAGCCGATCGTAGAACCCGAACACGATCTCGGCCAGGGGCATCTCGTAGACCACGCGGACGCGACCGCCCGGGTCGTAGTGGAGCCCCTGCTGGATGCCGCGGCGCTCCTGACACAGCTGCATGATCGGGCCGACGTAGTCCTGCGGCAGGTGGACCGTCGCCGTGATCATCGGCTCCTCGATCGTCTCGTACTTGCCCTGATCCGGAATCTTCGCCGGGTTGTCGAGCTCGATCACCTCGCCACCCGCCAGGTTGATCCGGTAGCGCACGCTCGGTGCCGTCGTGATGAGGTTGAGGTTGAACTCGCGCTCGAGCCGCTCCTGGATGATCTCCATGTGGAGGAGGCCGAGGAAGCCGGTACGAAACCCGAAGCCGAGCGCGAGCGAGGTCTCGGGCTCGTAGGTCACGCTGGCATCGTTGAGCACGAGCTTGCCGAGCGCGTCCTTGAGATCCTGATAGTCCTCGTTGTCGACCGGGAACAACCCGGCGAACACCATCGGCTTGACGGTCTTGAACCCCGGCAAGACGGCGGCGCACGGGCGATCGGCGTCGGTCACGGTATCGCCGACGCGCGCGTGCGCGATGTCCTTGATGTTGCCGGCGACGATGCCGACCTGACCGGCGACCAGCTCGTCGACCTCGACGGTCAGCGGCGACCGCACCGCGGTCATCACGCAGTCGTAGACCGCGTCGGTGTTCCAGAACTTGAGCTTCATGCCCTTCGTGATCCGACCGGCCATCACCCGCACGAGCACGACGACGCCGCGGTAGGTGTCGTACCAGCTGTCGAAGATGAGGGCGGCGAGCGGCGCCTCGCGGTCGGCGATCGGCGGCGGGATGCGCTTCACGATCGCCTCGAGCATCTCGGGGATGCCGACGCCGGTCTTGGCCGAGACGAGGATCGCGTCCGAGGCGTCGAGCCCGATCGTGTCCTCGATCTGCTGCTTCACCCAGTCGGGGCGCGCGACCGGCAGATCGATCTTGTTGAGCACCGGGACGATGGTCAGGTTGTTGTCGAGCGCGACGTAGACGTTCGCGAGCGTCTGCGCCTCGACACCCTGCGCGGCATCGACGACGAGCAGCGCGCCCTCGCAGGCGGCGAGCGAGCGCGAGACCTCGTAGTGGAAGTCGACGTGGCCCGGCGTATCGATCAGGTGGAACTGGTAGACGAGGCCGTCGTTGGCCTTGTAGTGGAGCTGGACCGACTGCGCCTTGATCGTGATCCCGCGCTCGCGCTCGAGCTCCATGTTGTCGAGCATCTGGTTCGACTTCTCGCGCTCGGAGATCGCGCCGGTCGCCTCGAGGATGCGATCGGCGAGCGTGCTCTTCCCGTGATCGATATGCGCGATGATCGAGAAGTTTCGGATCCGCTCAACGGGAAAGGACATCTGCGTGCTTGCGACTAGTTAGCGTGATCCCAGTTGAAGATCGACCTGCCCCGGCAGCTGATCGCGATACTTCTCGAGCACGAGATCGATGCCCTGGCGGATGTACTCGGCGACCGGCACCTTGGTGCGGCCAGCGAGTGCCTTCAAGGCCACGTCCTGCTCGGGCGTGATGTAGACGGTCGTCGAGATCTTCTTGCGCGCCACGAACGGGTGACCCTACGTTGCCATATGTGTCACGGTCAAGCGGAGGCTGACTTGCGCAGATCTGGCGACCCGATTAGGGTTGTGGGAATGGCGAAGCTCTCGAAACTTGCGGCCTTATCGATCGGTCTCGTCGCAGCGTGTCACGGTGACAAGAAGGCCGCGACCCCGGTCGGCAACACCGACAAGAACGCCGACCCCAGCATCGCCAAGGTCGATCCGACGCTGTGCGACACCAACGGCAAGAACGTCCAGACCTACGACCTCAACAAGGACGGCAAGCCCGACGTCTGGCGGCTCTACCGCACCGATGACGAGGGCGGCACCAAGGTCGAGTACATGACCTGCAAGCAGGTCGATTTCGATCACGATGGCCGCAAGGACTGGGTCGTCGCCTACAACGCCAAGGGCAACTCGCTCTACGAGAAGGCGGACTTCGACTACGACGGCAAGTGGGACATGTCCGCGGTGTTCGACGTCAAGACCGGCATCGTCGCCGAGGTCGAGCGCGACACCGACTTCGACGGCAAGTTCGACGTCAAGGAGATCTACGACAGCGCCGGCGCGCTGTCGTCGGTGCGCCGCGATCGCAACGGCGACGGCAACCCCGACGTCTGGGAGCAGTACAAGGACGGCATCCTGCTCGCGATCCTCTACGACGACGATTTCGACGGCAAGGTCGATCGCCGCGAGGAGATTCCGGGCGCGCGACCCAAGGTCGAGATGCCGACGACCGCGGATCCGACGGCGACCGCGCCGATCGCGCCCGCGCTGCCGGCGACCAAGCCGGCGACCAAGCCCGCGCCGAAGAAGTAGCGTGACGTGAGCCAGGTCGTCGACAAGCCCTGGGGTCACGAGCTGATCTGGGCTTCCACCGATCGCTACGTCGGCAAGATCCTCCACGTCCGCGCCGGCGAGGCGCTCTCGCTCCAGTATCACCGAGTGAAGGACGAGACGATCATGCTGCTGAGTGGCCGCATGGAGCTGGTGTCCTACGCCGATGGCGAGTCGCCGACGACGCGCGAGCTCGCGCCGCGCGAGCCGGTTCACATCGCGCCCGGCCTGCGCCACCGCATGATCGCGCTCGAGGACACCGACATCGTCGAGGTCTCGACCCCCGAGCTCGACGACGTCGTCCGGCTCGAAGACCGCTACGGGCGCTAGAACGAGTAGATCGCGCCGGCGTTGCTCGCCTCGCCGGGCGCGCCGACCGCGACCACGCCGCTCCGGTACGCGACGCTCGCGCCGACGTGCTGGTTCGCGACCGGCACCGCGATCCGGCGCACCGGTAACGAGAACGTGCTGCCCGAGCGAAACCCGACCACCCCACCACCACCAGCGACGACGGCCGCGTCGTTCGGCACGCCGCAGATCACCGTCTCGGTCGCGCTCTCGGCGGTGACCGCGGCGCCGAACCGCGCGCCGGCCATCGGCGACTGTGACTTCAGATAGCCGACCTCGCTCCACAGCGCGCCGCTGCGGACGATCTGATATGCCGCGCCCGCGCCGGGCATGCTGGTGTCGCTCGGCACGGTCGAGCCGCTCGACTCGTCGGGCGCGCCGACCGCGAGGTAGTCGAGATCGAGCGCGACCGCCGCCCCGAAGTGCGCCCCGGCCCGCGCGTTCGACGCGACGATCACCTGCTGCTGGACATACGTCGCACCGCTCGCGACGAACGCGATCGCGGCGCCGGCAGCGCTCGACGCGCCGGGCGCGCCGGCGACGATCGTCGTCCCCGACATCGCGACGCTCGAGCCGAGCGCATCGTTCGCGTGCGGCGCCGTCGCGGCCAGCGTCGGCTGCGCGGCCCACGTCGTCGACACGCCGCGCCCGAACACGAACACGGCGCCCGCGCCGCTCGCGCCACTCGTCGCGCCCGGCGCACCGGCGGCCACGACCGCACCGGGTTCGTCGATCGCGACCGCGGTCCCGAGCGCGGCGTTCGCCTGCGGCGCCGTCGCCACCAGGTGCGCCTCCTCTGTCCACGTCGCGAGGTGGACGAACACGTAGGCCGCGCCCTTGCCGCTCGCCTCGCCGGGCGCGCCGACCACGAGTCGCGTCCCGTCGTTGGACATCGCGACCGCGGCACCGAAGCGACAGCCGACACAGGTCGGCGCCAGGTGCGCGATCGGATTCCAGGTCTGGCCGAGCCGCGCGTAGACATCGACCGTGCCATCGCCGTCGCCAGGCGAGCCGACCGCGAGCGTGAGGTCGCCCATCGCGACGACCGTGCCGTACTGGTGATCGGCGACGGGTGCATCGGCCGCGGTGCGCAACTCGAGCACGCCGGGCACGTGGATCGTGGCCATGCCGGACAACCCGCTTGGCAACTGGAGGAACACGTCGAGCGGGTTGTCGCCGGGCGCGAGCGTGATCGGGAACGACGGCGTGCCCGGGAAGATCTGGCTACCCTGGACCGACACCGTCGCGCTCGAGTTCACCGCGCTCGCCGTGATCGTGGTCTGCGCCGGATCGCCGAACATGCCGAGCACGGCGATCGGCGCGGTGTGGAACGAGAACGCGCTCGGGATATCCGGCTCGAGCACCGGCCCGGCCGAGAGCTCCAGCGTCTTGAGATGCAGGTTCGACGACGTGCACGACAGCATGACCACGAGGTCGGCACCGGGCACGATGCCGGAGGTCTGCGTCGAGCCATCGAAGAAGCATATGAAGTCCGCGTCGCTGATGCCGCCGATGCCGAGCGAGAAGTCGCTGCCGTCGAGCACCGCCGAGGGGATCGTGAACGGGCCGTTCATCAGCGTCGCCGCCGGCTGGGTGTCGATCAGCAGCGTGACGGTCGATCCGTTGGCGAGCCCGAACACGCTGCCGGTCACCGCGAAGCGCCCGTGGGACGGCGGGTCGTGACACGCGGCGAGCAGCAACGCAGCGACGACGATCGGGGTCCTCATCGCGGCGAGGGTATCAGGGCGCGGCGAGCTCGCGGAAGCTCGTCGCGAGATCGCCCCACCACATCCCGAGGCGACGGATGAAGGCCGCGACCTCCTCGCCGTGGCGCACCGGATGATCGGGCCGCAGCGTGGCGAACCCGGTGTGCACGAGCTCGACGCGGGTGCGCCCGCCGAGATCGGTGAAGGCGACCGCGACGCGGGTCACCTCGCCGGGCGCGAAGTTGCCGCCGCGCCAGTCGAGCTCGAGCCGGTGTGGCGGATCCCACACGACGACGCGCCCGGCCTCGTGTAGCGCGGCGCCGTCGGCGTACGACTCGAACAGCCGGCCGCCCTCGCGGGGCTCGAGCACGAGCACGCCGGGTTCGCGCCCCGCGACACGGTACTTCGGGCCGCGCCGCCACCAGCGATCGATCTCGGTCGTGAACACCGCGAACGCGACGTCGGGCGCGACGCCGACCGTCACGGTGACCCTGACGCCATCGCCGGCGATCATCGCTTCTTCCCGCGCTGGTCGACGTGCGCGGCGAACGCGGCGAGTTGATCGCTCCAGAACCGATCGACCTCCTCGAGCCAGCCGCGCAGCTCGGCGAACCGCTCGCGCTTCAGGCGATAGGTGCGCGCGCGCGCGTCGTCGGGCTCGACGTCGGTGCCATCGGGCTCGACGAGCCCGGACGTCCGCAGCACCTTCAGGTGGCGACTCATCGCCGGGCGGCTGGCATCGCACGCGTCGGCGAGCTCGCTCGCGCGATACGGCCGGTGCCGCAGCAGCTCGACGACATGGCGCCGCGTCGGATCGGCGAGCGCGCCGAACGTCGCGTCGAGCGCGGTCACTTGATCCGCTGCGCGAAGTACCAGCGGTGACCCTCGGGATCGATCGCCTCGTAGCCGCGATCGGTCCAGTAGTCTTCGCCGTAGTCGGTGGTCTTGGGCTCGGTGCCGATCGTCGCGCCGTGTGCGCGTGCGCGCGTGCAGTGCGCGTCGGCGTCGTCGACATATACCATCAGCGAGCCGGTCGTCATGCCGCCGACCGACCTCGGGCTCTTGAAGTGCGTCCGGTCGGGCTTCTCGTCGGACACCATCACGACGCCGTCGCCGATCGTGAGCTCGGAGTGCTCGATGCGTCCACCCTCGCCCTCGATCCGCAGCCGGATATCGAAGCCGAACGCGGCGACGAGGAAGTCGATGGCCTTGCCGGCCTCCTGATAGATGATGCTGGGGCTGACGCGAGGCCAGCCTTTCGGCGTCGGCTTTGCAGTTGTCATATTGGTTAACTATTAACTCACGCGTTAACCACTGTCAATACGGGTGGTGGTGACCGTCCGGGCCGTCGAGGTGCGGGTGCGGGTGTGGGTGGTGGTGATGGCCGCCGTCGGGGTGCGGGTGCGCGCCGTGCTCGTGCTCGTGGCTGGCGTGCTGCTTGGGGCGCGGCTTCGGCACCGGCTTGGCGGGTGGCGGATCGTCGACGACGACCGGATCGGCGTGCTTGATCGGCGGCTTGGGCGGATCGCTGCACCCGGCGAGGATCGCGACGATGACGATCGCCCGGATCATTTCTTCTTCTGCGGTGCGCCGGCCATCTTGCGCTTGAGCTCGGCGAGCGCGTCCTCGACCGTCGCGCCGCGCGGCGCGCTCGGCTTGCCGGCGGTCGGCGCGGGCGTGGGCATCGGCCCTGCCCCGCCGGCCTTGCGCTTCATCTCGGCGAGCGCGTCGTCGACCGTCGCGCCACGCCGAGGTGGCGGCGCCGGCGCCTCGAGATCGTCGAGGTCGTTCGCCGAGGCCGTCGACGTCGGGCGCGGCGGGGTGCGCGGTCGATCCGAGACCGACTTCTGCGCGCGCTCGAGCTCCCGCAGCTCGGTCTCGAGCGTCGCGAGCTCGGCGAGCATCGCGTGCATCCGCGCGCGCTCGGCGTCGCCCTGCTTGTCGAGCCGCGCCGCCTCGTCGGCTTTGCCCTGCGCGAGCGCGGCCTTGGCCTCGGCGGCGTACTTGAAGCCGGCATCGCGCGACAGGCTCATCGCGCGCGTCAGCTCGGTGACCCGCTTGCCGACCTCGGCGCGCAGCCGCTCGAGCTCGGCCTTGTCCGGCAGGTCCGAGACCACGTCGCCGACGCCGCCGGCGTGGTCGCCGCCGAGATCCTCGAGCTCGCCGGGCATCGCGGTGGTGGCGGCGGCGGCCTGGGTCGCGGCGCTCGCGGCGCGGACCTTGTCGCGCGTCGCGGCCTGCGCGGCGGCGCGACGCTCGTCGATCACGCCGCGCTTGTCACCGGCGACCGCGGCGACGATGTCGGCGACGTTGTCGGCGCCGTCGGGGGTCGCGGCCGGAGGCGTGCCGGCGAACGCCGACTCGAGGGCGCTCGCGAGCAGGAGCAGGCCCTTCGCGGCGATCGCGCGCTTGCGCGACTCGAGCGCGATCGCGGCGCGCGCGCCACCCGCGACGCTGTCGTCGACCAGCGCGACGAGCTTGGCGCCGACCAGCATCGTCCGCGCGACGACCTCGGGGCGCGGCCGCGCGATGATCACGTCCGCGACTCGCCACAGCGCGCCCTGATCGGCGGTCGCGCCGAACAGCTTGGCCTTCAACCCCAACGCCGGCACCTGGCGGCGCAGCACCGCGGCGGCCTCGACGTCGCCGGCCGCATCGAACAGGAACGTGAAGCGATCGCTGCCGTCGAGCAGCGAGAGCTGGAGCGCGAGCGACCCGGTGTGCTCGGCGCCCATGCCGGCGACCTCGACGAGCGCGAGCTTGCCGGCGAGCTTGAAGCGCGTGCGCAGCTGCGCGCGATCGGTCGTCGCGGCGTCGGCGAACGTGCGCTCGCCGATCGCGCCGACCACGAGGATGCGTTCGCCCTCGACGCCGGTGTCCGCGAGCGCGACCGCGACGAGCTCGTCGGCGACCACGAACCGATCGGCGTCGGTCGAGGCCCACGCGGCCACCGGCTCGAGCTCGCCGACCACGGCGATCACCGGCGCCGGGTTCTGCACCTGGTCGCGCGCGACGGTCAGCGCGAGCGCGGCGTGCGGATCGAACACGACGGCGACGTCGGGTGGGTTGGCCTCGAGCTCCTTGCGCAGCCGGCGCTCGGCGTTCTCGCCGAGCAGCGCGCGGCGCACGCGATCGGCGACCCCGCCGCCGCCACCGCCTGCCCCGCCGACATCGATCGCGCGGACGCGGAGCCCGGCGGCCTCGCACGCGGCGAGCACCGGCACCACCGCCGACGATGGCGCGCCCGAGCTCGTGACGATCAAGACCGAGACTTCAGCCACGCGACCTCACCAGGTTACTCGGCGTTCGCCCCGAGAGCACCGCGATCACCGCGTCTGCGCACAGCTGAGCCATCTGGGTCCTGGCCTCGGTGGTAGCCGATCCGATGTGCGGCGCCAAGACCAAGCGCGGACACTCGAGGAGTCGCGGCGAGATCCGGGGCTCACCCTGGTAGACATCGAGCCCGGCGCCGAACAGGCGACCGGCCTCCAGCGCGTCGCACAGCGCCGCTTCGTCGACGCACGCGCCGCGCGCGGTATTCACCAGGATCGCGCTCGATCGACAGCGGGCGAGCCGACGACGATCGACGACGTGGCGGGTCTCGTCGGTCAGTGGACAGTGCAGCGAGATCAGGTCGGCGGTCGCGAATAGATCGTCGAGCGACCGGCGTTCCCACCTGGTGACCTCATGAGGATCGGCATAGACGACCGTCATCCCGAAACTGCGACACCGCCGCGCCATCGCCTGGCCGATGCGCCCCATCCCGACGATGCCGGCGAGCTTGCCGGTGAGCGACACGCCGAGCAGCTGATCGAGCGCCCAGCCGGTCCACGCACCGGAGCGCACGAGCCGCTCGCCCTCACCGACCCGGCGCGCGACGGCGAGCGCGAGCACGAACGCGAGCTCGGCGGTCGCCTCGGTCAGCACGTCGGGCGTGTTGGCGATCGCGCAGCCGGCCGCGACGGCCGCCGCGAGGTCGATGTTGTCGATGCCGACCGCGCAGTTCGCGACGACGCGCAGGTGTGGCGCGCGCGCGAACAGCGCGGCGTCGATCCGATCGTGCAACAGGCAGATCACGGCATCGGCGTCGGCGAGGTCGGCCGGCAAGCCGGTGTGACCGGCGGGCACCTCGACGCGCGCGCCCGGAAATGCCGCGCCGATCTGGGCCACCAGATCGATCGGCAGGCTCGAGGTCGAAACGACGCGCACGGGAACGATAGTAGAGCGCGTGTTAAGGTGATCCCGTGGCTGTAGCTCGGCGAATCGCCCTGTTGGCGTCCCTCGCGTGCGGGATCGCGACGGCCGATGTGAAGCCGGATCCGCTGCCGCCGGAGACCAAGGACGTCAAGGATGAAAAGCCCGCGCCCAAGAAGGACGTCGATCCCACGCCCGACCTGCTCGCGCTGACCAACGATCCGATCGTCGGCAACGCGAAGCGGATCGACGGCGAGGAGACCTCCGGCGTGGTCGCGTTCACGTTCGACGACGGCCCGAACCCGGCGACGACGCCCGCGGTGATCGAGGCGCTCACCAAGTACAACATCCCGGCGACGTTCTTCATCGTGACCCAGCGGATCAGCGGCAAGTCCGGCGAGAAGGCGCGCGACGTGCTCGCGAAGGAGCTGTCCGGCGGCTTCACCATCGAGAGTCACTCGGTCACGCACCCGAACCTCAAGAACGCGTCGCAGAAGCAGCTCGACAAGGAGATCGACGCGTCGATCCGCGCGCTGTCTCCGCAGATCGGGCGCCCGGTCGGCATGTTCCGGCCGCCCTACGGCGCGCTCGGCCCCGCCGGGCGCGTGCGGCTCAAGAAGCTCGGGCTGACCGAGGTGTTCTGGTCGATCGACACGCTCGACTGGGCGTCGCACAACGCCGAGCGCCTGCGGAAGCGCGTGTTCGACATGATCGTGAAGCAGAAGGGTGGCGTCGTCCTCATGCACGACGTGAAGCCGATCACCGCGAAGATCGCGGCCGTGATCTTCGACGATCTCGAGGCCGAGAACTGCCGGCGCCTCGCGGTGCTCGCGACGCCGGTGCCGCCCGTGCCGGTGGTCGATCCGACCGCGCCCAAGCCCAAGAAGCCGCCACCACCACCACCACCGCGGCTCGAGCCGATCCTCCCGGTGTCGCTCCACTACTTCTTGAAGGACGGCAAGACGCCGCGCGCGATCCCCGATGACGTGAAGCAGCGGACCGAGGCCTACCGGCTCGCGCTTCCAGCGCGGTGCGTTACACGCGCTGCGGCATTGCCCAGCGATCCCCCAAAAGACGCTCCCAAGAAGTAGCTTCATGGGAGTACTTCTGCGGTTGACAACTACATCGAACCACACTAGGTTCCGCGCCCTCGTCACCGCAGACGTTGGGGAAGTCGTGGAATTGTCATGGAATTGTCTGAGCGTAGTGGAACGATCCAACGGAGGACTGCTGTGGCGCCGGTAACACTCGACCGCAACACACCTCCCAGTGGAATCACGGTCGGACCAGGCTCGTCGGGCTCGATTCCGGAGCTGTCTGACCTCGGACTGGACACCAGCCCGACCCCTACGTTCGAGCCGAGCGACTTCGGTGAAGGCGACGGCGAGCGCACGCTCGTCGTGTCCGCCGCGTACGAGCTGCGCCCCCGCTTCACCGGTCGGGGCGGCACGATCGCCCGCCTTCAGGAGCTGGTCGACACTGCATTCGAGACCCGCGCCGCCGCGTTCGCGGTCGTCGTCGGCGACCCCGGCATGGGCAAGAGCCGCATGGTCGGCGAGCTCGTCGCCCGGATCCGCTCGCAGTACCCGAGCACGGTGGTCATGCAGGGCATGGCCGACGAGAACTCCCACGCCTACGGCCCGGTCGCGCGCGCGCTGACCGCGCGGTTCGGCCTGGTCGCCGGCGAGGATCCGGCCGAGAGCCGCGACAAGATCCAGGCCGGCGTCGCCGACATCGTGCCGGCCGCCCGCGTCCCCGAGGTCGCGCACCTGATCGCCCACCTCCTGCGCGTCCCGTTCGACGACAGCCCGATCGTCACGCCGCTGCTCGAGTCGCCGCAGCGCCTCGAGGCGCGGCTGTTCATGGCGTTGAAGAAGTTCCTGGTCGCCGACGCCGAGCGTCACCCGGTGATGATCGTCGTCGAGAATCTTGAGATGTGCGAGAGCGACACGATCAACTTCCTGCACTACCTCGTCGCGGGGTTGCGCGACAGCCGCGTCGCGATCATCGGCACCGGCACGCAGAAGCTGTGGGAGCGCCACCCGACGTTCGGCGAGGGCGACATCGCGCCGATCAAGATCGAGCTCGGTCAGCTGACCCCGGCCGACGCCGACGATCTGCTCCGCGAGCTGTGCAAGCAGCTCGGCGACGTCCCGCCGCGGATCGCGGCGCACGTCCGCACGATGGGTGGCTCGCCGCGCGCGATCTACGAGCTCGTGCGCCTGCTGCTCGAGAGCGACTGCATCGTCCGCGAGGGCGTGATGTGGCGGGTCGACGCCAGGGCGCTCGCCGCGATCGCGCTGCCGCAGAGCTACGAAGATCTCGTCGCCGCGCGGCTCCGCGTGATGGACGAGACCGAGCGCCGCGTCCTCGAGATGGCCGCCGTGATCGGCGAGACCACGTGGCTCGACGCGATCCTCGCGCTCGAGCGCGGCACCGTGCACAACCCCGGCATGGATCCCGACGGCCCGACGCTGTCGCAGATCGCCGCGTCCGGCGATCACTCGCGGATCACCGTGGTCGCCGCGATCGGCAAGCTGGTCGAGAAGGAGTGGCTCGTCGAGGTCCCGGTGTCGTCGATCCCCGGCGAGCGCGAGCTGCGGTTCGCGTATCCGAACCAGTGGACGATCGTCTACAAGAACATCGAGGACGGCAAGCGCCGCGGTCACCACACGTCGATGGCGCGCTGGCTCGAGCTCCACCCCGAGGGTCGCGGTCCGGCGACGCAGGAAGAGGTCGCGCGTCACCTCGCGCTCGCCGGCGAGGCCCGCGAGGCGGCGACGCGCTATCGCCGCGCCGCGGAGGCCGCGCGTGCGGTGTTCGCCAACGAGCGCGCGATCCGGTTGTTCGACCGCGCGCTCGCGTGCATCGGCGGCGGCGATGTCGCCGCGCGGATCCACCTGTGGCACGACCTCGGCTCGGTCTACGAGCTGATCGGCGACTTCGAGGCGGCGCTCGGCGCGTTCGAGCGGATGCTGCGGCTGTCGTGGGTGTCGGCGAGCAAGACCAAGGCGGCCGTCGCGTTCAACAAGATGGGGCGCGTCTGGCGTCGCAAGGGCAACCTGAAGCTCGCGCTCGAGTATCTCGAGCGTGGCCTCGAGCTGTTCAAGGGCGCCAACGACCAGCGCGGCATCGCCGGCTCGCTCGACGACATCGGCAAGGCGATGCAGATGCTCGGGCGCTACGACGAGGCGCACGCCAAGATCACCGAGGCGCTCGCGCGGCGCGGCAAGTACGGCGACAAGCGCGCGATCGCGACCTCCCTGTCGCGGCTCGGCGACGTCCAGGTCGATCGCGGCCAGTTCGAGAACGCGCTGACCTGTCACCAGGAGGCGCTCGAGCTCCGGCGCGCCAGCGGCGATCGCTGGGGCATCGTGGTGTCGCAGAACAACCTCGCCGCGCTCGCCTTCGAGCTCGGCCAGTTCAACGACGCGCGCACCGGCTGGATCGGCGCGCTCGCCGATGCCGAGTCCATCGGCGCGCTGCCGCTGTCGGCCTCGATCCTCACGAACCTCGGCGAGCTCGCCGTCGTCGAGGGCAAGCTCGAGGAGGCCCGCAGCCGGCTCGACCAGGCGCTCGAGATCATCGACGACGTCGACGATCGCGGGCTCGAGTCGGAGTGCTGTCGCAACCTCGCGACGCTCGAGAAGCTGCACGGCCACACCGGCGCGGCGAAGGAGCTCGCCGAGCGCGCGCTCGACGTCGCCAAGCAGGCCGGGCTCCGCGAGCGCGAGGCCCTCGCCTACCTGACGCTCGGGGACGTGCTCGCGACCAGCCTGCACGACGACGACGTCGTCGATCCCGCGCCGGCCACCGCGCCGGCCGCGATCGCATACACCGCCGCGATCGACGTGCTCCGCAACATCGGCAACGAGGCCGCGCTCGGCAAGGCCCTCGCCGCGTTCGGGCGCTACAAGCTCGAGGTCGGCAACATGGCGGACGGCAAGGACATGCTGCGCGACGCGCTGATGGTGTTCTCGAAGCTCGGGTTGCAGCACCCGGTCACCGAGATCGAGAAGCTGCTCGCGAACCTGTAAGGCGTGGGGCGACTCGCCACGACCGACTCGGTCTGGCACAATAACCAACCCCATTGATCTGGTTCTGGTTTGGTTTCTTCGCGCTGGTCGCGCTGCTCCTGTTCATCGATCTCGGGGTCCTGAACAGGAACGCGAAGACGCCGACGATCAAGTCCGCGCTGTACTGGACGATCGGCTGGGTCGCGCTCGGCCTGTCGTTCTCCGGCGTCGTCTACCTGATCTATCAAAACGGCTGGCTCGGAGCGCACCTGAAGGGCTGCCCGCCCGGCGAGCACGGCGGCGGCGATGCTGCAGTGACCTACGTCTCGGCGTACCTGCTCGAGCAGGCGCTGTCGATCGACAACATCTTCGTGATGTCGCTCCTGTTCACGGCGTTCAAGGTGCCGGCGAAGTACCAGCACCGCGTCCTGTTCTGGGGAATCCTCGGCGCGATCGGCTTTCGGCTCGCGATGCTCGGTGGCGGCGCCTTCCTGGTCTCGAAGTTCGAGTGGATCTTCTACGTGTTCGGTGGCTACCTCGCCTACCAGGGCGTCAAGCTCTTGCGCGAGGGCGACGGTGGCGACGACGATGGCAACCCGCACGACCGCAGCCTCGCGGTCCGCGCGCTGCGCAAGTTCGTCCGCATCGTCGACGGCGAGCACGACGGCAAGTTCGTCGTCCGGCTCGACGGCCGCCGCGCGCTGACCACGATGGCGGTGTGCCTCGTCGTCATCGAGCTCACCGACATCGTGTTCGCGCTCGACTCGATCCCCGCGGTGCTCAGTGTCTCGCAGGAGACGTTCATCATGGTGACGTCGAACATCTTCGCGATCATGGGGCTGCGCTCGCTCTACTTCGTGCTCGCCGGCGCGATGGCGCAGTTCAAGTACCTGAAGCTCGCGCTCGCGATCCTGTTGATCGTGATCGGCGGCAAGATGATCGTCCACCACTGGTGGCAGATGTCCCACCTGATCTCGCTCGCGTTGATCGGCGGCATCCTCGGCGTCGGCGTGCTGGCCTCGGTCATCGCGACGAAGCGTGCCGCGCGCGATACGACGCCGGCGTCACCCCCGTCCACTTCTTGAACGCGCGCGTGAAGTTCGGCAGCTCGGTGTAGCCGAGCCGCGTCGCGACCTCGCCGATCGATAGCGCCCGGTTGTCGAGCAACACGAGCGCGTGCTGGCGCCGCACGTCGGCGACGATCGCCGAGAACGACGCGCCGCGCTCCTGCAGGTGGCGCTTGAGCGTGCGCGGCGACACGTGCAGCGCCTTGGCGACCACGGGCAGCGCCGGGGCGCCCGCCGCGGCGAGCGCCCCGACCACCGCGGCCCGGACGCGCCCGACCAGCCCGGCGTGGGCGACCGCCGCGAGCTCGCGCTCGCACTCGGCGCGGGCGAGCTGACTCGCGATCGGATCGGCGGCCGCGAGTGGCAGCGCGAGCAACGCGGTCGAGAACACCAGGCGATCGGTCGGCCGATCGAACAGCACGCGGCCGGCGAGCGGCAGGTGCGCGGCGTAGCTCGGCGCCGGGAACGAGCACTCGAACACGCCGTCGAGCTTCGTGCCGGTCAGCGCCTCGGCCATCTGCCACAGGCCGACGACCAGCGCGATCACGACGAACTCGCGGAACGGCCCGAGCGTCGCGCGCGCCTCGATCGCCAGGGTCGCGGTGTCGCCGACCACGTCGTGCGCGATGCCGATGATGTCGGTGCGCGTGCTCGCGAACCGGACCGCGAGCGCGATCGCCTCGCCGAGCGTGCCCGAGGTCATCGCGGCGAACCCGAGGAAGCCGTGCGACGACAGCCGCATCTGCATCCCGAGGTACATCGCGAGCGCTGGCTCGCCGGTCAGCCGATGCGCGCGCGCGACCAGCTCGCCGCACACCGCGAGCGGCACGCGCGTCGTCGGGATCGCGAGCGCGGCGGGCGCGATCGGCAGACCGGCGAGCAACGCCTCGGGCGTGACGTGCCAGCGCTTGACCAGCTCGACGAGGTCGCGGAGATATGCGGCGGGGAGATCGGACGTGGCCCGAGATGATAACTGGTCGGCTCGCCCGGACCTACGGCGATCGGCGGCGACGACGCACGCTGATCGTATGACCACCGAGATCCCACGCCGTCAGCTCGACTTCGCGTTCGATCCGGCCGCGGTGCCGCGCGACTGGATGAACGACGACGCGTTCCTCACCACGCACCTCGACGCGCTGTCGCTGTTGTTCCCCGAGGGCGAGCGGTTTTTCGTCGAGTCGGTCAAGCAGCACAAGGCGTTCGTCACCGATCCGGCGCTGCAAGAGGCCGTGAGGGGCTTCATCGGCCAGGAGGCGATGCACGGCAAGGAGCACCGCGCGTTCAACGAGATGCTGGTCGGGCACGGGTACCGCGAGGCGCCGCACGTCGAGCGCCGGCTGCGCGGCTTCCTGAAGAGTGTCAGGAAGGTGCTGTCGCCGAAGTCGCAGCTCGCGGTGACCTGCGCGCTCGAGCACTTCACGGCGACGCTCGCCGAGGCGCTGCTCGACAGTCCGCGGATGCGGAACGAGTTCGACGCGTCGGTGCGCCACCTGTGGCTGTGGCACGCGCTCGAGGAGAGCGAGCACAAGGCGGTGGCGTACGACGTCTATCGTGCCGCGGGCGGCGGCTACGGACGCCGCGTCGGCCTCATGATGCTGACGACCTTCGTGTTCTTCGTCGCGCTCGCGATCACCCAGGGTCGGCTGATGAAGACGCGCGGCATCTTGTGGAAGCCGTGGACGTGGGTGCGTGGCCTCGGCCGGCTCTATGTCTGGCCCGGTCACTTCAGCCGGTTGATCCCGGCGTACTTCCAGTACTACCTGCCGCGCTTTCACCCCAACGATCGCGACACCACGCAGCTCCTCGGTGACTGGCGCACGCAGCTGTTCGGCGAGCGCGGCGAGCTCAGCGCCCGCCTCGTCGCTTGAAGTTGCACAGGTCGGCGATCGTCATCACCGCCCCGAAGCCACCGTGGTAGCTCGCGCGCGGGCGCATCACGAGCTGCGCGAGCAACCCGGCGAGGATGTCGGGCTGGCGGATGCCAAAGCCGTCGAGCAGCTCGGCCGCGACCATCGCGCCGGTCTCCGCCCCACCCTCCATGTAGCCCTGGAAGGCCTCGGAGCAGTGCTCGCCGCAGAAGTGCTGGTTGCCCTCGGCCTTGCCCTCGTGCCCGAAGAACGCCCACTGGCCGCGCTTGTACGACGCGTAGCTCCCCTTGGCGTACGGCGCGGTCGGCCAGTGCTGGCGGACGTTCTTGCCGTTGTACTTCGCCGCCGAGCCCGACCAGATCGTCTCGACCCACGGAAGGACCGTGGTGGCCTGCGCGTCCGCGGTGCCCTCGCCGATCTGGATGCCGCGGGTGCCGCCGACAAAGTTCGTCAGGATGCCCTGGTCGCCGTCCTGGCCACGCGACGTCGCCCACGTGGTCTGCAGCATGCCGACGTCGGTGATGACGCTACCGGCCGAGCCGTGGATCTCCCACGGCCGATTCGCGAACTGCATCATCAGCTTCGCGTTGGTGCCGTAGCCGAGCGTCGTGATGATGTTCAGCTTGTCGGCCGACAGCCCCGCACCGGTCAGGTCGACCTCGCGGAGCTTGGTGAACGGCAGCGCGTAGACCACGTGATCGGCGTGGACGACGACCTCGCCGTCCATCGACATGAACGTGAGGTCGAAGCCCGCGGTGTCGCTGCCGGACACCTTCGTGAGCGCGCGGTCGAACGTGATCTGGTCGGCGAGCTGGTCGGCGATCGCGAGCGCGATCGCGTCGCTGCCCTCGTGGATGTGATAGCGCTCGTCGGAGTCGCCGAACACGTGGAACGGCTCGACGACGCTGTAGTCGATCAGCGTGATCAGGTTCCACGCCGACTGCTCGGCGACCTCGAGCCCGAACTCCTCGACGTACGCGACCTCGAGGAGCTTCTTGATCATCGAGGTGTCCGGCAGCCCGGCCTCGAGCGTCAGCCAGTCCGGGATCGACATGTTGTCGATCCGCGCGTACTCGGTGGCGTCGGCATCGCCGGCCATCACCGCGGTGGCCATCTTGGCGGCGACCGGGGTGAACTCGGTCACGATCGCGAGCTCGGTCTGCGCCATGCCGTTGACGTGGAAGATCGTCTCGGTCAACCCGTCGGTGATCGCCGGCAGATCGTCGAGGTGCAGGTTGAACGTCTGCACCAGCGCCTGCATGACGATGTGGCCGGAGTCGACCAGCTCGCCGCCGAGCTCGACGATCTGACCGGCCTCGAAGCCATCGCGCTTGGTGTACGTGCGACCGCCGATCCGCAGCGAGGCCTCGTAGACCTGCGCGGTCACGCCGGCGAGCGACAGGAAGTGCGCGCACGACATCCCGGCGATGCCGCCGCCGATGATCGCGACGGTCTTGTCGGTCAGCTGCTTGGCGTGCGTGTTGTCGCCGCACGCCGCGATGAGCGGCGCCAGCGCGGCGGCCCCGAACGCCCCGCGCACCAGGTCGCGGCGAGTCGGCCCCTTCTGCGACGGCGTCCCGGGATCCGAGCCGGTGACGCTCGCGACATGCGCGCGCTTCATCAACCGGCGGAGGGTAGAGAACAGTGCTGAGCGGCCCATACGTCCGCGACTATATTCTGTTCACCGCACGAGCACTAACATCTCGGTCTCCATCACCTCCTCGGCCCACCGGCGCTTGTAGTCCATCTCGGTGCCGAGGTCGTAGCGCCCGATCCCGTCGGCGCACAGCTCGGCGATCTGGTGGTACTGGAGCAGGCCGCCGATCCCGAGCCGGGACAGCTCGTCATCGTAGGAGAACTGCAGGCCACGATACTCGGCGTCGCCGTGCTCGCCGAACACCGCGCCGAGCACGTAGCCGACATCGCGGTCCGCGAGGCGCGCGAAGATCGTCCGCTGCTGTCGCTTGGCACACAGCCGCGGCAACATGAGGCCGTAGAACGCGCGCATCGGCCCGGTCGCGATCCCGACGCCGTCGCGCGACTTCCAGCTGTGCTGCTCGATCGCCTGGATCCGATCGTAGATCGCGGTGGCGTCGGCGTCGGTGGTGCCGCGCACGACCTCGAACGCCAGGCCGGCCTCGGCGGCGAGCCGCAGCGACTTGCGGATCGTCTTGCGCAGCTCGCGCGAGCGGCGCGCGAGGTAGCCGTCGAGCCCGCCCTCGAGGCTGGCGACGTGGCGCACCGTCGGCGTGCCGCGCCGGCGCTCCCAGCGCGGTGGCAGCTCGCGATCGAGCGCGGTGCGCTGCGGACCGCCGAGCGTCATCCCCGACAGGATCGCGAGTTGCCAGTCGCGCCGAGCGGCAAGGAGTGGCACGAGCTCGCCGACGATCGCCACCGGATCGCGTCCGATGATCGGCGCCGCGAGCCCCCAGGCGAGCTCGACCGGCTCGATGTATGGGAACCCGGCCGGGTGCACCCCCCGCATCGCGGCGAAGTAGCCATGCTCGCCGGCGAACGTGAACGCCGCCCGCGGTGGCATCAGCGCCGCCGCCGCCGCCAGGATCCAGGCGCTCGCCGAGCAGAACCGATCGATGGCCGGGGTCAGCGCGACCTCCCGATCGAAGTCGTCGGCGATGGCCGCGAGGTCGACCGGATCCACGTCGTTACTATAGGTCCCTCTGTTGCCCGTGCACGACAGGGTGTGCCGTTCGACGACACTCCGTGCGCGAATCCGCAGCCGGGAGCAGGATCCCGTCCGGCACGGGATTTGTTTGCGATACTGCCTCGATGCGCCTTCTCTCCAGTTGCCTCGCGGTCCTGACCATCACCGCGGGCTGTGGATCACAGAGCTACCGGGTCTCGGGCGAGGAGCTCCGGCGCATCGCGCTCCTGCCGCCGCAGACCCGCAGCCAGGCCGTGCGTGTGGACCAGGAGCTCCACGAGGCCGACGTGCCGCCCGCCGAGCGCATCGATGGCTCGACCGAGGTCATCTTCGTCCCCAACATCAACATCAGCGGCGGCATCCGCTACGACCACCCACACGGCACCGGTGGTGGCGGCGGTGGCATCACCAAGGGCGGCAACATCGGTCAGGCCGCCGGCAACAAGGACGCCGCGATCGCGTTGATCGTGATCGCCGCGCTCGCGCTGTTCGTGGTCGCCGCCGTCGAGGGCTCGCGCTACGACGGCACCGTCAACCTGCACCCGATGCACCCGCTCCACCTGTTCGGGCGCGACGGTGGCTACACCGTGATCCCGATGGCGTGGCTCGATCCGCAGATGGCGGCGTGGGCCGACCACGGCATCGTCAAGTCGACCGAGGGCCCGTGGCGCGAGGTCGAGCGCGCGCCGCTGTGGCGTGAGGGCGCGACCTACGCGATGTATGGCGGCGACGCGTCGTCGGTGTCGGCGCTCGGCGACCGGAACTTCGGCCCGGCGGTCATGATCCAGGGCGGCATCTTCTTCACCGAGCAGCTCGGCCTGCTCGCCTCGCTCTACCTCGGCTGGCGCAACAACACGCTGGGCCAGACGCTGTTCGACACCCGCTCGCTCCTCGAGCTCCACTACCTGCCGATCGCGGCGGGCGCGTTCCACGCCGGCGTGTTCGGCGGTGGCGGCCTCGCGTATCGGTTCGAGGACGGCGTCCCCAACGGCAACAGCTCGTCGATCGCGCTGACCGGCGGCGCGCTGTTCGAGCTCGCGCTCCACACGCGCGTCTCGCTGGTCGCGCGGCTCGGCGCGACCGATGCGCACGGCGAGCTCTCGACCGACGCGCTCGTCGGCCTCGCCGTGTACTGACGCCTCGAACCAGGTTCGAGGTGTCGCGAGCTTACTTCTGGTGCTTGGCTTTCCAGGCGTCGTACGGCTCGCCGTAGATGATCTCGCGCGCCTCGGGGTCGGTGAGCTCGACGCCGCGCTCGACCGCCTCGGCGCGGTACCACTTCGAGAGACAGTTGCGACAGAACCCCGCGAGGTTCATGACATCGAGGTTCTGGACGTCGGTGCGCGCCCGGAAGTGCGCAACGAGACGGCGGAACGCAGCGGCTTCGATCTCGGTGCGCGTGGCGTCGGGAATCTGGGTCGACATCGCGTGGGTGTAGCGCAGGTCGCGTGGTATGTCGTGCCCGTGAGCGTCACGCAGCTGACGGTCGGGGACACGACGTTCCACCTCGTCGGTACCGCGCACATCTCGCAGGCCTCGATCGACGAAGTGGAAGCGACGATCGAGGACGTCCGGCCCGACGTCGTCGCGGTCGAGCTCGATCCGGCGAGGCGCGACGCGCTGATGGGCGAGAACCCGTTCGCCAAGCTCGACGTCGGCAAGTCGATCGCCGAGGGCCGCACCTGGTACGTGCTCGCGCACCTCGCGTTGTCGGCGTACCAGCGTCGGATCGGGACCAAGATGGGCACCAAGCCCGGCGCCGAGCTGCGCGCCGCGCTGACCGCCGCCGAGGCGCGCGGCATCCCGGTCGCGCTGATCGATCGCGACATCGGCATCACGCTCAAGCGGACCTGGGCGAACCTCGGCCCGCTCCAGCGCGGCATGATGGTCGGCGCGCTCGTCGTCGGGCTGCGCGGTGCGGAGCCGGCGTCGCAGGCCGAGATCGAGCAGCTCAAGGAGAAGAAGGCACTCGACGACATGCTCGCCGAGCTGTCGAAGGCGATGCCCGAGGTCAAGACGCCGCTGATCGACGAGCGCGACGCCTACCTCGCCGACAAGTTGCTCGAGGCCGGCGCCGGCAAGAAGCGCGTCGTCGCGGTGGTCGGCGCCGCCCACGTCCCCGGGATGACCGCGGGCTTCGGCACGCCGATCGATCGCGCCGCGCTCGAGATCATCCCGCCACCCTCAACGATCCGTCGCGCGCTGCGCTGGGTCGTGCCGCTCGCCGCGGTGTGCGCGCTGGTCGTGCTCGGCCGCCACGCGACCACCGCGACGTGGTTCGCCGCGCTCGGGCGCTGGGCCGCGGTCACCGCCGGCGCGACCGTGGTCGGCGCGCTGATCGCCCGCGGCTCGCTGGCCAGCATCCTCGCCGCCGCAGCCGCGTCACCGTTCGCGGCGGCGGCCGCCCCGAGTGGCCTCCGCAGCGGCATGATCGGCGGGCTCGTCGAGCTCCGCATGCGGCCGCCACGCGACGACGAGCGCGTCCGGCTGCTCGACGACATCCAGACCAAGCGGGGCTTTCGCTCGAACCGGTTCACGCGGCCGCTGCTGGTCTCGGGGCTGGCAAGCCTCGGCACGTCGATCGGTCACTGGATCGGCGTTTGCTGGATCGCCATCGTCGTCTGCTGAGACCGTCACGAAGTCGTCATACTTCTGCCGCGTGGGCTGGGTATCATCGCCGCATGAAACGACGCGATGCACTCAAGACGATCGGCGGGCTGGCGAGCGCGGCGGGGCTCGCGAAGTTCCTGCCCGGCTGCGGCAGCGACGACAGCGGGCCGGTCGGCATCACGACGTACGTCTACATGATGATGGAGAACCGGAGCTACGATCACTACTTCGGATCGCGCAAGCTCCTCGAAGGATTGCCCGGCGACGGCCTCGTGGCCGGGATGCAGAACCCCGATGTCGCGAACGTCCAGATCCCGATCTACCTGCCCGACCAGGATCACGAGTGCGTGATCGATCCACCGCACGACTGGGACGCGCAGCACAGCTCGTGGAACAGCCCCGACGGCAAGACCGGCCCGTGCGACGGCTTCGTGAAGTCCCACCAGACCGATCACCACAGCACGACCAACGTCGAGCCGATGCAGTACCACACGCGCGAACACATCCCGGTGAGCTACGCGCTCGCCGACGAGTACGCGACCGCCGATCGCTGGTTCTGCTCGGTGATGGGCCCGACCTGGCCGAACCGGTTCTACTGGCACGTCGGCTCGTCGCGCGGCATCAAGTCGAACCAGCTACCGACCACAGGTGGCGGCATCGCGGGCCCGTCGATCTATCACCACCTCAACGACGCGGGCGTCGACTGGGCTTACTACTACGGCTCGATCCCGGTCGTCGCGCTGGTCGCGGATCTCGACATCACCGGCAAGGTCCGGCGCATGACCGAGTTCTTCGCCGACGCCAAGGCGGGCAAGCTGCCGCCGGTCGTCTACATCGACCCGGCGTTCAGCGAGAACGACGATCACCCACCGATCCATCCGATCCACGGCCAGGAGCTGATCTCGGCGGTCTACAAGGCGCTCGCCGAGTCGCCGCAGTGGAAGAACGTCATGTTCGTCCTCACCTACGACGAGAACGGCGGGTTCTTCGATCACGTGTCGCCGCCGCAGACCGACGACGACAACATCGCCGACGGGTTCGATCAGATGGGCTTCCGCGTCCCGACGATCGTGATGGGCCCGTACATCAAGCAGGGCTACGTCTCGAACGTCGTGTACGACCACACGTCGCCGCTCAAGCACCTGCAGAACGTGTTCGGGCTCCCCGCGCTGTCGCGCCGCACCACGGCCGCGAACGATCTGTCGGACTTCATCGACCAGGACCGGCTCGCCAAGGGCCAGTGGCACAAGCCGATCGCGATCCCCGACATCGACATCACGGCGTGGCCGATGAACGCGGTGTGCGATCCGTCGACCGCCAAGACCGCGATCCCGCCGCACCCGATCGAGGTCACCGCCGACGAGCACCCCGAGCTGATCGCCGGACTCGACCTGCGCGGCGAGCTGCCGGCGTACCGCAAGGCGATCCGCGAATTCCTCAAGCAGCGTCGCTAGGAGCGTGTAGACTGCGCCCATGAAGCAGCTCGGCCTCGCCTGCGCGTTCGTCCTGGCCCTCGCCGTCCCCGCCGCCGCCTGTCCAGGCATGGAGGGTCACCACGAGGAGACCGCTCCGAAGACCGCCGAGAAGACCAAGGCCGAGGCGCCCAAGCCGGCCGACAAGACCGCCGAGAAGGCGCCGGCCACCAAGACCGACGCGCCCAAGGCGACCGCGCCGACGAAGAAGGCGGAAGCCAAGCCCGAGAAGCCGGCCGAGAAGAAGGCCGACAAGGTCTCCAGCCGCTGATGTAACCCGGGCGCGCGCGGCCGGCACTGTCCCGGCATGCGAGCCCTCTGCGTGATCGTCCTGATGTGCGCCGCGTGCGACTCCGCTGAGGACGTCGCGCCCGCACCACCGCCGCCCCCGAACGTGGCGATGACGACGATCGCGCGGCCCGTGCCGGTGCTCGCGCCGGCGGCGGTCGAAGTCGAGGACGATCGCGACTCCGACGACATCCCCGACGTCGTGGACCGCTGCCCCGACCAGCCGGAGGACATCGATGGCTTCGAGGACAACGACGGGTGCCCCGACGTCGACCGCGACGTCGATCCGGTCCTAGCAGAGAATATCGAGTAGCTGCGCGCGCGTGAGGTAGCCCTCGAGCACCGCGGCGTACTCGTCGATCAGCAGATCGAGCTCGAGCGTGATGCGGTTGGCGTCGACGCGCATCACGCGCCCCGAGATCGGGATCTCGGAGCCCGCGAGCGACATCACGCCCGACAGCCACGTGCCCTGCGCGGGTGGCGTCATCGGCGCGTGGAGCGTCACGTGCGTGCGCGAGATGTCGGCGACCGGCGCGACGCCCTCGTCGAGCCGCACCGTGATCGCGAGCGCGGCCGGCGGCTGCACCCGGTAGTTCACCCGGCGGTTCTTCGTGATCAGCTTGTCGAGCGCGTCGTGCACCGGCACCGAGATCGCGGTCTCGGGCTCCTCGAGGATCACGTCGCGGACGCGCTTGAGCTCCTTCTGCGTCCGCATCAGGTTGCGCCGCATGTCGGCCATGCGGCCCTGATCGCGATGCACCTTGTCGGCGACGACCGACAGCAGGTTGATGAGGAACCGGACGCCCATCTCCTGCTGATCGGCGAAGAACGCCTGGATCCGGCGCGCGGGCAGCGACCACAGCGTCGAGCCGGCCGCGACGGTCGCGCGCGTCGAGCGCGGCAGGCCGGTCAGCGCACCGAGCTCGCCGATCAGCGCCGGTGGATACAGCCGGAACAGATCGTCCTCGGGACGATCGAGCGTGACCTCGCCCGCGGTGAGCAGATACAGGTCGGTCGCCGACTGGCCGACCTCGAACAGCGCGATCGCCGGGTCGATCTCGACCTTCTCGAACAACGCGGCAAGCTTGCCGAGCTCGTCGTCGGTAAAGCCGTGAAACAACGAGATGATCCGCAGGTCGCTCGCGCTCGGCCCCATGCCGCGGACCATAACGCAGTATCGTCGGCAGGTGCGCAGCCCGGGTCTCGTGTTCGCGGTGAGCCTTCTGGCGTGTGGCAACAAGGCCGCGACCGAAGCCGATAAGAAGCCGCCACCACCACCGCCGCCGCCGACGACGGTCGCCATCGACGCTGCCCCGGTCGCGGCGCCGATCGTCTCGAAGCGTTTTCCGGATCTCGCGACCGCGCTCGCCGCCACGATCCCCGCCGATGCCCGCGTGATCGGGTTCGGCGAGCTGCACAGCAGGACCGATCGCGCCGACGTGCGCTCGTCGCTCGCGCGGTTCACCACCGATGCCCTGCCCGGCCTCGCCGACCGGCTGTCGGATCTCGTCATCGAGACCTGGGTCGTCGATCAGGCGTGCGGCAAGCAGGCGACCGAGGCGACCGCGAAGGTCGAGATCTCGATGCGGCGTCCACCGGCGACGCGCAACGAGATCGCGGATCTCGCGGCCAAGGCACGCGCCGCGAAGGTCCAGCCACTCGCGATGACGATCACCTGCGACGACTACAAGAAGGTCGCGCCCGCCGGTGCCGAGGTCGACATCGAGGCGATGCTGACGCTGACCACCCGGGAGCTCGCGCGCCAGATCGGCGAATCGATCAAGAAGCGCGATGCCGAGCCCAAGCACCGCCCGTGGATCGCCGTGTACGGCGGCGCGCTGCACAACGATCGGTTTCCCGGTCCCGGCGTCGAGGACTGGAGCTACGCCGCGAAAGCCGATGCCGCGGCCAATGGCCACTTCGTCGAGGTCGACCTCATCGTGCCGGAGCTCGCGGAGCTCGATCCGGCGTCGCAGAAGCAGCCGTGGTTCCCGCTCGTCGGTGCGGCGGCCACGAGCGTGACCGTGTGGCAGCGCGGCGAGCGCTCGTTCGTCGTCGTGTTGCCGCGCGGCGTGAAGCCGACGTGATCGTCCGGATCGGCGAGGCCTGGGCGCTCGCGGCCGGCCTTCAGCTCGGCCTCTGGGCGATCGCGCAGCGCACGAAGAACGCCGCGATCGTCGACGTCGGCTGGGCCGCCGCGTTCGCGCTCGTCGTCGGCATGCTCGCGCTCGGTGCGACCTCGCCGGCCACCGCGTGGGCCCCGATCGCGATCGTCGTGGCGCTGTGGAGCGTGCGGCTCGCCGGCTATCTGATCTCGCGTGGCGCCGCGACCGGCCCCGAGGAAGGTCGCTACGTCACGCTCCGCGCGAAGTGGCAGCCGCATCCCGGTCGCCGGTTCTTCGTGTTCTTCCAGGCGCAGGCCGCGCTCGTCGGCCTCCTGTCCCTCGCGTTCGTCGTGCCGTTCGGCGCCTCACCGCGCGTCGCGTGGCCGTGCTGGCTCGGTCTCGCGATCAGCGTGCTCGGCATCGCCGGCGAGACCCTCGCCGACGCGCAGCTCGCGCGCTGGAAGCGCGACCCTGCCAACCGCGGCGGCGTGTGCGACGTCGGCCTGTGGTCGTGGTCGCGTCATCCTAACTACTTCTTCGAGTGGTGCGTGTGGTTAGGTTACGCAATACACGGTCTGGCTTTTGGTTCGTGTGGCTTGATCGCGCTGTTCCCGCAAGCGTTGTTGCTGTGCTCGATCTTGTTCGTCACGGGCATTCCACCGACGGAGAAACAGTCGCTCGCGTCGCGCGGCGATGCGTACCGCGCGTACCAAGCGCGCGTGAGCAAGTTCATTCCGTGGCCGCCGAAGCGCTCGTGACCGACGTCCGATTTTCGGACAAATTTTACGTTCTACACCCGTTCTACACCGCTATGTCGCACCCCTGTCGTACGCTCCGGTGCCATGATCAAGGTGCACGTTGGCACGGACGGAACGAGATCCTTCCAGGTCTACGGCCGCTCGCGGGTGCGCGATAAGAGCGTCCGGGTCTACGTCGGCTCGTTCCCTTCGAAGCGCGACGCCGAGTTCGCGGACCAGCAGCATCGGGTCACGCAGCGCGGGATCCGGGCCGGCGATCTACCGCCTGCGCTGGACCACACGCGCACGCTGGGCGATGCGCTGGATGCCTGGCTGCGCGCGATCAAGGATCAGCGGTCGCATGACGAATACTCCGATCGCATGCGGCTCTACGTGCGCCCGGTGTTCGACAGCACGCCGGTCGTGAAGATCACCAAGGTGAAGCTGCTCGAGCTCCGCAGCGACCTCCGCGAGCGTGAAGTGCCGCTCGCCCCGAAGACCGTCAACGGCGTGTTCGCAACGCTCTCCGCGGCGTTCAACTACTTCATCGAGCAAGGCTGGTGCAGCGACAACCCGACCAAGTTCATCAAGCAGCTCCCCGTCACCCAGCATCCGTTCCTCTGGCTCCAGTCCGGCGGCGAGGTGCAGAAGCTCCTCAGCGAGTGCAACGACAACATCCGCAACCTCGTGGCCGTACTGGTCGGCACCGGTCTGCGCCTGGACGAAGCGCTGCACTTGATGTGGACCGACATCGATCTGCAGCACCGCGTGATCCACGTCCACCGCGGCCGCCGTGGCGCTCCCAAGTCCGGCCGCCTTCGGCACGTCCCGATCTTCGACTCCGTGCTCACCGTGCTCCGCGAGATGAAGCTCGCGAAGGGCACGAACACGCTGCTCTGGCCCGGCGCTCGTCGCGACAAGCTCGGCGACCAGCTTCCCCGCAACAAGACGAGCGTCTTCTACCCGTTCAAGGCCGCGGTCGAACGCGCCGGCCTCTCGAAGAAGTTCCGCCTCCACGACCTCCGCCACACCTTCGCCGGTCTCTTCCTCGCATCCGGCGGCGACATCTTCAAGCTCTCCAAGATCCTCGGCCACTCGAGCGTCGCCATTACCCAGCAGGTCTACGCACACCTTCACCCCGACGCATTCGCCGAGGACTACAGCCGCGTCTCCTTCGCGATGCCGAAGAAAATTGGCGAAGTCGTGCAACTACGAGGTTAGTGCACGCTCGGCGAGTTCACGCAGGTGAACGGGTCGCCGTGGAGCTCGGATGCCCGCCGGAATGAACGATCACGCCTCAGATCGCGTCGATCCGGAACTGCGTCGACCCTAGTTTCGCGACGTCGTTCTCGCGAACTCGCACGAGTGTGAGCGCGGGTGCCGCTGCGAGCTGTGCAAGCTGCGCAGCCGTGACGGGCTGATCGAGGGTCAGCGTCGTCAGGTGGGGAAGCGACGCGAGCGATGCAAGCGAACGGACGCCGGTCATTCCGGCGAGCACGAGCTCCTCGAGGCTCGGGCTCGCGAGCCAGGCGAGCGACGTCACTTGCGGCAGCGCGCGCAACGCGAGCCGCCGCAGTCCTGCGATCCGCGCGATCGGCGCTAGCGCGGCGGCGTCGAGCTTGACCTGCGAGATCGAAACGTCCTCGAGCGCGGGCGCGGCGACGAGGTCATCCAGATGCTTGGGTGCGGCCCGATCGAGCGCGAGATCCCGCAGGCGCGGCAGCTGGGCCAGGAACGGAAGGCGCGGCGGGCAGCGGTCGTCGATCATCAGGCGCTCAAGATTCGCGAACGTACCGATCGTCTCGAAGTCGGTCACGCGGTCGCGGACCGCGAGCCTTACAAGAGATCGGTAGCCATCGAGCGGCCGCAGCGACGTACCGAGGCCGCCGACGCCGAGCGAGACGAGCGAGACGTACGCGGCGATCGGCGCCAGATCGAGACCATGGTTGCCGTCGACAACTAGCGCCCGTAGCTTCGGAAGGTGTTTCAGGAAGTCGAGGTCCTCGAACGCGCCCGCGCCGTTGAGCGTCTCGCGGAGGCTGGTCTCCGGATGCTTCGCGATCACGTGGCGGTCGAGGCGCTTGAGCGTGGCGACCGGAACATCGAACGGCATCGCGAACTGGATCTGCGATACGCGCTCGACCGCGCCGATCTGCTGCGCGTCGGTCGCCGCGAGCGGTCCGTAGATGTTCACGACGCCGTTGCCCAGCACGAGCCAGGTGCGTCCGTGCGCCACGACATCGCGCTGGAGCAGCGGGTTGTTACGCAGAAACTCGTCGACGATGTTCGCGGCTGCCATGGCTCAGTTCCCGGTATACCGCCCGCCCCAGCCGAAGCGCGCGTTCGCGACCTCCCAGAATCGCTGCGCCCAGATGTGATCCTTCGCGATCGCCCGGATCGGGTTCTCGGTCTCGTGCGGGTTCGGATTGGTATCCGACCACGCGCCACCGCGCATGTCGATGATCTGCTGCTCCCGGCCGCGGATCGCCTGGTAGCCGAGGTCCTTGTAGCGGTTGTCGTAGTTGACCGCGTTCCCGATGTCGAACTTGTCGAGCTTCGGCTTCTCGAAGCCTTTCGCCGATGGTTCGTCACGCTCATCGATGTGATGGTTCTTGAAGCGCAGGTTCATCGCCAACTCGGCCTGCGGCTGCAGCGGCTTGTTGAGGTCGGCGACCATGCTCGTACGACCCCCGTAGTACAGATGCGTGATGGAGTTGTAGCGCGTGTATGTCACGTAGATCCGGCCGAGTTTCGGCTTCCTCTTCTTGTCCTCGTCATCCTTCTGCTTGTCCCTGGTCCTCTCCTTCGGCTTCGGATCGGGCTTCGCTTCCTGGTCCGGCGCTTTTCCGTAGTCGGGCGGCGCGACCGGGACGCGCGGCGCCGCCCTCATCGTCGGGTAGTTGAGTCCCGGGTGCGGCACGCCCCACGGATTTCCAAACTGCGCGATGTTGTTGGACCGAGAGAACGTCACATAGCCGGTGCCGAGGATCGCGGCTCCGGTCGCGAGAGCGCCGACCATGCCAAGCCCGCCGCCAAGCCCTGCGGCCTCGGGGGCGCCCGCGGCAACCGGCGCGGCCTCGAGCGCCGGTGCGGTATCGACGACCGCCGTTTCGACCTCGGCCTCGGTTACTGCATCTGCGACTTTCGTCGCGTCCTTCTTGAAGATGTCTGCGACCTCCCGTACCCAGTCGCCTGGGGTCGAATCCGTGCCCGACGGATCGCTGCGCACGATCGGATTGTTCCGGGCGTATGCGTAGAGGTTCAGCCCGTCGACGTAGCCGGCGGGATCGGGGCTCGTCCAGCGCCCGAGCCACGCCGCATAGTAGCGCTCGCCGAGCGCATAGAGGCCGGTCTCCTCGTCGCGTTCGTTGCCGAGGTAGCGGTAGCGTCGATCGTTGGCTGATCGTCGGGTTGCTTGAGCATGTCGTCGACCGCCGATAGGTACATGAATCGGCGCGGCATCTGCCCGTCGTGCACGGCGCACAACATGGCGCGGCGCACCTCGTCGATCGCGTCTTGCCGCAGGCGCCGGATCGGCAACGGGTGCTGTCCCTACCCAAGCCGCTGCGCTTGCGACTCGCGCGCGACCCGGCGTGGACGAGTTGGGTGGGCGGTCTCGTCGTGCGCGCGATCGCCGCATGGCAGCGCCGCGTCGCGCGCGCCCGCGGCATCCGCACATCGACCGGCGCGATCACGTTCGTGCAGCGGTTCGGTGGCCTGGTCAACTTGAACGTCCACTTCCACCTCGTCGTGCCCGACGGCGTGTTCGTGGAGGATGGCGACAGCCTGACGTTCGTGATGCTCCCCGTGCCGAGTAACGCCGACGTGCTCGCGATCCTCGATCGGATCATGCGTCGGATCGCACGCCGACTCGCGAACGAGGCGGACAACGACCTCGACGAGGATGCAGTGCCCGACGTGTTCGCGCAGGTCCAGCCCGAGGCCGCGACGACGTGGAGATCACCGGCGCTCGCCACCACGTCCATTCGCGGTAGCGAGCGCCTGCGTGCATGGTGCGACGGCTTCTCCCTCCACGCTGCCGTCGTGATCGCTGACCACGATCGCGACGCGCTCGAGAGACTGTGCCGATCCCGATCACGCGGCCGACCCGAGCTGCACCCATTCCACACAGGCTTGTCCGCCCCGTGCGCGCCGGTTGCCGTGGGCCGACCTGTTACGCCGCGTGTTCGCCGACGACGTCCTCCGCTGCCCGTGCGGCGGGCGCCGCAGC
>JBBQEX010000058.1:0-52847 GCA_038321315.1 Haliangiales bacterium | reverse complement strand
CGCGCGAGGGCATGACTCAGCTGATGAGTGCACTCGCCCGTCACGAGAACTCGACAACCGCTGTTGCACCGCGAGCGAAGGCCGCGTAGTGATCACAACCCCGACCGCCACCGAGATTCAACAGTCGACGGGACATCGCCGGTGCCGAAGTCGAGCGGGCTCACGCTGCTGTCATGCGAGATGGACGTGCGTACCGGCGGTAGCTATCGCTTCGTGTTCGCGGCCTCGCCCGAGCCGATGGCGTTCTTCGGCCGCTATGTCGAGGTCTCGCCGCACTCGCGCCTGGTGTGGACAAACGACGAGAGCGGCGACGCGGGTCAACTCAGCACGCTGACACTCGAGGATCACGGCGACACGACGCAGATCGTCTTGCAGGAGGTGTATCCGTCGGCCGAAGCGTTCGAAGCGGCGAAGGGCTCTTACGACGGCATGCCCGAGTCGTTCAGCCAGCTGGATGCGCTGCTCGCCGGATAGCGCCCTGCGATCCGTGGCTCGTCAGTTCATCGGTATTGGCGTGACGGTGCCGCTGGACACGAGGTCGGGGTGGCCGATGACGCGGATGCGACCGATGCCACCACCGCCGCCACCGCCGGAATCGAAGCCGCCGCCGCCCGCGTCGCCGCCGGAGCGAGCCGCCCCGGTGTCGCCGCCGTTACCTCCCGCCACCGTCGCGCCACCGCCACTGCCGCCCGCGCATGACAGCGAGAGCGCGCCGGGAGAGCCGTCGGTCGGCGTGCCGTTGCCGCCCTGACCGCCGAGGCCGCCGCTGCCGCCGCCACCACCGACGGCGCAGACGGATCCGGCGAGCAGGACGTGGGTGGCTTCGACGAGGAGTGCGCCGCCGCTGCCGCCGCCACCGCCACCCGACGTGCAGTTGTGCGCGTTCGGACCGCAGTTGCTCGCGATCCGCGTCTTGCCGCCGGCACCGCCCCCGCCGTTCGCGAGCACCGCACCGAGTCCACCGACGGTGAGCGTGCCCTGGGCGCTGAGCTCGAGCGCGCCGCCGGCACGGCCGCCATTGGAGCCATTGATCACGATCACCGCGTTGCTGGCCTTGGCGTCGCCGCTTCGTCCACCCGGACAGCCGACGCGCAACGGGACCAGCGACCTCTTGCCGTTGACCGAACCCGCGACCTGCGGGCCGCCGCCGCTGCTCGTGCCGCCGAGCCCACCGAGCGCGCCATAGCTTCCACCACCGCCGCCGGGCGACGTGTTCGTCCCGCTGACACCCATCACGCTGTTCGCGCTGCACTCGCCGTTGGTCGTGGTGGTCGGCGCGATCACGAAGGTGCCGTCGATCTGGATATCGCCGTCGGTCGCGACGATGACCGGGCGATCGTCGAAGATCGTGAACGTCGCGCCGGCCGCGATGTGGATGCTCGGGAAGCGAAGCAGCACCATGCCGGTGTCGCGGTACAGCTCGACCGCGGCCGTCGACATGGCGCCATCCTGTGACAGATCGAGCGCGGCGAGCGCCACCGGGAAGTCGGCGTCGCACGGAGCGTAGTTCGCCGGATCGAACGCCCAGCACGGCGAGGTCCGTGCGTCGGAGCCAGCGTCGATCGCGCCGCTGCCATCGTCGGCAACGCTCGATAGCCCGAACACACGCGCGCACCCACCGAGGAGCACGCACGAGGCGATCAGCGTCCCGCGGCAGGGCATGTCTTCAGTCTAACGACTTCTTCACGAGAACAGGCGCTTGAACCAGCCACCACCGCCACCCCTCGCGCGGGCCGCGCGCTTGATCTCGTCGTCGCCATCGGCGGCGAGCAGGTCGAGCGCAGCCTTGGTCAACTCGGGGCGGCGCAGCGCGAGCCTGCGCGCGTTCGAGTGGGAGGACCTCACCAGCGCATCGACGACGAGCGGAGAGAGCACGTGGTGGCTGACGAGCGCGGCGAGGACGGTGTCGGTCGACTCGCCGCGCGCGAGCTCGACGAGGGCGTCGACCGGGGTATGCGGATTGCCCGCGGCCGCGGCGCGCACGGTGGTGTTCGAGTCAGCCGCACACGTCGCCAGGACGGCGGGTGCGGCGGCCTGGTTCGCGGCGACCACGGCGCGGACGTCGGAGCGCGTGTCGCGCGCGAGGATCGCGTGCAGCGCGGGTGGAAGCGCCAACGCGGCATCGGCGAGGCGCTCGCGGTCGACGTGCCAGCGATACGTTCGATAGGCGTCGTCATCGTAGTCGCACACGACGTACATGACGTGCACGTCGGCATCACCGTCGCTGGCTCGCTCGCCGACGAGCGCGACGACGTGCGGATCGATCGCGCGTGCCAGCTCCGTCGGCGCGCGCATCGCGACCGTCGCGCCACACGAAGTACACGTCACCGGCGCGAACGGTTCCCGCTCGGGCACCGCGATCGCCGCACGACATGCGCCGTGTCCGCACACGGGATCTTCGACGCCGTAGCGGACGTAGGAGCCCAGCCCGTGAACCTCGCGCAGCGCGCTCGCCTCGGTCTCGCCCGCACGCGGCGACCACGGCCGGAAGTCGCTCGTGTCGTCGAAGCGCACCGTCCAGTACTTCGCATCGAGCTCGGTCTGCTTGCGGCAGTTCGGGCAGACGACGCGTTCGACGACGCCGTTCACCGGCACCTCGGAGTGGCAACGTCGACAGCTCACGTGGTGCTGGATCGCGAACACGAGGCGCATCGGTGCACGATAGTCTCGCAGACTCACGAACCGATTTCGCCGACGATCGCGCTACTTGCCGTTGACCGCGTCGGCATCGTCCAGACACTCGGGGCCGTACAGGATCGAGCTCCCGGTGAGCACGTGCTCCTGCGCGAACCGCGCGGCGTTCGACGTGCCCTCGTTCTCCCAGTACATCGCGCACTGCGTGTTGGAGCAGTGCGCCGGGTGACCGGTGTCCTCGTGCGCCGCGGTCATCGCGAGCCCGTTGTTGACGAGCCCGAACTGGTGGCCGAGCTCGTGGACGAGCGTCGACTGCTCGACGTAGCGCTCGACGTTCATGGTGCCGAGGACCTCGGTCGAGCGGATCACGTCCTTGAACATCGCGAGGATCCCGGTGTTGCCGATCGACACCCCGATCACGCCGGGCTGTGGACCATTCGCGTCGGCAAAGTGACCGCTCACGAACACGACGTAGTAGGTCTTCGTGGTCGCCGTGTCGTGGAGGTCGCGGTGCGCGTTCGCGATCGCCAGGATGTCGGTCGTCGTCAGCGACTCGTCGGGGACGCTGCCGATGTCCTGCATGTCCGCGGTGGTCCGCGGGATCGTCAGCGTCTTCTTGCTCGCGAGCAGCCGGTCGATGTTGGTGGTGACCGTGTCGAACGTGTCGCCGAAGCCGAGGATCGGCCCGGTGTACGGCTCCTGACCGGTCTCGTAGTCGATCTCGACCGTCACGCTCGTGAACGCCGGGTCGAACACGCTGCCCTTCACGGGACCCGGCCCGTCGTGCGCCGAGGCATCGCTGCCCGTGCTCGACGGTGATGACGAACACGCGGTGATCAGGACAAGGGCGAGCCATCTCATCGTTCCAGGATACGCGGCGCGGTGTGCGTCGGCCCGTGAGACGAGCGTGATACGGAGTGCGAGAACTTCGACGGGCAACGCCGCTCGGTGGGACGCCAGTGCACGGTGGTGCGCGATATCTGTAGCGCGCATCGGCCGCGAGCCCGGCACGTCGGCTGCAGCAGCTGATCACATGCCGACGATCTCCGATGCCCTCGAGCTCCTCACCAACCAGCACGAAGCGATCGAAGAGCTGTACCGCAGGCTCGTCACCGCCAAGCTCGAGGACCGGGCGCACGCCCTCGGCGCCTTGGCCGACACGATCACGACCCATCTCGACGCCGAGCAGGAGCTGTTCTACCCGTCGGTGCTCTGCATCGACACGCCGGCGACCTCGCCCGGCACGATGGCCGAGGTGACCGCGGAGCACGAGGCGATCCGGGCCGCGCTCGCGGTCCTGATGTTGACCCGGTTCGACACCGATGCGTACCGCGCGGGTCTGGCCGACCTCGGCGAGCTCATCCTCGGCCACACCCAGTGGCAAGAAGACGAGCTGTTCGTCGCCGTATCGGAGCTCCTGCCGCCGCCGATGCTCGTCGGGCTCGGCACCGAGCTCCGCGAGTGGGGCCGCGGCGCGTCGGCACTCGCGGCCTAGTCACTCTTGCGGTTCGGGCTGCGTGTCCGCGATCTCGAGCTCGCTCGCGGTGGCGGTCGGCGCCAACCGGCGGTAGAGCGACCGGCGATCGATCCCGAGGATCTTGGCCGCGCGCGACTTGTTGCCGCCGGTCGCGGCGAGCACCTGCCCGACATAGCGGCGAGCCAGCTCGTCGATCGTGCCGAGCTCGACGGGCGAGCTGGTCGCGAACACCATCTTCGCGTCACCGTGCTCGACGATCGACGCTGGTAGGTCGTCGATCGTGATCTCGGTGTGCTGGCACAACGCGACCGCGCGAGCCATGCAGTTCTCGAGCTCGCGCACGTTGCCGGGCCAGTCGTAGGCGAGCAGCTTCTCGGCCACACCGCGCGAGAGCCCGACCACGGCCTTGCGGGACGCCCGGGCTTGCTGGAGCAGGAACCGCTGGGCGAGGAGCAGGATGTCGCTGCTGCGTTCGCGCAGCGACGGCACGGCGATCGAGACGACGTTGACCCGGTAGTAGAGGTCTTCGCGAAACCGCTTCTCCTCGATCTCGCGCTCGAGGTTGCGGTTGGTCGCGGTCACGACGCGCGCGTTGATCGGGAAGTCGGTGTCGGAGCCGACTGGCCGGACCCGGCGCTCCTGGAGCACCCGGAGCAACTTGGCCTGCATCTCCAGCGGCATCTCGCCGATCTCGTCGAGAAAGATCGTCCCGGCCTCGGCCTGGACGAACAGGCCCGGGCGCGACTGCTTGGCATCGGTGAACGCGCCGCGCACGTGGCCGAACAGCTCGCTCTCGAGGAGCGGGGCCGGCATCGCGCCGCAGTTGATCGCGACGAACGGTCGGTCGCGCCGATTCGATAGCCGATGAAGGGCGCGTGCGACGAGCTCCTTGCCCGTCCCGGATTCGCCGGTGACGAGCACCGAGGCATCGCTCGCCGCGATCCGTTCGACCATCTCGATCGTCCGCGCGATCGCCGGACTGCTCCCGACGATCTGGTGCTCGGGCAATTCTCGGTCGGCGACGGCACGCAGCCGAAGCAACTCGCGCTTGAGCGCGGCGTGCTGCAGGGCTCGGGTCACCGCGATCGCGAGCGCGTCGGTCTTCACCGGCTTGGTCAGGTAGTCGTACGCGCCCGCCCGGATCGCCTCGATCGCGGTGTCGAGCCCGGTCGCGCCGGTGATGACGATCATCAGCGTCGCCGGATAGTCTCGGCGCATCCGCTGGCACAGCTCGATGCCGGACAGGCCCGGCATGTTGACGTCGGTGATCACGATCTCGGCCGGCGACTCGGCGAGGAGACCCAGGCACTCCTCGGCGGTCGTCAGCGCGTGTGCATTGAAGCCACGGACGACGAGCGCATCGCGAAGGAGGTTGGCGGTGTCGACGTCGTCATCGACTACGATGATGTCGCCCTGAGAGCGAACCGGCTGACTCACGCCGGCATTATCGCAGAGTTCCGCCGCGTCAGCCGCACCGCGCGCCGGTCAGGGGCGCAGCGAGGGCTCGGCTTCGATGTGATCGACGAGTCCGTCGATCAGGTCATCGGTGGCGCCCTCGAGTGGATTGAACGGCTCGACCGGCGGGATCCAGATCACCGGGAGTGGCTGCGAAACCGTGGCGACCGGCTGGACCGGCGGGCACCGGAACGAGCCACTACCTTCTGCGTGTCGAGTTCTGGGTGGAATGGCGATCGTTCGCATGGTGGCTGATCGGTACATGAGCAACCCCCATGCCCTCCGCAACCACCTGAAATCAGACCGAGACGGGCTGCTTCGGCTGTGCACGCGCGTCACACCGCGCGCTGCGGTGCTACGGCGCCGCCTTGCCGTTGCCTCGCCAGACGCGGATCTCCCCATACGGCGTCAGGACAACCTCTGGTGGCAGGAATGGCTGGACCCGGATCGTGGTCGGCGGTTGCCCCTCGAACGTGTAGGTCTGCTGCGCGACGTGACAGTGCCGGACGACGAGCCCGGCCGTCACCTCGACGAGCGTGCTCGCCGCCGCGACGTCGGTCGTCCACGCGAGGTCGACACCGGTCGACGTCGGGGTCGTCGTCGTCGTCGGCGTCGGGAGGCCGCTCGCGTGGAGTGGGATGCTCGACGTGCCCAGGTCACCGCGGATCTCGAGCACCGAGCTCGCACTCGCGTTCGCGACGATCATGATCTCTTTGGTGTCTTGATCGGGCGTCGCCATGACGCCGTCGACCTGGAGGTTCGTGACGTCCGAGCTGATGCCGCACGGAGTGGTGATCTGGTCGGGCTGATCGAGGCAGGCTCCGACCGTCGGGAACACGTCGAGGCCGGTCGGCTGGCAGTACTCCAGCTCCGCGGTGAAGTGCGGGATCATGCGGATCGACTGCGAACCGACGAGGACGTCGTACGAATCGACCCGCACCCTCGGAGGTGGCGGATTTTCGGTGATCGGGAACCCGGTGTCCGGTGGCGCCGGCGGGTTGGACGCCGTGATCGAACATCCGGCGCTCGCGACCGTGACGACGACTGCCGTTGCGAACCTCGTGCGTTTGCGCATCCCTGGGTCGGAGGCAATCCGAGTGCCCAGATGCCGCGTGCGATCTCGCGAAGTTAGCGATCGCCCCTCGCGGTCATCGCGCCATTCGCGACATCGGTGTCGCGTCTCGTGCGGCTAGACAATGCCCGCGGTTGCCGGAGTCCGGCGCAGGCGCTCGCACAGGACGTGGAGGACGCCGCGCACGATCTCGGGGTTGCCGGTCATCAGCTGCGCGAAGGTCTCGCCGTCGAGCCGGAACAGGCGCGCGTCGTCGAGGGCCTCGACCGCGGCCGTGCGCGGTTGCGGATCGAGCAGCGCGAGCTCGCCGAAGATCTCCTTGTCGCCGAGGATGCTGAGCTCGGCCTCGCCGTCGAACACGCGCACGCGCCCGCTGACGATGATGTACATGCTCTCGCCGACCTCGCCCTTGGCGAACACGACCTCGCCGGCGCGGTACTCGACCTCCTCGAGGAGCGCCGCGATCTCGGCGAGCAGCTCCTCCGAGGTCAGCGCGAACATCGGCACGGTCTTCAACATGATGACCTTCTCGATCAGGAGCATGACGGGCCTTTCGGAGGATCCGGGTGCGCGCTCGCGACGTGCGAGCGCCCACGTGACGGTCTGGCGGACGAGCGGATCGATCGCGTCGCGCCACGCGCCGAGGCCATCGGTGATCCCGCGTGCTGCGGTGGCGCGGATCGCGAGGGCGTGCGTATAGCCACCCTGCCACCGCGGGCTGCGATCGACGAGCGCGCGCAGGCGAGGCGCGACCTCCATCGTGGCTTGCGGGAAGCGCGCACCGAGGCGGCGAAGGCGCTCGGCGCTCGGGACGTCGTCGAGGAGCGGAGACACGAGCTCGCGCAGGCGCGCGTCGAGCGTGAGATCGAGCACCTCGTGAGCGTACGCCCGCTTGTCCTTCGAGCCGTGCGCGATGTGCACCGCGACGCGCTGGACGGCGACGCGATCCTTGACGAACGCGAGCAGATCGAACACGCGGCGCCCCGCAGCCGCGACCTCGCCCTCGAGCGCGGCAGCGAGCGGTGCGAGCTCCGGCGTGCCCGCGAGATCGCGGATCGCGCCGAGCGACCACGTGGCCTCGCGGACCTCGTCCTGCACGAGCGCGAGGACCGCAGCCTTCTCGGCGTCGCGCGCGACGTAGTCGCGGGCGTCGAGCGCGGCGAGGATCCAGCCGCGGACCGTGGCGTCGGCGAACGCGAGGTGCGCGCGCAAGACGCCGGTCGCGACCGGGCTCGCGGCCCGCGCGAACACGTCGACCAGGCGACGCATGACCAGGCGATCGGTCGCGCGCGAGAACCCCGCCGCGAGGAGCTCGAGGGCCGGATCACCGCGCGCCGCGAGCCCGAGGACCGCCGCCTGCGCGAGCCGCGGATCGAGGAGCGCCGCGACCAGCTCGTCGAGCAACTCGGTGCCGTGCAGCTTGCCCGCCGCGCGCAGGGCGGCCCGTCTCACGACGATGCTCGGATCGTCGAGGAGCCGCGCGAGCACCGGCGCGAGCGCGTGCTCGCCGGCGAGCCGGGCCGCGAGCACGCGGTCACCCTCGGGCTCGCTCGCGGCGTACAACTCGACGGTCTCGATCGCCGCGCGCCGCGCGCCGTCGTCGCCGCGCATGTCGAACAGCGCCGCCACCGCGGCCCGACGCACGGCGATGTCGGGATCCCGCAGGTACGGCCCGAGTTCGCCGACCGCGTCCGCGCCGCCGCTCGCCGCCACGGCCATCGCGCCGGCGCGCCGCACCGATGACACCGGATCCGACGCGATCTTGACGCGCAGCTCGCGCATCCCGCGCAGCACGGATGGGTGGAGCTCGACCAGGCGCTCGAGCGCATAGGCCCGCACGATCGCCGACGGATGCGCGACGTGAGAGATCAGCGTGTCGGTGAGGTCGCGCGCCCCGCCCTTCTCGAGCAGGTTGAGCGCGACGCAGATCTCCGCCGGCACCGTGCTCTTCAGGCGCGAGCGCAGCACCGCCATCGTCGTCGCGTCGTCGAAGGCCACGGCAACGTTGCCGTCGACCCGCCCGCGCAGGTTGTCGACCAGCTTCTTCGCGTAGCCGCGGCCGGCGGCGCGCGCGAGCAGCGCCCACGCGACGAAGTTCACGAACAACACGATCGAGAACTGCACCGGGTCGTAGGTCATCCAGCCGCTGAACACGAGCATCACACCACCGGCGACCCCGACGACGACGGGCGCGAACATGACCTCGACGGCGATCTGCGCCGCGAGCCGCTGCGCCGCCTTGAGCGGCTGATAGAGCACCTTGAACGACGCGTTGTCGATCGGGTGCTTGAATGCCTTGTAGATGCCCTGGTTCGCGATCACGAGCCAGAACACCGCGTTGCCGCCGATGCCGAGCGTGCCGCACACGACGGTGGCCGCGGTGCAGAGCGCGTGCATCGTCGGCAAGACGACGACGCCGACCCGGATCCCGAAGCGATGGATGAACGGGCGCGACACGAACACGCGCGTGAGCAGGGACACGGTCTGCGCGAGGCCGTTGAAGATGCCGAGGAACGTCGCGAGCTGGGCCTCGCCCTTGGTCACCGTGCTCATCTGCTCGAGGAACGCGAAGTCGACGAAGTACTTGCCGAACGTCGCGGCGATCGCGACGCCGATCACGAGCGCGAGGTAGCGGCTGCCGACGATGTCGCGCAGCCCGGCGCGAGACTCGCTGGCCGGCTGCGCGCGCGTGGGCAACGTCGTCGGGGCGTCGTGGACGCCGGCGATCGGTCGCAGCACCGCGCCGAGCAGCACGATGCACAACGCGAGCGCGCCGGCCGAGACGAGCATGAGGTTCGACACGCCGCCGATCCGGACGAGCAGCGGCACCGAGAACGCGCCGAGGATCCGCGCGATGACCTCGCCGGTCCCGATCAGCCCGAACAGGCGCTTGGCCTGGCGCACGTCGTAGATCCGCGAGGCGACCGCCCAGTACTCGAGGTCGGTGAGGCTCGAGATCACGCGGTACGAGACCAGCCCGGCGAACACCACCCACGAGACGTCCGAGGCCGCGAACCCGACGCGCACGCACACCACGATCGCGAGCAGGAACCACAGCGTGCCCTTCATCAGGCGCGCGAACGACATCCGGCGCTGCACGCGCGCGTAGGTCGCGCCGGTGATCGTGTTGACGCCGGCGGCGGCGACGTAGATCCACGGCAGGTACGCGGCCGAGAAGCGCGCGAGGAACGTGGCCGACGCCGCGGTCTCGAAGAACACGGTCGCGCAGCCCATCGCGAACGAGTGCGCCGCCATCAACCCGGCGGACCGTCCCTCGCCGGGCGCGATGCCGAGAAACGCGAGCGCGCGCGCGGTCCAGGTCGTCCTTGCGTGCGCGTGCGCGGTCAAAGCTCTACGGAGTTGTACCGGGGCTGGATGCCCCTGCTCACCTCCTTACCGCTTCTTAACCCCCGGAAACACACGGAAACACGTCCGTGCCTTCACATCGCAGGAATGATCGTGAGGGCAAGCGCGGTCACGCGTGCGAGGCCGTCGTCCTTCTCGGCGTCCGGGATCGGCCCGTTGATCGACACCCCCAGGCAGCGATCGCCGCGATGGATGATCAGGTGCTCGCGGGTGAAGAAGGCCTCGTCGCCAAGCCCGGCGATCTTCTGCTGCCGCCCGTTCGCTTCGCTCTTCACCACGCTGTCGCAACCACCCTCCCACGGTCCGACGGTGACCGACGAGCCATAGAACTCCGAGGTCTGGTACTCGCACTCGTTCGTCGTGATGTTCTCGTTCGTCCCGGGCAACGCGAGCCCGACGGCCTTCTCGGCATCGGCGCGCTTGACGTAGTCGCATGGCTTGCGCCCGGTCGCCTTGGTCGCCCGCGACGAGGACGGATCCTTGCTGCAGGCGCTGACGGCGGCGATGACAACGAACGTTCTGAACATGGGGCAGCCTACGCGCTGGCGCGATCGTAGAACGATGTGCGATCGGCATTTCCCTGCGCGCTCGCGCTCGCCGGGCGGCGATCCGCACGCTTGCGACGACCCTCATCGAGGCCCACGTTGAGCGCGATGGGGAAATCCACCGGACTCCTGTGCGCGGTCTCCGTGCTGGCGGCGGCGGGCTGCTTCCCGAACACATCGGGCAGCACGATGGCGGTGTGTCGTCCGCTGATGGCAGCGACGGCGGGCAAGAACCCGGCGTTCCCCGGCTCGGTGTTCACGATCGTGATGGAGAACAAGAGTCGCGGCCAGATCCTCGGCAACCGGCACGCGCCGTTCATCAACTCGCTCGCGGATCGCTACGCGGTCGCGAACGGGTATCACGACGCCTACGTCCATCCGAGCGAGGCCAACTACCTGTGGATGACCGCGGGCCAGAACTTCGGCGTCCTCGACGACCAGGATCCGCGCTCGCATCACCTGTCGACGACCTCCCACATCGCCGATCAGGTCGAGCGCGCCGGCCTCACGTGGAAGGCGTACGAGCAGAGCATGGGCGCGCCGTGCGGGGTCACGTCGCACGGTCGCTACGCCGCGAAGCACGATCCATTCGTGTACTTCGACGACGTCACCGGCTGGGACGGTGTCGCGTTTCACCCGGAGCAGCGGTGCGCCAAGCACGTCGTCGACGCATCGCAGCTCGATGCCGACATCGCCGCGCACCAGGTGCCGCGCTACGCGTTCATCACGCCCGACCTCGATCACGACATGCACGACGGCTCGATCGCCGAGGGAGACGCGTTCCTCGCCACGGAGATCCCGAAGATCATGGCGAGCGATGCGTACAAGCACGGCGGCGTGATCTTCCTCCTGTGGGACGAGGGTGGCGGCCTGCCGGCGACGGACGATCCGCTGTTCATCGCGATCAGCGACAGCGCGAAGCCGGGCTACGTCTCGAACGTCGAGTTCGACACGACGTCGTACGTCAAGACGGTGCAGACGATCCTCGGCCTCGACACGCTGCCGTGCGCCGGCGATCGCCAGCTGGGCGCGCTCGCGATGGATGACCTGTTCGCGCTGCCGGACGCCGGCATGGTCGCCGCCGCGACCGCCTCCCCGTAACGACCATGTCGCGCAGCGTCGAGATCATCGTCGGAGTCGCGACCCTCCTGGCGGCGTGCTCGCACGCACAGACGACGCCGGCCGAGCTCGGCGCGCAGCTATTCGCCGACCAGACCCTGTCGAACCCGCCGGGGCAAGCGTGCGCCGACTGCCACGATCCGCGGCAGGCGTTTCGCGATCCCGAGAGCGATCACTCGACGTCCGCCGGGGTCATCCCGGGTCGCTTCGGCCCGCGCAACGCGCCGACCGCGATGTACGCGCGCTACGTCCCTCCCCTTCACGACGACCCGCAGCTCGGCTGGGTCGGTGGCCTGTTCGCCGACGGTCGCGCCGGCACGCTGTCGGTGCAGGCCGGCATGCCGCTCCTGAACGCGGTCGAGATGAACAATCCCGACAAGACTCGCGTGGTCACCACCGTCCGCGCCGCGGCGTACGCCGGCAAGTTCCGCGCGCTCTATGGCGCCCACGCGCTCGACGAGATCGACGTCGCGTTCGGGCACATCAGCGACGCGCTCGAGGCGTACGAGCGCACCGCGCCGTTCGCGCCATTCTCGTCGAAGTACGACCGCTACCTCGCCGGCAAGGCGCGGCTCACCGACGCCGAGCAACGCGGCCTCGCGACCTTCGAGGATCCCGCGCGCGGCAACTGCAGCGCGTGTCATCCGAGCCGGCCCGCGCACGATGGCACGCCACCGCTGTTCACGAACTTCACGTACGCGAACCTCGGCATCCCGAAATACGCGAACAGCATGTTCTACCAGCAGGTCACCGATCTGAACCCGCTCGGCGAGGGCTACGTCGATCACGGCCTCGCGACGACCGTGCACGACCCGGCGCAGGACGGGAAGTTCCGCGTGCCGACGCTGCGCAACATCGCGCGCACGGCGCCGTACGGTCACAACGGCTACTTCGAGAACCTGCCGTACCTGCTCGACTTCCTGAACACGCGCGACTCGCGCTCGCCCGATCCTGGGGCCAGGCCGTGGGCGGCGCCCGAGATCCCGGCGACGATCGACCCGCGCGTCGGCCACCTCCACCTCACGCCGCAGGAGCTCGACGATCTCGCCGCGTTCCTCGAGACGCTCGACGACGCCCACCGGGGCTAGGATAGCGCGGTGACCGCCGCTGCACTGTGGGCCAAGATCGCCGCGAACCCCGACGCGCCCGAGGGCGACGACACGTACCTGGTGTACGCGGATGCGGTGGGTGGCGAGGTCGGCGAGCGCATCGTGCTCATGCAGCAGCATCGCGATGGTCCGGTGCTCGCCGCGTATCTCGAGAAGCAGCGCGCGAAGCTGTACGGCGCGCGCCTGGCCAAGCACGCCGCGATCCACTGGGACTGGCACCTCGGGTTTCTCCGCGGCATCACGTACATGCCGCAGGCCGAGGACGAACGCGAGGTGATCGCGGAGATCCTGGCGCTGCCGGTGGCGGCGTTACTCCGCGAGCTCGTCGTGTTCGATCGGATCGGGGACCCGACCCGCTACGCCGGGCTGGCGAGGCCACCGACGCTGGCGGCGATCGAGGTCGTCTCGCGCACGACCGATCTTCGGGACGCGCTCGCCGCGAAGGATCCCCAGAGCGTGCGCTGGCTCGCGCTGGAGCGCGACGACGTGGAGACGTTGCCGGTCGAGCTGTGGAAGTTCACGAATCTGCGGTGGCTCGAGTTGCAGGCGGCGATGCTCGTCGCGATCCCGCCGGACATCGCCCACCTGTCGCGGCTGTTCCGGCTCGATCTCGAGAACTGCTACACGCTCGAGACGATCCCCGATGAGCTGTGGGCGATCGAGGCGCTTCACGAGGTCGCGGTCGGCGAGTGCTTCGTGCTGCGCGAGCGCTACAAGCTCACGCGCCTCGGGCCGCTGTACGCCGGGTTCTCTCGCGCGCGCACGCCCGGCCGCCGCCGGGTGATCGAGGCGTGTCTGCTCGTCGGCCAGGTCGCGCGAGCCCGAACGCTGGCGTCGCGCGAGGACCTGCTGGCCGCGCTCGACTCGAACGTCGCTGACGTCCGCGCCGCGGCGCTCGCCGAGCTCCAGCGAGCGCTGCCCGATCCGTTCGTCGAGACCGGGTTCCCGGAACACGCGACGTTCGCGCTCGTCGGCAAGACGAACTACGACAAGAAGGCGTTGAAGGCCAAGCTCGCCGAGCGCGGCGCGAAGCTCGCCAGCAAGCTGACCGACGACGTCACGCACGCGATCATCGGCGACACGCCGGGCGGCAAGCAGTTCGAGCTCGAGGCGGGCGTCGCCATCGTGCTCGAGTCCCACCTGACGAGGCTGCTCGACGCGGCTCCGGAATCCGCCGGCGGCCCGGACCTCGACACGATCCGCGCGCTGCTGCGCAGCCGCGACGAGGATCAGACCAAGGCCGCGATCGCCGCGCTGCAGGCTGGCGTCGATCCGTCGCTCTACGCGGACCTCGTCGTCGTCGTGCAGGACACGACACTCAAGAAGTCGCGCGACGGCGCGAAGAAGCTGCTCGCGGTCTACGCGCCACCCGCGGTGAGCGAGGCGATGCGCGAGCACCTGAAGGTCAGCGTGCTGGTGCCCGGCATGGGCGAAGCGAATCGCTTCGCGCGCATCACCGGGTTCGCCAAGGCGGCCGGTGGCGCGGTCGCTGGCCTCGACCTCGCGCGGCTGCTCGTCGCACGCTCGCGGGTCGGCACGCAGTACGTGTTCGCACACGGCGATCGCGCGGACGTACACGCCGCGATCGCCGCGATCCTCGAGCGGACCGGATCCCCGAAGGAGCTCCAGCTGCAGGGGCACGAGCTCGTGGACGTACCGGCGGAGATCGCCGAGTTCGCGCAACTCGAGAGCGTCCAGCTCGCCGGCAATCGGTTCACCGAGTTCCCGCGCGCGCTGCTCGCGCTGCCGCGCCTCAAGAAGGTCGACCTCGCGCGCAACCGCGTGCGCGACGTGCCGCCGGAGCTCGCCGCGACGGGGCTCGAGTCGCTGTCGCTGGCGGACAATGCGTTGACGCTGTTCCCGATGGGCCTGCTCGCGGTGACGTCGCTGCGCGAGCTCGACCTCTCGAGCACGCAGACCTACCTGCCCGACGAGCCGCGCATCACCGGCATGCCCGACGGGATCCGCGCGCTCCAGCGCCTGCAGCGCTTGCGCTATCACTACAACGTGCTGCGCGAGCTCCCCGACGGCCTGTTCGCGCTGCCGGCGCTCGTCGAGCTCGACTTCATGCTGTGCGAGCTCCCGAGCGTCGTGCCGATCGAGCAGCTGGCCCGCCTCACGAAGCTCGCGCGGATCGACCTGCGATTCTCGACGTGGAGCGATCAGCACGCCGCCATCAAGCTGGCTCTCCCCGACGTCACCGTCGTCACCTGACGCGGCTAGACTGTCGGCATGGTCAGGATCGCGCAACCGGACATCACCGCTCCCGCTTCCGACTGGCTCGTGTTCGGCGACGCCCTGCAGGAGGTCAGCGATCCGCGCGGCGAGCTCGTCGGGCTCTCGCACGGCATCGACGAGGGCCGCACCGATCTCGCGACCCGCGAGGCGTATGTCGCGCGCTACGCCGACGCGTTGCTCGGGCCAGCCGCGGCGCACGCCGACGCCTATGCGCTGACGTTCCGGTTCTGCCAGATCGTCGGCGCGAGCATCCGCGTCGTGCCGGGCGATGATGCGGCCGCGATCGTCGGCGCGCTGCTCGCCGCGCCGCTCGCCGCGAACCTCGCGAGCCTCGAGCTCGTCGCGCACGCCGAGAAGGGTCAGCCGCTCGATCTCGGTCCGGCCGTCGCGCTGATCGCCGAGCACGGCGCCCGGGTGAAGACGCTCGCGCTGGTCGATGGCCGCGCTGCCCAGGCACGCATGCTGGTGTCGAATGACTACACGGCACCCGACAACCTGGTGGCGTTCGGGTCGCTCGCGCCGCTCTGGGAAACCCTCGAGCATCTTCGCCTGGTCGTCGCCGATTCCGAGCAGCTCGTGTTCGGCGCGATCGTCGCGCCCGAGCTGCGGTCGTTCGAGCTCGCGTGCCTGCGCTACGGAGATGGCTACGCACCGGGCCCGAACGCACTGTCGCCGGTGTTCGCGGCCGCGGTGTGGCCAAAGCTCACGCGCTTCGCGATCCGGCTCGCCGAGACCTGGATGGCCAACGTGCCCGACGAGATCGAGCCGTACGTGCCGGTCTACTCGGATCCCACCAAGGACTACGATCTCGGTGAGGCCGAAGAGGGTGAGCTCGACGGCGTCGACTGGGCCGAGCTCGACGGCATGCTCGCGAACCTGCGCGACCGGCCGCTGACGCACCTGGCCCTGACGTCGTTCGCGAACGCGAACTCGCTGCTCGAGACGCTCGCGCGCGTCGGCCTGCCGCCCACCCTGCGCGAGCTCGACCTGTCCGACAGCCGGCTCCTCGATGGTCACGTCGACGTCTTGCTCGCGCAACAGGCGCAACTCGGAGGCCTCGCGCGGCTCGTGCTACAGCACACCCCGATCACCGAGGTCGCGGCCACGCGGCTGGCCGCGCTCGGTCCCGAGATCGTGCACTCGGTCGGCGACGGCGCGCGCTACCGCTACCTCGTCGGCGCCGAGTGAGGCGTCAGTCGTCCGGCATCGCGATCGGATCGATCGCGACGACGGTGCCGGAGCCGCGCTCGAGCTGGCGCCGCGACGCGTGGAGCGTGATCGTCTCGCCGCAGGCCTGACACGCGCGCGTCTGGCCGAGCCACGGCGGATCGCGCTCTTCGGGCGACGGCTCGACCGCGTTCCACCAGCGCGGACACTCGTCGACGAACGGGCACGGCTCGAGGCGCGCCGGGTAGTACGCCGGCGTCCCGACACGCCATGCGATCCGCGCGCGCGACACGATCGCGAGCCAGTGCGGCGCGCCGGCGAGCTCGCGCGACAACGCGTGCAGCCGCGCGCGCTGCGTGTCGTCGCGGCGCGCCGCGAGCTCCGCCCGCAACCACGTCGCGCGCCGATGGTGGCCGCGCTCGATCAGCGCGTCGGAGTAGACCTCGCGAACGGCGTCGTCGTCGGGATCGGCGAGCAGGTCGGCGAGGAACGGCGCCTCGTCGGTCTCGAAGCTCGCCGGGATGATCGGGCGATGCGAGCGGATCGAGATCGGAGCCTCGTCGTGCTGCGCGAGCACGATCGTGCCACCGACCGCGGCGATGACCGGTCGCTCGATCCGGATCGCATCGTAGGTCGGCAGCTGCCCGAGCAGGTGTCCGATCAGCACCAGCCGACCGTCGCGATCCCACAGCGACGCGTGCTGGAAGAATGGTGGCGAGTCGGTGCGATCGCACGCGACGCGGCCGTCGACGATCCCGAAGCTCGCGACCGCACCGCGGATCGGAATCTCGGATGCGCCCCCGATCGCCAGGGTGATCGCCGCCCGGCTCATACGACAGCCTAGATCAGATGTCGCCGTACAGGATGCGCAGCTCTTCTTCGCCGAGATCGTCGTCCACGCTGGGACGGCGTGCGCGCGAGGTCGTCGGTGCTGCCGCGGCCGGCGTGCTTGCGGCACACGCGCGCTCGCGCAACGTGCGCGTCTCCTGCGTCAGCACCTCGACGGTCATCACCGCGGTCGACAGGCGCTGACCGAGCAGGCCGTGCTCGGCGCCGAGGCGGGTGAACTGCGTCGTCATCTGCTCGAGCTTGTCCTGGACCGGAGCCAGCGCGGCGTGATCCGCCTCGAGTCGTGCGAGTCGCGCCGTCACCTCGACGAGCGCGCGCTCGGACGCGATCAGCGACTCCGAGAGCGTCGCCGCGCGAACCTCGAGCTGCGCCGCGCGGGCGCGAAGCGACTCGGCCGACCTCGCCTCGAGCTGGCGGGCGAGGCGCTCCTCGACGAGCGCGGCGTCGAGCGCGTGATGCGCGCTCGTGACCGTCTTGCGCAGCAAGCTCTCCGCGGCGAGCTCGTCGTCGTGATCGGCGAGCTTGCGCTGCGCCTCGTTGAGCTCGCGCTGCAGGCGAGACACCTGGTGGCGCAGCGAGGCCTCGGTGCTCGGGTCCGTGGGCGGCGGGGTTGTGGGTTTGGTCGCGGGCTGCTTCTTCGGTGATCGCGGCGTCTGCGCGAACACGCGATCGACGAGCAGGCTCGGCGTGACGCCCTCGGGATCATCGTCCCGGCGGTTGTCACCCTTGGTCACGTCTCGATCCTAGCATTCCCCGATCGCGCCACTCATCGCTCCGGACGTCGGGAGCGATCTCCGAGGTGGGGAAATCTCGCATAGGATGCGCCCATGAAGAAGCCGGTCGCGAGCGAAGGTCCGTCGGCCTCGGAGCGCATCTCGAGCACGATCGCCGAGCTGGGCGACTGGCGCGGCAAGACCCTCGGCCGCATGCGCGCGCTGATCAAGGAAGCCGATCCGGAAGTGCTCGAGGAGTGGAAGTGGATGGGCACCCCGGTGTGGTCGCACGACGGCATCATCTGCACCGGCGAGTCCTACAAGAAGGTCGTGAAGCTCACCTTCGCGAAGGGGGCGGCACTCCAGGATCCGAAGAAGCTGTTCAACTCGAGCCTCGAGGGCAACACGCGCCGCGCGATCGACATCCCCGAAGGTCACGAGGTCGATGCGAAGGCGTTCTCAACAGCGCGAGCAAGAAGGCGAAGAAGCCGCCGGCGAAGAAGAAGGCATGAGGTTCGCGCTCCTGCTGCTGCCGATCGCGGCCTGCTGGCACGCCGAGGTCAAGCCGGTCGCGCCGGTCGCGAAGCCGCCGGTGGTCGTCGAGCCGACGCTCCCCTCGGACTGCTCGCCGAACGGCGTGATGGGCGCGCCCGAGGTCGAGATGCCGATCCGCCCGATCGATCCGACCTCCTCGATCGAGACGATCGAGCTGCTGACGTGCACCACCCCACCGCCGCCGTACACGCCGAAGCTGGATGACGACGGCAATCCCGACGAGAACGACGCGTACTGGCACAACTTCTCGACGTGGCAGGTCTACCTCGTGCGGCGCGGTGCGCATCCGTACGTGTGGGAGACCGGCCTGAATGTCGGCCAGTACCACGAGGGCTACGCGGACGCGCGCCTCGTCGGTGTCCTGCCGGGCCGGGTCCCGCTCGTCGCGATCGATCACGAGGGTGGTGCGATGGGGATGCACTCGCAGGAGATCCTCGTGTATCGCGTCGATGCGCCGCCGAAGCTGGTCGAGACCTATCAGGGAGACAAGGTCGAGATCGACATGACGCCGAACGGCTTCGTGATTCGCCGCTGCTACGAGACCCCCGAGCAACGGCAGCATGGCGACGACTGCATGACGACGCCGGACCAGATCGAGACCACGACGCGGTCGTGGAACGGCAAGGAGCTCGTCGAGGTCTCGACGATTCCCTACCAGAAGCCACCGACGAACTGAGTCACGTGGTGAGGCTTCACCACGGGTCGGACCAATAACTAGCGAGAAGCTGGCACGGCGGGCTACGGCATCTCGCTTGCGACATGCGGCGGCGTGACGAAAAGCCTGCGCTACGTCGAATGGCTCGATCGCCACGCACGCGCGATCGTCGTCGCGGGTGCCGCGATCGTCGCGATGTCGGTCTACCTCGCGGCGTTCCACCTGCCGGTCTATGCCGATCTGTCGGATCTGCTGCCGTCGAACGTGCCGGCGATCCGCGACCTCCGGCGACTCGAGGCTCGGCTGCCTGCCAAGGACACGATGGCGGCGATCGTGGTGGCGCCGGATCCGGAGCGACGCGCGGCGACCGCTACCGACCTCGCGGCACGGATCCGCGCGATCGATCCGCAGCTGGTCACGCGGCTCGACGACGACGACCGCGAGGTCCGCGACTTCGTGCGCGCGCACGCGATGATGTACGTGCCGCTCGCCGACCTCGAGCAGACCGAGGTCGCGCTCGCGGCGCAGATCCACGGCGCCAGGCTCGCCGCGAACCCGCTGTTCATCGACTTCGACGCGCAGCCCCACGACACCCACGCGCTCGACGAGCTCCGCGCCCGGCGCCGCGACGCGGAGGCCAGACTCGATCACTCGCGCTACGTCAGTGCCGATCGGCGCTCGCAAGTCATGATCCTGCAGACCGCGTTTCGCGCGACCGACGCGAATGCCGATCGCGTGTTGCAGAGCCAGCTCGACCGCATTCGTCTCGAGGTCGGCGCGCGCCACCCCGGCGTCACGATCGCGTTCGCCGGCGGCGTGACGCAGACGCTCGCCGAGCACGACTCGCTGGTGAGCGGCATGCTGGTGTCGAGCGTGGTGACCGCCCTGCTCGTCGCGCTGGTGCTGTTCGTCCACCTGCGGTCGCTGCGGATCCTCGGCGTGCTCGGCGCGACCATCGTCGGCGCGACGATCGCGTCGTTCGGCATCGCGGCGCTCACGGTCGGGCACCTCAACGCAGCGACCGCGTTCCTCGGGGCGATCATCGCGGGCAACGGCGTCAACTACGGCATCCTGCTCGTCGCGCGCTACCTCGAGGAGCGGCGACGGCTCCCGCCCGTGCCGGCGATGGCCCGCGCGATCGCCGGCACGATCCGGCCGACGCTGGTCGCGTCGCTCGGGGCCGCGATCGCGTACGGCGCGCTGGCGGCCACACACTTCAAGGGCTTCGCCGACTTCGCGGTGATCGGTGGCGCCGGGATGCTGACGTGCTGGCTCGCGACGTATGTCGTCCTGCCGGTGCTCGTGCTGCGGTTCGCGCGAAGGGCGTCGGGTGCGGAGGCGCCGATCTTCGGTCGCGTCGCGCTCGGCCTGTTCGGGTTTCGTCGACCGGCGGCGGTGTGCGCGGTGGCGGGCGTGCTCGCGCTCGGTTCGCTCGCGATCACGGCGCGCTACATCGCGAGCGATCCGCTCGAGTACGACATGAACAAGCTGCGGTCGGACGCCCCGGCGGCGCTCGAGACGCGCGGCTGGATGCAGTACATCAACGACACGTTCGGGCGCGGCCTCACCGGGATGTCGCGCAGCACGTACATCGCGGTCGACGACGTCTCGGAGGTTCCGTTTGTCGTGGCCGCGCTCCACGATGCATCCGCCCGCGATCCGATCGTCGGCGACGTGCGCTCGATCGCCGATCTCGTGCCGCCCGATCAGGCGGGCAAGCTCGCGGTGCTCGCGAAGATCCGCGCCGAGCTCGACACGGCCCCCGACGACGCCGAGCTCGCGACGCTGCGCCCGGCCGACGACCTCCGCGCGTTCACCACCGCCGACCTGCCGCCCGGCGTGCGCGGCAAGCTCGCCGAGCGCGACGGCCGGATCGGCTACCTCGTGTCGGTGACCCCGTCGGCGACGTTCGACGAAGCAAACGGCCACGACCTCGTGCGCTTCGCGACCGCGATCCGCGAGTTGCCGCTGCCCGGTGGCCACACGGTCACGACGTCGGGCGCGAGCGTGATCTTCGCCGACATCATCACGATCATCCACCACGACGGGATCGTGGTCACGATCGTCGCGGCGATCGGGCTCGTCCTCATGGTGGTGCTGCTGGTCGGGCGCGACCGCCGCGCGGTGGCGGTGTTGATCGCGACCGCGCTCGGCAGCCTCGCGATGATCGCGGCGTGCGCGCTGATCGGCCTCAAGATCAACTTCCTCGACTTCGTCGCGCTGCCGATCGCGCTCGGGCTCGGCATCGACTACGGGATCAACGTGGCCCACCGCGCCGACCGCGACGATCCGCGCACCGCGCTCCGCTCGACCGGCGGCACCGTGATGGTGTGCTCGCTGACGACGATCATCGGCTACGCGTCGCTGCTCGCGAGCAGCAACCTCGCGATCCGCGGATTCGGGCTGGCCTCGCTGCTCGGCGAGCTCGCGTGCATGGTGACCGCGCTCGCGCTCGTGCCGGCGATCATCGCGGTCGGCCGGCGCCGGCCGATGACCGGTCGGCTGTGAGTGGATGCCAGTGACGTCAGCTCGTCGTACACGGTGGTACATGCGCCGGTCGGCTCGGACCTTGCTGCATGGCGCGGCAGGAGAACCACTGCATGTCCATGCTCGACCCACGCGCCATTCAGGCGACCATCGCATCTTCCAGGTTGCACACGGCTGTCCTGATCCTGGGACTCGGAGCCTGCGTCGGATCCGACGAGCCGGTCGACACCAGCCAGACCGAATCGGCGATCTCGGTCAACACCGCGGTCAGCACGTCGTGCTCGACCTCGATCGTGCGCGGCCTCTCGGTGCAGATCGCACAGGAGGTCAACTGCATGTCGCCCGGCGCGCTCGTGAAGTTCTCGGCGTCGTCGCGGATCAGGTTCAGCAGCAACGCGGTCCTGCCCTACCTGCACGCGACCGCGAAGTCCGATCTGGTGAGCGTCGCGGCCGGGCACTCGCTGCAGGTCAACAGCGGCTATCGCACCGTCGCACAGCAGTACCTGCTCGCGCGCTGGAAGGCGGCCGGGCGCTGCGGGATCACCGTCGTGGCCGCACCGGGGACCTCGAACCACGAGAGCGGCCGCGCGGTCGATCTGGCGAACTGGTCGTCGCGGGTCAGCGCGATGGGCGCGCGCCACTGGGCGCACGATGTCGCCGGCGATCCCGTCCACTTCGATCACCTGACGTCGCCCGACAACCGCGGCAAGGATGTCCGCGCGTTCCAGCGGCTGTGGAATCGCAACCACCCGGGCGACCCGATCGCGGTCGACGGTGGCTACGGACCGCAGACGGCGGCGCGGCTCCGGCTCGCGCCGGCTCAGGGCTTCGCGAAGGGCGCGTGCGGCTCGACGGCGCGGTTCGCGCCGGTCGAGGGCTCGGAGCTCGACCTGCTATCGATCGACGGCCCCGACTACGTCGTGCCCGGCACGCCCACGCACTACGTGGTGACGATCGCGAACCCGACCGCGACGGACTGGCCGGCGACCACGCGCCTCGTCGTCGCCGATCAGGTGGCGAGCGAGCTCTACGATGCCGCGACCTGGGTCTCGCCGACCGAGGTCGGGCCGATCGGCGTCGTCGTGCCCGCCGGCGGCTCGGCGGACCTCGATCTCGACCTCGTCGCGCCGCAAGTAGCGGAGGAGACCCCGTTCTCGGTGACGTTCGGCATTGTCGGCGATGCCGGCTCGGTCGGCACGTTCGATCTCGCGGTCACCGCGACGCCGAACGGCGACGTGGCGCGCAGCGCGGATGCCGGCGACGCCGACGATGGCGATCCGACCGACGAGCTCGACGCCGACGGCGTGGTGAAGGCGAGCAGCGGCGGGTGCAGCACCGGTGGCGCGGCCGGTGGCTTCGCGTTCGTGATCGCCGGGTTGTTCGCGGTCAGGCGCCGCCGCATGCGATAGGCTCGGCGGATGTCCTGGAAAACGATCCTGGTGCCGCACGACTTCTCGTCCGCCGCGAACCACGCCGCGGCGATCGCGCGCGACGAAGCCAAGCTGCACGGTGGCACGCTCGTCTTGCTTCACGTCATCGAGTTGCCGCATCAGATGGGCGACGCGATGGTGGTCGGCGACGGCAGCGCCACGCCGATCAGCATGCGGGAGTACGCGACGACGCGCGCCCAGGCTCACCTCGAAGACATCATCGCGCGACTCGGCAAGGACGGCGTGACCGCGACGCCGCTGCTCAAGGTCGGGGTCGCGGTCGACGAGATCAACCAGGCGGTCGAGGACCACAAGATCGACCTCGTGGTCATGGGCACGCATGGTCGCACCGGGCTTCGCCACCTCGTCGCGGGGAGCATCACCGAGCGCGTCGTCCGGTCGTGCCGCGTGCCGGTCCTCACGATCCGTCACGCCGAATAGCCGAAAATGGCCCCCGCGGCCGGGCCATGCCACCCTCGCTCGGTCGGTGGACGAACGACTGAAGAACGCGATCGGATCCGCGAAGATCCAGCAGCACGCGGGCGAGCTGGTGCGCCTCGCGCTGATCACGCTCGGCCACATGCGGGGCCTCGACGAGAGCCTCTACGAGCGCTTCGTCGCGAGCCGCAACGCGCCGATCGATCCGGGCGCGAGCGCGATCGAGCTACGCGCACTGTGGGACCGCACGTTCACGGGCCTGTTCGACCTCCTGGACTACTGTCGCTCGCTGGACAGTGGCACCCGGCCGGCGACCGACGTCGCACCCGACGTCAGCTTCGAATGGGATCTCGAAGGCGGCGACGATTCGCCGGCCACCCCGATCAACGAGCTCGACCTCGCGCCGAGCGCGATCGGCGACCTCGTCGCGGGCATCGACGACGGCGTCGACGATGGCGACACCGAGCGATGGGCCGACGTTCGCGACAAGCTGACCTCGATCGAGTACGGCCTGCGCAGCCAGTACACCGACGGCCACGCGCGCCTCGAGGTCGCGCTCGCGGCCGGCGAGACCAACCAGGTGCTCGGCCTCCTCGACGACACCCAGAGCTCGGCGAGCGAAGGCGTCCACGCGATCGTCGCGGCGATCTACGGCGAGTTCCTGCCCGACGTCAACGCGGCGAGCGTGGTGCCGGGCTACCACACGTCGCTCGGGCGGGCCCTGATGGTGCGCCGCGGCCTCGCCGAGCTGCAGACCACGCTCGATCCGTTGAACGCGCTCCTGCAGGCCGGCGCGAAGAGTGCCGACTTCGCGCTCCGCACGATCCGCGATGCGATGGAGACGTTCGTCAGCTCGGTGCTGTGTCGCGCGATGCGCGCCGCGGATCGCTGGCAGATGATCGAGTTCGAGCGCGAGCTCGCCGCCCAGCCGATCGGCCAAGCGCGCCAGACCAGCGAGGGGCTCGTGAAGTACCTCGATTCGCTGCGATCGATCAGCCAGCGCGAGGTGCTGCTGATCCACGATCGCCGCGCGTTCGAGGAGATGCGCGAGTCGCTCGCGAGCGCGCGCCAGCTGCTCGACCTCAGCCCGCGGACCGCGACCGATCTCGTCGATCGCGCGTACCAGGCGGCGCTGCGGATGCGCGGGCGACGGCCCGACATGGACGAGCTGATCCTGCACCTCGACGGCGACGCGCTCGCGGCCGCGAATCCCACCGAGCTCGTCGCGCTGATCGACAGCCTCGAAGCCGTCCTCGCCACCGGGTAGGTCCCATGCACAGTCCGCTGCTCGCTCCGATCGTCGTACTCGTTGCCTGGTCGATGGTGATGTGGGTCTGGATGTACGTGACGCGGATCCCGGCGATCGCGGCGGCGAAGATGCGCCTCGATCCGCAGGCGCCGCGCGGCGAGCAGATGGCGTCGCTGCCCGCGCGCGTGCGCTGGAAAGCCGACAACTACAATCACCTGATGGAGCAGCCGACCGCCTTCTACGCGGTCGCGCTGTCGCTCGCGTTGCTCGACCGCGGAACCGGCGCGCCCCTGACTCTCGCGTGGAGCTACGTCGGGCTGCGCGTCGTGCACAGCGTCGTGCAGGCGACCTGGAACAAGATCGAGGTGCGGTTCACGGTGTTCGCGCTGTCGTCGCTCGCGCTGATCGCGATGACGGCGATCGCGCTCCTCGCCGTGTTCTAACGATCGAGCGCGGCGTCCGCGAGGATGTACGTCACGTAGCGAAAGTCGCGGATCGCGCGCACGCGGTCGCCATCCCACTCGACCACGATCACGTAGCTGGGCTCGGATGCGCCGTCGACGAATGCCGCGAGGACCGGGCGACCGTCGAGGCTGCGCACCGCGAGCCGGACGTTCTGGCGCTCGTAGTTCGTGAAGTACAGGCCGACGGCCTTGCCGCGACGCTGCGACTTCGAGACCAGATCGAGCTGGCAGTCCTCGGCGATCAGCGCGCGCACGCCATCCCAGTCGCGCGCGTTGAACAGGCTCGCGTACGCGTCGAGCTGGGTGCGCATCGCGTCGTCGAGCTCGCGCGCCGCGTGCTCCTCCACCCGGCGCAGCTTCCCGCGACCACGCACCAGCGCGGCCTTCACGGCGGGCACCGTGGTCTCCATCGTCGCCGCGGCCTCGTCGAGCCCGTGTCCGAGGATGTCCTTCAGGATCACGGCGCTGCGCTCGGCGACCGTGAGCTCGAGGAACCGCAACAGCGCGGCCCGCACGACGATCGGATCGGGGCGTTCGTCGAGGTCGCTCACGTCGTCGAGGTGTGCGCGTGACTCGGTGCGCGCGTGGCCGTGACTCTTCAGGTGGTCGATCGCCGTGTTATGCGCGATCCGGAACAGCCACGGACGCAACGCCGGCACCTCGGCCTGCATCCCGAGCGCGTAGAACGCCTTCGCGAGCGTGTCCTGCGGGCCTCGCTGAACATCCGCCGACCGTAGCGCAGCTCATCGCTTCGCGATCGCGCGCATCCGGTTGTTCTTGGGCTGGTGCTCGACCTCGGCGAGCCCGAGCGCCTCGAGCACCGGCGGGACGTACATGCCGAAGCGCCCGCGCAACCCCTTCTTGTTGCCGTACCAACCCTTGACCGGATTGTTCGCCGACGTCCCCAGGCCTCGACCGTCCCGCCCTTCGCCGGCTTCTGATCGCGTGCAGATCCTCGATGCAGCGGGCGTGATAGCGGAGCTGAGTCTTGCCGACCTGGACCACGAGCTCGTCGCCGTCGCGGTAGGCCTCGTAGGCGGACGTGCCCGGCGGCGTCTCGAGCTGCCACGGTGACCCGAAGACGATCGAGTCGGCCAAAACGATTCCATCCGAAAACACCAAACCCCTCGACCACGATGAAGTGGTGAGGGGTCCAGCTCGATTGTTCGGTCGTCCGTCGTGAGCGATCGACGTCGGAGCGTGCGGACCGTAGCGTGCTAGGCCGGCGTACCGGGGCTACGTGCTTGCGGTCCTGTCACGCGTCCTCGACGAGGATGGCGCTTTCGGAGCATCGACTTACGGATCGTCTCGTGCGTGCAACGCAACCTCCGTCGGTAGCCCGGCTGACTCGAGGAGTCCCGTGGCTTTGCGCAGCCCTGCTCGCGCAGGGGTTGCCGTTTCGTGGCGCGGGCGCTTTCCCGCAAGAATGGGTGATGGGTCGCTTCAGCCCGTAGGACCAGCTCTCGCTCGAGTCGTGTACTTCACACTCCTCCTTCGGTAACCCTGGGTGCCGTTTTCGTTTCGAACCCGTCTCGAGTTCAACGCTAGAGCAACGTCGTGCGCGTTGTCACCAGAAAAATCGACGTCGTCGCGATTCTGGATGTGTGCGGCAGTAAGCCCGCGCTTTGACAGTCACTTGATCGGTGGAATGCAGGTGTGGCTGTCCTTGCCACCGATCTGACGGATCGACATGCACAGCGACTTCGGGGTCGCGACGATCGCAGTCGAGCCGAGCTCCGAGAGGACCTTGACGTGCGCGTCGGTCGCGCCGACGGCGAGGTCGAGCGTCGGGCCCTCCTTGCCGGGCTCGGCGGCGACCGCCGAGATCCGGTCGGCGGTGATCGCGAGCGACGCACGCGTGGTGCCGCTGCGGGTGATGCGCAGGCCGGTGGCGTCGAGGTCGATCCGCTGATCGCCGTCGACGAACGACAGCGACTTCGCGGGCGCGGGTTGCGCGTCGGCGCGGCCGATCACCGCGATCGCCAGGAGGACCACGGCGGTCGCGAGCACGCCGATCCAGCGGCGCATCGTGACGAGTTGACGACGGATCTCGGAATCGGTCATGGCCCAGCACGATAGCCGGACTGGGCTATCGTCGGGCGGCATGTCGAACGCCGCCGAGGTCATTCGCGCCGAGACGCTGGTCAGGCTTCGCGCCGCAGCGGCCGCACTGTTCGCCTCGCGCCCCGAGCTCCAATCGTTGACGATGCTGGTCGCGCAGTTCTGGTGCGACGAGGCCGAAGATCAGACGCACGCGATGTTCCTCGCGTCGCCGCGCGAGGTGCCGCTGTGGCCGGACGGCGCGCCCGGCGAGTACGAGAACTTCGGCGTGCCTGGCGACGAGGACGTCGGCGGGGTCGAGCTCGATGACGACGAGCTCGTCGAAGGGTTCGCGGCCTACTGCCCCGAGGATGGCTCGCAGGAGGAGCCGAACTCCCACAACTATCGCCCGTGGGCGATCGCCCGGCGCACGCTGGACGGGGTCGAGGTCGAGGTGGTCGGGAAGCTGTACCGCGCGCACGAAGATGCCGTCGAAGCAGACCTGCCGGAGCTCGAGCTCGACGCGCGAGCGCTCCTGCTGCTCGCCGAGATCGCCGGCGACCCGAGCGACGACGATCGCCGGCGCGTGCTCGCCGATCACCTCCAGGAGCTCGGTGACCCGCGTGGCGAGCTGCTCGCGCTCGCGGTCGCGAGCAACCCGGAGGTCAAGCCGCGGCACGACGCGCTCCTCGCGCGGTTCGGGCGCACGTGGCTCGGGCCGCTCGCGTCGATCGCGACCGACGTTCGCTACGACCGCGGCCTGCCCTGTCACGTCGAGCTCGAGCTCGATCCCGAGGCCCTCGCCTGGTTCGCGACGACCGCGACGCTCCCGACGCTGCGCAGCCTCCACCTGCACGGCGACGAGCTCGCGACCACGCTCGCCACCCTCGCGACCGCGCGGTGGTGGCCGCAGCTCGCCGCGGTCGTCGTCGACGAGCCGGAGCTCGACGCGATCGCGACGTGGGCCGATCGACGCCGTCCGCTGCGCCTTTCACGCCTCGCGCTGCGCGTCGGAGCCGATGGCCCCGATTGGGAGCTCGGATTCACCGACGCCGGGATCGATCTCGCGCAGATGTCGTGGGAGCCATCGGCCTCGCTCGCCGGGCTGGCGCCGCTGCTGGCGTGCTTGCCGCCCATCCCGATCGCCCTCGTGCGCTCGCGACACTGGGATCCGGATCGCGCGATCATCGACGCGATCGTCGGCGATGGCTCCCGCGAGCTCGTGATTCGCTAGCCTGCGACACGCGTGCGATGCCGATCGCGACACCATTGCGACCCTGTCATGTCGGGCCGTGGTTGGTTAGCGTGACGGCATGAACCTCAAAGCCATGCTGTGCGGTGCCGTCATCGTCGCGACGAGCGCGGCCGCTCGTGCCGAGACCGCATCGACGGTCGCGATCACGACGAGCTCCGAAGAAGCGCGTGCGCTGTATCTGAAGGGTCGCGATCTGTTCGAGAAGCTGCGCGCGACCGATGCCCACGCGTTGTTCGAGCAGGCGGTGGCGAAGGACAAGAGCTTCGCGCTCGCGTACCTCGGCCTCGCGAACACCGCGGGCACGACCAAGGAGTTCTTCGACGCGATCGCGCTCGCGGTCGGCGCGGTCGACAAGGTCAGCCCCGGCGAGCAGTGGCTCGTTCACGCGGCGGAGGCCGGCGCGAAGGCCGACCCGGTTCACCAGAAGACGTACCTCGACAAGCTCGCCGCCAAGTTCCCCCACGACGCGCGCGTCCAGAACCTGCTCGGCGCGTACTACTTCGGCCGGCTCGACTACGCGAACGCGATCGCGAGCTACGAGAAGGCGATCGCGATCGACGCGAAGTTCACCCAGCCCTACAACCAGCTCGGCTACGCGTACCGGTTCAGCAGCAAGCTCCCCGACGCGGAGCGCACGTTCAAGAAGTACATCGAGCTGCTGCCGACCGATCCGAACCCGTACGACTCGTACGGCGAGCTCCTGATGGAGGAGGGCAAGTTCGACGAGTCGATCAAGAGCTACGAGCGCGCGCTCGCGATCGATCCAACCTTCGTGGCGTCGTACATCGGCATCGGCAACGACCAGATGTTCGAGCACAAGACCGCCGATGCCCGCACGACGTTCGCGAAGTTCGCCAAGGCCGCCCGCAACGACGGCGAGCGCCGCACCGCGCTCCAGTGGACCGCGATGGCGTACGTCTACGATGGCGCGACCGACAAGGCGGTCGCCGAGATCGACAAGATGGCCGCGATCGCGACGGCGGCGAACGACCTCGGTAACGCGGCGAACGATCAGAACCTGATCGCGACGGTGCTGCTCGAGGCGGGCCGCAGCGATGCCGCGCTCGCGAAGTTCACCGCCTCGGTCGCGCTGGCCGACAAGTCGACCGCGCCCGCCGAGTTCAAGGCCGCGACCCACCGCAACCAGCTGTTCGACGAGGGCTGGGTCGCCGTCGAGAAGAAGGACGTGGCCACCGCGAAGGCCAAGCTCGCGGCATACGGCAAGGCGATCTCGAAGGACCGTCCGTTCGAGGTGCGCCAGCTCCACGAGCTGACCGGGCTGATCGCGCTCGCCGAGAAGAACTGGAAGGTCGCGCTCGCCGAGCTCGCCCAGACCGCGACGCACGATCCGCGGATGTACTACCTGACCGCGCTCGCGTATCAGGGCGCCGGCGACGCGAAGTCGGCCAAGGCGTTCGCGAAGAAGTCGGCCGAGTTCAACGGCCTCGCGCTGAACTACGCGTTCGTGCGCGACAAGGCCGCGGCGCTCGCCAAGTGATAGCGTCGCGGGTGGCGCCGCCGCGGCCGCCAAGATCTTCGCGACAGACCGCGCGAGCGATCAGCGCGATCCGCGTCTCGCCGCACGCGGCCGCCTCGATCGGGCCGCGGCCTGCGAGGCCGAGCGCGACGCGTGGCAAGAGATCATCCTGCCGACGCTCGCGCGACTCGTAGCGTGAGCTTACTTGGCGCTGCCGGCCGCAGGGGCCGCGCTGCCGCTGCCGCTGCCGCTGCCGGCCGCGGGGGCCGCGCTGCCGCTACCGGCCGCCGGAGCCGCGCCCGGCGCCGGCATCATGCCGAGCTGCATCGCGAAGTCGAACGACGAGTAGAACCGCCAGAAGTGCGTGATCTTGCCGTCCTTGATCTGGCTGACCTCGGCGACCGGGACCGAGACCTTCTTGCCGGTCTTCTTCATCGGGCCCATATCGTGGTCGTTGGTGCCCTCGAACGTCGCGAGCGTGACGACGAAGTCACCGGCCGCGAACATCGTCGGGTTGCTCAGCTTGCCGTCCGAGAACGAGTCCATGAACATCTTGGCGCCCTTCTCGATCTCCTTCTTGCCCACGGTGTCCTTCTCGGACGCCTGATCGGACTCGACGGCATCGTCGGTGGCGAGCGCCATCATGTCGGCGATCTTGTGCGCCGAGAACGCGTCGTTGCTCTTCTTGATGAGCTCGAGGTTCGCCTTCTCCTTCGCGTCGTCGGTCCCGATGACGACGACCGGCGCGCCGTCCATGCCCTTCTCCATCGCGGCGCGGTGCGGACCGGCCTCCTTGGGGGTCAGGCCGAGCTGCGACATCATCGTGCCCGGATCGATGAACGCCCACTCCTCGGTCGCCTTGTTCGCGTCGTTGAACGTGAGGCGGTGGAACATCATGAGGCCGATCTTCTTGTTCGTCGCCGGGACGTCGGGCATGCCCGGCATCTTCATGACGCCGGACTGCGTGCCGGTCTCGAGAATCGCGCCGAACACGTTGCGGCCGTTGACGAAGATGAACTGCGGCTCGAGCTTGAGGTCGGGGAACGCCGTCCGCATGCTCGTGAAGAACCCGACGACTTCGGACTTCTTGGTCTCGTGGCCCATCTCGTGGCCGACGTACGACTCGTCGACGCAGTTCGACGCGAAGTCATCGAACTTGCCGGCGGTGAGCTGCGCCGTGCACGCCTTGTAGAGCTCGACGAGCTCCGCGCCGGTCTTCGGCTTGGACATGTCCGCGGCCGAGCCGGCGGCCGAGCCGGAGCCCGAGCCCGAGCCCGCCATCATCGCCGAGCCCGAGCCCGCCGAACCATCCGCCGAGCCGGTCATCATCGCCGAGCCCGAGCCTTCGGTCACCGTGGCCGTCTTCTTCTTGCAGCCAACGAGGCTGAGCCCGATCGCCAGTGTCATCGCAATTTTGTTCATTGCGGCGGACCCTATCACGAGGTCGGAGCCGGCTTAGAACGCCAGAAGGAGGTTCTCGGTCGTTCCGGGACCGCAGTCGGTCTGCATCCCCTGCTCCGTCGTCTGCGGGAGTACGAACAGCGTCATCGCCAGTGTCCCGTGGATCGGCTCGACCGCGGTCAGGTGGAGCGTGAAGCTCCCGCTCGGGACCGTGTCGCTCCCGGCGCTGAACACGCACGCGCCACCGCCGGCCTCGGTCGCGATCGCGAGCGCGTTCCACCGCAGGGTCGAGGCCGAGCTGTAGTCGCCGATCGGCGCGGCGCCGAGATCGAGCTGCACGCCGAGCGTGGTGCCGAACGCCCCGAGCGTCGCGGACAGGATCGAGTCGCCCTCGCGATCGCCGGTCCCGGGCTTCAAGATCGGACACGTCGCGATCGAGTGCTCGATCACGTTGCCGGTCAGCTCGAGCGCGCACGGCACCGGCGCATCCGGCGGCACGGCGCGATTGTCGCCACAGCCGGCGAGCGCGAGCAAGAAGGTCCACCTCACAGCGACCTCAGGTATTCCACGAGCGCGCCCAGGTCGGCGGGCGTCAGCGACGAGATGTCGCCCATCGTGCCGCGCGTCATCTCGAGCACGTCGCGGAGCGTCGCCGCGCGACCATCGTGGAGGTACGGCGGCGACGACGCGACGCCGGTGAGTGACGGCGTGTCGAACCGGCACGCATCCCGCGGGTGGCCGGCGACATCGGTATGCGCGACGTCGGGATAGTCCGCCGTGACGCAGGTGCCGACATCGTGCAGCACGATCGCGCCCGCGAGATCGAGGCCGGGATTGCCGGCGCCCGAGTCGGTGAACCGCGGCCCCGCGTGACAGCCCGAACAGCCGACGTCGGCGCGTTCGAAGATCGTGCGCCCGCGTGCCGCGAGGTCCGGATCGACGGTCGGCGAGAGCGGCGCCGGGATCCCGAGGTTGACGTACGCCGCGATCGGATCGAGCAGGCTGGCCTGGGCGACCGGATCGAACCGCCCGCCCTGCTCGATGTTGATCGTGTGCCAGTAGTCCTGCACGCGATCGCGATCGGCGGTGCGAAACAGGAAGCCGGTGCCGAGCATGCCGCCGGCGTTCGTCGGCGTGTCGCGCGGACCCTGCGCGAATCTCCAGGTGACCGCATCGCTGCGACCCTCGAGGTGGCAGCTCGCACACGCGACCCAGTGGTTCGTCGTGATCGGATACTCGTCGCTATTCGCGGAGTAGAACAGGTGCTGCCCGAGGCGCAGCTCCGCGGGCATCGGATCGGCGCTCCGGGTCGCGATCGCGCCGTCGACCGCGAGCGCGAGGCCGCCGCCCGTGCGATCGATCCGCACGATCGCGACGTCGCCGGTGTTGCGCTCGTCGATATAGGCGACGCTCTCGTCGGGCGCCAGCGCGATGCCCTCGGGCATGTGGCCCGGCAGCGGCCGCAGCAGCGAGGCCTCGACGTTGCGCGTGGCGTCGACCGCGAGCACGTCCTCGCTGCCGGTGTCGACGACGAGCGCGAACCGCCCATCACCGGTGAACGCGATCGCGTGCGGGCCCGACACGATGTCGCCGAACGAGCCGTCGATGCCGGCGAGATCCGCGGCGTCGGTCGACAGCGTCTGGCGATAGCGGCCGTCGTCGCCGAACACCGACAGCGCCGGGAACACGGTCGACTCGAAGTCGAGGTCGGGCTGCGCAGTGTCGGTTCCGAGCAGGACGTGCGGGACCCAGAATTCCGTGGTGCCCGGGCGCGCCGCGACATCGTAGAGCCCGCGCGGCTGGCCGTGCGCGAGCCGGCGATCGCCGCGCGGCGCGGTGTCGGGCAACCTCCACGTCGCGGTCACCGTCATCGCGCCCGGATCGATCGCGGTGACCTGCGGCTGCAGGAGGTGGGTCGCGAGCAGCGTGTCGCCACTCCAGGCCAGCGCCCACGGCTCGCTCGCGACCGCGACGCGACCGACGACCGTGAACGTCGCGGCATCGACGCGCACGACGGTGTCGTCCTGCGAGCACGCCACGAACACGGCGCCACCATCGCTCGAGACCACGACGCCGATCGGCTCGCTCCCGACCGGCAACGCACGCACGTCGCCGGTGCGCAGCGCGATCGCGTAGAGCGCGCCGCTGCGTTCGCCGGTCGCGTACAGCGTGCGGCCGTCGGGCGACAGCGCGATCGCCCGCGGCATCACGCTCGGCGTGAACCGGCCGTCGCCGTCGAGCGCCGGCTCGCCGAGTGGGATCTCGCGGACCAGCGTGCGCGCTACCGGATCGAGCTCGGCGACCGCGTCACCGTCGGCGGTGACGACGTACACGCGATCGGCGGTCGCCGCGATCGACGACGAGTGGCCAGTCCCGCTCGGCAGTGGCTTCGCCGGGTCGCTGCACGCGGCGAGCGCGAGCACGACGATCGCCGCGCGCATCACTGCCTCACCAGGTGAAACGTGACCGACGCGGCGAGCGCGGCTGGCAGGTGCGCGTCGTCGATCTCGGGCACGCAGTCGTGCTCGCGATCCGAGGTCGGCGTGCTGGTGTCGCCGGGAAGGAACTGCCGGGTGCCGAGCTCGCCGGTCAACGTGCGCTCGGCCATCTGCAGGCCGCCGCGCGGCAGGCCGTCGACGACGTCGACGCACTCGTCGGGCCACGCGACGAGGCGGTTCTGATCGCGATCGTCCCAGCCGTTCAGCACGAGCTTGTCGACGCGCGCGAGCCGATCCTCGATCGTCGCGACGCGCGCCTCGCCGCCCGGGCGAGTCGCCACCAGCTCGTACATGTCGCGCAGCGCGCTCTGCACGAGCGCGAACCGCAGCGGCGTGTAGGTGACGGTGTCGACCGGCGCCGGCGTCGCGGTGTAGATCCGCGCCTCGCGATCGAAGAACACCGCCTCCATCCGATCGAACACCGCGATCGCCCGCGCGCGATACCGCACGTCGCCGGTCGCAAGATAGGCGGCGAACAGGCCGCGGACCGCGGCGGCATGAGCGTCGAGCGTGTCGGCGGCGTCGATCGGCGCCCGGGTCGCGACATCCCAGCCGCGCCACGCGCGCCCGCTCGCGTCGGTCAGGTGATCGAGGAGCAGCGCGGCGTGGATGCGCAGCAGCTGCTCGAGCCGCGACGAGAACGGGGTCGCGGCGACCGCGGTGTCGGGCGTGTTGTTCGAGTACAGCCCGAGCTGAGCATCGAGCGAGCGCAGCGCCGTGCGGATCCCGATCACCGCGTAGGCCAGCGAGGTCGTGTCGAGCGTGTGACCGCGCTGGGGCGTCGCGCCTGCCATCGCGACGTGATCGACGAGGATCCCGGTCGCCGGATCGACGTGCAGGCGTTCGAGATCGACGAGCGCGACCCGCATCATCGCGAGCGCGCGATCGTGGAGGCCATCGGGCGAGAACGGATCGCCGTCGAACATCGCGCGCGCCGCCTGCGCGCCGCCGACCGCGGGGTTGCGCGTGTCGGTGAGCGCGTGGAATCCGGCGTAGCCGAGCGTCACGCCGACGAGATCCATGAGCTCGCTGTCGGCCGACGCGAGGGCGAACGACGGTTTGGGGAACCCGCTGCCGACGTCGGCCTCGGTCACCGCGATCGCGTGCGGGAACCAGCGCAGCGGCGCGGTGTCGTCGTAGGCGAGCGCCGCGGCGACCGACGCGAACCCCGACAAGGTCGTGCCGTCGGTGGTCGACAGGCGCGTCAGCCAGTCGGCCGCGCGGTTGTCGACCATCGCGATCATCAGCTGCGCCTGGAAGCCCTCGATGTCGCTCGAGCCGAGGTACACGCCGCTGCCCGGCTGGCCCACGGTCGCGAGATCGTCGACGGTGGCGATCGGTGCCTCGCCGCCGTCGTGCATGACCTGGAGATAGTTGAGCGTCCACAGCCCGTATTTCCAGCTCGCGAAGCCGTCGGCGCCCGGCGTGATCGTCGGCGCGATCTGCGATGCGCGGTCGCGGAGGTGGAGCGACGTGTCGTCGCACTCGTAGTCGCTGCTGATGATCGGCGCGCCGCCCATGCCGTCGGGATCGTCGTCGGACGAGATCACGCATCCGCGGGCGACTCCACCCGCCGGATCGATCGCCGGATCGAAGCTCTCGAACACGTGCGCGGTCGGCCACAGGCCCGGCCACCCGGTCGCGCTCACGAACCGGCCCGCCGCGTTCGCGCCGACCGCGTAGTGCTGGATCGCGGTCGCGAGCTGCGCGGGATCGAGGAGCGGACCGTAGGCGAGCGACGTGCCGGCTCCCGACTCGAACGCGAGCTGGTTCATCGGCTGCTTGGAGTACTCGTACGACTCGATCGCGGTCGAGAACCCCGCGAGATCCGGCCACGCGAGGACGTAGTTCGGATCGTAGTAGAGGTCGGTCGGGATCCGGTCGCGGCTGTAGTTCGGGAGATCGCGCCCCATGGACTCGGCGAGCGGCTCGCCGGAGATCTGCATCTCGCCGCCCGCGAGCATGTGCTCGCGCGTGACGAAGCGCGTGCTGTCGACCGCCGCGGTGATCGTGACCTGCCGCAGGACCTCGCCGGCATCCGGGCCGGCGTCGGCGCCCGGCGCGACCGGCGCGTGGCCGCAGGCCGCGACCACCAGCACGAAGAGCGACCTCGGCGGCATCGGCCGCGCATCCTACCGCTACATCCCGGCGGCGAGAAAGCGCGCGAGGAAGCCGTGAGTGCCCACGCCGCCGAGCGAGTTACACGTCGGCGATGCGGACCCCAGTGGGCAGTCGGTATCGCGGTCGTACGACCAGTAGTGGACGCCGGCGAGCGACTCGGTCATCGCGAACGTGGCGACGGTGTCGACGTCGGCGAGCGTGAAGTGCTCGGCCTGGTTGTCGTTGCCGCCGATCATCGGCGTGAGCTCGATGTTCGCGAACGGCACGCGGAAGTGATCGTGGAGGTTGTACGCGGCCTGCACGGCAGACTGCCCCATGTCGCAGATCCCGTCGCGCACGACGCACACGCCGGCGCCCGCCGCGCCGTAGTCCATCACCATCAGATCGATCGTCAGGTAGTCGGGCCACGTCGTCAGGTCGAGGGCCGCGAGCGTCATGTCGCCCATCGCGTTGAAGCTGTCGGGTGCGGTCGGGCCGAGCGATGCCGCGGTGGACGCGCCGTTGTTGTTCGCGAGCGTCGCGAGCGTGAAGCTGAAGCGCAGGTCGGGGTGCGTCGCGTGGGCGGCCTTCGCGCGCGCGACGAGATCCGCGATCACCTGCGGCGACTGACCGGCCTCGATGTCGAAGTCGATGCCGATCAGCCCGGTGCCGGCCCAGCGATCGAGGAACGTCGCGAACCCGGCGTCGGAGCCACACGAGAACGAGCCCGCCGCACCCCCGGTCGACAGGATGTAGTGCACGCCGGCCGCGGCGAACCGTGGCGCGTTCGCGGTCGCCATCGCCGCACCGGCGATGCCGCCCCAGCTCTCGCTGCCGCACTCGCCGGTCGCGAACGCGAGCGTGACCGTCTTGCCACCGCTCGCGATCAGATCGTCGGCGAACGGCGTCGGCGTGCCGGTCACGTTCGTGGAGATCACGTTGGTGTTCCAGTTCATGCTGATGCTGGTGTCCTTGTACGCGCCGAACACCAACCCCGAGCCCGACCCCGAGCCCGACCCCGACCCCGACCCCGACCCGTCGTCGCCTCCGCCGCTGGAGCCGACGGATCCGACACAGCCAGTCGCGAGCACGAGGGCGAGGGTGCAGAGCTTCATGCAAGGAGGGAGGCAGCTCGCCCCGGTTTCGGGTCACCGAAATCGACCCGGATCGAAAGCGTCGCGATTCCGCGATATTGGGTGATAGGTTTCGAGGGATGCGGCTCATCCTGCTCACCATCATCGCGCTCGCGACCGGGCTGTGGTCGTGCGTGGTGGTCGACTCGATGCTCGCGGTCAACTGCGTCGACCATCTCGAGCAGACCGCTCAGCTCACGATCCCGAACGACGACGCCGCGGTCCAGTTCCAGCTCGACCGCTGCGAGCTCGACTCCGAGGCGTGCACGATGCTGTGCATGGCGTCGCTGCAGCGGCTCGGCGTCGGCAACCCGGTCACGCACTGCAAGGTCGTGTTCTCCGCGACCGTCGCCGTCTTGCACATCAGCTTCGACCAGGCGACGAACGCGCCCGGTTGCGGCACGATGTCGAACGGTAGCGGGCTTGTGGACGCCGACGTGTTCCCGCCGGTGTTCGACGGCGGCGGCATGCCCGGCTTCGACTTCTGATGCGCGGCCTCGTCGCGTTCGCGCTCCTCTCGCTCCTCTCGCTCCTCGCGGCGTGCCACAAGGCCGAGCCCGCCGCCGAGCCCGCGCCGCCTGCAGCTCCCACCGTGCTGCCGGTGCGCCACGCACCCGAGGTCGTCCGCGCCGACAGCGTGACCGCGGCATCGCCGGCGAAGGATGAGGGCCCGGCGGTCGTCGTCGCGCCGGCCGCCAAGGCGATCGATGGCGACGCGCTCCGCGCCAGGCACCGCGCGCGGCTCGCCGCCGACCGCGCACCGGTGAACGTGCTGACCGGGGGCACGCCGAACGAGCTCGGCGAGCGGCTGTGCGACGCGGTCGTGCCGAAGCGACCGGCCGCCATGCCGGTCTTGTTGAAGCCGAACCTCGGCGGCTTCAACTGGTTTCACGATCCGAAGACGCACCACGGTGACGACGGCGTGAAGGGCCGGATCACGAACCCCGAGTTCGTGCGCGGCGTGATCCACTGCCTGAAGGCGCGCGGCCACAAAGCGATCACGATCGCCGATGGCTTCACCGGCAAGGCCGCGGACTGGAACCGGCTCGTGCGCGTCTCGGGCTACGAGGCGATGGCGAAGCAGGAGGGCGTCGCGCTGGTCGCGCTCGACGACGACGGCGTGTTCGACGTCACCGGTGATCAGCCGGGCAAGCCGCTCGCGATCACCGGCATTGCCAAGACGCACGTGCCGACCCTGCTGGTGCCGAAGCTGCTCGCCGAGGTGCTCGACCACGGCCTGTTCATCTCGCTACCGAAGATCAAGGCGCACCGGTTCTCGGTGTTCTCGGTCGGCATCAAGGGCATGCAGGGCACCGTGATGTACGGCGACGCGTCGCCCGCGTTCCATCAGAAGGGGCGCTCGCACAAGGAGCTCGAGGGAGCCCTCGCGGCGATCGCGCGCGGCGATCGCGACGGGCGCGCGAAGTACGTCGCGGCGCTCGAGGTGTTCGCCGAGCGGATGACCGACGTGCTCGAGCTCGAGGCACCCGACGTCGTGCTCGCCGAGGGCACGCCCGCGATGGACGGCGACGGGTTCGACGAGCTCTACCCGCGCGCGGAGAACGTCGCGATCGGCGCGACCAACGTGATCCTCGCCGACCGCGTCGCCGCCGAGTACCTCGGCCTCTGGGACAGCGCGGCGCTCGCGAAGGAGCTCGGTGGTCACCGCACATCGCCGCTGCTCGAGGTCGCCGCCGCGCGATTCGGCGTCGAGCTCGCGAAGCCCGAGGTGGTCGGCGACGGCGTCGCGCTGCTCGCAGGGCCGCGCCACGCGCACCTGCACGGCATGGCGGGCTTCGAGCTCGACGATCGCGAGCCGACCGCGCCCGAGGTCGTGCCCGATGGCGCGACCAAGGATCTCCACGCCGCGAGGTTGGCCGGGCCACCGCCGAAGCTCGACGGCGCGATCGATCCGATCTGGGCGAGCGCGACGCCGCTCGAGTTCGCGACCGACTGGGCCGGGCGCGGCACGCCGACGCCGACCAAGGTCCGCGTGCTGTGGTCGCCGCAGGCCGTCTACATGCTGTGGGAGCTCGACGGCGCCGGCCTGTTCACCGATCAGACGCGCCCGATCGACACCGAGCGCGTCGATCTCTACGAGGAGGACTGCGTCGAGGTGTTCCTCGTCCCGGCGAGCACGAACCGCCAGCGGTACTTCGAGATCGAGCTCGGCCCGTTCGGCCACTGGTTCGACATCCTCGTCGATCGCGCCGCCAAGCCGCACGCCGACAACGCGTGGTCGGCGGGCCTGACGATCGGCACGGCACGCGACGCCGCGAAGCACCACGCGATCATCGAGGTCGCGATCGCGTCCCCCGACGTGATCGCCGCGCTCGCGCCCGACGCGCGGCTGCCGATCGGGCTCTACCGCATGGAGGGCAAGTCGCCCCGCGCCTACCTCGCCGCGTTCCCGACCCGGACGCCGAAACCGAACTTCCACGTGCCCGATGCGTTCGGAACCCTGATCCTCGATCCCTGACATCGTCACCGGCACGCGACGAACCTGTCACACTCGTGGGATGCGGTTTGTCGCCTTGATTCCCCTGATCGCGGCGTGTAGCTCGACGAGCTCGCGCAAGCCCGGCAGCTGTGATGGTCCATGTCCGGCCTCGCCGATCGATCACGTCGTCGTGCTCGTCCAGGAGAACCACACGTTCGACAACTACTTCGGCCGTTACTGCACCGCCCCGACCGGGTCTGCGCCGACGTGCACCAGCGGTCCGGCGTGTTGCGAGGCCGGCCCGGCGACCGAGCCCAGCGGGGCGTCGCCGATCGTGCTCGACGATCTCGCGAACGGCGCGTACGACCCCGACCACACGCAGGGCTGCGAGCTCGAGGAGGCCCACGGCGGCCTGATGGACCAGTACGTCGTCGGCGGCGCGTGCGGCGATCCGCGCCACTTCGCGTACGCCGATCCCGCGCTGATCGCGCCGTATCACGCGCTGGCGGCGGCCGGCGCGATCGCCGATCGCTACTTCCAGCCGATCTCGGGCCAGAGCTCGTCGAACGACATGTACTTCGCCCGCGCGCAGTTCGTGTTCGCCGACAACGGCTCGAAGCCGAACGCGATCGGTCAGGAGTGCAGCATCATCGCGACCGCGATGTCGTATCCGGGCCCGACGATCGGCGACCTCCTGAACACCGCCGGCGTGACGTGGTCGTTCTACGCCGAGGGCTACCAGGCGATGAAGGACGCGCGCGCGATGGACCGCTGTCCCAAGGCGCCGGCGGAGTGCCCGCTCGGGCTCGGCATCTATCCATGCGTGTTCGATCCGTCGGACGTGCCGACCGAGTACTACGCGAACCTCACCGACGATCCGGCGGTGATGCGCGACTACACGAAGCTCGCGAGCGACCTGGCCAACAACACGCTGCCGCAGGTCGTGTTCGTTCGCAGCCTCGGCTTTCGCAGCGAGCATCCGGGCCAGGAGGACAAGATCTCCGACGGCACGACGTTCGTGCAGCAGACGATCGACGCGATCGAGGCGAGCGACTACGCCGCCGATACGCTCGTGCTCGTGACCTGGGATGAGGGCGGCGGCTACTTCGACCACATCGCGCCCCCGGGTCTCGGCACCGACAACCAGCCGTACGGCACGCGCGTGCCGCTGATCGCGGTCGGGCCGTTCGCGCGCCCGAACACGGTCTCGCACGCGGTGCTAGAGCACTCCTCGATCGTCAAGTTCGTCGAGTGGAACTGGCTCGCCAAGCAGACCGGCGGCCTCGCCGGGCGCGACGCGACCGTCAACAACCTCGGCAGCCTCCTCGATCCGGCGACCGGGGTCCCCGAGTAGCCACCCCTCGAACAGGGGGATAAACCACGCGGCGCGGCATGGCTACCATCGCGCGATGCCGCATGGCTTCTCGATCAACGTGAACCAGCTGGTGCGCGTGCTTCTCAACGATCCGAGCGTCCGCGCCGAGATCTACGCCGCGCTCGAGGCCGGGCCGTCCCCCGTCCGCAACGTCGTCGGGAACCACGAGCAGCCCGACGGGCACTGGGACGTGTTCGTTCGCACCGATCGCGAGCGCGAGCCGGGCCAGAAGGGCTTCCTCGCCCGCGACGATCGAGGTCACCTCACGACGACGATGCGCGAGGCGATGCAGAGCGATGCCGAGGCGCCGACGCTGAGCATCACGAGCGTCGCCGAGACGCTCGGCATGACGGTCGAGGAGCTCGCCCGGCTGACCAAGCCGCCGTGATCAGGGCACCGCGGCGGAGTTGTCGTCGAAGCCGGCGCGCGCCTTGATCGACGTGATGTCGACCGCCTCGAAGTTCGACGCCGCGACGCCCTGGACCTGACCGAATGTCTCGTCGGCCCAGTCGGCGCTCGCCGCGCCCGACACGTACATGTCCGAGCCACCGTCGGCGAGGTACATGCCGTACGTCTTCATCGCCTGGAGGATCGCCTTGCTCTGCGTGCCGAAGTTGCTCGGGATCACGAAGCTCGCCTTCAGGCGAAGCAGCTGGCCCATCGGTGGCTCGTCGGCGGCCATCGTGCCGTTCGTCGTCAGGTGGCGAGCCGGCCAGATGTAGCCGATCTTGATCTTCGACGACGTGATCGTGAAGCGCAGCGCGTGCTTGATCTCGCCGGTGCTCGCCTCGTCGGCGCGCAGGAGGAGCGGCATGATCGGGAAGCCGGCCGCGTCGGCCGAGGTCCACTGATCGGGACGCAGCGCGTTCGACGTCATGTCGAACGACGCCGCGCCGTAGATGTTCCAGGTGCCGCCGGACGAGTACGAGTGGTAGGTCTCCCACAGGCGGCAGCTGTCGGCGTCGAGCAACAGGATGTGGTGATCGCCGGCGGGCAGCTGATCGACCGCGGTGCTGATGCCACCCTCGACGATCACGTCGGCCGGGATCGGGAGCAGCGGGGCGGTGGTGCGGCACGGCGTGTCGACCGCGTGACCGGCGCCCTTGCCGCAGTCGCTCTCGCCGGCGGGGTCGTTCCACGAGACGTCCGGATCGGCGGAGAAGAACGCGACCTGCGGCCAGGTCAGCCCGGCGCCGTGCACGATGTTGATCGGGATGCCGTAGAAGTCGTTGGCTTGCTGATCGACCGTCGTGCCGAGATCGAGGTGGAGCTTGCGCGTCCCGCCGATCTTCGCGATGTAGGAATCCGACGCTGGATCGACGGGCAGCGCGTCGATCGCGGTGTTGAAGATGTGGTTCGCCGGGAACATCGGACAGCCGGCATAGGTCGGCCCGACGCTGGGCACGCAGGTCGTCGCGCTGTCGCGCACGAAGCCGCCGGCACAATCGCAGGTCGCCGCACCACCGACCTCGACGCAGGTGCCGTGACCCGAGCAGGTCATGCCGAGACAGATCGCCGGTGGCCCATCGATCGGCGCGGTGTCGTCGCCGTGACTGCTGCTGCCGCCGCACGCGGCGAGCGCGATCAACGCAAGTGTCCGCATCGTCACCCCGGGACCAGGGTAACATGGCCGCGTGAAGAGCTTGGCGCTGATCGCGCTCGCGGCTTGTGGGGGTAGCGGCACGACGACGACCGACGGCGCGAACCCCGGCCACGACATGGCGTCGCCGATGTCGGAGTGGCTCGTCGTGTCGGCGAACCACATCCAGCACGGCGACGGCACGCCGTTCCACGGGCGCGGCGCGAACCTCCACGACGAGCGCTCGTGCGAGGCGTGCTCGTTCGCGCCCCGCGATCCGGACGGCGTGAATCGCTGGGCCGACGAGTTGATCGACAACTGGCACGCGACGTTCATCCGGTTCCTCTTGTCGGCCAAGGCTGCTCCGTTCAACGCCGGCGAGCAGCAGTGGATGAACCTGGTCGACGATCCGGCGTACCTCGCCGACATCCTTGCCAACGTCGCGCACATGTCCGCCAAGCCCGGCGTCTACATCCTGGTCACGCTGTTCGCCGATCCGACGATGAAGGACAACACGCAGGAGTTCGACAGCGAGTGGCCGTCGTCGCTCGGCGACAGCAACACGCGCTACGCGAAGCTCGCCGAAGCGTTCTACGACAACCCGCGCGTGCTGTTCGGGTTGACCAACGAGCCGCACGGCTCCGCCGATCACGACGCCGCGCTCGCGACGGTCTACACCGACGCGATCGCGCACATCCGTGCGGTCGAGGATGCGCACGGCACGCCGCACCACATCGTCGTCGTGCAGGCGCCGGAGGGCTACGCGCGCGACCTCAGCTACTTCGTCGCGAACCCGCTCCCCGGCGATCAGATCGCGTACGAGATCCATCCGTACAATCCCAAGACCGACTTCGATCAGCTGATCGTCCAGCCGAGCAAGCACCTGCCGATCCTGATCGGCGAGTACGGCCCGGCGAACATGAGCGACGACGACATCGCGACGCTGTGGTCGACCGCGCAGGCGAACGGCGTGCCGTACATCGGCTGGGCCTTCCACCAGCGCTGCCCGCCGAACATGCTGGTCGACGACGCGAGCGACGGCTGCGGGCTCGACGCGTCGACCAACTACGCGTTCGGCCGAACCGCGTGGGGCGAGCTGCTCCACGCCCACCTCGCGACCCCGTGGTGAGCACGATGTATGCGATGGGGCTCCCGACGTGGACCTCGCAGGAGCTCGTGCGCGTCGAGCTGCCGATGCCCGAACCCCGCGGCCGCGACGTGCGCGTCGCGGTCCACGCGATCGGCGTCAACCCGGTCGACTGGAAGATGCGCAGCGGTGGGCCGCTCCGCGTCGCGGCGCGCGTGATCCGCACGTTCCGCGGTCCGCGCGGCCCGATCATCCTCGGCGTCGACTTCGCCGGCGTGATCGATGCGGTCGGCCCCGACGCGGACCTCGCGGTCGGCCAGCGCGTCGTCGGGGGGACGAACTTCTCGCGCGGCCAGCACGGCAGCTACGCCGATACCGTCGTCGTGCGCGACGATCAGGTGTGCCCGCTCCCCGACGGCGTCCCGTTCGATGTCGCGAGCGCGCTCCCGGTCGCCGGCGTGACGGCGTGGATGGCGCTGACCGAGTTCCGCCCGATCACGAAGGGCCGGCGCGCGCTGATCCTCGGCGCGTCGGGCGGTGTCGGACAGTTCGCGGTCCAGCTCGCCAAGCGCGCGTGCGAGGCCGACGTCGTCGTCGGCGTGTGCTCGGCGAAGAACGCCGCGCTGGTCATCGGCCTCGGCGCCGACGTCGTCGTCGAGTACGACGCCGGCGATCCGCTCGCCGCGGCGCGCGCACACGGGCCGTTCGATGTGGTCGTCGACTGTGCCGGCAGCTACCGCGCATCGGGCTGTCGCGCCCTGCTCGGCCCCGGCGGTCGCCACGTGATGGTCGCCGGCGACAGTCCGGCCTCGATGCTCCAGGTGATCGTGCCGCCGTTTCGCTCGCGCGCGATCCTCGGCAAGCCGACCCGCGCGCGCCTGGCCGCCGTGGTCGACGCGGTCGCGACCGGCAAGCTCGTGGTCAACCTTGCCAAGCGGCTGCCGCTGGTCGAGGTCGAGGAGGCGCACCGCGACAGCCAGACGCATCGGATGACCGGCAAGATCGTGTTGCTACCGCGCTGAGCTACTTGCGCGGCAGGTCGAAGACCCGGTCGCGCGCGAACGCGAACACGGCGGCGCCGACGAGCAAGCCGGTGGGGAGCAACAGCGCGAACTGCCCGAGCTGACCGACGAGCAACGCTCCCGCCGCGCTCCCGACGACGAACGCGCCGATGATCGTCAACAGCAGGAACGTGCGCGGTGCCTGGGGCTCGACCACCTCGCCGGTGCCCGCCACGAGCCGCAGCTGCGTGCGCTCCCCGAGCCGCGCACGCCAGTGGCGAAACCAGCGCGCGCCCTCGATGCCGAGATCGGTGACCGCGCCGGTGAGGTGCGTCGTCCGCACGACCGCGCCGGACAGGCGGGTGACGAAGCTGTTCTGTAGCCCCATCGCGAGGCAGAGCAGGATCGCCTGGACGTCCTTGAATCGCGCGTCGTTCGTGTCCATCACGTACGACAGGATCGCGAACGTCGCGAGGAGCCCGGCCTCGACGCCGAGGAGGATGCCGTACACCTCGGCACGCCGGCGCATCATGTTGCTCTCGAGCGCCATGCTCGCGACGAACGCGCCGACGAAGTATGCGATCACGAGCGTCGCGGCGCCGAAGAACGCCGTGGTCCTGCCGAGCGCGAGATCGTCGGCGAGCCGGCCGATATTGCCGGTGACGTGCGACGTGAACGACCCGATCAGGATGAAGCCGGCCGAGTTGACGAACCCGGCGACGAGCGCGAGGTAGCCCGCGAGGATCTGGTTGTGGCGGTCGGGGCGCGCGACCCCCTCGTGGCGGAACATCTAGGCCGGGAGCGCGACGGCAATGCGCGTCCCGGTGGCGCTCGTCGCGATCTCGATCTGGCCACCGTGCATCGTGACGAAGTTGTGGGCGATCGACATACCGAGACCAGTTCCGGTGTCCTTGGTCGAGAAGAACGGCTCGAAGATCCGGCGGCGAACGTGCTCGGGGATCCCCGGCCCGTCGTCGGCCACCACCAGCCGAAGCTGACCGTCGTCGAACCCGAGCTCGACGTCGACCCGACCGCCGGGTGCGGCCTCGATCGCGTTGCGCACGAGGTTCTGCACGACCTGATGGAACTTGCCGGAGTCGACGCGCGCGATGACGGCCTTCGGATCGGAGAACACGAGCTCGGTGTGCGTGCGCTCCGCGATCGGACGCTCGAGCTCGATCACCTGACGCACGAGGGTCGCGACATCCTGCTCGGTGGCATGGAGCTCCGGCGCGCGCGCGAACGACAGGAAGTCGTTCAACAGCGCCGTCAGTCGCGACATCTCGTGGTTGGCGAGCCCGGTGGGCTCGAGCAGGCGCGGATCGTCTCCCTGCTTCTTCAGCCTTCGCTCGAGCAGCTCGAGCTGGAGCTTCGCGGCGTTGAGCGGGTTGCGCACCTCGTGCGCGAGCCCGGCGGTCATCGTCTGGAGCGCCAGGACGCGATCGGCCTGCATCGAGCGCTCGCGGGCGAGCAGCTTGTCCTCGGAGTCGAGCTGGTAGTGCCGCAGCATCAGCGCGAGCTCGACGTCGAACAGCTTGTCGACCGCGCGCATGACCGAGAGCGCCTCCTCGGCTGGGTACCGCGTCGCGATGTGATCGAGGTAGGCGGTGCGGACCACGTTCATCGCGCCGAACATGTACTGCTGCGCGAGGCCGATCTGGACATGGCGGCGGCCGATGCGCGCGCGCTTGTCGTAGAACGCCGTGTCGTAGGGGCCGAGGAGCCCCGACGACATCCAGTCGATCAGCGAGACCCGCAGCCGCTCGACCTGGGCGGGCCCACTCAGGACCGCCGCGGCGCCGGGATTCGCGAACACCGCGTCGTAGAACCGGGCCGCGATCTCGGGAAAGCTCGACGCGAGCCGCTCGTGCAACGCGATCAACTTCGCGCGATCGTCGTCGTCGAAGGCCACGTAGCGAAGCAGCTCCTCCACGTCAGGCCTTGGGAACGTCGGTGCTGACCACCGCGACGTCCGATCGCGGGGCCTCGTTGTACTGGTGGAGGCGGTACTGGATCGTGCGGGTGCTGATGCCGAGGATGTCGGCCGCGCGCGACGTCGAACCGCCGGTGGACTTGAGCGTCTCGAGGATCGCGTGCTTCTCGATCGCGTCGAGCGTCGCCCCGGGGATGATCGGGCCGCCGTTCGGCGTCACGACCGGCTTGACGGACGGTGGCAGGTTCCGCACTTCGATCAGCGACTTGGTCGCCAGCACCACAGCCCGCTCGATCGCGTTTTCGAGCTCGCGCACGTTGCCCGGCCAATCGTACGACGCGAGCAGCTCCAGCGCGTCGGGAGCGAAGCCCTCGATCGCCTTGCCGTTCTCGCGCGTGTAGCGCTCGAGGAAGAACTGGGCGAGCGCGACGAGGTCCGAGCGCCGCTCGCGCAGCGACGGCATCTCGAGCGCGACGACGTTGAGGCGATAGAACAGGTCCTCGCGGAACCGACCGCGGGCGATCTCCTCGCGCAGGTTGCGATTGGTCGCCGCGATCACGCGCACGTCGACCCGGATCGTCTGCGTGCCGCCGACGCGCTCGAACTCGTGCTCCTGGAGGAACCGGAGCAACTTGACCTGGATCGAGGGCGAGATCTCGCCGATCTCGTCGAGGAACAGCGTGCCCCCGTCCGCGAGCGAGAACCGCCCGTCCTTGCGCGCCATCGCGCCGGTGAACGAGCCCCGCTCGTGGCCGAACAGCTCGCTCTCGAGCAGCGACTCGGCGAGCGCGGCGCAGTGCAGCTTGATGAACGGACCGTTCGCGCGCGGCGACCGCGCGTGGATCGCGTTGGCGACCAGCTCCTTGCCGGTGCCGCTCTCGCCGGTGATGAGGACGGTCGCGCGGCTGGGCGCGACCTGCTCGATCACCTCGAACACGCTCTGCATCACGGGCGAGGTGCCGACCATGTTATTCGGCGCTACGCGATCGCGCACCCGCAACTTGAGCTGGCGCATCTCGCGCCGGAGCGTGGCGTGCTCGAACACCTTGTCGACCACGACGAGCAGCTCGTCGAAGTCGAGCGGCTTGGTCAGGTAGTCGGCGGCCCCGGCGCGCATCGCGTCGACCGCCGTCTGCACCGCGCCGAACGCGGTCATCACGACGACCTCCGGCGGATCCTCGGTGGCGCGCAGCTTCTTGACGAGCTCGATCCCGTCCATACCCGGCATCTTCAGATCGGTGACCACGACATGCGGTGTGAACCCAGCGAACTTGCCGAGCGCCTTGAACGCGTCCGCCGCGGTCTCGACTTCGAACCCTTCGTCGCGCAGGAGCTCCGCGAGCGCGGTGCGTGCGTTGACCTCGTCGTCCACCACCAGGATCCGACCACTCCGTGTCATGGCGAAGACCTCAGCGAGAAGCGTGCCACGCAATTCCGCGGAGTTGGACGATTCTCGCGCAAGCCTTGCACAGGCGGCCGCAAGGACCGCTGGTCCGACGCAAACCGTGCGCGAAATTCTCGCCCGTGGGTGGAACGCGAGTTGCTCGACGAGTGGCATGTCTCTCACCGAGCCGATCATCGACGCCACCGAGCTGGCCGCGATCGACGCGTACTGGCGTGCCGCGAACTACCTGACGGTCGGCCAGATCTACCTCCAGGCGAACCCACTCCTGCGCGAGCCACTCCGGCCCGAGCACGTGAAGCCACGGCTGATGGGTCACTGGGGAACCTCCCCCGGCCTCAACCTGATCTACGCGCACCTCAATCGCGTGATCCGCCGCGACGACCTCGAGATGATCTTCCTCGCCGGCCCCGGTCACGGTGGCCCGGCTGTCGTCGCGAACGTCTACCTCGAGGGGACCTACACCGCGGTGTATCCGCAGATCGCGGAGTCCGAGGCCGGCATCGCCGCACTGTTCCGCCAGTTCTCGACGCCGGGTGGCGTCTCGAGTCACTGCGGCCCGGCGACGCCGGGCTCGATCCACGAGGGTGGCGAGCTCGGCTACGTGCTGTCGCACGCATTCGGGGCCGTGTTCGACAACCCCGGGCTCATCGCGGTCGCGGTCGTCGGCGATGGCGAGGCCGAGACCGCGCCCCTCGAGGGGGCCTGGAAGAGCATCCGGTTCCTCAACGCCGCGCGCGATGGCGCCGTGCTCCCGATCCTCCACCTCAACGGCTACAAGATCGCGGGCCCGACGGTGCTCGCGCGCACCGACGACGAGTCGATCCGCAGCCTGCTCGCCGGGCACGGCTACGACGTCGAGTTCGTCGAGGGCCACGATCCGATGACGGTCCATCGCGCGATGGCGAGCGCCCTCGATCGCGCGGTCGCGCACATCCGCGCGATCCAGGATCGCGCGCGACTCCACGGCGAGCGCGGCGTGCCGCGGTGGCCGGCGATCGTGCTGCGCACGCCGAAGGGATGGACCGGCCCGAAGCGCGTCGACGGCAAGCCGGTGGAGGGGACGTTCCGATCCCACCAGGTCCCGTTGACCAGCGTGCGCACCGATCCCACCCATCTCGCCGCGCTCGAAGGCTGGCTGCGGAGCTATTGTCCCGAGCTGCTGTTCGACCGCGACGGTCGTCTGATGCCGGCGCTCCAGCTCCTCGTCCCGCGCGAGGCGCGACGGATGGGCGCGAGCCTACACGCGAACGGTGGCCGCCTCGGTCACGTGCTCGAGATCCCGCGCCTCGGCAACTACGGCCTCGACGTGCCCCACCCCGGCACCGTGCGGCACGAGTCGACCCGTGCGCTCGGCGAGTTGCTGCGCGACCTCTACCGGCTCAACCCGACGACGTTTCGGTTGATGTGTCCCGACGAGACCAACTCGAACCGGCTCGGCGCGGTGTTCGAGATCGAGAACCGCTGCATGCAGACCCCGCCGCTCCCCGACGACGATCACTGCTCGCCCGAGGGCCGCGTGATGGAGGTGCTGTCCGAACACCTGTGCCAGGGCTGGCTCGAGGGCTACCTCCTCACCGGCCGCCACGGCATGTTCGCGACCTACGAGGCGTTCGCGCTCGTCGTGGCGTCGATGGCGACCCAGCACGTCAAGTGGCTCGAGACCTGCGCGACGCTCCCGTGGCGCGCGCCGGTGCCGTCGTTCACCTACCTGCTGACCTCGACGTGCTGGCGCAACGACCACAACGGGTTCTCGCACCAGGGTCCCGGCTTCATGGACACGATCGTTTCGAAGCGCGGCACGGTCGCGCGGATCTACCTGCCGCCCGACGCGAACTGCCTGCTCGAGGTCGCCGATCACTGCCTGCGCAGCACGAGCTACGTCAACCTCGTGATCATCGACAAGCAGCCGCAGCTGCAGTGGCTCGATCGCGATGCCGCGCGCGAGCACTGCCGGCGCGGCGCGTCGGTGTGGTGGTGGGCGAGCCACGGCGGCGACGAGCCCGACGTCGTGCTCGCGTGCGCCGGCGACGCCTCGACGCTCGAGACGCTCGCCGCCGCGGCCTGGCTGCGCGAGCACGCTCCCGCGCTCCATGTCCGCGTCGTCAACGTCGTCGATCTGATGCGGCTGTACTCGCCGCGCGAGCATCCACACGGGATGACCGACCTCGCGTTCGTCGAGCTGTTCACCACCGCGGTCGACGTGTGCTTCTCGTTCCACGGCTACGCCGGTGTGGTCCACCAGCTGCTCCACGCGCGCCCGAACCCCGAGCGCTTCCACGTGCGCGGCTACAAGGAGGAGGGCACCACGACGACGCCGTTCGACATGGTCGTGCTCAACGAGACGAGCCGCTTCCACATCGCGATGGACGCGATCCGGCGCGCCCGGCGACCACTCGCCGATGCCGCGGCACTGACCGCGCGATGCGAGGCCGAGCTCGCGCGGCACGCACTCCACGTGCGCACCGAGCTCGACGATCTGCCGGAGATCCGCGACTGGACCTGGCCGGCCTAACAGGCGAGGTGATCGCGGAGCGCGTCGAGGGTGGCGTGGAGCTCGGCAACGAGCGGGCTCGCGAGCGGCGACCGGCGCTCGATCCGCGCGATCGGCACCCGGAAGGGCTTTGCCTGGTACGCCGCGAGTGCCTTCCGCAGCCGCACGATCTCCAGCAGTGCCTGCCGCGGATCGCCGGTGCCGCGGTCGAGCTCGTCGGCGACCACCTCGCAAGCCTCGATCAGCGCGGGCAGGTCCTGGGACATGGCAGGCATCACTACAAGCCGCGTGCCCACCGCCCGACGGCGGGGCGCAGAGCGAACTGCGCAACCGCTGCCGTGCGGCACCGTCACCGTGCAAGGTCTGCGCGTTACCTCGGGACCGGCCCCGGACCGGAAGTCGGACGGTGAACGTCGTCCCGACGCCGACCTCGGAGTCGAACACCAAGAGGCCGCCGCGATCACGACCTCGCCCGCCTCGTGCCGGGTGGTCACCGTGAGCGTGCCGCCCGGTCGCCTTGCGCTCCTCGATGGCGTGGGTCGCATTGACGATCAGGTTGAGGATCACCTGGCCGATCTCGCCGATGTGGCAGCGCACCGGTGGGATCGCGCCGAGCCGGCGATCGACCTTGACGAGTTGCCGCTGATCTCGAGCGCGCGGTTGAGGTCGGCGTCGACAGCTCGCGCGGGCCAGGATGCCACAGCTCCTTCATCGCCTGCACGATGTCCGCGACGCACGCCCGCCCGTGCTCGATCGACTCGAACGCGGTCACCGTCGACGAATCGAAGGAGGTCGTCCATCGCCTTGTCGCGATCGAGCATCGACATGTCGGCGCCATTCGAGACCACGATGTGCAGCTCGGGATCGGTCGCGCGCAGCGCGGATGGTCTCGTGGCCGGTCCAGCCCGGCATCTCGAGGTCGACGAACGCGACGGAGATCGGCACGCCGGCCTGCTTGCGTCGAAGCCGGCGGGCGCGAGCACGCGGCGTCGTCGTCGATCGCGAGCGCCCGGGTCGTCATGCGTAGATCGCCCCCGATTGGAAGTTCGCGATGCGTGCGAGGAACGTCGAACCGATCTCGTATCCGCGCGCGACGAGGAGCGCGCCCGACGCCCGACGAGCACGAGCCCCACAGACTGCGTCGAGATCGCGACCTCGCGCACCGGGCGCCGCGGGGTCGTCGCCGGCATGCGGTCGACCAGCTCGCGCTCGGCCGTCGACAGGAGCTCGCCGTGTGCGAGGCGCGAACACAGGTCGTCCGGGAGCGCGATGTATCCGAGCTGCGAGCTGAGCGCCGCGACCTCGAGATGCCAGGTCTCGGCGCAGCCGCAGGCGGGCGAACGACTGGAACTCCGCCCCGTCGCGAGGCGCGCGAGACCTGCGGCTCCACTCGTCGCGCCGATCATCTCGAACGACTTCCGCAGGATCGCGGCGCTTCCTCGATGAGATTGACCTCGTCATCGACCCACAGGATGCGCGGCCGGCTCACGCAGCGACCTCGCGGATCGCGGTCTCGAGCACCGCGGCCAGCGCGCGCAGCTCGGGTGGCACGCGGTCGGGATCCCGCTGGTAGCGGACCAGCTCGACGATCTCGGCAGGCAGCCCCCAGATCGCCAGGAGCGATGCGCCGACCTGGGCGTCGGTGGTGCCGACGAGCGCCGACTCCGGAACCTCGGGTCCGAGGACGATCCGGCCGACCTGATGCAGCAGCGCCGCGGCGTAACCGAGATCGCGAACCGCCGGGACGGCGCGCGCGCCCACCAGCTCGGCCGCGCGCTGCGAGCGTGCCCGCAACGCGTCGAGCTCGACGCAGCCGGTACACACCGAGAACATCGGGGTGGTCGCGACGATGTAGCGAAACTGCTCGACGCCGAGCATCGCGACGGCTTCGGAGATCGAGCCGACCACGCGTCCCGAGCCGAAGTACGCCGAGTTGACGAGCTGCAGCACCTTCGCCGCCAGGCCGGGATCGACCGAGACGACGGCGGCGAGGTCACTCACCGAGGTGGTCGGATCGGCGAGCCGTCGCGCGAGCTCTTCGTGGATCGTGGTTGGCGTCGGGAGCGCGTCGACCCGGCCGATCAGCCGCGCGATCGCCGCCGGGATCTCGGACAATGCCGCCCGGTCGATCGCGGCGCGCAGCGTCGCCGCGCCGCACGGCTTGCTGAGGAGCTGGTGGATGGCCGGCAGCGCGCGAACGATCGCCTCGCGCTCGGCGTGACCGGACAGCATGATGCGTACGGTCGCCGGCGACTCGATCCGGATCTGGTTGAGCAGCGTCGCACCGTCGATCCCGGGCATGCGCATGTCGGAGACCACGACATCGAACGGCACGCGCCGGACGTGCTCGAGCGCCTGCTCGCCCCCGAGGGCGAACACGAGGTCCCAGCGCTTGCGGTCCTTGTAAAGGAGGTTCTGGATCCCCGCGAGGATCGCAGGCTCGTCGTCGACGAACAGGATGCGCGTCATCTAGCAGGCTGTGGAAAAAGGCCTGTCGAACGATCGACGGCGATCGAGCATCCGGATAGCGTCTTCGTCGATGCGCGGCGATGACACGAAGCAGGCCTCCCTTTTCTCCCTCGTGAGCCCAGAGCAACGGGTCCCGAAGGA
>JBBQEX010000057.1:0-52888 GCA_038321315.1 Haliangiales bacterium | reverse complement strand
GTGGAGATACGCGAGCGAGATCAGCGCGGCGTTGATGCCCTGCTGCGGCGCCGCGGCCGGATCGTTGACGATGTTCTGATAGTTGTCGTACTCGGCCTGGAGCTCCTGATCGAGCTGCGGGATCGGCTGCGGCTGCCACGGCTGCGGCAGCGCCTTGAGATCGGCCACGGTCGGGACCTTGAGCGGCTGCAGCTTGCCCTCGGCGACCTGCTTGTCGCGCTCCGCCTCGTACGACTGCACGACCGAGCGCGCGGCATCGATGTAATAGGACGTCCCGAGATCGCGGTGATCGCGGACCCACTTGTACTGCTCGACGGCCTCGGCGTAGCGCTCGCTGTAGTAGAGCGCCTCGCCCTCGCGGAAGGTGAACTCGTAGATGTAGTCCGAGTCCGGGTACGTGTTGATGAACTGGCGATAGAGCTCGACGGCCTTCGAGTACATCGCGAGGTAGTCGCTCTTGGCCTGCGGATCCTTCTTCGCCGCGGCCTCGTAGTCCTTGCGCAGCGTGGTCGCGGCGGAGTGCGTGTTCAGCGCGGCCGCATAGAGCGCGCGCTCCGCGATCCGGCGCTGGTTCTCCATCGCCTCGCGGTCCTTCTCGTTCGCGGTGTACCAGGGCGTGCCCGGCGCGTAGCGCGTGGCGAGCTCGCCCGCGGCCTTGTCGGCTGCGAACTTGTCACCCTTGGCCTCGAACACGTTGACGATCTCCTGGTGCACGACCGGGTTCGTCGGGTTGAGCTCCCACGGCGGACCGATCGCGAGTCGATACGAGTCGACCGCCTGGTCCCACGCCTGGATGTCGGCGAACGCCTTGCCCATCGCGACCCACACGTCTCGGACGTGCGGCTCGTTCTCGCGGCCCGCGTAGAACTCCTTCGCGCGCGCGAACGCCTTCACCGGATCGGTGTCGGCCTCGCCTTCCCACGGATCGGTGAACGCGACCGCGATGTACTGGATCGACTCTTCGCGCAGCTCAAGGGCGGGGGTGCCACCGGCGGCGACGATGGTGTCGTACAGCTTCACGCTCTGGTCGAAGCGCTTGATCGAGTCCTTCAGGAAGTCGCGCTTGTAGTAGCTCCACGCGAGCTTGTAGAGCGACTCGGCGAACAGCTTCGAGTCCTGACCGCCGTCGGCGACCTTCAGGTACGCGTTGATCGCCTCGTCGAGCTCGCCGGGGACGGCGAAGTGGTAGTCCGCGATGCCGCGGATCCACGCGTGGCGCACGAGCTCGGTCTCGGCGGTCGGGTACGCGGTGCAGTCGCTGTACACGCTGCGGATCGTCTTCTGCTCGGCGCGCTTGATCGCCTCGGCGCGGGTCGGCACGGTCGGCGGTGCGTCGTTCCACTTGTAGTGGTTGGCGCACGCGAGCGCGAGGAACACCTCGAGCGACTTCCGATCGTCCTTGGTCTTGCCGTAGTACGCGAGCAAGTACATCGTCGCCGGCGTCTGGCGATAGTTCGGGAACTTCGTCAGGATCTTTTCCCAGAGATCGAGCGCCTTGCCGTAGTCGGCGATGATCGGCTGGTCGGCCGGCGGCGGCGTGCCCGACTGCTCGAGCTGAGACAGCTGGGCGTCGACCGCGTCGTCGGCGGCATCGCGATAGAGATCCGCGAGCTGGAACATCTTGTCGGGCGTGTAGGTCTCGTGCGCCGGGTGATCGGCGAGGAACTTCTCGAGCAACGCGATCGTGTTCGCGTGGCGAACGACCTTGTCGCTCTCCGCCTTCGAGATCTTCTCGGCGTACTTCTTCTCGGTCGCCGCCTTCTGCGACTCGAAGTCGCGGCGCGCCATCTGGCGCACGCGCGCGTCGTGCTCGTCGGCCGCCTTGATGAAGTTGTCGTAGTCGCCCTCGATCTCGCCGAGCTCCTTCATGTCGCGCGCGTCGAGCTGGATCGGACGCGTGTCGACTGGCTTGGATGCCGGCGGCGGTACGACACCCGGGCCGTTGGGACCGGGCTCGTTCGGTACCGGGGTCGGCGAGCCGGTCGGGGCAGGAGCCGGGGGCGTGGTCGGGTTCGGCTGGGCGAAGGCGGTGCCTCCGACCAGCAACCCGGCGAGCAGGGTCGCGATGGCGCGCTTCACGGCGTGCCTTTCTTCGGATCCTTCTTGGGATCCTTCTTGTTGGCGTCCGGCTTCACCTTCGGATCGACCGGCTTCTTCGACTGATCACCGACCGGCGCGACGCGGTTGCCCGAGCCACCACCCTTGTCGGGGCTGATCGCGGGATCCCCCGACGGCTTGGGCATGTCCTCGACCTTCTTGGGGGCCGAGGGCTTCTTGATGCCGCCGTCGATGATGTCCTTGAACTCGTCGGTCAGCTGCTTGATCTCGCGCGAGCGGTTGAGCCCGAAGCGCTTGAGATCGTCGTCGGTGTCCGACTTCTCGGCCCACGACACGTCGACCGTGCCGACGTCGGCGCGGATGACGACGTCGTACAGCTTCTCCTTCACGGTCGCGAAGCTCGCGGCCACGACCGTCGAGCCCGCCAGCTTGGCCTCGGCCTCGACATCGGTCAGCTCGACGCGCAGCTCGGCGATCGTCGCGCGCTCCTGCACGAGCAGCGCGTTGGTCTGCGTCACGTTGCGATCGACGATCGCGTCGATCTGCGCGGTCGTCTGATCGAGCGACTGCGAGATCCGCGCGGCCTGATCGCCGAGGCCGGCGAGCGACCGCGACTTGCCCGAGTCGCGCGACGAGCCGGCGAACCCGGCGAGCACGCGGTGCTCGGCATCGAGCGCGTCCTTGACCTGCTTGCGCAGGCCGCGAGCCTCGATGATCGTGTCGTCACCGCTCGACGACAGATCGCGGCCGAGCGCGAGCTCCTTGCGGATCGACTCGAGCTCGGCGTCGATCGACACCGACTCCTGCGCGACCTGGTCGAGCGTGGTCGCGATGTTCGTGCGCTGATCGGTCGGCATCGCGTGATCGCCGGTGCTCGGCGAATCGACCGCGAACTTGCGGATCGCGACCGCCATCGCCTTGGCCTGATCCATCGCCTGCGAGACCTCACCGGTCGCGGTGTCGATCGCGTCGAAGTCGGCGTGGTTCTTGGTCACGCGATCCTGGAACGCCTTCTCGGGGTCGCCGAGGTTCAGGTACTGCGCGACCAGCGTCTTGCGGTTGCCCGAGAGCTGCGACAGCTCGCCGTTCGAGTCGATCAGCCGGAGCTCGTCATCGGCGAGCTGGCTGCGCACCTTGATCAGGTCGTCCTGCATCTGACCGATGCGATTGCGGCGCTGCGACAGCGCGGGATACAGGTTGCTCTTGTCCTTGGCGGCGAGCACGGCCTCGAGCCGCGTCACGGTCGCCTCGGCCTCGTCGATGTTGCTCTGGATCTCACCGAGATCGGACTCGACCGAGGCATAGCGCTCGACGTCCGGCTGCTCGCGCAGCCACTGCGCGGCGATGTCGGGCAGCGGCGAGACCGCGCTGAAGCTGCTCGTCGAGCGGCCAGCGATCTGGAGGACGTACGGCGTCGGATCGGCCTTGCCGTCGACGATCGCGGCGAGCGCCTCGTACGCCGGGGCGTAGGTCGCGTGGAGCTCGGCGAACAGCGCCGAGGCCTTGTCGTACTCGGTCTCCGGCGGAACCTTGGCGCCGGCGTCGAGCGTGCCGGTGATCTCGGCCTGGCGGATCATCTGCGCCTTGCGGATGCGCAGGTTGCCTTCGAGCAGCTTGACGGTCGGTGTCTTGACCGACGCCGGGTCCGACTCCGAAAGCAGCTCGAGCGCGCGGAGCGCCTTGTCGAACTGCTTGTTCTTCACGTAGACCCAGGCGACCTCGTAGAGCGAGTCCGAGAACAGGTCGCTCTTGCGATCGACGAGCAGGTAGCTGTCGATCGACTTTCCGAACTGATCTTGCTCGTAGTACAGGCGGCCGAGCGCGACCTGCGAGAGCTCGATGACGCGGCGATCGTTCGCCGTCTTCGGGTGGCGGGTCGACAGATCGTTGAACAGCTGGGTCGCGTGCGGCAGATCCTTCTTCGCGACGTTCGCCGTCGCGGTGAAGTACAGCGCCTCGAGCTCGTAGGTCGAGCCCTTGGGGACCTGGTTGAAGTAGTTGATCGCGTCGTCGAACTTGTCGTTCGCAAAGGCGTACTTGCCCTTGATGTACGGGACCTGCGGCGTCGACGCACCGCTGTGGTCGAGCGCGGCGAGCTCGTCGGCCGCGTCGGCCTTCTGGTGGATCGCGATCTCGATCAGCCGGATCAGCGACGCCTGGTAGTACTTGCCGGAGGCGGCGGTCGGCGCGGTGAGCGCCGTGTAGTAGCCGCGCGCGGCGCCACGATCGCCCTTCTGATACAGCGACTCCGCGAGGTAGAACGACGCCTGCTCGAGCTCGGGCCCGACGAGCGTCTTGGCACCGACGATGTCGAACAGCGCGAGCGCCGACTGGCTGTAGTTGCCGAGGTGATACTGGACGACGGCATCGACCAGCTTCCGCTGGTTCGCCGCGGTCGTCAGCTGAGGCTGCGGGAGATCGGTCCCGATCTGACGCGCCTCGGTCTCGAGCGAGTTCAGCTTGGCGCTGACGCTATCGGCGTGCGCGGCGCCGACGAGGCTCAACGCGCCGAGCGCGCCGAGCCAGATCGACCGCAAGTGGAGTCGTCGCATCGGTCACTTCCCCGGCTCGGTGGGCGCCGGAGCAGGCGTCGTCGTCGCCGCGGGCGTCGTCGCCGGTGCCGGCATCGCCGCGCCGCCATCCTTGGCGGGCGCCGTCTGCGTCACCTTGCAGTCGAGCGTCGCGCGCTTCTCGAGCGGCGTCGTCGGGCCGCCCTTCTCGTAGCCCTTGCAGTCGACCTTGATGATCTTGCCTTCGACGGCGGCGAATGTCTGCGAGTCGTTCGCGGTGAACGTGTACTGCGACAGGTACTCGAACACGCCGTAGCCGTGGCCGCGGTAGGTCGCGACCGCGACGAGCGTGTGGTTGCCCGGCGCGATCGGCCCGGCGAACACGTCGAAGCCCTTGTTCTTGTAGAGCTCCTCGCCGGAGTCGTCGGTGCGAACGAACACCTGCGTACCGTCGAGCTGATAGATCAGCGAGATCAGGCGGAACGAGCTGCCCATGTCGCTCGAGTGCGTGATCATCGCCTGGGCACCGGCGCCTCCGCCGATGACCTGCTCCTTGAGCATCGCGACCCGCGCCTTGAGCTGCCACGCCCGCTCCTTGAGCGCCTGGGTCTTCTGCTCGAGTCGACGCATGCGGACCGGCGTCGGCATATCGGCCGGCGGGACCGTCGCGGGATCGATCGCGGGCGCGGCGCTACCGGAGCCCGAGCCCACGGCGGGCGTCGGAGTCGGCATCGGCGCCGGGGCAGGCGTCTTGGGCGCAGGCGTCTTGTCGTTCGGGCCGGCCGATACCGAGGCCGCCGCGATCACCAGCGAAGAGAGCACCACAACAGTCGACGTAGCTCGCATGCGCATTTTCTCCAGCCGACCTCGGGTCGACGTCCCTCTGCGCCGGCGGACGTACCGACGCGAATTCCTTTGGAATGAAGCGGTTGTAACACTGCCCCCACCCGTTCTCAAGCAACCGCCTATCGGGTTTTGCGATCTCACCGAAACGGATTGGCGGCGAGATGTGACCAAAGTTTCTCCAGGACCGGCGCGATCCCCGTGCTGGTCGCCGCGGACATCACGAGCAGCTCGATCCCGCGCTGTGCGAACTCGCTCACCAGGACCTCGATATCGTCCGGATCGGTCGCATCTGACTTGTTGAGCACGACGACCTGGGGCGTGTTCGCGAGCTGCGGCGCGTAGCGGGCGAGCTCGGCGTTGATCACGTCGAAGTCGGCGAGCGGGCTGCGATCGGGGCCGGTCGTGTAGGTCGCATCGAGGATGTGGAGCAGGACGCGACAGCGCTCGACGTGGCGGAGGAACTGGTGACCGAGCCCGGCGCCATCGGCGGCACCCTCGATGAGCCCCGGGATGTCGGCGATCACGAAGTTGCGCTCGTCGGTCAGCTGGACGACGCCCAGGTTCGGCACGAGGGTCGTGAACGGGTAGTCCGCGATCTTGGGCCGCGCGCGCGACACCGAGGCGATGAACGTCGACTTGCCGACGTTGGGGTAGCCGAGCAGGCCGACGTCGGCGAGCAGCTTGAGCTCGAGCCGGATCGTGCGCTCCTCGCCCAGCGTGCCGGGCTCGGCGTTCCGCGGGGCCTGGTTCCACGCGGTCTTGAAGTGGATGTTGCCGCGGCCGCCGATCCCGCGCTTGGCGATCACGAACCGGCCGTCCGCCGCGTCGAGGTCGACGATGACCTCCGAGGTGGCGTCGTCGTAGACCACGGTGCCCATCGGCACCTTGACGATCAGGTCGGGGGACGCGGCCCCGTACTGATCCTTGTTCCGGCCGTCCTCGCCGCGGTTCGCGGTGTAGTGTCGCTTGTACTTGAAGTCGAGCAGCGACGACATGCGTGGATCGACGACGATGATCACGTTGCCACCGTCGCCGCCGTCGCCGCCACACGGACCGCCGTGCGGGACGTGCGCCGTCCGGGCCATCGCGGCCGAGCCGTTGCCGCCGTCGCCGGCCTTCACGTGGATCACCGCTTCGTCGATGAACTGCATGGCTCGCCAGGCGATAGGTATCAGGCCACGGGCTTTTGGCCTCGGGCTTCGGCCAGCAAAGCGAACAAACCTGGAATCCCGGGCATCCGGGAGGCGATTCGCGGGGTTCGAACCCCCGTGACTGAAGTCCGCTGGCTCGGTGTGTGGACCCGCGCGGTCGTCGGCCCGGCGACCAGGCGGGCGACCGCGGTGTGGGTCGGCTGCGGGCTGGTCGCCGCGATCACGTTCGGTGGCAACGGCATCCGACCGCACGACCTGACCCACCTCGCGCTCACCGATCCGCCCCTTGGCGCGGCGCTGGTCGGGATCTGGCTGCTGCTGTTCGTGCCCGTCGCGCGCGCGATCCTGAGGCCGCCGGGCGCGAGCTACCTGCGTAGCCTGCCGCACGCCACCCTGCCGCCGATCCTCGTCGGGGGCGCGGCGTTGATCGGGCTCCAGCTGCCGTGGCTCGCGCTGTGGCTGCTCGGCGACGGCACGCGCGGCCTCCTCGCGATCGCGACGACCACGGGGCTGGTCAGCGCCCTCGCCCTGCTCGGATACCGACCGCGGCGACCGCGCTGGCCGGGCTGGCGCACCGCCGACGGCGCGCTCGGCGGGATCCACCTGCGCGCGATCGCGCGACGGGCCGGCGACACGATCGCGCGCGGCGCCGGGCTCGCCGCGCTCGCGGGCCTGACCGGCGGGCTGTTCGTGCGCAACAACCAGCTCGACGGCGCGCACGCCGGCCTGATCGGCACCAGCGTCATGCTGCTGATCCTGGTGCCGGCCCGCGCCGGCATGCTGCTCGTCGTGCTCGAGAGTCACCGGCGCGCCGGCTGGATCAGCGACGCGCTCGGCGTGTCGAGCGCGTCCCGCGCGGTCGCGCTGGTCCGCGCGCTCGCGCTCGTGCACCTCGCGGCCGCCGCGATCGCGATCGGCGCGGCCGCGCTGGTCGGCGGCGCCGATGGCGCGTCCCTCGTGGCGTGGACCGGCATCGCGCTCGCGGTCGCGCTGGTCTCGGCGATCGCCGAGGCCGGCACGATCCTGCGCGTCCACCACCGCGACAGCGCGCCGACCGCGCTGGTCGTCGGCTCGTGCCTGGTCGCCGCGCTCGGCATGCTCGCCCTCGGGCTGTTCGGCGTCGTCGGGATCGCGGGCTTCGCGGCGCTCGCGCTCGTGATGGTGATGCGTGACTGACGCGATCCTCGTCGTCGAGCACCTCGCGGTGAAGCGCGGTGGGCGCACCGTGATCGCGGATCTCTCCCTCGAGGCGCGCCCCGGCGAGGTCGTCGGGTTGGTCGGCGCGAACGGCTGTGGCAAGTCGACCTTGCTCGGCGCGATCGCCGGCGTGCTGACCCCGAGCGACGGTCGGGTCGCGATCGACGGCGCGCCGGTGTGGGGGACGCGCGCGCAGCGCAGCCGGGCGAGGCGGGCGCTCGGCTACGTCCCCGAGGGTGCCGACCCGCCGGGGTTCCTCGTCGGCGACGAGCTGTGGAACCTGTGTGCCGCGGCGCGCGCGACCGAACCGCCGACGGCCGACCTGCGCGCGCGGCTCGGGCTCGACGAGCTCGGTGGGCTCGCGCTCGAGCGGATGTCGCTCGGCCAGCGCCGGCGCGCGTGCCTCGGCGCGGCGTTTCTCGGACCGCCGTCGCTGCTCGTGCTCGACGAGCCGGACAACGGTCTCGATGTCGCGCGCCTCGACGCGCTCGTCGAGCTGGTGCGAGAGCACGCGGCCGGTGGACGGGCCTGCATCCTCGCATCGCACGATGCTGCGCTGATCGAACGGCTCGATGCACGCGTCGTGACGTTGACGACGAGAGGCTAGTTACGCGGCAGCGGCGACGGGGTCGGCGGCGTAGACCGCGACGCGCATGCGCGTCTTGCCCTGGCGCTCGAACTTCACGACGCCCGTGATCAACGCGAACAGCGTGAAGTCACGGCCGAGGCCGACGTTGGCGCCCGGGTGAAACTTGGTCCCGACCTGGCGAACCAGGATGGAGCCAGCGTTGACCTGCTCGCCCGCGAACCGCTTGACGCCGCGCATCTTCGGCAGCGAATCGCGGCCGTTGCGGGTCGAACCTTGTCCTTTTTTGTGTGCCATGGCGCTTCGTCCTTACGCTTCGATCGCGGCGATCTTGACCGCGGTGTAGTCCTGGCGATGTCCGTTGCGGCGAACATAGTTCTTCCGCAGCCGGAACTTGAACACGACGAGCTTCTCGCCGCGGCCCTGCTCGACGATCTCGGCGGTGACCTTGGCACCGGAGACGGTCGGCTTACCGACCGTCACGCTGCCACCGTCGCCCGACGAAACGAGCAGCACCTGGTCGAACACGACCTTGGTACCGGCGTCGCCAGCGAGTTTCTCGACCACGATGGTCTTGCCGGGCTCGGCCCGATATTGTTTTCCACCCGTTGCGATCACGGCGTACATAAGAACGCGGGACTTTATAGATCAACTGCGTATCGTCAAGTGTTCCTAGCGCCCAAGCCGTTTCCTCAGCAGATCCGAGACCATGACGGGGTTGGCCCGACCCTGCGTTTCCTTCATGACCTGGCCGACGAAGAAGCCGAACAGGCTGTCCTTGCCCGCGGCGTAGCTCTCGGCCTGCTTGGGATTGGCGCCGACCACCCGATCGATGATCTCCCACAGCGCCGGTTCGTCGCTGATCTGCTGGACGCCGCGCCGCTCGACGATCGCCGCCGGCGCCTCGCCGGTGCGGTAGCTCTCTTCGAAGATCTCCTTGCCGATCTTGCCGGAGATCGTGCCGTCCTCGACGAGCCCGACCAGCGCCGCGAGCGTCGCGGGTGACATCGGCGACTGGCCGACGTCCTTGCCGTCGGCGTTGAGCGCGCCGAGCAGCTCGGTGAGCATCCAGTTCGCGATCGCCTTGCCGGACTTCGCGCGCGTCGCGATCGCCTTGTCGAAGAACCCGGCGAGCTCGAGGTCCGAGATGATCGTGCGTGCGTCATCGGCGGCGAGCCCGAGCTCGGTCTGGTAGCGCACGAAGCGCTTGGTCGGCAGCTCGGGCAGCGACTTCAAGACGTTGCCCATCAGCGCGCCGTCGACGACGAGCGGCGGCAGATCGGGATCCGGGAAGTAGCGATAGTCGTTCGCCTCCTCCTTGGTGCGCATCGTCGCCGACTGGCCGGCGACCGCGTCCCACAGCCGGGTCTCGCGCTCGATCCGACCGCCGCTGTCGACGATCCTGAGCTGGCGCGCGATCTCGTGATCGACGGCGTGCTGGACGAAGCGAAACGAGTTGATGTTCTTGAGCTCGGTGCGCGTGCCCAGCCGATCCTCGCCACGCAGGCGGATCGACACGTTCGCGTCGCAGCGCATCTGGCCCTTCTCCATGTCGGCCTCGGAGATGTCGAGCCAGCGCACGAGCCGGTGGAGAGCGCGCATGAACTCGGCGGCCTCCTCGGCGGACGTCAGCTCGGGCTCGGACACGACCTCGACGAGCGGGATGCCCGCGCGGTTGAGATCGACGTGCGAGACCGCGCCGACGTGCGTGTTCTTGCCGGCGTCTTCCTCGAGATGGATCCGCGTGAGGTTGACGCGCTTGATGCGCTTGTCGAGGATGAGATCCAGGTGGCCGGCCTCGCACAGCGGCTCGTCGAACTGCGTGATCTGGTAGTTCTTCGGCTGGTCTGGATAGAAGTAGTGCTTGCGCGCGAACCGCGACCTCGCGCGGATCTTCGACTCGGTCGCGACGCCGAGGCGGAGCGCGAGCTCGAGCACCCGCTTGTTGAACACCGGCAGCGAGCCCGGCAACCCGAGGACGACCGGATCGGTCAGCGAGTTCGGCGGCGCGCCAAACTGGATCGCCGATGCCGAGAATGCCTTGCTCGCGGTCGCGAGCTGGACGTGCACCTCGAGGCCGATCACCGGCTCCCACTCCTCGAGCAAGTCCGCGATCGGGCGCGTCATCAGAAGCCACCCGGCCGGCGATCGCCGAGGCCGCAGGTCTTCTCGATCACCACGCCGGCGCGCAGGATCGCCTGCTCGTCGAGCGGCTTGCCCATCAGCTGGACACCGATCGGCAGGTTCTCGCTCGTCAGGCCGCACGGCACGCTGATCCCGGGGAGCCCCGCGAGGTTGCAGGCGAGCGTGAAGATGTCGCCGAGATACATCTCGACCGGCGTGGTCTTGGCGCCGAACCGGTACGCGGCGGTCGGGGTCGTCGGCGTGATCACGCAGTCGCACTTCGTGAACGCCTCGTCGAAGTCGCGCTTGATCAGCGCGCGGACCTGCTGCGCCTTCTTGTAGTAGGCGTCGTAGTAGCCCGAGCGCAGCGCGTAGGTGCCGACCATGATGCGGCGCTTGACCTCGGGGCCGAAGCCCGCGCCGCGACTCCGGCGATACAGGTCGAGCAGATCGGTCGCCTCGGCGCGCAGCCCGTAGCGCACGCCGTCGTAGCGCGACAGGTTCGACGAGGCCTCGGCGGGCGCGACGAGGTAGTACGCCGGCAGCGCGAGGCTGGTGTGCGGCAGCGAGACGTTGACGATCTCGGCGCCCTTGTCGCGCAGGACCTCGATGGCACGGTCGACCGCGGCGCGGACCTCGGCGTCGATCGCGCCCTCGAAGTACTCCTTCGGCACGCCGACCCGGAGGTTCTTGACGCCCGCGGTCGCCAGCGCGGCGAGCGGCGGCACCGGCGCGTCGATCGACGTCGCGTCGCGCGCGTCGAACCCCGCGATCGCCTCGAGCACGAGCGCGGCGTCGGTGACCGTGCGCGCGATCGGCCCGACCTGATCGAGCGACGACGCGAACGCGACGACGCCGTAGCGCGACACGCGGCCGTAGGTCGGCTTCAAGCCGACGACGCCGCAGAACGCCGCGGGCTGACGGATCGAACCGCCGGTATCGGTACCGAGGCTCGCCGCGCACAGCCCCGCGGCGACCGCGGCCGACGAGCCGCCCGAGCTGCCACCCGGCACGCGCATCGCGTCCCACGGGTTGCGCGTCATCTGGAACGCCGAGCGCTCGGTCGAGCTGCCCATGCCGAACTCGTCGCAGTTGTTCTTGCCGACGATGATCGCGCCGGCCGCGCGCAGCTTCTCGACGACGTGCGCGTCGTACGGCGGCTTCCAGCCGGCGAGGATGCGCGAGCCCGCCGTGGTCGCGAGCCCCTTGGTGACCAGCATGTCCTTGAGCGCGATCGGCACGCCGCCGAGTGGGCCGATCGGCTCGCCGGCCGCACGCTTGCGATCGATCTCGGCCGCCGCCTCGATCGCGCCCTCCTCGTCGACCGCGAGGTAGGCGCCGAGCTCGCGGTCCTTGTCGGCGATCCGCGCGAGCAGCGCGATCACGAGGTTCGCGGCCTTGATCTCGCCGCTCGCGACCTTCTGTGCGGTCTCGGCGACCGACCAGTACTCGGCGGCCATCAGGTCGCTCTCCGCCTGGTTCGAGCGCGCGTCATTCGCTTCCCGGGATGATGGCCGGGACGACGATCAGGTCGCCATCGCGCTTCGGCGCACCCGCGAGCGCCTCGGCGACCGACAGCGACGGGCCGACGACGTCCTCGCGCAGCCGCAGATCCATCGGCACCGCGTGCGTCATCGGCGCGATGCCGTCGGTGTCGACCGCGGCGAGCGCGGTGAACGTGTCGAGGATCGCGCCGACCTCGTGTTGCATGCGCTCGGCCTCGTCGGGCTCGAGATGGAGGCGCGCGAGCAGGGCGATCTCGTCGATCTCCTTGCGGGTCAGCGCCGGCACGGCGTTAGTCAGCCGCCGGGAGCGGTTGCGGCTGCAGCTCGACGCGCCCACCGAACCGGCCGGCGAGCTCGGAGCCCATCCGCAGGTAGTCGTCGGCGATGCGGGCGGCGAGCGTGACGTTGCCCTCCTCGATCGCCGCGATCAGCTCCCGGTGGTGCTTGCGGACGTCGGCCTGCGGGGCCGCGAGGTTCGCGAGCAGCGGCGTGAACGAGCGCACGCCGTCGCGCACCGTGTTGATGAGGAGCAGCATGACGTGGTTGTGCGCGGCGACGGTGACCGCGACGTAGAAGTCGAAGTCGAGCTCGAACAGCTCGGCGGCGTTGGTCACCTGATCGGCGCGATCAGCGAGCGCCTTCAACTTGTCGATCGCGACGGTGTCCTTGTTCGAGCGCGCCGCGGCGAGCCGCGCGAGCTCGCGCCCGAAGATCCGGCGGAACTCGAGGAGATCGCGGATCAGCTCCGGCCGCCCGCTCGCGAGGGGCAGGAGGTGCTGGACCAGCTCGATGCCACCGGTCTCCATGAAGTTGGTGACGCGCGTGCCATCGCCCTGACGGATCCGGACGAGCCCGAGGTGCTCGAGCTTCTTCAGGGCCTCGCGGAGCGACGCGCGATTGACGCGAAGCCGCTTGGACAGCTCGCGCTCGGGCGGCAGCTTGCTGCCCGGCGGGTACTGCCCACCGAGGATGAGCGAGCGCAGTTGCTCGGCAATCTCCTCGGCGACGCGTTGCTTCTCTACGGGCTTGAGCACGCCTCGGTAATCTACTCCCCCCGATGCACAGGTGCGTGCGCGGGCGTCCGAAATCGTTGCGATTTCAGGTCAGCTCGAGCTCGCTGACGTGATCGGCCGTGTGGCCACGCACGATGGCGACGACCTCGCGACGTCCGGGCCCCTCCTCGATCTCGAGCCGGAGCTCCTCGCCGATCTCGAAGCGATACGGACAGCGCACGCGGAGCTGCTTGCCCTCGAGCGCGACGACCTCGAGCACGTCGTAGGTGCCGGAGTCGTCGATCACGATGGCGCGCGGCATGGCTCGACGCTACCAGATCACCGCGGTCACCGCTTCGGCGGGCGCGCGAGACGCGCCTCGATCACCCGGAGCTCGCTCGTCGCGTCGTGGTGGCCCGGCGACAGCTTCAACACCTGCTGGAAGTGTCGCGCGGCCTCGGCGTCGCGCCCGAGCATCCGCTCGACGCGACCGAGCACGACGTACGACGTCACCGCGCGCGGCGACGCGGCGATCGCCTTGTCGAGCGCGGCGCGCGTCGGCGCCGCCGCCGCCATCTTGTCGGGCGACGCGCAGAACTGCGCCCACGCGTACATCGCCTGGAAGTCGGCGGTCTCGGGATCGAGCTCGAGCGCCTTCTTGAACTCGGCGATCGCGGTCGTCAGCTGGTCGCGACGAAGCGCCATCTCACCGCGACGAAACGCGTTCTCGGCCTCGATCGCGCGCATCGCGATCTCCTCGGCGCGCGCCTGCTCGGCGCGGACGGCCTCCTCGCCACCACGTGCCAGGACATCGAGGTACTCGGCGCGAGTGCGCGCGTCCGCGAGGATCGCGAACGACGTGTTGACCTGGGCGAACAGCTTGTGAGCCGCGCGATCCTCGTCGACGATCCCGAGCGCGGTCAGCTTGTCGGGATGCAGCATCCGCGCGAGGGAGAAGTACGCGGTGCGGATCTCGTCGGCCGAGGCGGTCTTCGGGAGCCCGAGCACCCCGAAGTGATCGGCGCGCTTGTCGAGCTGCTGGATCCGCGAGGCGATCAGCTTCTTGATCGCGACCGCCTGCTTGGCGCCCGCCTCGGGATCGCGCGTCGCGCGTGCGCGCGGGATTCGCGCCACGGTCGGCGAGTCGAGCGCGTCGTCGTCGGCGCTCGGCATCGGCGTCGCGGTGGTCGCGCGCGCCGGCCGGGTCGTCGGCGGCTCGGTCGACGCGCGCCTCGTGCGGTCGGAGCGCTCGACAGCGCGCTCGACCGGGACACGATCGGTCGGTCGATCCGACGGCGTCTTCACGCGCGGCGTGCCGGACGGTGGCGTCGCGATCGACCTCGGCGTGACCGTGCGCGGTGGCGCGAGCGGCTTGGCGCGCGCGGTCGACTCGACGTCGCAGGCGCCGCACGAGATCAGCGCGTAGACCACGGAGCGCACCATCCGCTGCTCGAGCCCCGGCGCGATGTTCTCGAGCTCGCCGAGATCGGCGCCGACGAGCAGCTGCTCGAGGATCGGACGCTCGAGCTCGCTGAACCCGAACTGCGCGAGATCCTCGACGGCCTCTTGCTTGAGCCGGAACCAGCCGCCGAACACGCCGAGCTCGGTCGCGAGCCGGGTCTCCGACAGGTTCTGGCGCGCGCCGAGGTAGATCACGGCGCGGATGTCGAGCTCGGAGCCCGGTACGACCGGCACCGAGATCACGTCCTCGACGACGAAGTCGCCGCGCTCGATCGAGAACGTGCGCCCGGCACGCTGGGCGACCACCCGGCGACGCAGCTTGAGCGCCTGATCGGGTGACAGCCTCACGAGGTCGGACAGGACCTCGATCTCGTCGCGCGTGGGCTCGGCCGCGGCGCGGCGCGCGATCTCGGCGACCTGGGTCGACGAGATCAGGTTGCTGGTCAACGCGAGCCGGACCGCCGAGTCGGTCGCGAGCGGCGACGACGCGCCGACGATCGCGCCCTGACGAAACGCGATCCGGTACGGCTTGCCATCGCTGGTCAGCGTGACCTGGCCGGTCAGCCCACGCAGGCCGAGCGCGCCGAGGGTCCGCCCCCAGGGTCGATCTCCCACCGTGCCGCGTGCCAGCTCCCCCATCGCCCTATCGCTTGTTTCGCCACAGCCGCTGGATCACGTACGCGAGCGCCGCGACAACCACGAGCACCACCAGGACACCTACCGCCGCCGGACTGCCCGTTGCGTATCCCGACATGCGTCCCCTCCCTATTAGCATCGATTCCGATCCTCACGGTACACTTCGGGCGATGAGCACGTCGTTCCCGTTGGACACGATGCGGGTCCGCTTCGCGGGTAACACGAACATCGGCCGCAAGCGCGATCACAACGAAGACTCGATCTCGCTGCCGGAGAACGAGCGCCTCGCGATCGTCGCCGACGGGATGGGCGGACACGCCTCGGGCGAGGTCGCCAGCCGGCTGGCGGTGGAGCTGATCACCGATCACTTCACGGAGACCGGCAAGCAGCAGACGCTGACCTGGCCCTACAAGGTCGACCGCGATCTTCGGACCCACACGAACCGGATGATCACCGGGTTCATGCTGGCGAACCTCGAGATCTGGGAGCGCTCGCAGCGCGAGGCGCGCCTGAAGGGCATGGGCACGACGTGCGTCGGGATCTACTTCCTCGATGACGCGATCATCATCGGGCACGTCGGTGACTCGCGGGCGTACCGCTCGCGTGGCATCGAGCTTTCACAGATGACCGAGGATCACTCGCTGATCAACGATTACATCCGGATGAAGCGCGTCACCCCCGAGGAGGCCGAGAACTGGCCGCACAAGAACGTGATCGTGCGCGCGCTCGGCATGAAGGAGAGCGTGCAGGTCGACATCGTCACCGAGAAGCCGCACGCCAACGACGTCTACCTGCTGTGCTCCGACGGCCTCACCGGCATGGTGAAGGACGACCAGATCCAGCACATCTTGTCGTCGGAGCGCGACCTCGATCGCGCGGTCGAGCGGCTGATCACGGCGGCCAATGAAGAGGGCGGCGTCGACAACATCTCGTGCATCCTCGCGCGGGTCGAAGACGCATGAGGCACGTGCTGGTGATGGCGCTCGTGGTGCTCGGCGTCGCGAGCTGCAAGAAGTCGTCGTCGAACGACCTGCTCCCTGCTCCCGTGGCCGCCGACAAGCCCAAGCCGATCCCGGCGAACGAGATCAAGCGCGGCCAGGACGCCTGCACGGCGCTGATCGCGCGCACCTGCGCGTGCCCGGCGCTCGCCAAGGACTGCGCGCTCGACAAGGGCTATCCCGACGCGATCCAGGTCGCGACCGAGGTCGTCGCCAGCCCCGACTCGACGCGGCTCGACGTCCTCGGCGCGCAGGACAGCATGCGAAAGTCGTTCGCCCACTGCGTCGAGGAAGTCGCGAAGCTACCGGCCACCGGCTGCCCATGACCCGGGCGATGCTCCTGTGTGCCGGCCTAGGCACCCGGCTCGGCGAGCTCGGCGAGCACCGCCCCAAGCCGATGCTCCCGGTCTGCGGATTTCCGATCGCGGCGTACGGCATCGCGAACCTGGTCGCACACGGCATCCGCGACATCGTGATCAACACGCACCATCGCGCCGACGTGATCCGCGGCGAGCTCGGCACCGGCGCTCGCTGGGGCGCGCGCCTGCAGTACGTGCACGAGGATCCGATCCTCGGCACCGGCGGCGCGTTGAAGCATGCGCTCGGGCTGCTCGATCCGGACGGCACCGACGAGCCGTTCGTGTCGTGCAACGGCAAGCTGATCTTCGACCTCGACATCACCGCGCTGCTCGCGGCGTATCGCGCGCAGCCCGACGCGCTGGGCATGATGGTCGTGCGCCGCGTGCCCGACGCCAAGGCGTGGGGTGCGCTCGACGTCCGCGCCGGGCGCATCCACGACATCCTCGGCGACGGCGACCACATGTTCTGCGGCGTCCACGTGACGCGCCCGTCGGTGATGGCGCGCCTGCCCGACGGCGAGTGCGACTCGATCCGCCAGGGCTACCTGCCGTGGCTGCGCGGCGGCGAGCTGGTCGCGGCGTACGAGCACGCCGACGGCTACTTCGCCGAGCACTCGACGCCGGCGCGCTACCTCGAGTCGAACCGTGCGCTCCTCGCGGGCGAGGCGACCGTGCGCAACCCGCCGGGCCGCCTCGACGGCATCGATCCGACCGCGCGGATCCACCCCGATGCGACGCTGGTCGCGCCGGTCAAGATCGGTGCGTTCGCGCGGATCGACGCCGTCACCGTCGGTCCCGACGTCATCGTCGGCGATCACGCGCGCGTCACCCGCGACCTCCGCGATGCCGTGGTGTGGGCCGGCGCGACGACCGATCACGCCACCGCGATCGACGGCGGCGGGACCGTCATCAGCTAGACGTGCGACCACGGCTGGCGGGCGCGCAGGTCGGCGACGAGGAGCTCGCCGCGCTCGCGCTCGCCGGACGCGGCGTCGACGATGCGATAGGCGAGCGAGTCGCCACCGAGCGGCTGCGACTCGACGAACACGCAGCGGAGCTCGCCGGGCAAGAACTTGCACTGCGTCTGCACCGCGTCGAGCAGCGGTTCGCGATGGAGGTGGCCGTCGCCGAAGTTCCAGCCGAGCACGAGGCCGGCGACCATCTCGCCGTCGAGATACTCGTAGTCCGACAGCGGACCGTCGATCGCGCGCGGGACGAGCACGGGGAGCGCGCGGCCGTGGAGGTGCATCATCCGAAATCCCATCACCTTGCCGACGAGGCCGACCGCGACGCCGGGCTCGTAGAAGTGCGCGAGTTGATCGTAGATCCACGGGGCGCTGGTCTTCAGTGCCGCGAGCTTCCTGTAGCTGTCGCCGCGAAACAGCCAGACGCCGTACGCCCAGTTGCCGGCGTAGTAGCGCATCGCGAGCAGGAACGAGATCTGATCGGGCCACCGGTTGCCGGCGAGCGGCACGATCACGAGCAGCACCGGCAGCACGATCGCGAGCGGCGGCGCGAGATCGGCGAGGCCGATCGCGGGATGCGCCCAGAACAGCGCGAGCGCACCGTAGACGACCATGACGTTCCACTCGAGCGGCACGCCCATCGGCACGCACGACGTGATGAACGCATGCAGTCCGAACGCCATGACGAGCCCGACGACGAGCCCGGTGTGCGAGCCGTGCGTGACGACGAGGACGATCGGGACGCCGAGCTCGAGCGCGGTGCCGGCGTGCGCCATCGCGACCGCGATCCTCGACGGGCGCAGGTCGTCGGGATAGCTCCGATAGACCATCCGGCGCAGCGCCGCGAAGCGCACGAACGGGCTGTTGCTGATCATCACGCAGACCACGGCGGGAAAGTGATGGTTGAGCTTCGAGATCCCCGCCCACAGCCAGAGCGCGAGCTGGACCGCCATCGCGCCGGCGATCCAGTCCGGCGTGATCGCCATGCACAGGAGCGTCGTCGCGTAGTGCTCGCCGCGGAACACCAGCAGCATCGTGCGATCGCAGATGGCGAGCGCGGCGAACGCGCCGACGGCGAGCGCGAACCAGCCGCGATCGAGCGCCGGTCCGACGACGAGGTAGCCGAGGATCGCGAGCACGCCGAGGTAGAGCGCGACGTCGATCCAGGTCCGCCGGATCCCGCCGACGATCGGCGCGCGCGGGAACATCGCGAGCTTCGTCGTGCCCGGGCGCAGCCAGTACAAGAGGCCGCCGATCGGCGGCAGGTAGCGTCCGGTCAGCGGCCCCGAGCCGCAGCCGAGTCCGACTCCCTCGAACAGCATGCTCCACGCGATCGCCTTCTGGAACGCGAGCGGCGTCAGCCACCACGCCGCGATGTTCGACGGCGCGAGCCCCGCGATCGCGCAGCCGCCGAGCCAACCGCCGACGAACAGCGCGATCTTCAGCGCGTACACGACGTAGATCGCGACCGGCGCGCCATAGCCCTGGATCGCCCAGGCCTCGCAGACCATGCGGGCGCGCTCGGCGAACGGGCGCTTCACCCAGTCGAGCGCGTCGTACGGCGGCTTCGCCGGATCGAGGAGGCCCACGGGCAATTTGTACGCCCTGTGGATTGGGGACGCTTTTCCGAGTTGCTCGAGTTTTCGCGAAAACTCGAGCAACTCGGAAAAGCGTCCCCAATTCACAGGCCGGTAGCCGGACGCGCCATGAGAATGAAGTGGCGGTCCTCGATGATGCCGGCGACCTTGTCGTAGAACGGCCGCGGGCCGATCCAGGCGACCTCGCAGCGGTCGTGATCGGCGGCGACATCGACGAGGCAGGCGAGCAGGAGCGCCTCGCCGAGGCCGTGGCCACGGTGGGTTGGCCAGGTGCCGGTCGGGCCGAACCAGCCGAGGCCGCGGTTGTTGCCGTCGTGCGCGGCGAACGCGCAGTAGGCGCCGTCTCGCAGCGCGACGTGGACGGCGGGTGGGTCGCACGCGAGAGCGCGCGCGAGCTCGAACGGCCAGGCGCCCCCGAACTCGGCGTCGACCGCGGCGAGCAGCGCGCGCTCGTCGGGATGCGCGCGACGGATCTCGTAGTCGGGTCTGGCCGCGGCGGCGGCCGCGCGGACCGCGGTGACGCGCGGGTTGTCGCGCACGGCGACGAGGACGTTGGTGCGCGGCTCGCCACGCGGAGCGAAGCCGCGGCGGCCGAGCCAGGCGAGGGTCGCGGTGTCGCGCGCGTCGACGCCGGGCGCGAGGTAGTTGCCCGGTTGATCGAGCGTGCGCAGCGGCGCGCGCGACACCGCGCACGTGGCGAGGAGAGCCGTGCCATGGCCGCGGCCGCGCGCGTCGGGTTCGACCGCGAGCACGCGGAGCCGATCGCCGGCGACCGCGGCGACCCCGACGAGGCGATCGCCATCGAACGCGCCGAACGCCTGCGGCACGTGGTGCTCGCCGGTCGCGCGCGCGATGCCATCGGCCTGCTTGGCGAGCACCGGCGCGATGCCGAACAGCTTCTCGTCGGCGACGACCGCGGCGCGATCGAACGCGCACGCGCGCGCGAGCAGCGCCGTCGCGTCGGCGAGCGACGCGCGCGAGAGCGGTGCGATCACGGTTCCCACGCGCGCGCCCGGCGCTCCGCGCGCGCCTTGCCGGCGACATCGAGGATCACGCGGTCGCGCTGCCAGCGGTCGCGCTCGTCGCCGGGTGGCCACGCGGCCTCGATCTCCGTGACGATCGCGCGCGTCGTCGCGATCGCGCCGGCGAGCGCGAGGTGCGTCGTGCGCGCCTTCGGATCGCCGAGCCCATCGAGCGCGAGCACCACGACGGCGAGCCGTTCGATCAGCGCGCGGTCGAGGCCGTGCACTCGCACGACGCCGATCAGGTAGCCGGCGAGCGCGGCATGGACGTGGATGTCCTCGACGGTCCGGAACGGCTTCACGTAGTCGGCGTAGCCGTCGCCCGGGAGCACGTCGCCCGGGACGTCGACGAGCGAGACCCTGGCGTGCGCGATCTCGGGCACGAACGCGGCGGTGCTCGGCGCGATCGTCACGCCGGGCGCGTCGGTGCGCACGCGGACGACGCGCAAGATCGGGCGATCGTCGGGCGCGGTGCCCTCGCGCGCGACGACGAGCAGGTGCGCTGCGCGGTCGGCGAGCGTGGCCCAGGCCTTCTCGCCGGTGACGCGGCCGTTCGCCAGCGTCGTCTGGATCGCACGCGGGTGGTTGCCGCCGGCCTCGGTCACGCACAGCGCGGATGCGCCGGGCGCGCCGGTCAGCGCCTCGAGCGCGAGCTCGTAGCCGAGGGCGAACGCGTAGCCGACCCGGTCGGCGCGCACTCCCGCGATCGCCGCGCGCGCCACGGTCGTGCCGGTCGACTCGCGCAGCGCCTCCCAGCCGGTACCCTCGCGACTCGCGGCGAACAGCGCATCGAGCATGCGATCACCTTACCCGGGCTGGCTCAATCGAACGTGAACGTGCCGCCAAAGCTGGTACTGTGGGTCGCGTTGTACAGCTCGCCACCGGCGTTGAAGCCAGCGCGGTACGCGCCGATATTCACCGTGGTGCTGGCATACGCCGCAGCCGACAGGGTCGCCGCGCCAGCGGGCAACGCTGCGAGCGCAGCGGCCGGAATCGTGCCCGAGCCGCTCGCTGCGCCCGCGGTCGGAAACACGCAGGCGATGAGCGCCGTGGGCGTGGCCACATTGAAGTAGATGTTGTCGTTGCCCGTGGCGGTCGACCACGCGACCGTCAGATCGCTGGTACGCGCCGCGGTGCCGCCGATCGCTGGCAGGTCGAGCTGGGCGCGATCGGGGAACGTGACCGTCTGTGAAAACGCCGGCACCACATCACCCGCACCGGTCATCGTGACCACCGAGCCTCCGGTGAACGCCGCGCCTGCCCCGACCACTCCGGAGAGCGAGTAGAGGTTGCTCGCGCTCTTCACGAGCGCGAGGTCCTGGGGTGGCGTTCCTCCGGTGATCGCGACCGCGCCGGCGCCATCGTACGGCGTCGTGACCGTGGGGTCGCCACACGCGAACACCACGCAGGCACCGTGGGTCGCGACGCCACAGGTGTATTGCACCGGCATCCCGAAGAAGCCCGCGCTCGCGGACGCTGTCCCGTTGATCTGCGTGACCAACGTGACGCCGCTGGACACAGCTTCGCTCGCGGGCGCATCGGGGAGGTCGTGAACGCCATCGTCGCCGCAGGCGGCGAGCGAGATCCAGACGGCTGTAACCAGGTGCATCATGACGCCGAGAGTGCCACGGCGAGCTCGTCGCGCAGCTGCGTGAGGATCTTGCCGAGCAGGTTCTGGCCCTTCCACTGCGCCGGATCGAGCGCCCGCGGATCGGTCGCTGCGAGCCCGATGCCCCAGATCTTGTCGTACGGGCTCGCCTCGACGAGCTCGGTGCCCGCGGTCGCCATGAGGATGTCGTACAGCGCCGGGTTCTGCGTGAACTTCGCGAGGTTCGCCTCGTGGACGATCGCCTCGCGGTTCACCCGCCAGACGTGCTCGTCGTACGGCGCGACCTTGCGGCCGAGCGCCTTGTGCGCGCGTGGATGATCGGCCGCGAGGATCTCCGCGGCGACCGTGCGATCCCCGAACAGCATCGCCTTGCCGTACATCATCGCCTGCTCGGCGCAGGAGAATGTGTGCTCGCCGATCACGAACTGGCAGCGGTGCCACTGCGAGAACGGGGACGCCTCGGTGAAGAACATCGTGAAGGCCGACATGGTGTCTACTATACACTATTCGAGCTGGATCGCACGCGCGAGGGCGGCGAGCGCGGCCTCGACGCGCGGTGACGGCGCGGTCAGGTATGGCTCGCTGACCGCGACGACGTGGTGCTGCTTGACCGCCGGGACGTCGACTGCGCTCCACGCGTCGATCCCGCCCTTGCCGGCGAACGACAGGTCGAGGATCACCTCGGGCTGCGCGCGGAGGACCTCCTCGAGCGAGATCTTCGGGTAGCGCACCGGCGCCGCGGACAGCACGTTTTCTGCGCCGACCACGGCGAGCAGCTCGTCGACCCAGCTGCCGGTGCCGGCCGCGATCAGGTTGCCGAGCCCGCCAGCCTCGCGGTCGATGATCGCGAGCACGCGTGGGTGGCGCGCCGGCTTGTGCGCCGCGGCGGCATCGAGCGCGGCGTCGATCTTCGTCGCGGCGGCCTTGGCCTCGGGCAGCTTGCCGATCCGGATGCCGACCAGGACGAGCGCGCGCTTGACGTCGGGCAGCGCGTGCATCGCGCACTCGATCGTCTCGACCTTGGCGTCGCCGAGCGCGGCGGCGGTCTGACCGTGGACGTCGTCGACGATGACGACGGTGGGATGGAGCCCGACGATCGTCTCGAGGTTCGGCGACAGGAAGCTGCCGACCTTGGGCAGCTTCTGCACCGCGTCGGGATACATCGAGTAATCGTCGACCCCGACCAGGAGATCGGTGGCGCCGAGCGCGGCCATCACCTCGGTCGCCGATGGAGTCAAGCTCACGACGCGGAGGTTTCCGGCTGCCGGGGTCGGTGCGCTGCCACCACCACACGCACACATCACGATCGCCGCGAGCAAGGTCCACCGCACGCGCCTCAGATAGCACGGCTGCGGTATCGTCGCTGGGTGGACGCAGCTGGGCCCGATCTCACCGGCGCCGTGCTCGACGGCCGCTACAAGGTGATCGAGGCCATCGCCGAAGGTGCGATGGGTGTCGTGTATCGCGCCGAGCGCATCAAGCTCGGCCGCATCGTCGCGATCAAGGTGATGCACGAGTCCCTGCCTGCCGAGCTGAGCAGCCGCCAGCGCTTCGAGATCGAGGCGATGGCGATGGCCAAGCTCGAGCATCCGCACTGCGCGGCCGTGCTCGACGTCGGCGTCCACGAGGATCGGCCGTACGTCGTCATGGACTTCGTGTCGGGCGACAACCTGAAGGATGTCCTCGACAAGCGGAAGCTGCCGATCATCCGCGTCGTCGAGATCATGCGTCAGGTGCTCTCGGGCCTCGCCCACGCGCACGAGCTCGGCATCATCCATCGCGACATCAAGCCGGCGAACATCGTGCTGTCGCAGAAGGCCGGCCTCGGCGACCACGTGAAGGTGCTCGACTTCGGCCTCGCGCGACTCGGCGGGCGCGCCAAGACCGAGCCGGCGCTCACCGTCGGCATGGTCGTCGGAACGCCGAGCTACATGGCGCCCGAGCAGTGCACCGGCGGCGCGGTCGACGCGCGCACCGATCTGTACGCGTGCGGCGTGATGCTGTTCGAGCTGCTGACCAACCAGAAGCCGTTCGTCTCGGTCAACGACGATCCGGTCGAGGTCGTCCGCATGCACATCCAGCAGCCACCGCCGACGCTCGCCGATCAGACCGGGCAGGAGTTCGGCCCCGAGCTCGAGGCGATCGTCGCGCGCGCGCTCGCCAAGAGCCCCGACGATCGCTACGCGTCCGCCACCGAGTTCGCCGCCGAGCTCGAGGGCATCCGTGCGCGCCTGCTCTCGGCGCCGGTGTCGCTGCCCAAGACGACCCCCCAGCCGTTCGAGGCCGCCCCCGAGCTGCCGCCGCCGCCCGCGCCGAAGCTGACGCGCCCGCATCCGATCGCCTGGATCCCGCTCGATCGCCGCCAGCTCCAGATCGCTGCGGGCGCGCTTGGCGGCCTGTTGCTGCTCGTGATCGTCGCGGTGGCCGTGAGCGGCGGCAAGAAGGTGGCGGCGCCGATCGACGGCGGCGGCGCGGCCGTCGCTGCCCAGGAGCCGATCGAGATGCCCGCGGTGCCGGCGGGCGATCCCGAGACCGATCTCGTCCAGCGGGCCCAGCAGCTGATCGATGCCAACAAGCGCGACGCGGCCCTCGAGCTGATCGACAACGGCCGCGCGGTGTTCCCGCACAACGCGACCCTCGCGTTCATGGCCGGCAAGATCTACTTCGGCAAGCTGTACTGGAACGCCGGCTTGAAAGCGTTCCACGAGGCGATCGCCGCGGACCCGAGCTATCGCGCGAACCCCGAGGTCATCAAGTACGTGCTCCGCGGGTTCATCACGACGCCCTCCTATAATGGGGATCTCGCGACGTTTCTCCGGGTCGAGATCGGCGACGCGGCCAAGCCGTTCCTGCAGGAAGCTGCGACCTCGCACCCGAACGCCGGGATCCGATCCCGGGCCGCCGCCGAGTTGAAACGCTATCGTTGACCGCACGAGCTTCGCGCGACAAAAACCTCTGTTCGAACCCAATCCGGACCGAGACGCAAATTTTTTCCGGGCGGGATCTGCCCGGTAACTCGGCGCGTCAACTAAGGGTTTTCCACCAACCCACAGGGTGATCCACAGGCTCGGTCAACGGTTGAGAATCCCTCACAAAACCAATTTCGATTCACTCTCAATCCACTCGCAATCCACAAGTAGTCCACCTGTCTGTCTCACCCTTGTACACACTATGGGTAGGAGCCGACCGCGGGCGAGCCACCAAATCTAGTGGCTGTTTTTCTTGCCCGCGCAATTCGACTCGCTTACAAAGAGGACCCGGCGCGAATCACGGGTTCGTCACGGTCTTGCAACTGGGCAGATTCAATCAGAGTTCGTCGTCTCCTTCGGTCAAAGTCAGAGCCAGCTGCTAGATCGCAACGCACCAAGTCAGATTCGGTCGGCATAGAAAATTCTCTGGGGTTACGGGTAGATACTCGAGTCTGCCATGGGGCGTGTTGCGCCCAAAGATCATGGTCATGGGTGATGCCTCCAACTCCAATCCTTTCGTCTAGTTACTCGCCAAATCCACGTTCTCTACAGGAAGCCCAGGAGGGGTCATGCTCGTGAAGCCAAGTGCCGTCGCTCCCATGCACGGAGACCAGAAGAAGGTTGCTGTCCACAGCCGCGTCATCAAGGATCAGCGCCCCGGTCTGACCGTCGAGCGTCATTTCACGCGTCAGGGGGTCGATCCCTTCGACACCGTGGAATGGGAGAGCCGCGATGCCGTCATCAGCGGCGCGGACGGCAAGGTGATCTTCGAGCAGCGTGGCGTCGAGTTCCCCAAGACCTGGTCGCAGACCGCGACCAACGTCGTGGTCCAGAAGTACTTCCGCGGCCAGCTCGGCACGCCGGGTCGCGAGCACTCCGTCCGTCAGATGATCGCGCGTGTCGCCGATACCATCTACGGCTGGGGCAAGACCGACGGCTACTTCAAGAGCGAGCAGGACGCCTGGGCGTTCCGCGACGAGCTGGTGCACCTCCTCCTCCACCAGAAGATGGCGTTCAACTCGCCGGTCTGGTTCAACGTCGGCGTCGAGGCGTACCCGCAGTGCAGCGCGTGCTTCATCAACGCGGTCGATGACTCGATGGGCTCGATCCTCACCCTCGCCAAGACCGAGGGCATGCTGTTCAAGTACGGCTCGGGCACCGGCTCGAACCTGTCGAGCCTGCGGTCGTCGCGCGAGCACCTCAATGGTGGCGGCACGGCCTCGGGCCCGGTCTCCTTCATGCGCGGCTTCGACGCCTTTGCCGGCGCGATCAAGAGCGGTGGCAAGACCCGCCGCGCCGCCAAGATGGTGATCCTCAACGTCGATCACCCGGACGTCGTCGACTTCATCGATTGCAAGGCGATCGAGGAGAAGAAGGCGTGGGCGCTGATCGACGCGGGCTACGACGGTGGCTTCAATGTCGCCGGCGGCGCGTACGACTCGGTCAACTACCAGAACGCGAACCACTCGGTCCGCGTCAACGACGACTTCATGAACGCGGTCATGCGCGACGGTGAGTGGTCGACGCGCTCGATCACCCACGGCGGCAAGGTCGAGACGTTCAAGGCGCGCGACGTCATGCGCAAGATGGCGGACGCGGCGTGGATCTGTGGCGATCCCGGCATCCAGTACGACACGACGATCAACGACTGGCACCCCTGCATCAACACGTCGCGCATCAACGCGTCGAACCCGTGCAGCGAGTACATGTTCCTCGACGACAGCGCGTGCAACCTCGCGTCGCTCAACCTGCGCAAGTTCCAGGACGCGCAGGGCGAGTTCGTCGTCGATTCGTTCCGCCGCGCGTGCGCGACGACGATCACCGCGCAGGAGATCATCGTCGACAACTCGGCGTACCCGACCCCGAAGATCGCGGAGAACTCCTACAACTTCCGGCCTCTGGGCCTGGGCTTTGCGAACCTCGGCGCGCTCCTCATGTCGCGCTCGCTGCCGTACGACAGCGAGCCCGGTCGTGCGTACGCCGCGGCGATCACCGCGATCATGTGTGGCGAGGCGTACCGCCAGTCGGCCAAGATCGCGTCGGACGCGACCGGCCCGTTCGTCGGCTACCAGGACAACGAGACGCCGTTCCTGAAGGTCATGCGCAAGCACCGCTTGGCAGTCGAGCGGATCGACCAGGCGTTCGTGCCGTACGACATGATGCAGGGCGCCCGCGACGCGTGGGACCAGGCCATCGAGCTCGGCACCAAGTACGGCTTCCGCAACGGCCAGACCACGGTGCTCGCGCCGACCGGCACGATCGCGTTCCTCATGGACTGCGACACCACCGGTGTCGAGCCCGACATCGCGATCGTCAAGTACAAGCGGCTCGTCGGTGGCGGCCTCATCAAGATCGTCAACCAGACGATCCCCGAGGCGCTCTCCAAGCTTGGCTACTCGGCGGCGGAGGTCGAGACGATCATCCACCACGTCGACACCCAGGACACGATCGAGGGCGCGCCCGGACTCAAGGACGAGCACCTCCCGGTGTTCGACTGCGCCTTCCGCGCCTCGAACGGCAATCGCTCGATCCACTACATGGGTCACCTCCGCATGATGGGTTCGGTCCAGCCGTTCCTGTCCGGCGCGATCTCGAAGACCGTCAACCTGCCGAAGGACTGCACGGTCGACGATATCGAGGACGCGTACATCAAGGCGTGGCAGATGGGCCTCAAGGCGATCGCGGTCTACCGTGATGGCTGCAAGCGCACCCAGCCGCTCTCGATGAACCTCAAGCAGGCGACGAGCAACGGTTCGCTCGTGCAGCTGTCGAGCTCGCTCGGCGCGATCGATCTCCACGCGCTCCAGGCCGCGGCCGACGCGGCGCCCGAGGGCACGGCGGTCCTCATCAACGCGCGCACCGGCTCGGTCATCGATCCGATCGACACCCTCGCGCCCGACGAGCGCCGCATGGTCGAGGCGCTCCGCGCCCGCAAGACCCGGCCGGCGGGTCCGCCGATGGCGAACCGCTACAAGCTGCCGGACGAGCGCGCCTCGTTCACCCACAAGTTCTCGATCGGCGGCCACGAGGGCTACCTGACGGTGGGCCTCTACCTCAACGGCACGCCCGGCGAGATCTTCGTTCGCATGGCGAAGGAAGGTTCGTCGATCGCGGGCCTGATGGACTCGTTCGCGACCGCCATCTCGCTCGCGCTGCAGCACGGCGTCCCGCTCCACCTGCTGATCGAGAAGTTCAAGGGCACCCGGTTCGAGCCGTCGGGCTTCACCGGCAACCAGGAGATCCCGATCGCCACGTCGATCATGGACTACCTGTTCCGCTGGCTCGCGCTGCGCTTCCCGGTCGAGGGCACCTCGCCGCTCGTCGAGCGCCACCCGGCCGCCCGCCTCGCGCAGCTCGACTTCCCGAAGGTCCCGCTGATCGCCAAGGACTTCATCTCGGTCGAGGTCAAGGGTGGTGACACCTCGCCGATCTCGGTCGAGGTCAAGGATCGCGCGTGGGTCCAGGAGACTGACGCCCCGCCGTGCCACGAGTGCGGCACGCTGATGGTGCGCAACGGCGCGTGCCACAAGTGCCCGAACTGCGGCTCGACCAGCGGCTGCTCGTAAGTCTTCGCGACTGAATCGGCGGCCACGACTTCGGTCGTGGCCGTTGTCGTTTTCGGGGCAACCGGCGCGACGTGCGGCCGAGACCGGAGCGATGACGGGACCCATGCGCGAGTCGGGCTTCGCTGGCGGCCACACGTTTCTCGAGGGGTTCGTCGACTCGATCGCGGAGCAGCACTTGCCCGATGAGGCCGACGAGCTGAGCATCACGGAACGCGAGCGCCGCTACGGGCTCGCGCTCGGCGAGCAGCGAGTCAGCTCGAGCCACCTCTGGATCTGGGTCGTCGTCTTGATCCTGCCGCTGCTCGGCATGATCTCGTACACGGCGGGGTTCGCCGTGCTCGTCGTGGCGGGGGCAGTCGCGGCGGCGCTCGGCTTCGCGGCCGTCGTGGTCTACGTCATCCTGCCGACGCTGCTGGCGTCGCGGGCGTCGCGGGCGTCGCGGGCGGGACTCGCGCAGGTCGTCGCGCGCGAACGGGCGCTTGGCGAACGATACGGCTTTCCGATCGTGGGGTGGCGAGCTGGGTCGTGTGCGACGTCCCGCTCGCCTCAATCCAATTTGCGACCACGATCGACGTCGCGCTGATCGAGCGCGCGCTGCGGGCGATCGATCCGACCACGCACGTCGAGATCCGCGACAGCCGCACGGTGTGGTTCGGGCTGCGTGCCTGCGCGACACGCGACGGCTGCCACTACGGAAACGTGGCCATGCTGCGGCGCGTGTTCGACATGCTGATCGCACCACTCCACGCCGAGATCGGCGTGGAGCGCGTGAGGCTCGGCGGCATGGTCACCGCCGCACGATGACCGCGACGATCGATTTCGGTGAAACCGCGCGGCCGGCACGCTTGTCGAACGACACATGACATGACCGATGCGGGTGTCGGGGGTTGGTGGCGGACACGTCGCCGAGCCGGTCGCGGCGATCGCGGCGGATCGCGTGCCCGATGGCGCCGCGGTGTCGAGCGACCGCGATCGCCGAGCTCGGGCCTCTCCATGTCGAGGTCGGGGTCGAGCGGATGACGATGGGTGGCGCGATGTTGCCCGGTGTGTGACGCGGCGATCGAGCGACGAGCGCGCCTCGAAGCACGTCGCATGATATGCCTAGACCCGAACGGCCGTGCCCGCGATCGAGGATGACTGGCTGTGGGGATGGGACCCGACACCCGGCATCGTGTCGGTGACGGCGTCACCCGACGGCGTCGCGACGATCTGGCGGCGCGTGCGCGGTGTGCTGGTGCGCGAGACGGAGCGGTTTCGCCCGTGGGTGGTGACCGATCGGATCGACGACCTCGGCGGGCGCGCGGTCGCCGAGACGCCAGACGCGCGCGGCCTGACCTATCGCGAGCTCGCGGGCGATGGCGAGCTCCGGTTCGTCGTGCGCGCCGACGATCTGGCGACGATCACGAGCGCCATCTGCGCGGGCGCGTCGCGGCGGCTCGAGCGCCGGATCGGGCACCTGCGCGAGCTCGATGATCGCGTGCTCGCGCTGCCACCCGAGGAGCAGTACCTGGTCGCGACCGGGCGCACGTACTTCCGCGACTTCACGTTCGACGAACTGCGCCGCGTGCAGGTCGATCTCGAGACCACCGGGCTCGATCCGCAGCGCGATCGGATCTTCCTCGTCGCGCTGCGCGATGCCGACGGCGCGGTCGAGCTGCTCGAGGACGCCGACGAGGCTGCGTTGATCGCGCGGCTCGTGGCGCGGATCGTCGCGATCGATCCGGACGTGATCGAGAACCACAACCTGCACGGCTTCGACCTGCCGTTTCTCGAGCGCCGCGCCGCGCTGCTCGGCGTGCCGCTCGCCCTCGGGCGCGACGCGTCGAGTGGGCTCGGCCAGCGCGCCGCGCGGCGCGGCGTCGTGATCGGCACGCAGGCCGATCGTCGCGTGCGCTTCACGATCCCGGGCCGCGAGTTGATCGACACGCTCGACATGGTGCTGCGCCACGACTTCGCGACGCGCGAGCTGCCGGGCCACGGCCTCAAGGTCGTCGCGAAGCACCTCGGGATCGCACGCGCCGATCGCGAGCACGTGCCGGGCTCCGAGATCCACGCCGTCTACCTGCGCGATCCGGATCGCGTGCGGCGCTACGCGGCCGACGACGTCGACGAGGTCGCCGCGCTCGCGCACCTGCTCGGTGGGGCGGCGTTCGCGCTCGCGAAGATGGCGCCCCGACGCTACGAGCGGCTCGCCGATGCCGGGCCGGCGACCGGCGTGATCGATCCGCTGCTCGTGCGCGCGTACCTGCGTTCGGGCGCGGCACTGCCGGTGCATCGACCCGGCGACGGCACCGAGCACAACGGCGCAGCGCTCCACCTGTTCGCCGCGGGCGTCGCGAAGCGGATCGTGAAGGCCGATGTCGCGAGCCTGTATCCGTCGCTGATGCGCGAGTACCGGATCGGGCCGGCGCGCGATCGGCTCGGCGCGCTGCTCGCCCTGGTCGATCGGCTGGTCGATCAGCGGCTCGCGGCGAAGGCGAGCGCCCGCGCCGCGTCAGCGGGCTCGCGCGAGCGCCACGGGTTCGAGGCGGTGTCGGCGGCGATGAAGCTGGTGGTCAACTCGGCATACGGCTACCTCGGAGCCGGCGGGCTGACGCGATTCTCCGACATCCACGCCGCGAACGAGGTGACCCGGCGCGGGCGCGAGCTGCTCGCGTTCATGTGCCAGGAGCTCGCCGCGCGCGGCGTGACGTTGCTCGAGGCCGACACCGACGTCGTGTACTTCGCGGTCCCCGAGGCGTGGACGCCGGCCGACGAGGTCCGCGTCGTCGACGAGATCGCGGCGCTGTTGCCGGCGCGCGTGCACCTCGAGCTCGAGGGCCGCTACGCCGCGATGCTGTCGCACGAGCCGAAGAACTACGCGCTCGCGACCTACGACGGCAAGCTCGTGCTTCGCGGCGTCGCGTTTCGCTCGAGTCGCGCGGAGCCGTTTGGCGAGGCGTTCCTGCGGCGCGCGATCGCCTGCCTGTTCGCCGACGACGTGCTCGGCGTCCAGCGCGCTTACCTCGAGACGATCGCGGCGCTGCGGCAGCGCGCGCTCCCGACGTTCGAGATCTCGGCCCGCGTGCGGCTCGCGAAGGAGCCGGCCGAGTACCTGGCCTCGCGCGATGCGCGGCGCGAGCTGGCCTACGAGGCGATGCTGGCAAGCGGACGGCCGACCTGGAGTGCGGGCGAGCGCGTGCGGGTCTATCGCACGAACTGCGGAACCGGCGCGGTGATCGCCGAGCTCGACGACGAGGACGGCGTGGCCAGCGCACCGCGCGACTATGACGTCGATCACTACGTGCGGGTGTTGCGCGACAACTTCGCGCCCCGGTTCGCACGGGCGCTCGACCCCGAGGTCTACGCCGCCGTGTTCGCCGATCCCGACCAGCTGTCGCTGTTCTCGCCGGATCTTCGCGCGGCGCGCCCGATCCTCGCTATCGTGCGCGAATGAAGCTGCCGCTGATCGTCGGACTGGTTGCCCTGGGTTGGGGCGCGCGGGTCCAGGCCAAACCGACCGCGCCGGCGACCGTGCGACTCGACGAGCGCGCGAGCGCGACCGGCGGCTTCGACGTCACCCTCGTCGCGGTCGCGACCCGCGCGGTACCGAGCGTCGAGCTCGCGATCGGCGACCGGCACGCGACGTTCGGCGCGACCGCGGTCGGCCAGCCCCGCACGCTCACCGTGCACCTCGCGTCGAACGCCGAGGTCCACGGCGTCGCCCGGCTCGGCGGCCGCGCGACGCTGGCCACGCTCCATCCGCGCCTCGCCAAGCCGCAGGCCTTCACCGTGCGCGTGCTGCCGAACGGGCGCGGCGTCGCGGAGGTGCGGTGATGCGCGTCGCGATCGCGGCGGTGATCCTCGCGGCGTGCGGTGGCGACGACGGTGCGGCCAAGCCCGACGCGTCGATCATCGGCGTGCCCGGCAGCTACTCGATCAGCGGCGTCGTGCGCTACGAGGATCGTCCGGCGATGCCGGACGGCTTCCTCGGCCCGACCTCGCCAAAGATCGCGCGCGACGTCACGGTCTCCGTGATCGACGACACCACGATGGCGACGCTCGCGCACGCGCAGGTCGGCGACGACGGCGCGTTCGCGTTCACGTTCGACGGCACCGGCGGCGCGATGCTTCACGTCATGGCGACGACCTCGAGCGACTCCCCGGCGCGGCCGATCACCGTCGTGCACCCGGGCACGCAGCTGGTGTTCGGCTTCGGCGGCGCGTCGTTTCCGACCGGCCTCGTGACGACGCAGGACGTGCTCGTGACCGAGGCTTCGATGGCCGCGCAGGCATTCAACATCTTCGACGTGCTGATCGACACGATGGATCACATCCAGACCGACCTCGGCGATCCGACGCCGTCGCCGCTGATCGCGGAGTGGGAGGTCGGCAACCAGGACGGCACGTACTACGACGGCGCGATCCACCTGCTCGGCGCCGACGACGATGACGGCTACGACGACACCGTGATCCTCCACGAGTCCGGTCACTACATCGAGGACACCGAGGGCCGCAGCAGCTCGAACGGCGGCAACCACGACGGCTCGCCGACCGATCCCCGCCTCGCGTGGTCCGAGGGCTGGGCGACGTACTGGTCGATGGCGGTGCACGGCGATCCGGTCTACATCGACACCAACGCGCAGGGCGGGTTCTCCTACGACGGCGACACCACGATCGATCTCGCGCCGATGCCGGCCGGGCCGCTCGATCAGCTGGTCAGCGAGGACATGGTGACCGAGATCCTGTGGGACCTCGGCGACGCCGGTGCATCCGACGACGACGGCGTCGCGGGCACGCACGCGCGCGTCGAGGGCGTCGAGCCGCACTACCTGAAGTCCACGACGCTCCGCGCGGTCGGCAAGGCCGGCGTCGACCTGGTCGACTTCCTCGATGGCTGGTTCGTCGCCGACGGCCTCGGCAACTGTGCCGCGGCCAAGGCGATCGTGACCGAGGTCCACAAGTTCCCGTACGACTACGCCGGTCCTGCCGGCGCTTGCCCCTGATCGCCGGAATACGGCGCCACGCGGCGCGGTAGACGAGCGATGCCGAAGCCACGCCTCGTGATGTTCCTCGCCGTGGTCGCGATCACGCTGCTCGCCGATCAGGGCAGCAAGGCCTGGGCGCACACGCTGCCGTCGGGTCCGCAGTCGGTGATCGCCGGCTACTGGGACTGGGACCTCGCGTACAACGACGGCGCCGCGTTCTCGAACTTCCGCGGCAAGACGGTCCTGCTGTCGCTGATCGCGTTCGGCGCGCTCGCGATGATCGGCTACACCGCGGTTCGCGCGAAGCCCGAGCAGCGACTGCGCCGGATCGCGCTCGCGATCATCGCGGGTGGCGCGCTCGGCAACCTGATCGATCGGCTACGCGAGGGTGCGGTGACCGACTTCGTGCGCTGGCGGGTCAACGATCACGTGTGGCCGGTGTTCAACGTCGCCGATGTCGCTCTCGTGGTCGGCATCGGGCTGCTGCTCGTCGAGGGCGTGACGACGCGGCGCTCGGATCGCGTCAGCGCGTAGGCGTCGGCGACCAGCGCGTCGGCCTCGGTACCCCGCGCGGTCGCGAGCGCGCGCCGCAACTCGCCCGACGGCTGCGCGATCGGCAGACCCTGCAGGTAGCTCGCCTTGGGGCGCACGGCGCCGTTGAGCGCGGGTGGAAATCGGCGGCGCGCATAGAACGCGTAGAGGCTCGAGTTGAGGATCGCGAGGATCGTCGGATCGGCGGTCGGCAGCATCCACACCGTGGTGTCCGGCACGAGCCGGCCATCGTCGAGCACGCAGGCTGGCGCGGTCTGGATGTCCTGATAGAGCAGACGCGGCGCCGGGTTCGCGAGCATCGCGTTGAGCGGATCCTGGAGCTCGTACCAGCGGTACGCGCCGGGCTTGCGGCCGCTACCCGGCTCGAGCGCGGCGCGGAACGGCGCGAGGTGCGCGAGGATCGAGGGCGTCGGTTCGCAGCCGCGATCGAGCAGCAGCACGAAGCGCTCCGCGCGCGCGGTGTACGGCGCGAGGTCGCGCCCGCGAACGAGCGGCCGCACGAACGCGACGTTCGCCGGATCGGCGGCGACCAGGGCGTCGCGGGTCGCGCGATCGACGACGAACGCGCGATTGCAGCCGGTCACGACGCCGCGCTGCGGCCGGCCGACCAGATCGCCGAGCCGCGGAAAGTCGCGCGCGAGGCGATCGATCAGTGCGCGCTCGGCGGCGGTGTCGACGTGCCACGGCGCATCGCGCCACAGCTCGCGCGGATGGTGGCCCTCGATCGTCGTCGCGCCGACGCGGATCGTGTGGATCGTCGGCGATGCCGGCGCGGTCGAGCCCCACACGATGCACGGAAACGCATCGGCCTCGAACAGCGACGCGCGCGCGTGATCCGCGAGCCCCTCGATCGTCGGCGCGAGGAACGCGCGCAGCGGGCGACCGTACGCCGCGGTCATCCACTTGTTCGGGATCACCAGGCAGTAGCGTCCGCCGGGGCGCAGCAGGCGGTGCGCGAGCTCGACGAAGTAGACGTAGAGATCGGCGACCCCGTCGTGCACCGCGAACGTGCGCAGCGCCGCCTTGGTCGCCTCGGCGAGCCGCTCCTGCCGGATGTACGGCGGGTTGCCGATCACCGCGTCGAACCGCGCGCCGCCCCAGTCGCACGCGAGCGCATCGGCGACCCGCAGGTCGGCACCCGGCACCGCCGCGCGCGCGACCGCGATGGCCTGCGCGTCGATGTCGACGCCGACGATGCAGCCCGCAGCGAGCGAGCGCGCGTCGGCCGCTGGATCGAGCGCGGCGATCGCGCGTGCCAGGTAGTCGGCGATCGCGACGACGAACGCGCCCTCGCCGACCGCCGGATCGCAGATCCGCAGCGCGCACAGCGCGGCGAGCGAGCGACCCGCGACCAGCGGCGCGAGCGCGCGTTCGACCATCGGCCCGGTGACCTCGGGCGAGGTGTAGACCACGCCGCGCGCGCCGGCGTCGGCGGCGACGCGCTTCATGGCTTCTTGCGCCGCTTCGGTGCGCCCCAGCGCCGGGCGTCGGGGAGCACGAGCTCCCACAGGCCGAACGTGGCCGCGAGGATGTGATCGAGCTGCCGCGTCTCGGGGTCGTGGAGCTCGGACTGGGGTTGCGGCAGGCAGAACCCGGCGCGCTTGCTCGCCTCGAGTGTGTGCAGGATGCCGCGCGACCAACCCTCGCCGGCGTAGACCAGGAAGCCCGGGATCCAGAGCGCCTCGAGGTCGTCGAGCGCATACGGGATCTTCTCGTCGGTCGTGCCCTGGACGTCCTGGAACTTGCACTCGACCGCGATCGCCTTCTGCGTGTTCGAGTGCACGACGAACACGTCGATCTTGCGGTCCTTGCCGATGATCGTCTTGCCGAGCGTGATCTCGGTGTACACGACGAGCCCGAACACGCCGTAGATCCGGTGGATGTAGCCGGCGATCAGATCGCGGTAGTCGTTGCCGGTCACACGCCGAGCCCGAGCTGACCTACCTGCGGCACGTGATCGGCGCCGACCGGAGCCTCGTCGGCACCACCCTCGAGGAGCCGCGCGCGCGCGATCGTGAGCGCCTCGGCGCACAGATCGTTGCCGCGGAAGTTGCGGCCGAGCCCGATCGCCGCCACGCCGACCGATCCGGATCCCATGAACGGATCGATCACGAGCTCGCCCGTCTGCGTGCTCTGCGAGATCAGGATCTCGCTCACCTCGGGCGGCTTCTCGGCCGGATACCCGTTGCTGACGCGCGGGTGCTCGAGGATGTCAGCGACGCCGAGGTCGTTGAGCTTCCGCTTTCCCTTCTCGAAGAACAGGATGCACTCGTAGCGGGCACGATAGTGATAGCCCATGCCGATCCGGCGCTTGTCCCAGATGATCGGCTTCCAGAACTTGAAGCCGGCCTGCTCGGCGAGCGGCTTGGCGACGAACATCGTCTCGGGATCGCAGTACAGGTAGAAGTGCCGGTCGCGCTTGAGCACGCGATAGATCTCGGCGAACAGCTCCTCGAAGCGGTCGTTCGGGAAGATGGCGAACCAGTCGTTGCTCGACGCCTTGCTGTGCTTGAGCCGCGTCGTGGTGCCGATCGCACGGTGCTTCTCGAGCGACTCGTAGGGCGGATCGGTGACGACCAGATCGACGGAATCACTCGGTAGTGTCTTCAACCACGTCACGGCGTCGACGTTGGTCAGCTCGAATCTGGCCCCTTGCATCGTGCGAGCAGATTGCCAGAGCAGTCTGACAATCTGTTCAGTGCGCGGGGATCTCGCGCGCCGAAAAGGAGAGAGGCCCTGCTTTCGCAGAGCCTCTTCCTTCGGTGGAGCCTAGGGGGATCGAACCCCTGACCTCCAGAGTGCGATTCTGGCGCTCTCCCAGCTGAGCTAAGACCCCGAAGTCGGCGTGTAGTTAGCAGCGGCGTCCGGGCGTGTCAAGCGCGGCGCCGCTTCGGTGCCAGCTTCATGAGCGCCAGGATGGCGGTCCGCTCCGGACGCGGGATCGCCGTCTCGGCCAGCGACAGCTCGACGAGCGCCGGGAGCTGGACGATCAGCGACACCGCGGTGGCCAACGGGTTTTGCGCGAGGTTGAGTTTTTTCAACTTCTTCAGCTGGACGAACGTCGGCGGGATGGCGGTCAGCCCGACGCCGACCGCTTCGAGCCGGACCAGGTTGGCGAGCAGGCCGACCTCATCGGGCAGGCCTCCCCGACCGACGACGACGAGCTCGCGGAGGGCCTTCAACTTGCCGAGCTCGGACCGGATCGACGCCAGGGCCGGCGCGGTGAGCCGGAGCACCTTGAGCTTCTGGAGCGCGCCGATGCCGGGCGGCAGCGCGCGCACGCCGTCGGGCAGCCAGAGCCGGTCGAGCCTGGTCGCCTTCCACAGGGTCTTCGGGATCTCGCGCACGCCCGAGGTGCCGATGCCGAGGCTGCGCAGCGCGCGACAGCCACCGATCGTGGCGGGGAGCGTCGTGAAGCTCGCGCCGCCGATCGCGATCGTGTGGAGCGCGCGGAGCTTGCCGATCGCGGCCGGCAAGCTCGTGATGCCGTCGACGTAGTGGCAGACCAGCTCCTCGAGCCGGGTCAGCTTGCCGAGCGCCGGTGGGAACTCGGCGAGCCGCGTGCCGCCGAGGCGCAGCACGCGCAGCCGGGTCAGCTTGCCGAGCGCGGGCGGCAGCACGATCGTACCGCTGACGCCGCGGAACACCTCGAGCGTCTCGAGGTTCGTGCAGGCGAAGATCTCCTTCGGCAGCGCGGGCAACGGCGCGTAGTCACCGCGCTTGGCGTTGCGCGATGCGGCCGGGTTCAGCCTCAGGTGCTTCACCTTCCGCGGATCGGCGCGAACCGCGGCGAGCGGATCGATTGTCTTCACCCCGCGAGCGTAGATCAGTTCGTCGCCCAGGGCGCCGGATGTGACAGGTCGCAGTGGCGGATCGTCTGCGCGAGCGCGACGCGATCGCCGCGGCGCAGCTCGACGACACTCGCGCCCCGGGCGACCGCGGCCAGCGCGAGGCCCGAGTCGGTGTGCACGTCGGTGACGCCGAGCGCGCAGCCGAGCTTGGCGAGGCGGTCGAAGCGCGCGAGCTCGTCGGGCTCGCGGATCGCCAGCATCACCACGAGCTGCGGCGCGCCGACCAGGTCGACGATCTCGGCGAGCTCGAGATCGCTGGCGGCCCCGACCGCGAGAACGAGCGGCTTGCCGGTCCGCGCGACGGTCGCGATCGTGTCGAGATCGGAGACGTCGAACGCGACGTCGTAGGCCTCGGCACCGAGCCAGTCGTAGCGACTGATCGCGTGTTCGTCGTCGGGCCGCGCGAGCAACACGATGCCGCGATCGTGCGCGCGCTGGAGGGCCGTCGCGCACCACGCCCACGGGATCGGGCGCTGCGGCGAGGCACCGAGCTTGATCGCGTCGCATCCGGCGGCGGCCGCCGCGTCGATCGCCGCGAGCGCATCGCCGAGGGTCGCGAGCTCGCGTGCGTCCTTCGTCGTGATGATGAACGGCGGTTGGCCGAACCCGATCTTCCGTCCTAGCTCCATCCGCGTGCCTTCAAGATCGCGGTTTTCTCGACGAGATCCAAGCAAGAAACGAGTGACAATCCCGCACGTGTCGCTTCCCGAGCCACCCCCGCCGCCGACGAGCTTCTTGCGGTCCTTGTACTTCCGCGTGCTGTGCGGAATCGCCCTGGGGGTCCTTCTAGGTGTGCTCGTGCCCGACATCGCCATCGAGCTGAAGGCGCTCGGCGACGGCTTCATCAAGCTCGTGAAGATGATGATCGGCCCGCTGATCTTCTGCACCGTCGTCGTCGGCATCGCCGGCATGCAGAGCATGCGTGCGGTCGGCAAGACCGGTGGGCTCGCGCTGATCTACTTCGAGGTGATGAGCACGGTCGCGCTCGTGATCGGGCTCGTGATCGTCAACCTCGTGAAGCCCGGCGGCGGCATGCACGTCGACATCACCAAGCTCGACGGCTCGAAGCTGTCCGACTACAAGGGCAAGCTCCACTCGACGACCGACTTCCTGCTCGACATCATCCCCGACACGTTCGTCAACGCGTTCGCCAAGGGCGACCTGCTCCCGGTACTCGTGATCTCGATCCTGTTCGGCTTCGCGCTGCAGGCGACCGGTGAGCGCGGAAAGCCGGTGTTCGAGCTGATCGATCGCCTCGGTCACGTCGTGTTCAAGATCATCGCGATGATCATGCAGCTCGCGCCGCTGGGTGCGTGCGGCGCGATGGCCTACACGGTGGCCGCGTTCGGGTTCGGCACCCTGTCGTCGCTCGTCGAGCTGATGGCGTGCTTCTACGCCACGTGCCTGGTGTTCGTGTTCGGCGTGCTCGGCGGTGTGGCGTACGTGCACGGGTTCTCGATCTTCCGGTTCGTCGCGTACATCTACGAGGAGCTGCTCGTCGTGTTCGGGACGTCGTCGTCGGAGTCGGTGTTGCCGCGCATGATGGCGAAGCTCGAGGCCGCCGGCGCCGGCAAGCCGACGGTCGGCCTCGTGATCCCGACCGGCTACTCGTTCAACCTCGACGGCACCTCGATCTACCTGACGATGGCGGCGATGTTCATCGCCCAGGCGACCGACACGCCGATGGACCTCGGCGAACAGCTCGGGCTCCTCGGCGTGCTGTTGCTCACGTCCAAGGGTGCCGCGGGTGTGACCGGATCCGGCTTTGTCGTGCTGGCCGCTACGCTTTCTACAGTCGGTCACGTGCCAGTTGTGGGATTGGCACTGATCCTCGGCATCGATCGCTTCATGTCGGAGGCGCGCGCACTCACGAACGTCATCGGGAACGGGGTCGCCACGATCGTCGTGGCCAAGTGGGTGGGCGATCTCGACGAGGCCAAACTTTCCGAGACGCTGTGATATAGCAATGCTCATGACGAAGACCTTCGCCTCGATCGCGCTCGCCCTCGCCGCCTGTGGCGGTGGCGGCAGCTCCACCCCGACTCCCGACGCCGCGCCGGTCAACACGATGGTCACGGTCAGTGGCATCGCGACCGAGATCGCCGCAAGCGGTCGCACACCGCAGGCCGACGTGAAGATCGAGGTGTTCAAGGAGGGCGACACGACGCCAACCGCGACGACGATGTCGGGCGCCGACGGCTCGTACACGCTGACGTTCGCGACCGGCGGCACCGCGATCGATGGGTACCTGCACGCGACCAAGGGCACGACGTACATCGAGAGCTTCCTCTACCCGCCGGCGCCGATCAGCGCCGACCTGCCGAACATCACGGTGTTCCTGCTGACGTCGGGCACGCTCAACGCGGCGACCGCCCTCGCGCAGGCCGAGCAGCTGTCCGGCATGGGCTTCGTCGCCTCCGAGGTCCTCGACAGCGCGAACGCGACGGTCGGCGGAGCGGTCGTCACCACGACGCCGGCCGGCTCGGTTCGCTACAACGCGAGCAACGGGCTGCCGAGCAAGACGCCGACCTCGACGTTCACCGATGGCATCGGCTACGTATTCAACATCGCGCCCGGCGACGTCATGATCGGTGCGACCAAGGCCGGCTCGACGTTCCACACGCACAAGATCAAGGCGCGGCCGGACGTCGTCACGCTCACGTTGATCCAGTAAGTCATCCCGTGACGCGCGGGATCACGCACGTGACGTGATCGAACCGCAGCTCGGCCATCGCCTCTCGAAGCGCGTGGCCGTGAACCGGCGGCCGCAGCACGCACTCGATGCCGATCTGGGTGCTCAGCGCCTTCGGGATATCGCCGAGCGCGATGATCGAGCCGAACCAGCCGCGCTCGCGCAGGCTGCACAGCTCGACCAGCTCGATCGCGGTCAGCGCGTCGAAGTCGAGCACGAGGACCTGGGGCCGCGGCGTCGGATCGTCGACCAGCGCGGCGACCGCCTGCTCGAACGTGCGCCCGACCTGGACGAGCGCGCGGGTGCCGTCGAGCTCGGACTCGACCCAGCCGCTGAACAGCCCCGGCACGTAGACCAGCGTGCGTGGACCGACCTGCACGTTCTGCCGCGTGCCCCTCGCCAACACCCTGGGATGCGTCGCCATGAAGGGCACATCGACCGCCCCGTGGCGATCTGTAGTCGACCGTGCCAGGATCGCGATCATGCGGCTCCTCCTCGTCGGTGTTGTTCTTGCCTGGCCCGCGCTGGCGCACGCCGACAAGAAGCTCGACGAGCTCCGCGTCGGCTACGAGAAGGAGGTCGCGGGCTGCAAGCGCAGCGCCGAGGGCGTGCGCAAGGTGGCCGAGGGTGCGCAGGAGCTCGCGAAGGCCGAGCCGAGCCCCGCGCTGACCGCCGACGTCGACAAGCTCGTCGCGGGCGCCACGGTCGTGAAGGCGTACTGCGACGAGATCGACGGCGCGATCGACGCGATCGGCAAGGATCCGGCGGCGACCTACCGGAAGCTCGAGCACGACCTCGACGATCGCGACAACCGGATCCGCCGCGGCCGGGCCGCGAGCAAGAAGACGCTCGCCGAGCTCGAGCCGATCAGCCATCGCCTGATCCCGCGGATCAACGCGGCGCGGGTCGCCGGGCCGGCCCCGAGTGGGGACAAGCGGACGCCCGCGAAGTTCCCGAGCGGCCGCGCGGTCGAGCTACCGCAGCTGCCCGGGACCTGGAAGGTGTCGGGGACCTCGTCGGTCGACACCGCGGACTACACCGACAAGGGCGTCGTCGCGTTCGTCACGACGCACACGTTCGCCAAGGCGAACTGCGAGCAACAGCGCAAGACCGTCGCGCACGACGCGACCGAGCTCGAGCTCGTGCCGGCCGACATGAAGCGCGGCCTGGTCTGGGCGGTCAGCACGACCCGCAACGATCACGTCGTCGAGATCGCCTGCGGTGGCCGGGGTGATGGCGGCGGGCTCGCGACGTTCGACGTCCAGAAGGGCGACGCGAAGCTGACCTCCGAGCTCCACGGCCTGATGCTGCGGATGCTCGACGCGCAGCTCGACGTTCACTGATTCGTGTAGATGAAGTCGTCGGGTCCGCCGGTGACCGCGACGATCACGATCGTATCCGCCTTGAGCGATGGGTCGAGCGCGGCCCACGCGGACTCGATGAGGTTCGCGGCGTCGTCGTCGAACGCCTGCATCGCGAGGAACTGCTTGTCCCAGCGGTCGGCCGCCGACACGCTCGCGGTCGACAGCAGGATGTCGCCGAGCTTCTTGGTCAAGAGGTTGGTCGCCGCCTGCATCGTGTACGCGGTGCCGAGCGGGTAGGTGAACGCCCGCGTGACGCTCACGCCGATCTTGTGGCCCTGGATCGAGACCTCGAGATCGGTCTTCTTGCTCGTCGTGTCGTAGACGATCTCGGTCTCGCTCTTCAAGAACGTCGCGGCGTCGCAGCGCGCGAGCTCCTCGTACGCGAACGTCTCGGAGTTGCCCGACGAGCCACCGGCGTTCGGGGTCGCGTCGAGGTGCTGGCCACCCGGCGTGAGCTGGGCGCGATCGGCCGGCGACATGAACATCGCGGTGAAGTCGAACGTCGCGCGCAGCACGCGCGGGGTCGGGCCGGTCAGATCGGCGAGCGTGATCGCGCCGCACCCGGAGCCTCCGAGCGTCCCGAACCCGTCGATCGGCGAGCTGTGCCCGTCGATCGGCGCGGCGTCGATCGACGGCGCCGGCGTGTCGGTCGTCGGGGACGGCGCGTCGAGCTGCGCCATCGACGAGCCGGACGAGTTGCAGCCGACGAGGGCGAGGGCGAGGGCGAGGACGAGCCGCATGGGCGCGGACCTTAATGCGATCGATGCCGCAAGGGAATCGATTTCGCTTCATCGCCCCGCCGGCCGGGCGTAGGGTCCGGGCGTGAAGTCCGTAGCGATCGCGGCGCTCGCCCTCGCGGCCTGCAACTCCGCGGCGAAGCAGGCCGGCAACGGGCAGGATGCCGCCGGCAGCGACGCGACGAACGCCACCGACGGCACGCCGATCGCGTGCGGCACGCGTGGCGGCATGCGCGGCAAGACGATGCGGACGGTGACCGCGGCGGGACTAACACGCACGTACCTCGTGTACCTGCCGGCCGAGCTCGATCCGAAGGAGCACGTGCCGCTCGTCATCGTCGCGCATGGCTACACGATGTCGGGGCGGGCGATGTACGACATCACGCAGTACGCCGCGCTCGCCGACGCCGAGCACATCGCGGTCGCGTTTCCCGACGGCCAGAACGGCCCCGACTCGTTCGGCGCGCCGTGGAACGTCGGCGCCAATGTCTGCCCGAGCACCAGCGGCGCGACGCCCCAAGGCGACGGCGACGACTTCGCGTTCCTCGACGCGATCGAGGCCGACATCGCGACCGATCAGTGCCTCGACCCGGCGCACAAGTTCGTCACCGGGTTCTCGATGGGCGGCTACTTCTCGCACCAGGTCAATTGCATGCGCGCCGACTACCGCTCGGCCGCGCCGCACTCGGGGGGCACGCACGATCTCGCGTCGTGCACCGCGGGCAAGAAGCCGATCATCATCTTCCACGGCACCGCCGACGCGGCGATCCCGGCGGGCTGCGACGATCCCGACGCGATCCCGGTGACCGCGACGACGGCATCGGCGACCGCGTGGGCCGCGCACAACGGCTGCGCGACGACGGCGACGACGCGCACGATCGAGAACGGCACGTGCATCGACTACGACGGCTGCCCGGTGAACGCGCAGGTCACGTTCTGCCGGTTCACCAACATGGCGCACTGCTGGGGCGGTGGGCCGTCGACCGCGGGCGTGTTCTCGTGTCCCGGCTACGCGAGCGCGACGCGGCTCGAGTGGGAGTTCTGGAAGCAGCACGCGTGGTGATGATCACCACGCGACGCTGACGCCGACCGCCGCGCCGTGATCGATCGGCGTCGCGTGCCACGCCCAGCGCGGCATCGTGTACGTGCTCGCGAGCCCGATCGGATAGCCGACGGCGAACGACAGCAGGCCGACCTTCCAGCTCGCGTAGTGCGCGAGCACCACGGTCCCGGCGGCGTTGACGAGAAATCCGCCGATGTGGTTGAGCCAGAAGCCCGCGCGCTCGGCGCGGCGTGCATCGTCGAGCGCCGCGCGCAGGTGCGCACCGTCGACGCAGACGTCGGGGTCGACCGCGGGCACCGTGACGCGAACCGGCAACACGAGACGCGAGAGCGCGCCGATGCTGGACTTGATCGCGCCGACCCACAGACCCGCGCGCTGATCGTGATCGTCGATGACCTCGGCGAGCGCGCCCTGTGCGATCGCGCCGGCGCCGAACCCGATCGCCCAGGCGTAGCGCCAGACCTGGAGCCGATGCGACTCGTGTTCGAGATCGGATCGCTGCTTCGCGACGGCCGCCGGGTCGCAATCACCCGCGCGCGCGAGCGTGGGCTCGACTACCGCGCCGACGAACAAGAACGCGACGACAAGAACCGCCTTCGATCTCGCGTGGTTCGACACCGGGAACCCACGGTAGACGAATCGCGACAGCAGCGGCGATGTAGGTAGCAGCCGTTTTTGTCGGGTCGGACCCGACGGTGAGGGCGTCCGACGCGCGAGATAGCCGTTCGCGATCGACACCCAAACTCGCGGCCGCCGCCGACGAGCCGACCGAGCTGGCCGCCCCGCTCGCGCCAGGCCGCGGACGCGTCGTCGTGTGGACCACCGTGATCAGCGTGGCGCTGACGGCGCTCGTGCTGCTGTTTCTCGTGCTCTCGAAGTAGACTGGAGGCGTGCGCCTCGCCTGCGGCTTTCTCGCCCTGACTGCGTGCTGGAGCGACGCGAGCCCATCTGCACCGCCGCCGATCATCGTGCCGGTGCAGCTGCCGCACCCGCACGTCGCGCCGCGCGGGCCGTTCGTCGAGCTCGCCGGCAAGTGGAGCGGCCACGGCTTCCAGTACAACAACAACAGCGACTGGGACATCGAGCTGACGATCGATCCGACCGGCGCGGACGTCGGTGAACCGGTCGGCACCGTCGAGTATCCCGGGCTCGACTGCGGCGGCATCCTGCTCCGGCGGCCCGAGCACGGCGACGGCACGCTGGTCGTCCAGGAGAAGATCACGCACGGCGTGACCAACTGCATCGACGGCGGCACGTTCCAGCTCCCGCCGCGGGCCACCGCGCGATCGTTCGCGTGGAAGTGGTTCTCGCGCGAGGGCGAGGAGCAGGCGCAGGGCACCGTCCACCAGTGAGCGCCCGGATCGCGATCCTCGCCCTCGCCGCCTGCACCCATCCCGCAGCCCCGGTAGCCCCGTCCCCCGCGCCATCGACGGTCGAGCTGTCGCCCGCGCTCGTGCCGCTCGCGTGGTGGCTCGGCACCTGGACCGAGCGCGCGGGCCAGGAGATCTGGCTCGCGAACTCCGGCGCGATCTACGGCGTCGCGCTGCACGACGACGGCTCGTACGAGCTGCGGATCGTCGACGATGCGGCCACGGGCGGCCCGGCCGACGGCGTGATCCGCATGTTCGCGATGCCACAACAGCTGCCGCCGGCGGAGCTCGACGCGACCGGTCCGGCGAGCGGCACGTCGATCGTGTTCCGCACGACCGGCCCCGCCGCGATCGCGTATCGCCGCGACGGCGAGCAGCTGACCGCGACCGTCACGTTCGCGAAGCGCGAGGGGGTCTCACACTTCGCGCGCGCGCCGATGATCGCGCGCGATCCCGAGCTCGAGGGTGCGGATCGCGAGTTCGCGACAGCGGTCGCGGCGCGCGGCGTCGACGCCTGGGTCGCGGCGTTCGATGCCGAGGGTGCGATGGGGCGCGCCTCGGGCAAGATCAGCGGCGCCGACGCGATCCGCGAGGCGATGGCGAAGCTGCTCGCGGCCGGGTTGCTCGCCTGGGAGCCGATCGCGAGCGGTCGCCACGGCGACCTCGGGTTCACGATCGGCAAGGCGACCTACGAGCCGACCGACAAGAACCCCGACGATCGGTTCCGCAGCAGCTACGCGACGATCTGGCGGCGGCAGCCGGACGGGCACTGGAAGGTGCTGTTCGACGCCGGCCGCGCGGTCAACGAGTGATCATCGCCTCGATGGCGTGGGCGTCCGGAACGCCGTCGAGCTCCCAGCCCTTCATCGAGAAGTAGTGCTTGGCGCCGCGGCTCGAGCCGGCGAGCTCGAGGCAGTAGTCCATCTTGTCGTCGTGGCACTTCGAGCCGACGAACGTGAACTTCTCGTGGTCGCCGGTCTGCGGGTAGCGCGCGTGGATCTCGCCGCCCGCGCGCTCGTACTGGAACACCTCGTACTCGCCCTTCCAGGCCGTCGTGGTCTGGAAGATGCCGACCGGATCCTGGGTCAACGCGACGAACACCTTGACCGGATCCTTGTCGTCCTTCGGCACGTGATCGATCCACAGGCGATCGAGCACGAGCTTGGCGTTGCCACCATCCTTGGTGGTCGTGGTGGTGGACGCGTGCCAGCGCCAGGCAACGAGGGTCGTGGCGGCGACCGCCACGGCGACGAGGGTTCGCTTCATGCGCGAAGTCTAGCGCGCCGCCGGCGACACGGCTCCACCGATCGAGCCGGGAGCGACGCCGTACACCGCGATGACTCCCGCGCCGCCACCACCACCACCACCGCCGCTGTAGTTCGCGTTCGAGAGGTTTCCCGCGGTCGGCGCGAAAGGACCAGCGAACCCGCGCCCTCCCATGCCGGCACCGCCAGCACCGGGCGTGCCGCCACCCGCGGGCAACATCGGCGAGGTCGGCTCGCCGCCGGGCATGCCCGGCATGCTGGCCATCGTGCCGTTGCCACCACCGCCGCCGCCACCGTTCGCGAACACCTGGCCGGTGATGTCGATCTGCGGTGCGTCGAGCCCGATGAAGCCACCCGCACCACCGCCGCCGCCACCACCACCACTGCCCAGACCGGAGGTTCCGGCGCCGCCGCCGGTGCCCGAAGCGTTGACCACACCGCTGATCGCGATCCGCGTGCCGGCGATCAGGTAGACCGTGCCACCACCCGCACCGCCCTTACCACCACCGCCGCTACTGCCGCCCACGCCGCCCGCGCCGCCAGGACACCCGCCCGCGAGCATCACCGGGTCGGCGACGTCCTGCGGCGTGCCGCCCATCGAGCCCAGCGCGCCCTTGCCGCCGGCGCCACCGAGCATCCCGAGGCTGCCGCCCGCGCCGCCGGCCCCGCCACCGGTCGGCGGTTGCGCGGCGGCGCCGGTCAGCGCGCCAGGACAGCTCGCGCGTGCGGCCGCGCCGATCATGCCGTTGCCCTTGCTCGCGACGTCGACCAGGCCAGCGATCGTCAGCGTGCCGGTCGCGAGGATCACGAGCGGCCGAGAACCGACGCCGGTGAGCTTCTTGTTGACCGGGACGGTGATGTCGCGTGCGATCACGACGCAGCTGGCGACCGTGCCGCTCTGCACGATCATCGAGCAGCGCGCGCTGTTGTCGGTGTCGATCGCGAGCTGATCCATGGTCACGAGATCGGTGACCGGCAGCGTCGGCGGGCACACCGTGACGAGTCCGATCCCGAAGCAGCCGGGCGCTGCGTCGGCGATCGGAGGCCCGTCAGAGCCGAGCTGCGCGTCGAGCTCGCGGCCGCCCGAGCACACGCCGGTCGCGAGGCAGGTCTGGCCGGTCGGGCAATGCGAATCGGTCGAGCACGGGACGTTCGCGGGTGGCGTCGGCGCGTAGCACGCACCGAGCACGATCACCGAGGCGAGAGCGAGGTGCACTCCGACGAGGATATCAGATCGCGCGCTCGACGAAGTCGTCGATCAGCGCGCGGGCGATGGACAGCCGCGGCGGCACCGTCGGGATCGCGTCGCGTGCGAACCACGCGGCCTCGCCGATCTCGGTGCCGTCGGGCACGAGGTCGCCGCTCGCCCACCGCGCGGTGAACGCGATCATGATCGAGCCGGTGAATGGCCACGGCTGGCTGCCGAAGTACCGGACGTCGGAGATCGCGATGCCGACCTCCTCGCGGATCTCGCGGTGCACGGTCTCCTCGAGCGTCTCGCCGAGCTCGACGAAGCCGGCGAGCACGCTGTGGAACCGGAACGGCGAGCGCAGGTTGCGCGCGAGCAGGATCGTGTCGTCGCGCTCGACCCGCACGATCACCGCGGGCGACATCCGCGGATAGACGCCGAGCTTGCACGCTGGACAGGTCCGCACGCGCTCGACGGCCGAGCGCTCGGTCGGCGTCCCGCAGCGGCCGCAGCACCGGTGGTCGCGATCCCACGCGACGATGCCGAGCGCGCGCTGGGCGACCGCGAACTCGGCATCGGGCAACGCGCCGAACAACGCGCGCAGCGCCAGCGGCTCGGCGCTCGCGAGCGGCGCGTTCTCGCGCGCGAAACACGGTTCGCCATCGAGCGCGCCGAGATAGAGCCAGTCGTCGTCGACGTCGGCGAGGGGGATCGTCACCGCGTCGCCATCGCGCACCACGGCGATCGACTGACCGTGGACCGCGTAGCAGCGACCGCGCCGTTCCGACGAGGACACCCCCGAGACGAAGCTCATGGCCGTGGTCTAGCATGCTACGGTGGCGCCGACGTGGCGGCGGAGGACGAGCAAGACATCGCGAGCTACCTGCACGAGCACGCGCGCGACATCATCCTCGTGATCGACGCCACCAGCGGACGCATCGTCGAGGCCAACCGCGCCGCCGAGCTCGCCTACGGCTACACCCGCGACGAGCTGCTCGCGCGGGCGATCTTCGATCTCCGTGTCGAGTCGACCGGCTCGGTGAGCCGGCAGATGCATCGCGCCGATCACGACGGCATCCTGTTCGAGACGCTGCACCGGCGCGCCGATGGCACCACGTTTCCCGTCGAGGTCAGCTCGCGCGGCGACGGCTTCAACCAGCATCGCTTCCTGTTCAGCGTGATCCGCGACATCTCGGAGCGCTACCGGCTCGAGGCCGAACGCGAGGAGTTGCTCGCGACGACCCAGCGCGCGCTGGCCCTGCGCGACGAGTTCCTGCTGGTCGCGTCGCACGAGCTGCGCACGCCGGTCGCCAACGTCGGGCTCCAGCTCCAGCAGCTCCGCCGGTTGCTCGATCGCGCGGCACCGCCGGAGCGCGTGCGAACGAGCACCGAGTCGGCGATCCGCGAGCTCGCGCGGCTGGCGTCGCTGATCGACGCGCTGCTCGACGCGCAGAACGATCGCGTCCTCGAGCTCGCGCTCGCGCCGTGCGACATCGCCGAGATCGTCGGCGATGTCGTCGAGCGCCAGCGCGCCTATGCCGAGCTGGTCGGATCGCGCATCACGGTCGACGTGCCGTCGATGATGCTGGTCTGCGATCGCGCGCGCATCGATCAGGTGCTGGTGAACCTGGTGACCAACGCGCTCAAGTACGGCGCGCGCCACCCGATCGAGATCCGCGCGGTGCGACGGGAGACCGACCTCGCGATCGAGGTTCGCGATCACGGGATCGGGGTCGCCGACGCGGACGCTGCGCGCATCTTCGGCAAGTTCGAACGCGCGGTCCCGTCGGGCAACTACAGCGGCTTCGGGGTCGGGCTCTACATCGCGCGCCGCATCGTCGAGGCGCACGGCGGTCGGATCGAGGTCGAGAGCGCACCCGCGGTCGGCGCGACGTTTCGCGTCGTGCTGCCGATCTGACTCAGAGCTTCTCGACGCGAACCTGGATCCGGAACTCCGAGGCGCCCGGGACGTCCTTCAGGATCGCGGCCTCGGCGGCGTCGGACCAGTCGGTCGTCTCCGTGCTCGCCGGGCCGAGGTCGGCCCACACCTTGATGACGTCGAGGTCGTCGCCCGATGCGCGAGCCTGTACATCGACGGGCTTGGCGCCGCGCAGCTCGAGCTTCGCGACGTACGCCTGGACCGCGACCACGACCTCGTTGATGTCGGACACGTCTAGAGCGTACGCGTACACACGCGCTGAACGCTATAGCCCGACGAATCGGTCGACAGGACGACGACCTGCTCGTCGAACATCTGCAGGCGGTAGTCCCCCGTCATCCCGCCCATCTCGGAGCCGATGAAGCGGTCCTGCTCGTCGAAGAAGCCGACCACGAGGCGCGCGTGATCATCGACGAAGCCGAGCCAGAACCGCACGCCGTCGAACGTCACCTGCGGGTTCGAGGTGTTGCCGCGGACGACGACCGGCGGCGTGAGGTGCTCCGACGGTGCGTGGATGACCTCGACGCCCCGCGGGCTCGCGAACGCGATCAGGCCATCGCCCGTGCGCGGGTCGACCGCGAGATGCGGCGACGGGCACGACTCGGTGATGAACGAGCCATCGCTCTCGGTGACGTCGCTGGCGAACTGGAGGTGGCACTCGTGGTTCGCGGTCCACGCGATCATCGAGTTGGTGCCGACGATCGCGGCCGAGATGCCCTCGGGTCGGCGCGCGGTCGTGATCGCGGTCGAGCCGACCGCGCGGAGGCGCGCGTCGAATCGGTCGAGGTGAACCCCATCGACGTCGATCGACGGAAGCATGTACGTGCCGTCCGGTGCGGTGATCATCGGGAGGTCGCTGACGCCGATCCCCGACAGCGTCGTCAGGTGGCGAATGTCGCGCAGGTCAGGGTCGACGAGATCGACCGAGATGGCGCCGTCGCCGACGGTCGTCACGACGGTCTGCCCGCCGGCCCGAGCGGTCGCGGTGCCTACGACCTTCGCGCCGATCGCGAGGACCGTCCCGTCGGGATCCGAGGCGAGCACGCCCTGCTCGAACCGATAGCCGACGAGCTGACCGTCGCGAACGCCGAACACCATCGCGGCGCTGCGACCGGTCTGCGTCATCGCGAGGCTCGTGGCCGGGGCGCTGGTCGCGAATCCGGTCGCGCCGCAGCTCGCGACGGCGAGGGTCTGGGCCATGGGCATGGTGCCCGTCGTCGGCGTCCCCATCACCTCGGGCGGATCGCTGCCCGGCGTTCCGTTGTCGACGATCGTGCGATCGGCGGCGCACCCGGCGGTCGCACACAGGAGGAGCGTGAACGTGAAACGTCCCATCTTTCCAGGGTCACCGAAGTTCGCCGCGAAAGAAAGACCTCGTCGAGAAACGTCGTCGGTACGCACATGCACGCACAAATGATTTCACGCACGACATGGGGAGTGAAATTATCCGCATGTGGGTAAAGGCGCGGTCTATCAGCTCGACGGCCGGTCGGTCGCGTGCACGAACGTCGATCGTGTCGTGTTTCCCGAGGATGGCATCACCAAGGGCGATGTCCTCGACTACTACCGCGATCTCGCGGAGCAGCTCCTCCCGGAGATCCGGGAGCGGCCGCTCTCCGTCGAGCGCTACACGAAGGGCCTCGCTGGTGGCGGGTTCTTTCAGAAGCACGTCCAGAAGCACTACCCCGACTGGCTCGATCGCGAGGAGCTCGGCATCAAGACGCGCGTGATCTATCCGGTGATCGACAGCGCGGCCGGGCTGGTCTACATGGCGAACCAGGGCTCGATCGCGATGCACATCTGGACGAGCCGGCGCACCCAGCCGGACTATCCCGATCTGCTGGTGTTCGATCTCGATCCTCCCGAGGGCCGCTTCGATCTGGTGCGCGAGGTCGCGCTGATCATCCGCGAGCTGTTCTGGGAGCTCGACCTGTCACCGTACGTGAAGACGACCGGCAGCAAGGGCCTCCACGTCGTCGCCGCGACCGACGGGCGCGCGCCGTTCAGCGAGATGATGGCGCTGTGCCACCGGATGACGAAGTACCTGTGCGCGCGCCACCCCGACAAGGTGACGACCGAGTTCTACAAGAAGGATCGCAAGGGCCGCCTGTTCCTCGATGTCGCGCGCAACGCGCACGGCGCGACGTTCGTGGCGCCATACTCGCTGCGCGGGCGCAAGGGCGCCCCGATCTCGGCGCCGATCGAGTGGGAGGAGGTCGAGGATCCCGCGCTCACCGCGAACGGCATCACGCTGCGTGACATCCGCGCGCGGCTCGATACCGTCGGCGATCCGTGGAGCGGCCTGCGCCACACCGTCGCCTCGATCGACACCGCCGATGCGCGGATGGATCGGCTCGAGGACTAACGCCGGATCGTCCACGTCGTCGGCGGGACGTGGAACATCACGCCGTTCCGCTCGATCTGCGAGGCGTCGGCGTGGAGCGTGCCGGCGAGCGTGGCGACCACCGAGAACTTCGCGGTGAACACCTGGCCCGGGGTGAGCGGCGCCGAGAACAGCTCGAGCTTGCCGTCGGAGGTCTCGAACCGCGTGATCGCACCGTCGGTGACCAGCTTCTGCACGCTCGGCGTGTCGATCTGGACGCCAGCCGGCAGCGCCTCGGTGATGTGGAGCACGCCCTCCGGCGCGGTCGCGGTGAGCGTGACCTCGATCGGCTTGCCCACCGTGCCGGTCATCGTCGGCGGCAGCGCGAGCTCGAGCCCCTGGTTCATCGCCTCTTTGGGCCACGGCACCCAGCTCTGCACGACGAGCGCGTACGCGAGGCCCGGGACCGCGGGCGTCGCGGTGATCTTCCAGTGGTGCGTGCCCGCGACGCCGGTCGGCACCGCGGCCTCGAGCGCGAGCGACTCGCGCAGCGCCTGGCGATCGAGCGTGCTGGTCGCGAACTCGTGGTCGTCGATCGACAGCGCGATCGTCACGCCCGGCGGCACCGGATCCTTGAACAGCTGGAGCACGGCGCGCATCGCGACCAGGTTCGCGCGGCCATCTCCCCAGCCGCGGATCGGGCTGTAGGCGCCGAGCAGCGTCGCGCCGAGATCGGCGACGACGCCCTTGTCGGTGGGGTTGCTCTGCAGCGCGAGGATCGCGAAGGCGGTGGCCTCGGCCTGCGACGGCACCTCGCCGTCGGCGCGCACGACGTCGGCCGGGACGTCGAGGTACTTCGCGCCGTCGCCGGAGGCCTTGACCCCGTCGAGCACCTTCTGGCGCAGCTTGGCCGCGACCGGGCCCGACGTCGCGCCGCTCGCGAGGATCGTCGCCGCCGTGTAGCCGTCGGAGATCTGCGCCAGGTTGCGCTCGATCATGCCGCTCGCGCGGGTCTGCACGCGCTCGGCACGCTGCTTGGCGGCGGCGTCGAGCGTGTCGGCGGCGACGGCGCGCGTGCCATCGGCGGTCGCGACCAGCAGCCGCTGGAGCAACCAGCCGTCGGCACCACCGAAGGAGCCATCCGGGCGCTGCGCCTTCGCGAGGTAGTCGACCGCACGCTCGGCGAGGCGCGCCATCACCGGGTTCTGCGGATGTGCGAGCGCGGCCTCGGCGATCACGATCGCGGTGTCGAGCTGGAGCGTGCGGGCGCCGCGAACGACCTTCTGGCCTGCGATCAGCGACAGGGTACGGATCGCGTCGGGATCGGCGGTGTCGCCGAGCGCCCCGAGCAGCGTGGTCGCGCGGCCCGCGAGCGCGAGCGCGTAGGCGTCGTCGGCGACGCCGCTGCGGGCGGTCGACACCGA
>JBBQEX010000056.1:0-54142 GCA_038321315.1 Haliangiales bacterium | reverse complement strand
GGCCATCGGCAACGACGCCGACGACGCCGTGCTCACCGGCATCGCCCGGGCCGGCGGCGGCGGCCACGTCGCCTGGCACCCCGGCCAGCGCGCGGCCCACGCGGCGCTCGCCGTCATCGAGACCACCCGCGGCGCGGCCCTGCGCGGCGCGACCTTGCAGCTCCCCGCCGGGCTCGCCGACGTGGCGCCGGCGGTGCTGCCGACCCTGCGCGCCGGCGAGGAGCTCCTGATCGGCGCCCGGGTGACCGGCGACGTGAAGGGCGACGTGATCCTGCGCGGCACCGTCGGCGGCCAGCCGTTCGAGCAGCGCTATCCGCTGGCGCTGGCGGTGTCGAGCGCGGCCGGCAACGGCTTCGTGCCCCGGCTGTGGGCGTCGCTGGCCATCGAGCAGCTCGAGCGCGACGGCCGCGGCGAGGATCGCGCGCGGGTGGTGGCGCTGTCCCAGGGCTACGGCGTGATGTCGCGGCAGACCTCGCTGCTCGTCCTCGAGTCGCAGGCGATGTTCGACGCGTTCGGCGTCGATCGCGGCCAGCCGACGCAGAAGTTCACCGGCGAGGAAGCGCTCGACGAGTCGACCGGCACGAGCGCGGTCGCCGCCGCGGCCAATGCTCCCGTGGGCGCCGCCAGCGCGGGTGATGCGGTCCGCCCGGCGACCACGGCGCCGACGGCGGTGATGCCGACCGACACCAAGGGCTACGGCACGACCAAGACGGCCGACAAGTCGGAGCCCAAGGCCGAGAAGATGCCGGCGCCGGTGATGCACGCGCCGCCGCGGCCCGATACCAAGCCGCCTTCGAAGAAGGACGTCAGCGCGAAAGCCGGCAAGCGCGCGAACTTCGACGACGTCGACGGTCCGTCTCACCAGGGCATGATTCTTGTGCACCGCGAGTGGATCCGCGTCCCGTCGGTGGCGAGCTACGACGGCGTGAACCCGGCGATCACCAAGGCGATCGTCGACGCCGAGGCCGCGCTCGCCGCGAACCCGGATAGCCGCGAGCGCCATCGCAACCTCGTGCAGGCGCTGTCCTATGCCGGCGAGCTCGATCACGCTCGCGAGATCGCCAATCGCTGGCTCGAGCGCGACAAGCTCGACGGTCAGGCCCTCGGCTACCAGGCCGACCTGCTCGGTCGCGACGGCCAGCGCGACCTCGCGCTGCGCACGCTCGCCGGGCTCGTCGATCTCGATCCGGATCGCGTCGCGCTGCACGAGCGCATGGTGCGCACGTACGAGAACGCCGGTCGCCTCGCCCAGGCCTGCGGCCACCGCATCGCGCTCGCCGCGCTGCAGCCCAAGCTGCTGTCGGCGTCGGCGCAGGCGTTGCGCTGCCTCCGCGGCCTCGGTCGCGAGCACGACGCCGAGCTGGTGTCGCGCTCGCTCCCCGACGACGCGACCCGCGCCCAGGCCGAGAAGCTCGCGACCGCGAACCCGCTCCCGGTTCGCGTGACCGGCGAGCTCGTGGTCAACGGCCGCTGGGACTCGGGCGCCGATCTCGACATCACGCTGGTCACGCCGGACGGCACGCGCGTGTCGTGGATGGGCGGTCGCACCGACGTGATCGTGACCGACGCGGTGTCGGCCGAGCGCGAGGAGCTGGCGCTCAAGTCGATCAAGCGCGGCAACTACCTCGTCGAGATCGGCCGCGGCAAGCTGTCCTCGGCGGTCTCGCACGGCACGGTGCGCGGCACGCTCGACATCAACCTGCTCGGCGCCCAGCGCAGCCTGCCGTTCGAGCTGACCGGCAGCCGCGCGGTGGTCGCGCGCCTGTCGATCGGCCTCCAGGAGGTGATGTACGACGAGAATGGCACGCCGGTGTATCGCAACTACGGCGAGCCCGGCTGGCAGCCGCCGTCGCAGCAGCCCCACCCGCGCCCGCGGATAATCCGCGACTGATACCTTCGGCGCGTGGCGCGCAAGAAGCCGATCTCGGTCGCCGCGGCCGAGGCCAAGCTGCGCGACGCGGCCAGGCTCCACGAGCCGGGCGACTGGTTCTTGAAGGTGATCGCGAACCTGCCGGCCGGCGTCGACCCCGCGCTGCTCGACGCCGCGGTCGAGCGCTACCTCGAAACCGGCACGTTGCACGATCTGCGCGACCTCGCCGCGGTCGACGAGGCGGTCGTTCGCCACGTCGAGCGTCACGAGCACGACCGGCCGCACGCCGCGTTCGTCGCGGTCGGGCTCCGTACCGGGCGCGGCCCGATCGCCTCGCGGCTCCGCGATCTGCTCGAGCTCACCGCGTGGACGCCGCCGCGCCGCGACGTGCTGCGCACGCTGATCGCCGCGCGTCCCGAGATCGTCGAGGGCGCGCGCGCCGCCGAGGCGATCGGCGATCCGACCAGCACGACGTCACCGTACCTCCCGATCCTCGCGGTCGACGGCTCGGCCGACTCGCTCGACATCCTGCTGCCCCGGTTCGAGGCCGCGCGCGCGAACCGCGACGCCTCGCTCGACTGGCTGCGCCGGGTCGTCGTCCCGCTGTTCGGCGACACCGCCGCCGCGCGCGCCATCGTCGCGATGCTCGACGAGGCCGCCGGCGAGCGCGCCGAGGTCTCGCCGATCTGGGCGTTCCTCGCCGAGCTCGGGGTCGCGAAGCCGCCGGCGGTCGTTCGCTTCACGGTGACGTTTCGCGCGCTCGACGGCTATCCGACGATGATCCTGACGGTCGACTCGGCGAAGGCGGCGTGGATGCACGCGTCGCGCAAGAACTGGTTCGACGGCCCGATCGCCCCGGCCGAGATCGCGGCGAAGCTCGGCAGGTTCACCGTCGGCTACGTGCTGCGCACCAGCGCGGGCCTCGATCGCGAGGCGATCGATCGCTGGGTCCGCACGCTCCTGCCTACTCCCAGCTAGCATCCATCTGGCACACGTCGTCGCCGCGCGTGCGGCACTTGACCTCGGTCATCGCGACGCGCTTGCCGCCGCTCAGCTCGATCGAGCGCTCGGCCCAGCCGAGCACGCTCGCGCAGTGCACGCGATGCGGCGATGCGAACCCGCGGATCCGCAGGATCGCGCTCTTCGGGCCGCGCGTCAGGACCTCGAGGTAGCCGCTGTCGTAGTGCGCGCTCCACAGCCGCACCGCGCGGCCGAGGATCCACTGCGTCGAGCCGACCTTGAAGAACAGGCGGTAGATCGTCGTCAGGTTCGCGTCGGCGCCGTAGCGGCCGAGCGGCTTGATCAGCGAGAGGTCGCCCTTGCCGAACACCATGTCGCAGACGACGCACAGCTCGATGAACTGCTCGAACGGGTACCACCGCGCGTTCTTGACGCCGGCTTCGAGCGTGGTTCGCAGGTCCGGCGAGCACGCGGCCAGGAGCTTGTCCATGCCGGCCTCCCCGTAGCCCAGCTGGACCCAGAGGATGCGGGACGCCAGCGCGCTTCCCTTGACGTTCCCCACACCCCTACTATACGCCGCCCACCGTGAGTAATTCAGAAGCCGACCCGATTCGTCGTCTCGAAGAGATGGAAGCCACCGCGGCGCTCGGCGGCGGCGAGGCGCGCATCGCCAAGCAGCACCAGGCCGGCAAGCTCACCGCGCGCGAGCGGATCGCCGCGCTGCTCGACGACGGCAGCTTCGTCGAGCTCGACAAGTTCGTCACCCATCGCTGCGCCGATTTCGGCATGCAGGATCAGAAGATCCTCGGCGATGGCGTCGTCACGGGGCACGGCATGGTCGACGGTCGACCGGTGTGCGTGTTCGCCCAGGACTTCACCGTGTTCGGCGGCTCCTTGTCCGGCGCGTACGCCCAGAAGATCTGCAAGGTGATGGACCTCGCGACCAAGATCGGCTGCCCGGTCGTCGGGCTCAACGACTCGGGCGGCGCGCGCATCCAGGAGGGCGTCGAGTCGCTCGCCGGCTACGCCGACATCTTCCTGCGCAACGTGCTGTCGAGCGGCGTCGTGCCGCAGCTGTCCGCGATCATGGGTCCGTGCGCCGGCGGCGCGGTGTACTCGCCCGCGATCACCGACTTCATCCTGATGGTCGAGGCGACGTCGTACATGTTCATCACCGGCCCCGAGGTGATCAAGACGGTGACGCGCGAGGAGGTCACCAAGGAGCAGCTCGGCGGCGCGATGACCCACGCCTCGCGCTCGGGGGTCTCGCACTTCACCGAGGGCGACGAGCTGTCGTGTATCGAGCGACTGAAGGAGCTGCTCGCGTTCATGCCGGGCAACAACAGCGAGGATCCGCCGCAGCGCCCGACGCAGGATCCGCCGGATCGCGCCGACGAAGCGCTCGACACGATCGTGCCGCTCGAGTCGAACAAGCAGTACGACATCAAGAAGATCATCCTCGCCGTCGTCGACGACGCGAAGTTCACCGAGGTCCACAAGGACTACGCGAAGAACATCGTGTGCGGCTTCGCGCGGTTCGACGGTCGCCCGGTCGGCATCGTCGCGAACCAGCCGGCACACATCTCCGGCGTGCTCGACATCGACGCATCGGTCAAGGCCGCGCGCTTCGTGCGGTTCTGCGACTGCTTCAACATCCCGCTCGTCACGTTCGTCGACGTCCCCGGCTTCTTGCCCGGCACGAACCAGGAGTACGGCGGCATCATCAAGCACGGCGCGAAGCTGCTCTACGCGTTCGCCGAGGCGACCGTCCCGAAGATCACGGTGATCACGCGCAAGGCGTACGGTGGTGCCTACGACGTGATGGCGAGCAAGCACATCCGCGCCGACGTCAACGTGTCGTACCCCGCCGCCGAGATCGCGGTGATGGGCCCCGACGGTGCGGTCAACATCGTGTTCAAGAGCGAGCTCGACAAGATCAAGGATCCGGCCGAGCGCGAGGCCGCCCGCGCGCGGTTCATCGCCGAGTACAAGGAGCGGTTCGCGAACCCGTACAAGGCCGCGTCGCTCGGCTACATCGACGAGATCATCCGGCCGCGCGACACGCGGTGGACGATCGTGCGCTCGCTGCGCATGCTCGCGAACAAGCGGCAGACCAACCTGCCGCGCAAGCACGGCAACATCCCGCTGTGAAGCTCGCCCTCCTCGCGCTCCTCGCCGCGTGCCACTCGGCGAAGCCGGTGCACCCGACGGCGCCGCTGTCGCGCGCGGCGTACGCGCATTACCTCGCCGGCAAGATGGCGATGTACGCGCAGGACTGGAAGGGCGCGATCGGCGAGCTCGATGCGGCGCGCGATGCGGCGCCGAACGAGCCGATGATCGTGGTGTCGCTCGCGCTCGCGCAGGCCAAGAGCAAGGACCTCGCCGGCGCCCGGGCGAGCCTGGTCGCGGCCGAGCACCGGTGGCCGGATCATCCCGAGATCTGGGTCGCGGCCGGCGACCTGCTCGCCGAGACCGCGAAGCCCGACGCGATCGCGGCCTATCAGAAGGCAATCGAGCTCGCGCCCGCCGACGAGCGCGGCTACCTCGGGCTCGCCAAGCTCGATCCGGATCACGCCGAGGCGACCCTGCACACGCTGGTGGCGCGTGTGCCCGGCTCGGTCGAGGGTCACTACCGGCTCGCGGTCCGTTTCGAGAAGCGCGAGGAGCTCGCCGCCGCGATCCCCGAGCTGCGCGCCGTGCTCGAGCGCGACCCCGACCACATCGACGCGCGACTGGACCTCGCGCGCGCGCTGCGCCGCACCGGTCACCTCGACGAGGCCGTGCTCCAGACCCGCGGGGCGTTCGATCGCGCCGCGCAGCCGCTCGACGTCGCCGAGGAGCTCTACTGGTTGCTCGTCGAGGCCGACGATCACACCGGCGCGGTCGATCTGCTGACGTTGCTCGACGACGATCGCAGCGACCTCGAGGGGCTCACGATGATCGCGCGGCTCCAGCGCGGGCTCGGCCGGCTCGTCGAGGCCCGCGCGGTCGCCGACCAGATCGCGCGGCTCGACGCCGACGTCGGCGCGATGGCGTTCGCCGAGATCGATGCCGCCTCCGGACAGTACGCGCAGGCGATCGCCGCGCTGACCCCGGTGTTCGCATCGGCCGACCACGGACTCGACGCACGCCGCATCGCCGCCGAGGTCGCGCTCGCCGACGGCAAGCCGCAGCTGGCGCTCGATCTGCTCGCCCCGGCACGTGCCGCAAAGCCGGCGCAGCTCGAGCTCGCGACGCTCGCCGCGTTCGCGCTCGTCGATCTCGGCAAGCCGGCCGACGCGCGCGCGGTGTTCGCGAAGGCCGGCGACTCGGCCGACGCGAAGTTCGCGCTGGCCCGCACGCTCGAGCGCGGTCGCGATCGCGCGGGGGCGCTCGCGATCCTCGAGCCGCTGATCGCGGCGCATCGCGACGCGTCGTACGCGCTCAACCTCACCGGCTACCTGCTCGTCGAGGCCGGCCGGGTGCCCGCCGCGCTCGCCCCGCTCCGGCGCGCCCGCGACCTCGCGCCCGGCGACCCGGCGGTGCTCGACAGCTGGGGCGTCTACCTGTTGCGGGCCGGCAGCGTCCCCGAGGCCCTGCGCGCGCTGACCCGGGCGACGCGCTATGCGCCGCTCGAGGCCGAGATCGCGGTCCACCTCGCCGAGGCGCACGTCGCGAACCACGCGCCCAAGCTCGCCGCCGAGCTGCTCGATCGCGCCGCCACGCTGCGCCCATCGCCCGCCGTCACCCGTCGGATCGCCGAGATCCGGCAGGCGATCGCCGCCGGGCGGTGATACGATTTCCCCATGATGCGTTGGATCCTCCTCCTGGCGGTTGTCACGGCCGGGTGCAACAAGGCGCCGTCCGAGGAGCAGTGCCGCAGCTTGCTCGACCACCTGGTCGATCTCGAGTTCAAGAAGGCCGGCGCGACCGCGACCGACGCGATGAAGGCCGAGATGGCCAAGCAGAAGAAGGCGGTCGCCGAGGCCAAGGCGACCGAGTTCATCGCCGCGTGCACCGAGAAGACGGCCAAGGCGCGCGTCGAGTGCGCGCTCGCGGCGAACGACATCGATACCGGCGTCGCGGCCTGCGATACGAAGTAGGCGTCGTAGGCGTCAGGCCAACGCGGCGATGACCGCGTCCGCGACGCGCTCGCCGACGGCGGGCGACGCCGTCGCTCCGTGACCGCCGAGGCCGGCGGCCCACACCAGCCACGGCCGATCCGGGTCGCGTCCGAGCCGCATCTGGCGGTCGGGCGTGAAGCTGCGATGGCACGCCCAGCGCTTCACGATCGCGGCATCGGCGAGGTCCGGCGCCGCGATCTCGAGGACCGCGCGCAGATGGCTCTCGCCGACGAGGTCGGGCTGCTGGTCGGTCGGCTCGATGCGCGCGGCGTCGCACGGTGACGCGAGGGTGGCGCCGTGGTCGGCGCGCAGGTAGAGCTCGCGCGCGCCGAGGTGCCAGAGGAACGGCGCGTCCGCGACGGGCTCGGAGGCGAGCACGAACAGGTGCCGCTTGTACGACGCGAGCGCCGGATCGGCGGTCGCCGCACCGGCCCACGCGCCCGCCGCGTCGACCACGACCCGCGCCGCGATCGCGCCCTGCGCGGTCGTCACCGTGGCGCCGGTCGCCGCGGGCTCGACGCGCGTCACCGTGGCACCGCGCACGATCGTCGCGCCGGTGGCGTAGATCGCGAGCAGCTCCTTCACCGCGATCACGCCGTCGCTCGGGGTGCGGATCGCGGCCCCGATCGGCAGGTCGGTCAGCGTCGGCCACATCGCGACGACCGCGTCGCGCTCGAGGGTTTCGATCGCGACCCCGAGCCGCGCGGCGCGCTCGAGGTAGCCCTGCGCGAGCGCGGCGTCGTCGAACGTGAGCACGCCGCCGGTCGGGCTCCACGCCGCGGCGAATTCGGTCCGCAGGAGCTCGGCACCGCGGATCGTGAGGCGCGAGGTCGCGTCGTCCTCGGCGAGCTGGCGGCCGAGCCCGGCGCTCCGGCCGCTCGCGTACATCCCGATGTCGGCCTCGCGCTCCAGGACGATCGCCCGGATCCCGCGTTTGGCAAGCGTCCAGGCGGTCGACAACCCCGCAAACCCGCCACCGATCACGACGACGTCGGCCGCGGCCGGCACGGGACTCACGCTGCATTCGTATCACAGCGCCCACCCGGTTGACCGCGCGGTTCCCGACTGTGCAGACTTGCGCCATGGCACGGCTCATCCGCATCGATACCGGCGACGAGATCGGCGCGATCTCCGACAAGCAGCTCGCATTCCTCGTCGACCAGCTCGAGGAGGAGCACGACGAGGACCAGGACTACTTCATCGACAAGGACACGCTGGAGTTGATGTCCGACAACGGCATCGATCCCGAGCTGCTCGCGATGCTCGAGAAGGCTCTCGGTGACGATGATTCGATGGACATCGCCTGGGAGACCGAGGACGCCGCGGCGCACGAGAAGAAGTGAGGGCGACGCCCGAACGCCGCGAGCAGCTCGCGGCCTGACGCAGTGAGGGCGACGCCCGAACGCCGCGAGCAGCTCGCGGCATGAAGAAGCAAGGGAGAAGGCGTCGTCAAAGAAGTAGCCGACTGTGGCGCACCCTCGTGTTATGGGGTGGGGCAATGCGTCTCACATCGTTTGTTGTCGCCCTGGCGTGCTGCGTGGTCGGTTGCGGTGACGACGGCGGCAAGCCGGATCCCACCCTCGAGACCACGCTCGACAGCCAACCTCCCGCGCTGACCAATCAGGCGGCGGCAGCGTTCACCTTTCACTCCGATCCGGCGGGCGACCAGTTCGTCTGCCTGCTCGACAGTGGCCAGCCGGTCCAGTGTCATTCGCCGTTCACCCAGACCGTCGGTGAGGGCGCGCACGTGTTCACGGTCGCGACGCTCGGCGCGCACGCGACGCTCGATCCGACGCCGGCGATGGCGACCTGGACGGTCGATCTCACGCCACCCGACACGACGATCACGGCGATGCCGCCGGCGGTCGACAACACGGTGTCACCGACGTTCGAGTTCACCGGCACCGACCCGAACAGCGCGAGCGTGACGTTCGAGTGCTCGCTCGACGGCGACCCGTTCACCGCGTGTCCCGAGCCGCAGCAGCTGACCGTGACCGACGGCAGCCACGACTTCGCGGTGCGCGCGGTCGATGCCGCCGGCAACGTCGATCCGTCGCCTGCGAGCTACACCTGGGTCGTCGACACGAGCACGCCCGACACGATGATCACGGCTGGCCCGGCGAACGCCGGGACCAGCGGCACGAACACCAGCTTCGGATTCGCCTCGGCGACCTCCGGCGCGACGTTCGAGTGCCGGCTCGACACCGCCGCGTTCGCGGCCTGCACGACGCCGCTCGCGCTCGGCCCACTGGCCGGTGGCTCGCACACGTTCGCGGTGCGCGCCGTCGACTCGCACCTGGTCGTCGATCCGACGCCCGCGACGCGCACGTGGACGGTCGACGCCACAGCGCCCGACGTGACGATCACCCAGAAGCCGCCGAACCCCGACAACGACGCGACGCCGGACTTCGGCTTCACCTCGACGGACGCGACCGCGACGTTCTCGTGCCGGGTCGACGCTGCCACGCTCGCCGCGTGCACCTCGGTGTGGACCAGCGCGAGCCTCGCCGACGGCGGTCACACGTTCGAGGTCCGCGCGACCGATCCGTTCGGCAACTTCTCGAACGCGACCTACGCGTGGACGATCGACACCGTGGCGCCGACCGTCACGATCACCGGTGGCCCGAGCGATCCGCCCGGCACCAAGAATGCCTCGCCCAGCTTCACGTTCACCACGGCCGGCGCGCCGATCGCGACCGACTGCGCGCTCGACGCCGGCACCTTTGCGGCGTGCACCTCGCCGGTCGCGTTCACCAGCCTGGCCGACGCGACCCACGTGCTCGTCGTGCGCGCGACCGACGCCGCCGGCAACGCCGGCACCGCGATGCGCACGTTCACGGTCGACACGATGCCCCCGGTCGTGACGTTCACCACGGTGCCGGCGAGCCCGACCAACGACACCACGCCGACCTGGACGTTCACCGTCGCGGGTGGCGCGGTGGCCACGACCTGCCAGATCGACGCCGGCACGATCGCCGCGTGTACCTCGCCGTTCACGTCGGCCGTGCTGTCGTCGGCGGCCCACGTGCTCACGGTGCGGGCGACCGACGCGGTCGGCAACGTCGGCAGCGCGACGTCGTCGGTCACGATCGACACCACGCCGCCAACCGTGACGATCACGAGCGGCCCGATCGATCCGACGCCGACCAACGATCCGACGCCGAGCTTCGGGTTCACCGTCGGCGGCGGCCCGGCGACCACGACCTGCAAGGTCGACGCGGGCGCCGCCGCGAGTTGCACGTCGCCGTTCGTGACGGCCTCGCTCGCCGACGGCGGACACACGCTGACGATCGTCGCGACCGACACCGCGGGCAACACCGGTCAGGCGACCCGCGCGTTCACGATCGACACCGCCGCCCCGAGCGTGGCGATCACGACGGGCCCGATCGACCCGACGCCGACCAACGACAAGACGCCGAGCTTCGACTTCACGGTCACCGGCGGCCCGGCCACCACGACGTGCAAGATCGACGGCGGCGCGGCGGCGAGCTGCACGTCGCCGTTCACCTCGGCCTCGCTCGCCGACGGCGGCCACACGCTGACCGTGGTCGCGACCGACACGGCCGGCAACGCCGGCACGGCGACGCGCACGTTCACGATCGACGCGACGCCACCCGGGCTCACGATCGACACCGGCCCGATCGATCCGACGCCGACCAGCGACACCACGCCGACCTTCACGTTCACCGTGACGCTCGGTCCGGCCACCACGACCTGCCACATCGACGCCAACGCGCCGGCGAGCTGCGCGTCGCCGTTCACCGCGGCGGCGCTCCTCGACGGCGGTCACACGCTGACCGTGGTCGCGACCGACACCGCTGGCAACGCGCGGACCGCGACGCGCACGTTCACGGTCGACACCGTGGCGCCGACCGTCACGATCACCGGCGGCCCGAGCGATCCGCCCGGCACCAAGAATGCCTCCCCGAGCTTCACGTTCACCACCGCCGGCTCGCCGACGTCGATCGACTGCTCGCTCGACGCCGCCGCGTTCGTCGCCTGCACCTCGCCGGTCGCGTTCACCACCCTGTCCGACGCGACCCACGTGCTCGTCGTGCGCGCGACCGACGCCGCCGGCAACTCCGGCACCGCGATGCGCACGTTCACCGTCGACACGATCCCACCGGTCGTGACGTTCACGGTGGTGCCGGCGAGCCCGACCAACGACCCCACGCCGACCTGGGCGTTCACCGTCGCTGGCGGAGCGGTGACCACGACGTGCCAGATGGACAGCGGCACGATCGCCGCGTGCACCTCGCCGTTCACGGCGACCACGCTGTCGTCCGCGGTCCACGTGCTGACCGTGCGCGCGACCGACGCGGTCGGCAACGTCGGCACCGCGACGTCGTCGGTCACGATCGACACCGTGCCGCCGACCGTGACGATCACGACCGGCCCGATCGACCCGACGCCGACCAAGGATCCGACGCCGAGCTTCGACTTCACCATCGGCGGCGGCCCGGCGACCACGACCTGCCAGATCGACACCGGCACCGTCGCGAGCTGCACGTCGCCGTTCACCTCGACGGCGCTCGCCGACGGCGGCCACACGCTGACCGTGGTCGCGACCGACACCGCTGGCAACACCGGCGGCAAGACGCGCGCCTTCACGATCGACACGATCGCGCCGATCGTGACGATCACGACCGGCCCGATCGATCCGACGCCGACCAACGACAAGACGCCAAGCTTCGACTTCACGGTCACCGGCGGCCCCGCGACCACGAGCTGCCAGATCGACAGCGGCGCGATCGCGAGCTGCACGTCGCCGTTCACCTCGGCCGCGCTCGCCGACGGCTGCCACACGCTGACCGTGGTCGCGACCGACACCGCCGGCAACGCCGGCTCGACGTCGCGCGCGTTCACGATCGACACCACGCCGCCGACGCTCGTGTTCGACGACGTGCCGCCGAGCAACTGGCCGGTCGACTACTACGACATGGGATTCCACGCGGGCGAGTCGGGCGTGACGTTCACCTGCTCGCTGAACGGCGCCGCGTTCACCGCGTGCGCGAACGGCATCTCGATCACGACGCAGTACGACGTGCTGTCGACGTTCGCGGTCAAGGGCGCCGATGCGCTCGGCAACGCGGCGACGATCTCCACCACGTGGGTGTCGTCGCAGGGTCTCGTCCTGCACTACCCGTGGGAGCAGGCGAGCCTCGCGAACACCAGCCTCCTCGCGCAACGCAGCGCGTACAGCCCCAACGGCGTCAACGCCCAGACGGCGGTCGGTGGCTGGGCCGGAACCGCGATCGGCAACCCGACGGTGAGCGCGTACAAGAACACGCAGCGCAGCCTGTCGTCCTCGGTGGGTGGCGCGTACACCGCGTCCGTGTGGATCCGGCCGCGCGCCGGCACCGACGGGATCGTGTGGTCGACCGTCGACGCAACGGCCGGTGGCATCCAGGTCGCCATCTCGGGCACGACGGTGCAGGTCACGCTGTTCAAGGGGGGCACCGCGCTCCAGAAGATCCTCGGCACGGTCGTGGCGGATCGCTGGAGCCAGATCACGGTTCGCAGCAAGGGCACGACCTCCGGCCTCGATCTGATCATCAACGGCGCGATCGCCGGATCGACCGGGACACCGAGCGGCAACGGGTTCGACGCGATGCAGAGCAAGAACCTGATCGTCGGCTCGCTGGCCAACGCCGACCTCGACGATCTGCGGTTCTACAACAAGTGGTACGACGACACCGAGATCTGCACGGTGATCGCCCGCGGGATCCAGGGCGCGAACTGTGCCGTGCTCGCGCCGACGATCGAGTTCGACTTCGAAAACAACTACACCAACACCGGCACCGAGGGCCTGCCCGTGCAGCCACCGCAGGCCGCCACGTTCGTGGCCTTCGACAAGCTCGGCCTGGGGATGGAGGTTCTTGCTTCGTCGCAGTTCGCGGTGAAGTTCTACGCGAAGTTCGACGACTCGGCGCACACGCACTCGATCTCGTTCTGGTTCGAAGGCGGCGCGCTCCTCACGATCTTCGACTTCGTGCATCCGTGCATCGCGTCCGCGCCCACCAAGCTGTGCGGCATGCGGGCCTCGTACACCGCCGCGAAGGAGCTCCAGATCGACTCGTACAACAACTCGGACACCCCGAAGTCGGCGGCGTTCAGTGCCGACAACGCGGTTCACGGCGTCGTGATCACCGAACAGAAGACCGGCAACGTCACCGACAAGCTGACCGTCTACATCGACGGCACGCTCGTCGGGGTGCTCGACATCGGGGGCGCCTACAACGTGTTCGCGAACCCGAGCGATATCATCCAGTTCCCATCGCAGGTCGGCGCCCGGGTCGACGAGATCGAGTTCTGGGACCAGGACCTCAGCACCGACAAAGCGATGCTGTGCGAGAACGGCTTCGACGGGCAGTTCGACCCGGTCAACAGTGTGTGTGTTCTCACATCGAACTGACGAGGCATTGCGGGGTGGTGCCCAGATCCGCGAAACTAGGCGGATATGGGGAGAATCTTCGCGCTCTGCGCGATGGTCGTCGGGATCTGCGCCGCCGGCTGTGGCGATGATGGTGGCGCGGCCGGCGACGTCGAGACGACGATCGATGACGGACCCGCTGCGCTGACCAAGGAGGCGAACGCGACGTTCGTCTTCCACTCGGCGCCGATCGGCCGCGGCTTCGTGTGCGAGGTCGACGCGCTCGGTCCCGGATCGTGCACCTCGCCGTTCATGACGACGGTCGCCGAGGGCGATCACACGTTCAAGGTCTCCGCGCTCGACAAGAAGAGCCAGCCCGACACGACCCCGGCGATGCGCAACTGGCGCGTCGATCTGACCGCGCCCGAGACCCTCCTGACCAAGCAGCCCGGCGCGGTCGACAACACCGCCGCGCCGAGCCTCGAGTTCTCGGGCACCGATACCGGCGGCGGCACGATCGCGTTCGAGTGCTCGCTCGACGCCGAGGCCTTCGCCGCGTGCACCAGCCCGAAGCAACTCGCGCTCGCCGACGGCATGCACACGTTCGCGGTCCGCGCGGTCGACGCCGCCGGCAACACCGACGCGTCGCCGGCGACGGTGACCTGGCTGGTCGACACCACATCCCCGGACACGATGATCACGAGCGGCCCGGCCGACGCGTCGACCAGCGGCCCGACGCCGCAGTTCACGTTCGCGTCGTCGGTCGGCACCGCGACGTTCGAGTGCAAGCTCGACGCCGGCGCATTCGCCGCGTGCACCACGCCGTTCACCACGCCGGCGCTCAACGACGGTGCGCACGTGTTCACGGTGCGCGCCAAGGATGGCAACGGGGTCGTCGATCCGTCGCCGCCGATGCGATCGTGGATGGTCGACGCGGTCGCACCCGACGTCGCGATCACCGCGATGCCACCGAACCCGTCGAACGACGCGACGCCGATGTTCGCGTTCATGTCGTCCGACGCGACCGCGACCTTCGAGTGCCAGCTCGACAACGGCACCTACGCCGCGTGCGCGAACCCGTTCACCACGCCCGCGTTGCCCGACGGGGCGAACACGATCCACGTGCGCGCGATCGACCCGGTCGGGAACCGCTCGGTCACGCCCGCGACCTACGCGTGGGTGATCGACACCAACCCGCCGAGCGTCACGATCACCGGCGCGCCGCCGACGCCGAGCAACGACACCACGCCGACGACGTCGTTCTCGACGCTCGGCTCGCCGACCACGGTGACCTGTCAGATCGACAGCGGCGCCGCGGTCGCCTGCAGCTCGCCGTACACCCCGGCCGCGCTCGCCGAGGGCACGCACACGATCACGGTCACGGTCACCGACGCTGCTGGCAACACGGGCATGGCGATGGCCACGTTCGTGATCGACACCACGCCCCCGATGGTCGCGATCACGAGCGGCCCGATGGACCCGACGCCGACCAACACCAAGACGCCGACGTTCACGTTCACCGCGACGGGCGCGACCACGGTGACCTGCTCGGTCGACGGCGGCGCGTTCGCCGCGTGCACCTCGCCGTTCACCACCGCAGCGCTCGCCGACGGTAGCCACACGTTCAACGTGCGCGGCACCGATGCGGTCGGCAACGTGCAGACGGTCGGCCGGACGTTCACGATCGACACCGTCAAGCCGGTCGTGACCATCACGGGCTCGCCCGCGAACCCGACGAACCAGGCGATGCCCCAGTTCACGTTCACGGTGACCGGTGGCCCCGCGGTCACGACGTGCCAGGTCGATGCCGCCGCGGCGGTCGCGTGCAGCTCGCCGTTCACCACCGCGGCGCTGACCGAGGCGTCGCACACGGTCACGATCTTCGCGACCGACACCGCGGGCAACGTCGGCAACGCCGCCAGGACGTTCACCGTCGATCTGACCGCGCCGGTCGTGACGATCACGAGCTCGCCGCCGAGCCCGACGTCGATGAAGACCGGCACGATCATGTTCTCCGTGAGCGGTGGCGCGGTCTCGACGCAGTGCCAGGTCGACGGTGGCGCGTTCGCCGCGTGCAGCTCGCCGTTCACGACCGCGACGCTGACCGACGGCAGCCACACCGTGATCGTCAAGTCGCTCGACAGCGCCGGCAACGCGGGCACCGCGACGGCGACCTGGACGGTCGACACCGGGGCGCCGGTCGTGACGATCACCGCGGGCCCGGCGAGCCCGACGAACAACCCGATCGCCAGCGTGACGTTCACCGTGACCGGCAGCCCGGTGTCGGTCACCTGCCAGCTCGATGCTGGCCCGTTCACCGCGTGTACGTCCCCGTACACGACCGGCTCGCTCGCCGATGGCTCGCACACGATCACCGTCAAGGCGACCGACGCCGCGAGCAACTCGGGCACCGACTTCCGCACGTTCACGATCGACACCATCGGCCCGAACGTGGCGATCACCGCGGCGCCTCCCGCGAACACCAACGTCAACCCGGCGAGCGTGTCGTTCAGCGTGTCCGGAGGCGCGGTGAGCACGGCATGCGATGTCGATGGCGGTGGCTTCGGCGCCTGCTCGTCGCCGTTCACCACGGGCACGTTGAGTCAGGGTAGCCACACGATCACCATCAAGGCGCTCGACGCGGTCGGCAACCCCGGCACCGCGACCGCGACGTTCACGGTCGACACGATCGCGCCGACCGTGTCGATCACGGCGCCGGCGGACAACTCGCTGACCAACAACACCAAGCCGCCCGTCACGTTCACGACCGCCGGATCTCCGTCGAGCACGCAGTGTCAGATCGACGCCGGCGCGTTCGCCGCGTGCAGCTCGCCGTTCACCCCGGCGGTCGCGCTCGCCGACGGCGCGCACACGATCACCGTCAAGGTCACCGACCTCGCGACCAACACATCGAGCGCGACGATCACGATCAACATCGACGCGACCAAGCCGACCGTGGTGTTCAACACCGTGCCGCCGGCGAACACCAACGTGAACCCGGCGACCGTCACGTTCACCGTCGGCGGCGCGCCGACCGTGACCGACTGCTCGGTCGATGGCGGTGCGTTCGCGGTGTGCAGCTCGCCGTTCACGACCGCGACGCTGACCCAGGGCGCGCACACGATCGTCGTCCGCGTGACCGACGCCGCGACCAACACGAACCAGATCTCGACGAGCTTCACGGTCGACACGATCGCGCCGACCGTGTCGATCACGACGACGTTCCCGAACCCGACCAACAACAACAAGCCGCCGATCGCGTTCACCACCGGTGGCGCGCCGTCCAGCATCCAGTGTCAGATCGACAGCGGTGCGTTCACCGCGTGCACGTCGCCGTTCACGCCGGGCGTGGCGCTGCTCGACGGCCCACACACGATCACCGTCAAGGTCACCGACCTCGCGACCAACACCGCGAGCGACAGCGTCGCCTTCACGGTCGACACCGTGAAGCCGACGGTGACGCTGACCTCGGTCCCGCCCAACCCGACCAACAACAACGCGCCGTCGATCAGCTTCACGACGGCCGGCAGCCCGACGGTGACCGACTGCCAGCTCGATGGCGGGGCGTTCATCGCCTGCAGCTCGCCGTACGTGCCGGGCACGCTCGGCGAGGGCTCGCACACGATCGTCGTGCGCGTGACCGACGCGGCGACCAACACGAACCAGGCGTCGACGACGTTCGTGGTCGACACGATCGCGCCGACCGTGACGGTCACGCCGGTGCCGGATCCGACGAAGCTGGCGACCAACCTGGTGACGTTCTCGACCGCCGGATCGCCGACGACGATCCAGTGCCAGATCGACGGCGGCCCGTTCAACGCGTGCACGTCGCCGTTCTCGACCGGCGCGCTCGCCGACGGCGCCCACACGGTGACCGTGAAGGTGATCGACGCGGCGACCAACTCGTCGACCGGGTCGACGACGTTCACGGTCGACACGATGGCGCCGACCGCGACGATCACGATGGGGCCCGCGAACCCCGGCAAGGACGCGACCCCGACGGTGACGTTCACCACGGCCGGTAGCCCGACGACGATCCAATGCCAGATCGACGCCGGCGCGTTCTCCACGTGCACGTCTCCGTTCACCGCGACGACGCTCGCCGATGGCACCCACTCGATCACCATCAAGGTGACCGACGCGGCCGGTAACTCGAGCACCACGACGACCGGCAACTTCGTGGTCGACACCGTCGCGCCGGTGATCACGTTGACCGCGGTCCCCGATCCGACGAACAACCGGACCCAGCCGCTGGCGTTCAGCGTCACCGGCACGCCGACGCTCGTCGAGTGCGAGACCGACGCGCTCGGGTTCGCGACCTGCAGCGCACCGACGTTCACGCCGAGCTCGATGGCGGACGGCGCGCACACGCTGTCGGTGCGCGCGACCGACGCGGCCGGCAACGTGGCCGTGAAGACGACGCCGGCGTTCACCGTCGACGGTACCGCCCCGGTCGTCACGATCGACACCCAGCCGCCGGCGAACACCAACGACAACACGCCGTCGATCACGTTCCACACCGACGGCACCGAGACCACGCTCAAGTGTCAGGTCGACGCGCTCGCCCCTGTGACCTGCACGTCGCCGTTCACCAGTGGCGTGCTCGCTGACGGGGCGCACGCGATCAAGGTGATCGCGACCGACGCGGCCGGCAACGTCGGCACCGCGGTCACGTCGTCGTTCACGATCGACACCAGCGCGCCGACCGTCGCGATCGTGACGCAGCCTCCCGCACAATGGAACAGCACGTCGGCGACCGTGACGTTCACGACGGCCGGCTCGCCGACGACGATCGACTGCCGGATCGACGGCGGTGCCTACGCGCCATGCACCACGTCGTTCTCGGCGAGCAGCCTCTCCGAGGCGCTCCATCAGGTCGACATCTTCGTGCAGGATGCGGCGGGCAACAGCACGACCAAGTCGGTGACGTTCACGGTCGACGTCACGCCGCCGACCGTGGCGATCACCGCCGAGCCGGCGCCGAGCTCGTCCGACTCGACGCCATCGATCACGTTCACCACCGGTGGCTCGCCGAGCACGACGACGTGTCAGGTCGACGCGCTCGCCCCGATCGCGTGCTCGCCGCCGACGTTCACCAGTGGCTCGCTCGCCGACGGTGTGCACGTGATCAAGGTCGTCGTCACCGACGCGGCGACCAACACCGCGAACGCCTCGACCGCGTCGTTCACGATCGACACGGTCGCGCCGGTCGTCACGATCACGAGCGGCCCGGATCACGGGTGGCCGGCCGGCAACAACCAGGTCTTCAAGTTCACCGCGACCGAGACCATCGCGAGCTACACCTGCAAGGTCGACGCGACCGCCGCGGTGCCGTGCACGTCGCCGTTCTCGACTTCGACGCTCGCGATCGGCGCGCACACGATCAAGGTCACCGGCCTCGACGCGGCCGGCAACTCCGGCTCCGCGACGGCGACCAACGAGGTCCCGCCGACCGTGATGTGTCTCGATGGTGCGACCGGTCACGGCGATGCCGATGTCGGCACGCTGCTCAACAGCCTGACGACCGCGACCTTCGAGCTGTGGTTTCGCGCGCCCGCGGCGCTCGATCTCGCGATGGTCGAGTTCGACCTCCCGCAGCTCGGCTCGACCAGCCCGTACGTCGCGCTCAACGCGACCAGCAACGGCACCGCGCTGCTCGTCACGGTCGACGCGACCACCAGCGGTGGCGTGCTCAACCAGCGGCTGTTCACGCCGCCGGCATCGTTCCAGCTGGCCGACTGGCATCACTACGCCGTCGTGTTCACCACGGTGACCACGCGCCTGTTCATCGACGGCGTCGAGGTCACGACGGCGAGCCAGGTCGCCGGCGCCGCGACCGCGACGTTCAAGACCGCGTTCATCAGCAGCCCGATCGCGGGCGGGCTGCATGCCGGCTACTTCTTCCCCGGTCCCAGCGAGTACGCCGCGGGCGGCCTGCTCGATCTCCGGGTGTCGAACACGGCCGTCTACACCAACGCGTTCGTGCCGGTGTTCCCGCTCACCACGCCGGTCGCGAGCTCCGCGATCCTGCAGTACTCGCTGAACGAGGGCGCGGGCGCGACCTCGGCCGATGACGCCGCGAGCGGCAAGACCCTGACCTGGAGCGATTCGCAGGCGTGGTCGGCGACGTGTTTCCCGTGACCGGCTAGTCGAGTCGCCACCGATCCGATCGGCCGGCGCCGCTGCTAGCCAGCGTGATCACGAGGCATTAGGCCTCGTTTCGGGCGGCACGGTTGGTGCTGTAGGCGCGCAGCATGAACCGCGTCCTGACCTCGCTCCTGTTCGCGCCGATCCTCGCCTGTACCGATGCTCCGGACCTCTACGACGGCGAGCAGGTCAAGTCCGACGACGGCAAGGCCGACTCCAGCGCCCTCGCGACGTTCCTCGATGCCGAGTTCGACGCCACGTTCGTCACCGACTACGCCTGGGACGTCAACCAGGCGATCTCCGATCACGCGCTGTTCACGGTCGGCCAGCTCAACGGGATGACCGCGGTCGGGCGCGTCGACAAGATCGTGACCTCGAACGTCGTGAAGACCCAGGTCGGGTCCAAGACCAAGATCAGCTATCACGCGAAGCTGCCGATCGCCTGGGGCAAGCGCGACTCGATCCCGGCGACGATCGACCTCTGGTTGCCGACCGACTTCTCGAGCGCGGCGCAGGAGACGTTCGTCGGCAAGTACAAGGACGCGTGCGTCGACTTCGGCGCCCACGACGTCGACGCCGGCTCGATGTTCTACTACTTCCGCCCGAAGAACTCGGGCTGCACGGTCGCCCCGGCCGACGCGGTCAAGACCACGGCGACGCTCGCGCCGAGCCCGGTGCAGACCACCGGCAAGTTCCCCGAGTACACGAAGATCTGGGAGGACGGCACGCTCAACGTCGTCGCGATCTTCGGCAAGTTCGAGGACGGCGCGACCAGCGGCGACGCCGGGATCGCCGGGTTCAACGAGTTCGTCGGCGCGATGAAGTCCGAGCTCGGCACCCACAACCTGACGACGATCCCGGCCAACGTCCCGTCGGCGCCCGGCGTGACCGCGCCCGACATCGAGTTCAACGCGACGCTCGCCGACGGCAAGAAGATCCACGTCGTCGCGCTCCTCACCGACAACGTCAACAAGGGCCTGTCGGAGACCGCCTTTCGCAACCGCTACGAGTCGCTGTCGACCCGCGCGGACTTCATCGTCTACAACGGCCACGCCGGCCTCGGCAGCAACATCCGCGCGCTCGCGAGCGCCGGCAAGTGGGTCGCCGGTCAGTACGTCGTCGTGTTCATGAACGGCTGCGACACGTTCGCGTACGTCGACGGCTCGCTCTCGCAGGCGCACAAGGCGGTCAACTCCGACGACACCACCGGCTTCAAGTACATCGACATCGTCAACAACGGCATGCCGGCGTTCTTCGCGTCGATGTCGGGCGCGACCATGTCGATGTTCCGCGGCCTGCTCAGCTACGAGGACCCGAAGACGTACGAGCAGATCTTCCGCACCGTCGACAGCTCGCAGATCGTCCTCGTCGTCGGCGAGCAGGACAACACGTTCACGCCGGGTGGCGGCGGCACGCCGAGCGCGTGGAGCGGCCTCGCCGATCACGGCACGGTGAAGAAGGGCGACACCAAGAAGTGGACGACCCCGACGCTCGCCGCCGGCAGCTACCAGTTCGACCTCACCGGCACCGGCGACGCCGACCTCTACATCCGCGTCGGCAAGGCGCCGACCGCGACGACGTTCGACTGCCGCCCGTACAAGACCGGCACGAACGAGAGCTGCAAGGTCGACCTCGCGCAGCCCGCGCCGATCTACGTCCAGGTGCGCGGCTACGCGGCGGGCAACTCGACCTTCGAGCTCGCGGGCAAGAAGCTGTAAGCTCTCGGGATGCGCCTCGCGATCGTCGGGATCATGCTCGCGCTCGCGGGTGTCGCCGACGCCGACGATAACGAGACCGTCAAGCAGTTCGCTGACGAGCTCGCCGGCAATCACGCCGACCGCGCGGCCCGCCTGCTCGCACCCAGGGTCGCGCTCGACGGGCTCTGGTTCGACGGCGACTGCAAGCGGTTCGCGAAGCGCCAGATGCTCGCCGACCGCGACCGCGACGCGTTCGTCGGCTGCCTCGAGCAGCTCGTGCCGTCGTCGACCTCGCGCCATCACGGCGTCTCGACCGGCGCGATCCTGATGCGCGACGGGCTCGCCTTCGGCGTCGTGGTCAAGGATCGCCAGGTCGCCGCGATCGGCTTCGTCGACGACGATCCGAGCGACGCCGGGGCGCCGACGGTGTTCCGGGCCGCCGATCGAATCGCCGGACGCCTCGCGGTGGCGGCCGCGACCCGCGCCGCGATCGACAAGCTGACCTCGCATCGCGTCGCGGCGACGTTCAAGACTTGCGTCGACGCCCGCGGCAAGATCACGAAGACCCGCGTCGTCGCCGGCAGCCGCCTCGCCGAGTTCGATGCCGCCGCCAAGCACACGATCGACGGCTACACGTTCGCGGCGGTCGAGCTCGCCGGACGGCCCACCGCAGCGTGCGAGGTGATCCGCTTCGAGCTCGATACCCGCCCGACCGCGGCACCCGCCGGCGCCACCCGCGCGATCAACATCTCGCCGACCACGCTCGAGCCGCTGCGGACGAAGGGCAAGGCCGCGATCGCACCCGACGCCGCGACGCGAAGCGCGCTCGTGAAGGCCAAGGTCACGCACGTGAGCGGCGTGTGGCGCGCGTGCTTCGATCTCCACGGCGCGTTCGTGTCCGCGCAGTCGATCCGATCGACCGGCTATCCGCCCTACGACGCGACGATCGAGAACGCCCTCGCCGACTGGGCGTTCCGGCCGTACGCGGTCGACGGCGTCGCCAGCCCGGTCTGCATCGTCACGACGGTTGCGTACGACGGCTGAGTTTGCCGCTCTTGGCAGGCGCACCGGCTGCAGCTCGATGGTGCATGCGAATCGCAATCGTCAGTCTTCTGGCAGCTGGATGCACGCAGGCCCCTGGAACGGTCGGAACCGACGCGAACGACGTCGCGACCAGCCAGGTTCCCGACATCCGATGTGACGGTCGCCCCGACATCGGGTTGCCGACCGCCGACTTCGATCACGTGGCGAGCTACGTCGCGACGGCCGCCGGCGATCCCACGCATCGCGGCTTCGATCTCGTGACCGCGGCGAGCGCGCCGACCCAGGAGCTCTCGGGGTGGATCGCGTACGGCGCGGTCGACAAGGCGCTCGAGCACGAGCTCGTCGAGGTCTACGCGTGCCAGGCCGGCGCGTGGCAACTCGCCGGCACCGCGCGCACCGATGGCGAGGGTCGCTTCGCGCTCCCGCTGTCCGGCGCCGCGCGCCTGTCGGTCGGGCTCCGCGACATGTTCGTGTCGGTCGTCGGAGATCGCACGGGTGTCGGATTCCTGGCAGACGTCGCGCCCGATGCCAGCCCGCTCGTGATCTCGGATGTCGACGGCACGCTGACGACATCGGAGAACGCGTTCATCGCGGCGGTCGCGCTCGACGTCGAGCCCGACGCGAACCCGGGTGCCGCCGCGGCGTACGCCGCCAAGGCCGGCCAGCTGGTCTACGTCACCGCGCGCGGCAACGAGTTCACCGAGGCGACCCGCCGCTGGCTCGCCGACCACGGGTTCCCGCGTGGGCCGCTGCGGCTCGCGCCCGCGTTCGTCACGCTGCCCGGCGCTGCCACCGTCGCGTTCAAGACGGCGGCGATCACCACGCTCGCGAGCACCGGGCTCGTGCTCGATGCGGCGGTCGGCAATCGCGCGAGTGACCTCGACGCCTACGCGGCGAGCGGCGTGCCCGCCGATCGGATCTTCCTCGAGCTGCCCGAGTTTCGCGGCGAGCTGCAGCCCGCGATCGACGCCGGCCGCGCCGTCGGCTTCGAGACCTACGCCGACCTCGTCACGGCGTGGTAGCGGCGCGGGTCGCCGCGCCGGTGCCGTCGACGTACTCGACCGCGTCGCGACACGACAGCGACTCGAACATCATCAGCGAGTCGCGATCGCTGAACACGGTCGGGCACTCGCTGCGACAGCGCATCGCGTCGGCCGTCGGGTGACCGGGCTTGCACTGCGTGTAGTGATCGCACGCGCCGTCGCACGTGCCGGTCAGCCGTGGTCCTGACAGCCGCTTGACGACGACGCAGCTCGCGAGCGCCCACGCGATCAGCGCGCCCGCGAGCAGTCCTCTCACGTGCCGTGCCTTCCGGCGCCGCCGGCAAAGCGCGCCGCGCCGGCCGCAGCCTCGACCAGCGCGCGCGATCCGAGCTGCATCTCCTGCGCGAGCGCCGCGGGGAGATCGAGGTCGTGCTGGAGGTAGGCGCTCGTGCGATCGGCGAGCATCGCGGCCTGCGGCAGCGCGGCGAGCTGGTGCGCGAGCGCCTCGGCGGCCTCGCGCGCGGTGCCCGGCGGCACGACGCGATTGACCAGGCCGATCGCTTGCGCCTCGGCGGCGTCGACCGCGCGGCCGGTCAGGATCAGGTCGAGCGCGCGCGACAGGCCGATCAGGCGCGGCAGCCGGATCGTGCCGCCGTCGATCAGCGGGACGCCGAACCGGCGGCAGAACACGCCGAGGATCGCGGTGTCCTCGGCGACGCGCAGGTCGCACCACAGCGCGAGCTCGAGGCCACCGGCGACCGCGTGGCCACTGATCGCGGCGATCACCGGCTTGGCGAGCAGCATGCGGGTCGGGCCCATCGGGCCATCGCCGTCGGCCGCGAGGCGGTTCGGCGTGCCCGACGCGAACGCCTTGAGATCGGCGCCGGCGCAGAACGTCCCGTGGTCGCCGTAGAGCACGCCGACGCGCGCCTCGGGATCGCCCTCGAACGCACGAAACGCGTCCGCGAGCGCCTCGGCCGTCGCGCGATCGACCGCGTTCTTCGCGCCCGGGCGATCGAGGATGACCGTGGTGACGGGCCCGGAGCGCTCGACGCGAAGCATCGGTGCACTGTAGCGTGAAGCGATATGGAAGGCTGCAAGCGCATCGGCATCCTCACGAGCGGTGGCGACGCACCCGGCATGAACGCGGCGATCCGAGCGGCCACGCTCGTCGGCACCGCGGCCGGTGCCGAGATGTTCGGCATCGAGCGCGGCTATCGTGGCCTGCTCGAGGACGCGATGGCCAAGATCACCCCCGCCGACGTCACCGGCATCCTGCGCGAGGGCGGCACGATCCTCGGCTCCGCGCGCTGCAAGGAGTTCCACCAGCGCGAGGTGCGCGACAAGGCGCGCGCCGTGCTGGCAGCGCGCGGCATCGACGGCCTCGTCGTGATCGGCGGCAACGGCTCCTTGACCGGCGCGATGCACCTCGCGAACACCGAGGAGATCGGGACCGGCGCGCCGCTCAAGTTCATCGGCATCCCCGCCTCGATCGACAACGACCTCGGTCTCACCGGGCTGTCGATCGGCGTCGACACCGCGATGAACACGATCGTCGAGGCGTGCGACAAGATCGCCGACACGGCGACGGCGCACGACCGCACGTTCATCGTCGAGGTCATGGGTCGCGACTGCGGCTATCTCGCGATGACGTCCGCGATCGCGGTCGGCGCCGATCTCGCGCTGTTCCCCGAGGCGGGCAAGCCCGACAGCGCGGTCGTCGATCAGATCGTCGAGACCGTGCTCGCGGTGCGCAAGCGGCAATCGCGGCGCGCGCGGCGCGTGATCATCATCAAGGCCGAGGGCGTCTCGATCCCGATCGATCGGTTGAAGGCCGAGGTCGACGCCAAGCTGCGCGAGCGCGCTCCGGACGCCGATCCGGCAGGCATCGAGACCCGGGTCACCGTGCTCGGCCACGTCGTGCGCGGCGGCCGCCCGTCGGCCTTCGATCGGCTGCTCGGGAGTCGCCTGGCCAACGTGGCCGTGCGCGCGCTCGGAGCCGGGATCACGCACAAGATGGCGAGCTGGATGCCTCCGGTCGAGCTCCCGGAAGAAATCGGGGTGCGCTCGCCTGCAGATCCGTACTGCTGGCTCGTCGACATCGGCGCGGTGCTCGCCGAGACCGACAACCTGCTCGCCGGACGCAGCCCGCTGGCCCGCTGGCGTGCGGGTGCGTTCGACCAGATCGAAGACGCGCTTCTGTTGTGAACGCGCGTACACTGGTCGACGTGGCGGCGACGGACTTGTTGGATCTGGTGACACACCAGGTACACGGCATCTACTGGATCGTGGATCTGGAGTTGCGGATTTTGCACGGTGGTGGCGCGATCGAGGACGTGCTCGGCTACGGCCCGCACCAGCACGTCGGCAAGACGCTCTACGAGGTGCACGCGCTCGAGGGTGGCAGCGTCGATCCGATCGAGCACCACAAGCGCGCGTGCGCCGGCGAGACCGTGCGCTACGACAGCGAGTATCGCGATCGCATGCTGTCGATCAGCGTCGCGCCGCACCTCGAGGACGGCCGGATCGTCGGTGCGGTCGGCACCGCGGTCGACGTGACGACGTCACGGCTGTTCGAGCGCCGCATGGTCGACGCGCAGCGCGCCGAGAGCCTCGGGGTGCTCGCCGGCGGGCTCGCGCACGACTTCAACAACCTGCTCGTCGCGATCCTCGGCAACGCCGACCTCGCGTTGCGCGACCTCTCGGTCGGCTCGAGCGTCCACGGGCTCGTCGAGAACATCCGCAGCGCCGCGCTGCGCTCCGCGGAGCTCACCGATCAGCTGCTGACCTACGCCGGCCGCAGCGGCCTCGCGACCACGCGGCTCGCGCCCGCCCCGCTGGTCGCCGAGCTGCTGCGGATCTCGCAGCCCTCGCTGTCGCCGAACACCAGCATCGTCGTCGCGATCCCGAGCGACCTCGTGATGCGCGGCGATGCCTCTCAGGTCCGCCAGGTGCTGCTCAACCTGGTCGGCAACGCGCGCGAGGCCCTCGGCAGCCGGGGCGGCACGATCACGCTGTCGGGCTCGACCGTGCGGCTCGACGGTCGGCCCGATCCCGACGACGTCGTCGCGGCGAACGCGGGTTCCTACGTGATGCTCGAGGTGGCCGACGATGGCCCCGGCATCGATCGCGAGGCCCGCCGCCGGATCTTCGAGCCGTTCTTCACCACCAAGTCGACCGGCAGCGGGCTCGGGCTCGCGTCGGTCGTCGGCATCGTGCGCGCGCACGGTGGCGGCCTGCGTTTGGTATCGGCCCCCGGGCGCGGCGCGCGATTCCAGGTGATGTTGCCCTCGGCCATGACGCCGGTGACGCAGCCGATCGTGCTGCCGGAGCTGACCGCTGGCACGCGCACGGTGCTGGTGATCGACGACGAGGATCTCGTCCGCGAGGTCGTCGCGCGCATGATCGAGGATCTGGGGTACGCCGCGATCACCGCGGCCGACGGCCAGGCCGGGCTCGCGGTGCTCGAGCGCCACGCGATCGACGCGGTGCTGGTCGACATGACGATGCCGGCGATGAGCGGCGTCGACGTGATCAGCGCGGTGCGCGCGCGCCAGCCGTTGCTGCCGGTCGTCCTGTGCAGCGGCTACGACCGCGCGCGCAAGAGCGCCATCCAGGCCGACGCGTACCTGCCCAAGCCGTTCCGGCTCGATGCGCTCGAGCAGACGCTGACCAAGCTCCTCGGCCCCGCGGTGTCCTAGCGATACATCGATACCCGGATCGGCTGCGACTCGCGCAGCCCGCGCCGCGAGTCGCGAAAGTGCGCGCGAAACTCGACCCAGCTGCGCGCGGCGAGCCCTTCGCAGGCGTCGATCGCGCGACCGACGATCGCGAGCGTGACCGGCGGCCGCTCCTCGGGCGCGATCCAGTCATCATCGTTCTCCGGATTCCATTGCGCCGGCCGGACGTGCTCGAAGATCGCGGTCCACGCGAGCTGCGCGTCGGGCGCGAAGCCGTCGTAGTGCTGCTCGAGGAACGCGATCAACGGCGGCAGCGCGACGATGTCGTTGAACGGCTCCTCGGGGATCTCGATGACCAGCGTGTTGTACTGGGTGAGCGTCCGCGGCGCGGGCCACGGGAACGCGGTCTGGAGCGCGACCGGCGGCGTCCGCGCGGCGAGCGCGTCCCCGAACCGCGGCCCGCCGTAGGTGCGCGCGAGCTTCGCGGTCTTCAGGCGCGGCATCGTGTCGAGCAGCCTGCCGACCGTCGCGACCGCCGCATCGTCGGCGAGCGCCGGCAGCGTGACGTGCTCGATCTGCCGACCGTCGATCGCGGCGAACACCAAGGTCGTGTTGCGCGCGAGATCGAGCGACACGAGCGCGGGGAGCGCGAGCTCGGGCACCGCGTCGTCGCCGAGGATCCACAGATCGAGGTGCGTGACGGCGGGCATCGCGATCCGACCCTCGCCGTCGAGCGCGACCTTCAGGTAGCGCACGTTCGGGTGCGGCAGCCTGGCGAGCAGCGCCGTGCCGCGCACGTCGAGCAACACGAGGCGCGGTGCGTGCACCAGCAGGCGCGCGCAGTCGTCATCGGCGTGGTGCTCTGCGGTGACGGCGAGGCGCTCGAGCCACGGGCGCGGCCGCGCGGCCAGCTCGTCGATCCGGGTGCCCTCGTACGCGCGCACGACGTCGCCGGCCGGACATCCGAGCACCGCGGCATCGGCCTCCTTGAGCTCCTTGATGAACCCGAGGTCGACGAGCGGCGCGACCTGATCGGCGAGCGCGTGGCCGACCCACGCGGCGATCGCCTTCGTGCGCTGCGTGCGCCAGGCCGTGGCGCCCGGGGCATTGCGGTCGCGCGGCGCGACCAGATCGAGCGCCATGACCTCACCGCGCGGGTCGCCGATCGCCTGCAGGTGATCGGCGTACACCGCGAGGTCGTCGTAGCCCCAGCTGGCGCGGACGGCGGTCTCCAGACGCGCGAGGGTGTCGTCCGTCACGATGCGAGTATCTGTCGGAACCGCCGACGCGAGCAGCTCGCGTCATGTAGTACTGTGAACGGGCACTCGGTTCGCGCACTTCCGATCTACGGTAGATGCGTGACCGAAGCGCCGACGCCCTCCATCAAGGTCCTCCTCGTCGAGGATGACGAGCGTCTCGCCCAGCTCACCGCGCGCTACCTCGAGAGCCACAACGTCCACGTCACGACCGCGTCCGACGGGATCGAGGGCCAGGCCGAGGCGCTGCGCCGCCAGTACGACTGCATCGTGCTCGACCTCATGCTGCCCGGCCGCGACGGCATCGAGGTCTGCCGCGAGCTGCGCACGCGCACCGACGTGCCGATCGTGATGGTCACCGCCCGCGGCGAGGAGGCCGACCGCGTGCTCGGCCTCGAGGTCGGCGCCGACGACTACGTCACCAAGCCGTTCTCGCCGCGCGAGCTGCTCGCCCGCATCCGCGCGACCGTGCGGCGCGTGCGCGGCCAGGCCGGACCGCAGCAGGTGACGATCCAGGTCGGCGGCCTCGTGCTCGATCCGCAGCGCATGACCGTCGTGCTCGACGGTAAGCCGGTCGAGGTCACCGCGTACGAGTTCTCGATCCTGCGCGCGCTCGCCCAGCGTCCGGGTCGCGTGCTGTCGCGCGAGCAGCTGCTCGATCTCGCGAAGGGCTCGGCCGAGCTGTCGTTCGATCGCTCGATCGACGTCCACGTCTCGCGCCTGCGCGCCAAGCTCGGCGACGACAGCCGCGCGCCGAAGCTGCTGAAGACGGTCCGCGGCGCCGGGTATCTGCTTGCCGGCGAGTGACTTCAGGAGGAGTCGTCTCGCCTGGCGAGTCTACGGATTCACCGCGGCTCTCGCGATCGCGGTCATGGCCGCGCTGCTCGTCTTGCCGCGCTACACGCGCAGCCCGCGCTACCTCGAGCCGCAGGCCGCGCTCATGCAGTTCCTCGTCGAGCGGTGGTCGACCAAGGACCCCGCCGGCCTCAACGAGGCCGTGGCGCGGCTCGAGCCCCGCCTGCGCGGCGGCCTCACGCTGTTCGCCGCCGACGGCCACATGCTACGCTCGAGCGAGCTGCCGGCGCTCGCCCCGCCCGACGCCGACGAGCGCGCCGCGCTGAAGACCCAGAAGTGGGCGCTCGACTGGAGTCGCATCGTGGTGCGCTCCGACGACGGCTCGTTGATCGGCGTCTACGCGCCGAACCGGCCGGGGTTTCCATGGTCGTGGGTGATCCCGATCGGCGCGATCATCCTCGTCGTGGTCGGCGCCGCCTCCATGTGGTTCGCGCGCCGGCTCGCCGCGCCGCTCGATCGACTCGCCGATGCCGCGCGGCGGTTCGGCGGCGGCGACGTCCGCGCGCGCGCCGAGCTCCATCGCGACGACGAGGTCGGCCAGGTCGGCCGCGCGTTCGACGAGATGGCCGAGCGCACCGCCGCGGTGATGCAGTCGCAGCGCCAGCTGATGGGCGACGTGTCGCACGAGCTCCGCACGCCGCTCGCGCGGATCCGCGTGGCGCTCGAGCTCGCCGCCGAAGATCCGGTCGCCGCCACCGACGTGCTAGCCGATGTCTCCGGCGATCTCGACGAGATCGATCAGCTGATCGAGGACATCCTCACCACCGCGAAGCTCGACGGCCAGACCGTCACGATCAACCGCACGCCGACGAAGATCGCCGATCTCGCGAACCGCGCGGCGACCCGGTTCACCACGCGCTTCCCGCACCGCAAGCTCGAACAGATCGGCGCGGTCGACGACGACCGTGTGGTCGACTGCGATCCGGTGCTGCTGCGCCGCGCGCTCGACAACCTGCTCGACAACGCCGCGAAGTACTCCGAGAAGGATCAGCCGATCCGCTTCACGGTCATCCCCAACGGCGCGCGGGTCACGTTCGAGATCAGCGATCAGGGCATCGGCATGAGCGCTGCCGATCTCGAGCTCGCGTTCACGCCATTCTGGCGCGCCGACACCAGTCGCACGCGTCGCACGGGCGGCGTTGGACTTGGCCTGGCGCTCGCACGCCGGATCGCGCGCGCCCACGGCGGTGACGTCGCGCTCAGCTCGGTCGTCGGCCGTGGCACCACGGCGTCGCTCGATGTGCCGCTCGCGAGCTAGCAACATTCAGCAACAGGCGAGCATCACGAACTACATAGCGCGGTATCACCTTGACCACTGTGAACATACGCCGCTGGATCCCGCGGATCATCGCGCTCGCCATCGTCGCCGGTGGCGCGGCGGCGCTGATCATCATCAGGCCGTGGAGCTCGGGGCCGACGCCGATCACGTTCACCACCGTGCCGGTCGGCAAGGGCACCATCGCCGCGCAGGTCACCGCGAACGGCACGCTGTCGGCGCGCGGGACGGTCACGGTGGGCGCCCAGGTCTCGGGTCGTGTCGTCGAGCTCTATGTCGACTTCAACGACAAGGTCAAGAAGGGCCAGGTCATCGCCAAGCTCGACGAGCAGGTCCTCAAGGCGCAGATCGACCAGCAGAACGCGGCCTACGCGCTCGCCGCCGCCAACGTCAGCAAGTCGCAGGTCGCGCTCGACGACACCCAGCGCCAGCTCACGCGCCAGAAGTCGCTGCAGGAGCAGCAGCTGGTCGCCGGCGTCACCGTCGAGGCCGCGCAGGTCGCGTACGACACCGCGCGGGCCGCGCTCGCCGCGTCGCGCGCGCAGCTCAGCCAGGCCCAGGCGAACCTGGCCCAGGCCAAGCTCAACCTGACGTACGCGACGATCGTATCGCCGACCGATGGCGTCGTGCTGTCGCGCGCGGTCGACAAGGGCCAGACCGTCGCCGCCTCGCTGTCGGCGCCCACGCTGTTCACGATCGCCGAGGATCTCTCGGTGATGCAGATCGACACCTCGGTCAGCGAGAGCGACGTCGGCCGGCTGACCGACAAGATGAAGGCGCAGTTCACGGTCGATGCGTTCCCGGGCAAGACGTTCGACGGCATCGTCCGCCAGGTGCGCAACGCGCCGACGACGACCTCGGGCGTCGTGACCTACGACGCGGTGATCGACGTCGACAACAAGGAGAAGGTGCTGCGTCCGGGCATGACGGCGAGCGTGACGTTCGTGCTCGACTCGGTCGCCGACGCGATCAAGATCCCGAACGCCGCGCTGCGCTTCAAGCCGACGCGCGAGCAGCTCGCCGCGGTCTACGACCAGCTCGGTGGCGGCCCCGGCTCGGGCTCCGGCGGCTGGAGCGGATCGGGATCGGGATCGGGATCGGGCCGGCACGGCCGCGGCTCGGGTGCCAGCGGTCCCGAGGTCGGCGACGGCTCGGGCGGCAGGAAGCGCGAGGCCAGCGACAAGAAGGTCGTCTACAAGCTGGTCGACGGCAAGCCCAAGCGGGTGATGGTCAAGCCCGGGCTCACCGACGGCTCGTCGACCCAGCTCGTCGAGGGCGACCTCGCCCCCGGCGACCTCCTGATCACCGAGATCCAGGGCCTGCCGGCGACGCCCGCGAACGGCGGTCGCAAGATGGGCCCGTTCTAGCCGTGTCCGACATGCTCGTCGAGATGCGCGGGATCACGCGCACGTACGTGATGGGCGACAACCTCGTCCACGCGCTGCGCGGCGTCGATCTCGACATCGCGAAGGGCACCTCGATCGCGATCATGGGGACGTCGGGCTCGGGCAAGTCGACCATGATGAACATCATGGGATGTCTCGACGTCCCGACGCGCGGCACCTACAACCTCGGCGGCCGCAACGTCGCGCTCCTGTCGCGCGCCGAGCTCGCCGAGGTCCGCGGCCGGATGATCGGCTTCGTGTTCCAGAGCTTCAACCTCCTGTCGCGCACGAGCGCGCTCGAGAACGTCGAGATGCCGCTGATGTATCAGAACGTGCCCTCGCGCGACCGCAGGAAGCGGGCGATGACCGCGCTGCGCCACGTCGGGCTCGAGGGCCGCGAGGATCATCACTCGAGCCAGCTGTCCGGCGGCCAGCAACAGCGCGTCGCGATCGCCCGCGCGCTGGTCGGCGATGCACCGATCATCATGGCCGACGAGCCGACCGGCAACCTCGACACCAAGACGTCGTACGAGGTCATGGCGATCCTCCAGGGCCTGGTCGCCGAGGGCAAGACCGTGATCCTCGTGACCCACGAGACCGACATCGCGGCGTACGCGTCGCGCGTGATCACGCTGCGCGATGGCCTCCTGATCGACGATCGCCAGCAGGTCCCGGTCGACGCCAAGGCAGCCGCGGCCGCCGCGACGTCCCCCGGCGAGCAGGCGGCCGCGCCGTGAGCTTCTTCACGACACTGCGGCTCGCGATCCGTGCGCTGTGGCGCAACAAGGTCCGCACGATGCTGACGATGCTCGGCATCGTGTTCGGCATCGGCGCGGTGATCGCGATGGTCGCGAGCGGCCAGGGCGCGCAGGAGGCCGTCAAGCAGGTGTTCGCGAACCTCGGCACCAACGTGCTGCAGGTGATGAACGGCAACCAGACCAGCTTCGGTGCCGCCGGTGGCGCGGGCTCGCGCCAGTCGCTGACCTGGAAGGATCTCGAGGCGATGCAGCACGAGATCTCGACGGCGAAGTACGTCGTGCCGCTGCTCAACACCAAGGCACAGGTCGCGTCCGAGGAAGCAAACTGGAACACCACGGTCAACGGCACGACCGCGACGTGGTTCAAGGTTCGCAACTGGGACGCGACCCAGGGCGCGGTGTTCGACGAGGACACCGGCAACAGCAACGCCAAGGTCGCGGTGATCGGCAAGACCGTCGCGACGCAGCTCTACGGCACGAACAATCCGGTCGGCCAGTCGATCCGGATCAGCAACCAGCCGTACGACGTTGTCGCCGTGCTCGAGAGCAAGGGCGCCGGCCCGATGGGCGACCTCGACGATCTGATCGTCGTGCCGTTGAAGACCTACCAGCAGAAGCTCGAGCGCAACGCGGCCGCGAACTACATCAAGGGCCAGGTCATGGTCCAGATGACCGAGGACAACCTCGCCGCTCAGACGATCGCGAGCCTGACCGCGCTCCTGCGCGACCGCCATCATCTCGACAACGATCAGGACGACGACTTCCGCATCCGCAACCCGGCCGAGTTCGCCAAGGCGCAGCAGGACTCGACCCAGCGCATCGCGACGTTGCTCGCGCTGGTCGCCGGCGTGTCGCTGTTCATCGGCGGCATCGGCGTCATGAACATCATGCTGGTCAGCGTGATCGAGCGCACCCGCGAGATCGGCATCCGCATGGCGGTCGGCGCCAAGCCGACGGACGTGATGACGCAGTTCCTCGTCGAGTCGCTCGTGCTCGCCGCGATCGGTGGCCTGCTCGGTCTCGCGCTCGGCTACGTCGCCGCGTACTACATGGCCGGGTACTTCGGCTGGAAGATGTTCTTCCCGGTCACCACCGCCGCGATCGCGTTCGGGGTCGCGGGAGGCGTCGGTGTCGTGTTCGGGCTGTACCCCGCGATCCGTGCGTCTCAGCTCGATCCGATCACTGCCCTGAGGTACGAGTCATGAAGAAGTTCCCGCTCCTCCTGCTCCTCGCTTCGGCGCTCGCCAGCGCGGATCCGAGCCCGACCCCGCAGACGCTGACGCTCGATCAGGCGATCGCCCTCGCGCTCCAGCACCTGCCCGCCCTGCGCCAGAGCCAGGCGGCGATCGAGAGCGCGCGTGGACGCGTCGATCTCGCGAACGTCGCGCGCAAGCCGACCGTCACGCTGAGCGGCTCGATCGCGCTCGGCTCGACCTGGTACTCGACGACGTGCGCGATGCAGGCCGCGGGCGGCACGGCGACGTGTGGCGGCTTCCTCGATCCGACGACGACGACCGGGCTCGGCGCGTCGGCGAGCTACCGGATCACCGATTTCGGTCAGACCCGGCTCGCGATCCGCGCCGCCGAGATCAACGCCGAGGCCGCGGTCGCCGGGCTCGGCACCTCGACGCTCGATGCCCGCCGTGCCGTCGAGGCCGCCTACCTCGAGGCGGTCGCGCGCGCCAGCCTCATCGCGGTGGCCGAGGCGACCGTGAAGTCCGAGGAGGTCCACCTCGATCAGGCGAGGCGCTTCGTCGCTGCACAGGCCAAGGATCCGATCGAGGTCGCGCAGGCGCAGGCGCGCGCCGCGAATGCGAGGTCGGCGCTCGCCCAGGCGCAGAGCAACCAGGCGATCGCGATGGCGAACCTCCGCGCCGCGATCGGCTGGGTCGACGCGACGACGCCGATCGCGATCGAGGCCAGGTGGCCCGATCCGCCGAGCGACAACCCGGCCGAGCTCGCGAAGCTGGTCGAGGCCGCGCGCGGTCATCGCCCCGAGATCGTCGCGCTCGACAAGCAGGTGCTCGCCGCCGACGCGAGCCTCGAGTCGGCCTACGCCGAGCGCCGCCCGATCCTCGCCGCGGGCGCGAGCACGCAGTGGGCACCCAGGTCCGGCGACTGGGATCCGCCGCCGTCGTGGTCGATCGGCCTGACGCTGTCGTGGACCGCGTTCGACGGCGGCCGCTCGAAGGCCGACCAGCGGATCGCCAAGGCGTCCGTGCAGGCGGCGCTCGCTCAGCGCGACGCGCTGCTCGTCGATCTGACCTCGCAGCTCGAGTCGGCGCGCGCGCAGATCGTCGCGAACCGCGCGAACGTCGATGCGTCGACCGAGGCGGTCGCGGCCGCGCGCACGCAGCTAAAGCTTGCCGACGCGCGCTACGCGCAGGGCCTCGGCAGCCAGATCGAGCTCACCGACGCGCAGACCGCGGTCACCACCGCCGAGGGCAACCTGATCCTCGCGCAGTTCCAGCTGGCCGATGCGTGGGTGCAGATGCGCCGCCAGCTAGGCCAGAGCTGAGTCTGGCGCTAGAGTGCAGCATGCCGCGCACGCTGCTCGATGACACCAGGGTTCACCCCGCCATTCGCGAGAGGCTCGAGTCCTACAACAAGGACATCGTCGACGAGGTCCAGCAGGCGATCGCGGCGAACAAGGTCGTCGTCGTCGGCATGAAGCAGAACCCGTTCCCGCGCCGCGCCAAGAAGACGCTCGCGAAGCGCGGCACCGACTTCAAGTACCTCGAGTACGGCAGCTACCTGAACACGTATCGCCGCCGGCTCGCGCTCAAGATGTGGACCGGGTGGCCGACGCTGCCGATGATCTTCGTGAACGGCACGCTGATCGGTGGCGCCGAGGATCTCGAGAAGCTGATCGAGAGCGGCGAGCTCGACAAGATGCTGGCGTAGGCCGGACATCGCCGGACATGCGGCCGCCCGGCGGACGGCGCGGCGGCGAGATCGTTGATTTCATTCGTGTGCGTCCGTGGCGTGCCGCTTGCGTGAGCTCGGCCGCATGGCCGTCGATCTCATCGATCTCCCGCGCGAGCGTCTCCTGCGTCGTGGCGCACACGCCACCAGCGACGAGGAGCTGCTCGCGATCCTGCTCGGCACCGGCGTGCGCGCGCATCCGGCGCGGGCGATCGCGAACGCGCTGATCGCGAACGCCGGCGGCCTCGCGGCGCTGTCCCGCGCTTCCCCGCGCGAGCTCGCGCAGGTCATGGGCATCGGCGAGGCGCGCGCGACGCGGATCGCGGCCGCGTTCGAGCTCGGGCGCCGCGCGGTCGAGCGCGTGTATCACCGCGAGACCGTCGGGCGGCCCGACGACGTGTTCGATCTGGTCGCGCCGCGGCTCGCCGGCCTGCAGCAGGAGGTGTTCCTCGTGATCGGGCTCGACGTCCGCAACCAGCTGCTCGAGGTCGTCGAGGTCGGCCGCGGCTCGGTCCACGGCGTCGAGGTCCACCCGCGCGAGATCTTCCGGCCGCTCGTCCGCATGGCGGCCGCGGGCGGCGTGCTCGTGCACAACCATCCGTCGGGCGACCCGACCCCATCGCCCGAGGATCGCGAGCTCACGCACCGGCTGCGCGAGGTCGGGCTCCTCGTCGGCATCCCGATCATCGATCACGTCGTGATCGGCGCGCACGCGTGGCGCTCGCTCGCCGAGGTGATCGGCGCCGAGATCGCGTCGTGACCGCGCAGGTAGCGTCGACGAAATTCGCTATTTCGCCGCAAGCGCCGGCGCTACAATGGAGCTCGATGGAGGACGAACGCTATCTGTTCAAGCGCGGCGCGGGCGAAGCGGACCTCGATCTCGTACCGGACGACCTGACCGGTGAGATCATCGACGGGAACCTCTACGCATTTCCCCGCCCTGCCATCCTCCACAGTCGCGGGGTCGGCCGCATGTACAAGCTCCTCGGTCCGGCCGACGACGACGATGGCTCCGATGGATGGGTCATCCTGTTCGAGGTCGCGATCTGGTTCACCCGGCGCAAGCGCCACATGCTGGTTCCGGATCTGGCGGCCTGGCGGCGTGCGCGGTTGCCCGAGGTCCCGGATGCGAAGAGCTTCACGCTCGCACCGGACTGGGTCTGCGAGGGGATCTCACCGTCGACGGCCAAGTACGATCGCGGGCGCAAGCGCGAGATCTATGCGAATGCAGGCGTCGGACACCTGTGGATCGTCGACACCGCGCATCTGACCGTCGAGGCGTACATGCTGGTCGATGGCAAGTACGAGCTCGACACGATCGCCGGCAACCGCGACGTCGTGCGGCTGCCGCCGTTCGGCTTCGACCTCGACCTCGCGAAGCTCTGGCAGCGCTGACTACGGCGTCGCGCTGCCGCTGCCCGAAGGTGCCGGCGGCGGCGGCCTCGGCGCGCTCTCGAGCGCCTTGAGCCGTGCCTCGAACTCGGCGGCTCGCCTGCGTGCGTCGTCGCGCTCCTTGTCGGCGGCGGTCTCGGCCGCGCGCGCCGCGTCGCGATCCTTCTCGGCGGTCGACTGCGCCTTCTGCGCATCGTCGCGGGCGCGCTCGGCGGCGGACTGGGCCTTCTGAGCGTCGTCGCGCGATTTCTCGGCGTTCGCCTGTGCGGCGCGGGCGTCCTCGCGGGCGCGCTCGGAGACCGCCTGTGCCGACCTGGCTTCTTCGCGCGTCTTCTCGGCATTCGCCTGCGCGGCGCGCGCGGCGTCGCGCTCGGTCGTGGCGACCTCGGCCGCAGCATCGGCGACCTCCTTCGCCTTCATCGCTTCCTGGAACCGCTTGATCGCCTCGTCGGCGTCGCCCTTGGCGCGCGCGGCGGCGGACTGCGAGTCGGCCTTCAACTTCTCGGCCGCGCGGCGCTTCTTGTCGGCATCGTCGCGCAGGGCCTTGGCGTCCTTGCCCTCGCGCTCGGCCTGATCGGCGCGCGCCCGGGCCTGATCGGCGTCGAGGCTCGCGGCGTCGGCCTCGCGGCCCTTCTCGCTGGCGTCGACCCTGGCCGCCGCCGCGGCACTCTCGAGCTCGGCGCGCTGGGCGCGCGCGCGCGACATCTGGATCCACACCAGCGCGCCGGCGATCGCGAACACGAGTAGCGCGGACACCGCGACCGTGATCGCGCGATTGCGGCGCATCCAGCGCGCGAGCCGCCCGGTCGCCGAGTAGCGATGCGAGAACACCAGGTCGCCGGTCAGGTACTGCTTGAGCGCGCGGACCAGCTCGTCGGCGGTGAACCGGTCGCCCGGCGCGTGCGCCATCGCGCGCGCGATGATGCCGGACAGCTCGGGGTCGCGCGGCATCGCCGGCGCGACGGTCTCGCCGACCTTGACCCAGTCGAGGAAGTCCTCGAGCTGGCGGGTGCGATCGAGCCCCGACTTCCACTCGAACGGCGTGACCCCGGCGACCGTCTCGTACAGCGTGACGCCGAAGCTGTAGACGTCGAAGCTCGGATCGGCGCGGCGTCCCTGGGTCTGCTCGAGCGGCAGGTACGGCGGCGTGCCCGCGCTGATCGTGACCATCTTGCCGCTGCTCGCGCCCGGATCGTCGTCGCGCGTCAGCTTGGCCTCGGTCGAGCCGCCGGGCGCGTCGAGATCGCGCGCGATGCCCCAGTCGATCAGCGTCGCCTCGCCGCGCTTGCCGAGCAGGATGTTGTTCGGCGTGCAGTCGCGGTGCACGACGCGCTTCTCGTGCGCGTACGCGAGCGCCTCGGCGACCGACACCAGGCTCGACAGCAGGTCGAGGCGCTCGCGCGTGCACGGCTTGCCCTCGGTCTTCTCGCGTTCGGCGAGCTCGTCGAGCTTCTCGCGCAGCGGCACGCCGTCGACCTGCTCCATCACGCAGAACGGCCAGCCCACCGTCGACTTGCCGAGCTCGTAGATCGTGACGATCGACGGGTGCTGTAGCTTCGCGAGGATCTTGGCCTCGGCGGTGACCCGCTGCTGGAACAGCTCGGCCATGCCGGCCGATAGCTCGTCGCCGTCGCGGGGCGCCTTCAGGATCACCGTGCGGCCGAGCCGCTTGTCCTGACCGGCGAAGATCTGCGCCATGCCGCCCTGGGCGACCGGATCGGCGGGCCACCGAAAGGCGGTCTCGTCGACCAGGCCCTTGGGCAGGTCGAGCACGATCGGGGAGCTGTCGTTGCCGTCGGCGCTCGCCGACACGATCGACGCGCACATCGAGCATGCCGAGATGTGCGCCCCGATCTCCGGGTGCGACGGGTTCTTCAGCTCGGCGAGCGTCGGGTGCTTCTCCCCCGTGACGCTCGGCTGGGTCTCGTCGGTCTGCAGCGGCACCGCGGCAGTTATAGCGCAGCGGGCGGCTATTCGGACTTGATGCCGTCGGCCGCGTGCGCATCGCCGGCCCAGCACTTCGCGCGCGTCGCCGGGTCCTTGCTTGCCTTCTGCATGCAGCCGAGGACGTCGTCCGACGGGATGCACTTCTTGACCCCGGCGACGTCGGCCGCGGCGGCCATGCAGGCGCGGATCTCGGGCTCCGCGGCGGTGCACTGCTGGAGCTCCTCGATCGGCAGGGCCTTGGCCTTGGCGTCGACGAGCTGCGGCGTGGTCGCCATCTGCGGCGAGATCTTCACGAGGTGCACGAGCAGGTCCTGGCACTCGAGCTTCTGCGCGGCCTCGGCCGGCGAGTCCGGCTTGGTCTCGTCGCCGCAGGCCGCGAGCGCGAGCACGACGAACGCGTACTTCATCACGACTCCACCCCCGGGCTCTCGACGACGGTGGCCTTGGGAAGGGTCGGCCCTCCGCCGCCGGCCAGCATCCTCCGGATCATCGGCGCGATCACGAACAGCGCGGCCGCGATCACCGCCGAGGCGATGATGAGCAGCCAGAACAGGAACCCGTAGCCCTCCGACGCGCTGAGCTGCGCGGCGCGCCCGGCGAGGTAGTTGCCGATCGCGGTCCCGAGGAACCAGGTACCCATCACCATGCCGGCGAGCCGCGCCGGCGCGAGCTTGCTCATGCTCGACAGGCCGACCGGGGAGATGCAGAGCTCGGAGCAGGTCGAGATGATGTAGAAGATGATGATGTAGTTCGGGCTGACCGTGCGGAACGGGAACGCGAACGAGTAGTTCGGGTTGATGCCTTCGACCTGGCCGATCGTCGCGAGCGCCGGCAGCATGATCAGGATCGACAGCATCGTGAACACGGTGCCGATCGCGAACTTGTTCACCGCCGACGGCTCCTTGCCGACCTTCCCGAGCTTCAGCCACAGCCACGCGAACACCGGCGCGAGCAGGAGGATGAACCCGGCGTTGATGAACTGGTACGCGCTGGCGACGACGTGGAACCCGAAGTAGTCGCGGTGGATCAAGCGCTCGGCGAACAGCGACATCGTCGTCGAGGCCTGCTCGAACACGGTGAAGAACGCGATCGCGCCGACGAACAGCGGGATCATCGCGGTCACCCGCTTCTTCTCCTCGTGGTCGCGCGCGCCCTTGAAGAACCCGACGAACACGCCGACGGCCGCGATCACGAGGCCGACGCCGAACACGTTCTGCAGGAGGCCCTTGCTGATCGGGTGGACGAACGTGTGGATGGCGAGCCCGCCACCGACCAGCACGACGATGCCGAGCGCGATCGCGGTGAGGATCTTGCGGTCGCGCGACGCCTTCGCGGGCTCGGTCGGGATCGTCGGGTGCAGGCCGGCCTCGCCGAGCTTGTTGCGGCCGAGGATGAACTGGACGAGCCCGAACGCCATGCCGATCGCCGGCACCGCGAAGGCGGCCTTCCAGCACAGGTTCGGATCGAGGTCGTGGCTCGCCATGAACTTGCGGAAGCCCTGGCTCTGCGCGACCAGCATGCCGATCAGCGGGGCCGCGCCCGCGCCGATGTTGATGCCCATGTAGTAGATCGTGAAGCCGGCGTCGCGACGCGGGTCATCGGGCTTGTAGAGCTGGCCGACGATCGTCGAGATGTTCGGCTTCAAGAAGCCGGTGCCGAGGGCGATCACGACGAGCCCGGGATAGAACGCGGCATCGATCGGGAGCGCGAGCATCGTGTTGCCGAGCGTGATGCCGATGCCACCCACGATCACGGCCTTGCGCTGGCCGAGGAAGCGGTCCGCGATCCAGCCACCGGGAAGCGACAGGAGATAGACCGACGACAGGTACAGCGCCATGACGGTGCCGGTTGCCGAGTCCGACATCCCACGGCCACCAAGCGCGATCGGCGCGGTCATGAAGAACGCGAGGAACGTGCGGGCGCCGTAGTACGACAGCCGTTCCCACATCTCGGTGAAGAACAGCGTCGACAGGCCGCGCGGATGGCCGAAGAACGCCTTGTCTGGGTCACGAGCCATATTCGGGTGCGGACACTAGCCCCAAAGACCCCTCGTGGGGAACCTGCGACGTCGATGCTGTCCCACGAGACGCGAGCGCCTCGCAACAGGGGGTCACGGTGAGCACGAGTTCCCTTGCAAACCGTTGAAGATCGGGAAAGATCCCGCGCCATGAAGACAGCGGGCCTCCTCCTCGTCGCCACGGTCGCTGCGGGCGCCTTGTTCTCGTGTACGGCGAACACGCCGAAGTTCGCGTTCACCTCGGCCGAGCGCCGCGGCGTCCTCGCCAACGGCCTCAAGTTCGTGATGATGCCCGACGCGTCGACCCAGCTCGTCGAGGTCGACGTGCGCTACGACGTCGGCGCGCGCGAGGATCCGCAGGGCAAGGCCGGGCTCGCGCACCTCGTCGAGCACCTGATGTTCCAGACCCGGCCCGACGGCCCCGAGACCGAGCCGCTGTTCAAGACGATCATCGACATCGCGACCGACTTCAACGCGTACACGAACTGGGACACGACGCACTATCGCCTCACGTCGCGCGCCGAGAACCTCGATGCGATGCTGAAGATCGAGGCGATGCGCATGTTCTACGGCTGCAAGACCGTCCCGCAGGCCGAGTTCGAGCGCGAGCGCGAGGTCGTCCGCAACGAGATCCGCGCGCAGTCGAGCGCCGAGGACTACATCACGCAGCTCGTCGAGGCCGCGATCTATCCCAAGGGTCACGCCTACGAGCGCCTGATCGGTGGCAACGACCAGCAGATCGCCAGCGCGACGCTCGATGACGCCTGCCAGTTCATGCAGAAGTACTACGCGCCCGAGCGCGCGACCGTCGTGATCGCCGGTGGGTTCAACATCGACGAGACCACGACGGACGTCGAGAAGTGGTTCGGCAAGATCCCCAAGCGCGCCGCGGCGCCGCGCACCGTCGTGCAGCCGTTCGCGGTCGTCCACGGCAAGCGCGAGATCGAGGCCGACGTCGAGCGGCCGGCCGTCTGGATCGGCTGGGCGCTGCCCGCCGCGAACACGCCCGAGGGCGAGGCCGCGCGGTTCGGGATCGGCTCGGCGTTCGGTCGCATCGCGCGCGCCGGCGACGAGTACAACTTCGCCTACAGCGTGCAGCCCGCCGTGCTCGGTGGCGAGCTCGCCCCGGTGTTCCTGATCCGCATCGAGTTGAAGGGGCTCGGCAAGCTCGACGAGGCGCTCGAGTTCGCGCAGAAGTCGGTCAAGCAGGCCGGCCGCGGCTACGACGAGGGCACGTCGCAGGAGATCGAGGAGGAGAAGAACCTCGAGAAGGCGAGCTTCATCGCCGGCCTCGAGCGCCTGAAGGATCGCACCGAGACCGTCGCCGGCCTCGTGCAGTTCTCGACCGACTTCGACTTCAACTCGTCGGGCCAGTACCTGTTCCACCAGCTCGACAAGATCGCGAAGTTCGACAACGCGTCGGTCGGCTCGGCGGTCAAGAAGGCGCTCGACTGGGACAAGGCGATGATCATCGTCGTCAAGCCGAACAAGGAAGGCATCAAGGGCGACACGCGCAGCAAGGTCACCTACCAGGCCAAGCAGGATCAGCAGCTGACCAACGCCGAGGTCGATCCGCGCGAGGCCAAGCGCCCGCTCAAGGTCGCGTCGCAGCTCAAGTCGCTCGCCGCCGCGCAGAGCTTCAAGCTCGGCAACGGCATGAGCGTCACGCTCGTGCCGGTGCACTCGATGCCGCTCGCGGCCGCGTCGCTGATCTTCCGCAACGCCGGCGACGCCAGCACGCCGAACTCTCCCGCGCTCGCGAGCGAGGCCGCCAGCTCGCTCCAGCTGCCGATGGACGCCGAGGCCTTCGCCAAGACCGGCATCAGCGTGCGCTGCGGCTCGAACGACGACGCCGCGCAGTGCTCGACGCACGGCATCAACATCTACCTCGACGTCATGCTGAAGGGCCTCGAGCGCCAGATCAAGGCGGGCGAGTACTCGCAGGAGAACATCGAGCACTGGCAGAAGCGCGTCAGCGAGTCGTTCAAGCTGCACAGCGAGCAGGAGGACACCGAGTACGCGCGCCAGGTGTTCACCGCGCTCTACGGCCCCGACAGCCCGTACACCAAGACCGCCTACCTGACGCCCGAGGCGGCGAAGAAGGTCCACCGCGACGCGCTCGACACCTTCCGCCGCGATCACTACACGGCCGGCAACGCCTCGCTGATCGTCGTCGGTGACTTCGATCCCAAGTACGCCGAGAAGCTGGTGCGCGAGACCTTCGGCGACTGGAACACTGGCACGCCCGACAAGCCGGTCGATTCCAAGCCATACCAGCGCACCGGGCCGGCGTACATCGGCGTCACCAAGAGCAAGGAAGACCAGCAGATCACCGCGATGATCGGCTACCCGGCGCCGTCGGGCGTTGATGGCCAGGAGGGCGCGCGCCGCGTGCTCTCCGAGATGCTCAACTATCGCGCCGAGGACGTCCGCTTCAAGCTCGGCTCGACGTACGGCCTCTACGTCTCGCGGTCGTCGCACGTCGGCCCCGGCGCGTACATGCTGCGCGGTGGCGCCGCGGTCGGCGGCACGATCGACGCCGAGCGCGCCGGCGAGTCGATCAAGGCGCTCCGCGAGGGCTTCGACATGCTCAGGAAGGGCGAGCACTTCGACGAGGACTTCGTGCGCGCCCGCAGAAAGCTGGTCAACACGATGCTGTCGGAGTCGACCGTCACCCAGGAGATCGCGGCGCGCCTCGGCTTCATCGCGCTCTACGGCCTCGACATCAACTACTACAACACGCTGCTCCAGCAGATCGCCGCGGTCTCGCCCGCGCAGGTCCGCGCGCTGCTCAAGTCCGAGCTCGACCCGAACAACGAGGTCATCGTGATCCTCGGCGACAAGACCCACCTCGACAAGACGTTCGCCGACGCCGGCATCAAGGACGTCAAGATCGTCGAGCCGGACTACAGGAAGTAGTCAGAGTAGATCGACCCAGACCTCGTCGCCGACGAGCGTGATCGGATAGCGGCGGAGCTCGAGGTACGGCGCCGAGCGACAGACGCCGGTGTGGACATCGAAGCCCCAGCCGTGGCCGGGGCAGACGATGCGGCTGCCGTCGAGGTGACCATCCCACAGGGCGACATCCTCGTGAGGACAGACGCCGGGGACGGCGACCATCGTGCCGTCGTCGGTGATCGTGACGATCACCGGCCACGTCACGCCCTGGACGGCGAACGCACGCAGCTCGCCGGCGACGACCTCGGCGCGCGTGCAGACCCGGACGCGGAGCGCCACTAGCCCCGCCCTCGCTGGCGCGGATCGAGCCGATCGCGCAACCCGTCGCCGAGCAAGTTCGCCGCGATCACGACCCACATGATCGCGATGCCCGGCACGAGGGCGTAGTGCGCGAAGCCGGAGCGCCAGAGGAAGGTCCGCGCCTGATCGAGCATCGCGCCCCACGTGTAGTCGATCTGGGGGCCGATGCCCAGGAACGCGAGCGACGCGACGACGAGGATCACGCCGCCGAAGCCGAACGTCATCTGGACGAGCGCCGGCCCCATCAGGTTCGGGATCAGGTGGCGGCGCATCACCCGGCGGTTCGACGCGCCGAGCGCGACCGCCGCGGTCACGTAGTCGCGTTCGCGGAGCGCGAGCACCTGACCGCGCGCGACGCGGGCGTAGCCGACCCAGCCGTTGATGCAGAGCGCCGCGATCATCACGCCGACGCCGGGATCGCGCACGGTCGCGACGATCGCGATGTTGAGCAGGATCCCCGGGAACGCCATCAGGATGTCGATGACGCGCGAGATCACCTCGTCGACCCAGCCGCGAAACCAGCCGGCGATCGTGCCGATCGCGAGCCCGATCACGGCCGAGATCGCGACCACGATGCCGCTGATCGACAGCGCCTCGCGCGCGCCGAACAGGAGCTGGCTGAGCGCATCGGTGCCCTTGCTGTCGGTGCCGAACCAGTGCGCGGCCGACATCGGCGCGAACCGGTTCGCGAGATCGATGTGGCCCGGATCGTACGGCGCCACGAGCGGCCCGACGAGGCCGACCACGATGAACACGGCGAGCATGATCGCGCCGACCCAGCCGCTGACCGAGACCTTACCCACGGCGGATCCTCGGATCGGCGAGCCCGTAGGCCAGGTCGACGAGCAGGTTGACGACGACGTAGATCACCGCGATCACGAACACCGAGCCCTGCACGACGGGGTAGTTGCGCTCGGTGATCGCGTCGAGCAGCGTGGTCCCGAGGCCGGGCCGCGCGAACACGTTCTCGATGATGATCGCGCCCGACAGGAGCGATCCGAACTGCAGCCCGGCGATCGTGATCACCGGCAGGAGCGCGTTGCGCAGCGCGTGGACGAACAGCACGCGGCCCTCGGGCACCCCCTTGGCGCGCGCCGTGCGCACGTAGTCCTCGCCGAGCACCTCGACCATCGAGCTGCGCGTCATGCGCGCGAGCATCGCCATCAGGTGCGTGCCGACCGCGAACGCCGGCAACACGAGCGCGCTCGGGCCGAGCTCGGTCGGACCCGGGAACCAGCCGAGGTAGACGAAGAACACGAGGAGCAGGACCGGCGCGAACATCATCGTCGGGATCGCGATGCCCGACAGCGCCATCACGGTCGCCAGCGTGTCGACCCACGTGCCGCGCTTGACCGCGGCGAGCACGCCGAGCGGCAGCGCGAACACCAGCGCGACCGCCATGCCGGCCAGCGCGAGCCACAGGGTGTGGGGGAAGACCTCGGCGATCCGCGCCGCGACGGTCGACTTGGCCTTCGGATCGGGACACTGGTGACCGAGCGTGCCGTCGACGATGTGGCCGAGGAACGTCGCGAACTGCACCGGGAGCGACTTGTCGAGCCCCATGCACTGCTCGATCTTGAGCCGCTGCTCGGGCGTGGCCTCGCCGCCCGCGAGGTGATCGACCGGATCGCCGGGCACGAGGTGCAGGAACGCGAACACCAGCACGCAGACGCCGAGGATCGCGAGCGCACCCGAGCCCAGGCGCCGCAGCAGGAACGACGTCACGCGACGATCGTAGCGCGCGGGATCAGGTGCCGGGGCTCGACGCGCAGAACTTCGGCGCGGTCTTGTCGTCGATCACGACGCCGGGCGCGAGGACTGGCTCGCCGCCGTGCGACTTCATGAGCTCGAGCGTGCGGCACTCGTAACCCGAGCGGCAGTCGCTGTTGTCGTTGCAGGTCTTCATGCAGAACCGGAGCTCCGACGACCGCGGCACGCAGTGACCGGCGAGCGCGCAGAACTCGTCCACGCTGCAGTTGTTCTCGGTGACGTCCTCGGTGGTCGGGTCGCAGGTCAGGTTCGCGAAGCTGCCGGTGAAGAACCGGATGCACGCGGCCTCGCTCGGGCAGGTCGCGTAGTCGCAGCCCTGGATCGTGCAGTAGCCCGCCGGCGACGCGAGGTCGCACTGGCGCTGGCCGTTCGGATCGCAGTCCGAGCTGACGATGCACGCGTCGCCGATATCCTTGCCGCAGGCGGCGGAGGCGACGATCACGGCGAGCAAGAGCGAGAAGCGCAAGGCGGACGGCATCCTAGACGCGGTTTCGACCCCCGGCAAGGCGTCGGGGTTGCCCGTATAGTGCGGTGGTGCGAGCCGTCGTCCAGCGCGTGACCCGCGCGAGCGTGACCGTGGACACCCGGATCACCGGGGCGATCGCGCACGGCCTCCTGGTCTTCCTCGGGGTCGGGGCCGGCGACGAGGCCAAGGACCTCGCGTACATCGTCGACAAGGTCGCCAACCTCCGGATCTTCGCCGACGAGACGGGCATGAGCGGGGCGCCGAAGGGCGCGAAGATGAACCGCTCGGTGCTCGACATCGCCGGTGGCGTGCTGGTGGTCTCGCAGTTCACGCTCTACGGCGACGCGCGCCAGGGCCGCCGTCCCGCGTTCACCGGCGCGCTCGAGCCGGTCGCTGCCCGCGCGCTCTACGAGCAGAGCCTCGTCGCGCTCCGCGCCGCCGGGGTCACCCGCGTGGAAGCTGGCGAGTTCGCTGCGGATATGAAGGTCGAGCTCGAGAACGACGGCCCGGTGACCATCCTGCTCGACTCGCGCAAATCGTTTTGAACGGCTAGCGTCGGGTTGGCCGGGACGGTAGGTTCGAGACCGACGCGATGAAGGTCAGGTTCTGGGGCGTCCGTGGCTCGATCCCGGTACCGGGTCGCACGACGAACCGGTACGGAGGGAACACCTCGTGTGTCGAGGTCCGGCCCCGCAATGGCTCGCCGATCGTGATCGACGCCGGGACCGGCATCCGGCGGCTCGGCAAGTCGCTCATGGAGGAGCGGTTCCGCGATGGCAAGGGCGAGGTCTCGATCCTCATCAGCCACACGCACTGGGACCACGTGCAGGGTCTGCCGTTCTTCTCGCCGATGTACCGCGCCGGCAACGAGATCAACATCTTCGCGCGCCAGCGCGACATGCACCTCGAGGCCGTGTTCAGCGCGCAGCACGACGCGCCCTACTTCCCGGTCCCGCTGTCGGCGATGCAGGCGACGACCTCGTTCCACGAGATCGTCGAGGGCGCCGAGTTCCAGATCGGCGATGCGTGGGTGTCGTCGGCCCGCCTCAACCACCCGTGGATCGCGATCGCGTACCGCATCGACGTCGACCGCGCCTCGGTCATCTACTGCGCCGACACCGCACCGTTCTCGGACATGCTGTTCGGACGCGAGTTCGTCGTCGCGCCGCCGTCGGGCACCCTGTCGCCCTCGATGCGCGAGGAGCTCCACGCGATGCGCGCCGGCGTCGTCGCGCTCGCCAAGGACGCCGACCTCCTGATCTACGACACCCAGTTCACGCCCGAGGAGTACAAGATCCGGCCGCACTGGGGCCACTCGCGCCCCGACGACGCGATCGAGATCGCGCGCGATGCCAAGGTGAAGCAGCTCTGCCTGTTCCACCACGCGCCGATGCGCTCCGACGACGACAACGACAAGATCCTCGCGCACTATCAGAACGTCGTGCACCAGGCCAACGATCGGTTCACCATCACGAGCGCCTACGAGGGCCTCGAGATCGCGCTCGGGGACGGATGAGGCTCGAAGCAGCCTTCGAGCCGAAGCGAGCTTTCGCGAGCTCCGCACCATGAGGCTCAAGTTCTGGGGCGTGCGCGGCTCGATCCCGGCGCCGGGTCCCGAGACCAATCGCTACGGTGGCAACACCTCGTGCGTGTCGATCGCGACCGCGAGCGGCGGCCTCGTGATCATCGACATGGGCACCGGCCTCATGCACCTCGGCAACTCGCTGCTCGGCGGCCCGTTCGGCAAGGGCCAAGGCAAGGCCGCGATCCTGCTCTCCCACACGCACTGGGATCACATCCAGGGCCTCGGCTTCTTCGCCCCGGTGTTCATCCCCGGCAACCAGTTCACGCTGTGGGGCCCGGGCGGCTCCGACGGCGTCCTCGAGAGCATCCTCGAGGGCCAGATGGATCCGAACTTCTCGCCGCTCCAGACGCTCAAGAACTTCTCGGCGAACTTCGAGGTCCGCGCGGTCAAGTGCGGCGCGACGTTCGAGACCGACGGCCTCCAGATCGTCGCGCGCGAGCACGCGCACGGCGGCACCACCGCGCTCGCCTTCCGGATCACCGAGGAGGAGCGGGGCGCCGAAGGGCGCAAGAAGGTGTTCGTCTACGCGAGCGACGTCGGCTATCCGGAGACCGGCCCCGACGCCGAGGCGATCGCACACTACGCCGACGCCGACGTGCTCCTCCACGACACGACGTACAAGCCCGAGGATCAGGCGACGCGCCGCAATCGCGGGTTCTCGTCGTACGAGGAGGCGGTCGCCGCCGGGATCGCGGCGCGGGCCAAGCGCCTCGTCACGTTCCACTACGACCAGGACTACAGCGACGACGACGTCGACGCGATCATCGCGCGTTGCCGCGAGCTCGCCGCCCCGAGCGGCATGGAGATCGTTCCTGCCGCCGAGGGTGAAGAGATCGACATTTGACCAAGGACATCGAGGATCTCGCAGCCAAGGGGCGCCGGATCCGCGCCGAGGTCGCGGCGCGAGCCGAGCAGGTTGTGACCGACGAGGCGATGCGAAAGTTCGCCAAGGTGGAGGCCGAGGATCGCAAGCGGCTCTGGAGCGTCAGCCTGTTCGGCATGCGCGGTCGCGAGGTCGGCGAGTTCTACTTCGTGCTCCTCGCGATGGCCGGCGTCGGCTTCGGGATCGGCTGGCTGTTCTCGATGTTCCACTTGTCGTGGGGCAACCTGTGGCTCGACGCCAAGACGCCGCTGGCGATCGCCGCGATCGTCGCGCCCACCCTCGTGCTCGCCTGGGTGATCTACCAGAGCACCGTGCCGCTGCCGCGGGAGCGCGCGTGGGTGAAGAGCCTGCCGTTCCGCGTGCGTCGTATCGCGGCGACAACGCCAGCAAGCTCGAGCTGATGTTCGACTGGACCGCCGAGAAGCCCGATCCGCAGATGCTGTTCGATGTCCTCGCGATCGATGGCGTGACGTGGACCGGCAACGTCAACCGGCCCGGGCGCGACGGGATCCGCAGCTCCGACAGCGATCACAACCGCGAGCTGCGGGCCTGGCTTCGCAAGCTCGTCAAGGAGCGCCTCGTCACGCTCCACCACAGCCACCCGTTCACGACCGTCACCCTGCTCAATGATCGTGGCCGCACGCGGCTCACGAGCGCACACACGCCCTCGATCCCTGCCTAGCCTCAGTTATTCGGCGGCTCGACGTTGTCCGCGGGCGACGGCAGCGACGGCTGATCCTTGTCGGTCGCCTGGGGTGCGGGGCCATCGGTGAGCGGGGCGTTCGGCGTCTTCTGCATCGGTGGGTTCGCGCTGGCGCACACGACCTTCGCGGCGCCCTCGTGCGTCACGGTCGCGAGATCAATGCAGACCTGCGCGAGGTGGCGCTCGGATTCGTACGCGATCGTCTCGCCGCCGGCCGAGCGACCCTCGAGCCTCAACGGGCGGATCTCGTTGTTCGGGTCGTAGGGCTTGAGGACCACCGGGTCGCCGGCGTCGGTGCGACCGATGACCGTGGCGTAGGCGAGGTCGATCGTGACCGCGCGATCGCAGCGGTTGCCGAAGTCGTAGACGATCACGGCGACGCCCTTGGCGTCGTTGCGGCGATCGACCGCGAGGTCGACGCAGCCGAGCGTGGTGCGCTGACCGGTGAACGCGTGATCGGTGTAGTTGAACGAGCCCTCGCGATACGCGCATCCGACGAGGACCAGGGCAGCGAGCGCGGCGCGCGTCACGCCGGCAAACATACCAAGCGGCTCACGACTCCGCGAGCACGATGACCTTGTCGGAGGCGCCCAGCGCGATCTTGCGGTTCTTTGCCGGGTTCACGACCACGCCGTAGCCTTTCTCGGGGTCGCGCGCGGTCGCCGCGAGCCGGTAGCCGATCGCGACCTCGTTGCGGCGCAGCGCGGCCTCGCAGACGACCCCGAACGCGAGCTCACCCGACGCCACGTACTGGTTCGCCGGCTTCAGATAGATCTCGAAGCCCGCGGGACTGAACAGCTCGTCGAACACCGCGACGAGGTGCGGGTTCTCGGCGATCTGGCTCACCATCAACGACACCAGCGTGTTGCTGACGATGAAGTCGTCGGCCTCGGCGACCGACGCGAGATCGCGGTTCTGGATGTCGAGGATCTCGCTCGTGATCGGGACCTTCTTGCCCGCGAGGCTCTCGATGTCGCGGAGGTGGAGCAGCGTCACCATCGTGCGCGCGTCCGCCATCTCCTGCGATCGATCGGCGGTCTCGGACAGCACGATGATGTGATCGAAGCTCGTGATGTCGAGCGTGTCGAGCAACAGGCGGTCGGTCACGTCGCCGACCTGGACCTCGACCGCCATGTGCTTCAGGTTCGCGAAGTCCTCGACCGCGATCTCGTGCTCGCCGACGACGAGCGTCTTGCTCCCGGCCGCCACGTAGGCATCGAGCTCGTGGAGCACGATGTGGAGGCGCGTGCAGGCGCCGAGCACGAGCGTGCGCTCCGGGCCCGGCTCGACCGGCTCGGGGATCGGCGCGATCTGGCTGTCGTCGAACTTCGACGGCTTGCCGTCGAGCGCGATCGTCGAGTCGTCCTCGCTGATCAGCACGAGCTCGTCATCGGCGGCCAGCGCGCGATCGAACTTGGGCGGCAGGAGCATCTCGCCCTTCGCGGTGCGCACGCCGATCAGCGACGAGGTCTCGAACGCGAAGACCGCGTCGCGGAACGTCTTGCCGGCGAGCGTCGGCTGCGCCATCAGGTAGATCTCGTTGCCGTCGAAGTCGAGCAACTCGCTGTAGACCACCGAGAGGCCCGACTGGCGCCCGGTCTGCACGAGCAGGCGGCTGACCAGCGGCGACGCGCGCAGCAGGGCCGCCTGTGGACCGATCACCCGGCGCGCGACGCTCTCGGTGCGCGCGTCGTACAGCTCGGCGACGAGGTGCAGCTTCTGGTGATCGGGCACGACCTTGGCGATCGCGAGCAGCGTCTTCAGGACGACGGTGTCGGACTCCGACGGCAGCATCGTCGAGCCATCGGCGTGCACGTCGGGCGTCAAGACGACGACGGCCTTGCTCGCCGCGAGGTTCACGAGCCGCAGGTCCGCCATCGTCATCGGGCTGCCGCGCCGGGTGACGATGCGGAGCCGCGAGTGCTTCACGACCGCGCTCGCGTCGGCGTCCATGTCGACCTTGTCGCGATCAGCGAGCACCACGACGCACGGCTTCTTCTGGTTCGCGTTGGCGATCGCGAACTCGCGCAACAGCGTCGGGACCTTCGGGGTCCATCCGAGGATGACGGTGTGACCGTGTTCCATCACGACGCTGCGACCGCGGCGCCACGACGCGATCATGTCGCCGAAACCCTGGGTGAGCACGCCGATCAGCGCCGACAGGACGAACAGTCCGCCGATCGTGATGAACAGCATGATCAACAGGAACGTCCAGCCGGGAGCATCCCCACCGAGCGTTCCCGGATCGAGCGCGTGCATCAGGGAGCGCCAGAGCACCATCGCGAACGACACCGGGTGGTGGTCGTCGTCCTCGGGAACCACGCCGAACGCGACCACCGCGATCGCGGTGATCAGGATCAACATCGCGGTGAACACCGCGAGCAGCGAGATCTGCGCACCCACGCCGCGAGCCATGTAGTTGTCGAAGCTGTATCGAAGGCGCTGTCGGATCCGCACGGCGCGGACCGTATCACTCGGCGATGTAGCGATAGAGCGACCGCACGCCGATCTCGAGGTTCTTCGCCGCCGCATCGCGATCGCCATCGGTGCGTTCGATCGCGAGCGCGACGTAACGCTTCACGAGCTCGTCGCGAAACGGGGCAAGCGGCCCCACGATCGCGAGCGCCTGGTCGACCAGCGCGCGCACCGCGGCCTCCGCGCCCGTCGCGATCGCGCTCGTCGAGGCGACCGCCGTGGTCGTCGCGATCCCGAGATCGCTCGCGCGCACGAGCTTGCTGTCGGCGAGGATCGCGACCCGACGCATCGTCGCCTTGAGCTCGCGCACGTTGCCCGGCCACGCGTAGCCGCGCAGCGCCGCGCGCGCCTCGTCGGTCAACGTGTGCGCCACGAGGCCGAGCTGGCGCTCGGTCTGGCGCAGGAAGGCGTGCGCGAGCAGCACGATGTCGTCGCCGCGCTGCGCGAGCGACGGCACGTCGATCGTGACCTCGCGCAACCGGAACAGCAGGTCGGCGCGGAACCGGCCCGCCGCGACCTCGGCCTCGAGATCCTTGTGTGTCGCGCTGATCAGCCGGAAGTCGACCGCGCGCGGCAGGTTGTCGCCGAGGCGCTTGACCTCGCGGTGCTCGATCACGCGCAGCAGCGCGGCCTGCATCGCGACCGGCATGTCGCCGATCTCGTCGAGGAACAGCGTCGAGCCGTGCGCCGCTTCGATCAGGCCGACGCGATCCGTCATCGCGCCGGTGAACGCGCCCTTGCGATAGCCGAACAGCTCGGCGTCGAGCAACGTCGGCGCGACCGACGCGCAGTTGATCGCGATCATCGGCTTTGGCGCGCGCGGTGACGCCGCGTGGATCGCGCGCGCCACGAGCTCCTTGCCCGAGCCCGACGGGCCGTGTAGCAGCGCCGACAGATCGCTCGGACCGATCCGCTTGGTGAGCCCGCGCAGCGTCGCGACCGCCGCCGATTCGCCGATGATCTCGCCGACGTCGCCCGCCGCCGGTGCGCGCCGCAGCTGCGCGAGGAACGGCACGGCCACGGCGGCGAGGATGCGGAGCTCGGCGATCGCGCGATCGTCGAGCGACGCCCGATCGTGGCGCGCGAGGAACACCGCGCCGAGGGTCTTGCCATCGAGCCGCATCGGCAAGCACAGCGCCGAGCCCAGTCGCAGCGCCGTCACCGACGGGATCGCGGCATAGCGACTGTGCGCGGCGATGTCGTCGAGCTGGACGCGCTCGCCGGTGCCGAGCACGTCGCGCACGATCGTGTCCGACAGCAGCTCCTCGGCGTTGTCGAGCACCGCGCCATCGCGATCGCGCGCCGCGGCGACCGTGTAGCCGGCATCGTCGACCAGGATCAGCGCGCCGAGGTCTGCGGCCGACGCGCCGATCAGCCCCTGCAGCAACAGCTCGACAGCGCGGTCCGCCGAATCGACCGCGGCGAGCGCCGACACCAGCGCCTCGATCGCGCGCTCGCGATCGCGCCCCTCGGCGGTCGATTCGAGCCCGAGCGCGATGCCATCGGCAAGGAGTCGCTCGCCCGGCACCAGCGTGACGCGCTTGCCGGTCGACGCGACGTGGACCTCGACGCTCGCCTCGGCCCGATGCACGACCGCCCAGTGCGCTGGAGCGGTGCCCAGCCGCACGTCGGCGGTGACGTCCGAGCCGATGCTCGTGATCCGCTTCACGATCGGCAACCGCACCGGCTGCGCGCCCGCGAGCGGGACAAGGACGAGCACCAGCGCCGGCATCGTTGATTACTGTACGCCTGCCCGGCATTTTCGCCTCTGACAGGTCGTCCGTTATCACGGATATGCTAGCGTTCGGTCCCTGTGCAGTCCTATCGCCGCAGCTATCTCCAGACGCTCGAGGACGAGGCGATCCACATCCTCCGCGAGCTCGCCGCCGAGCGCGAGCGGCCGGTCCTCCTGTTCTCCGGCGGCAAGGACTCGATCGTCATCCTGCGGCTCGCCGAGAAGGCGTTCCGGCCCGCGCGGTTTCCATTCCCGCTGATGCACGTCGACACCGGCCACAACTTCGACGAGGTGCTCGCGTATCGCGACAAGCGCGTCGCCGAGCTCGGCGAGCGGCTGATCGTCGCGAGCGTGCAGGACTCGATCGACAAGGGACGCGTCGTCGAGGAGACCGGCCCGCGCGCGTCGCGCAACCGGCTCCAGACCACGACGCTGCTCGACGCGATCGAGGAGCACCAGTTCGATGCCGCGATCGGTGGCGCTCGCCGCGACGAGGAGAAGGCGCGCGCCAAGGAGCGGATCTTCTCGCACCGCGACGAGTTCGGGCAGTGGGATCCAAAGAACCAGCGGCCCGAGCTGTGGTCGCTCTACAACGGACG
>JBBQEX010000055.1:0-54525 GCA_038321315.1 Haliangiales bacterium | reverse complement strand
TGAGCGAACACGCTGCCGTTGCGCGCCTTCTCGGCGGCACCGAGCTCCGGCAGGTCGCTGGCGAGCAGCGGCGAGCCCGGGGGCTCCCAGATGATGTCGTTGCCCTTCGTGAAGATCGCGAACAGGTCGGGCTTGATCCCGTTCTTCGTCGAGACCGCTTCGTACAGCTTCTTGGCGTGCTCGGCCTGCTCGACCTTGGTGAACCCGGGCTTCCCCGGATCGCCCTTGCCGGTCGCGCTGATCAGGAGCTCGTCGTCGTTCGAGAGCTGCTCGAGCGTGCCGGTCATCCCGCGCCCGACGCGCTCGACGTAACCCTCGAGCCGGCGCTGGGCGGTGGCCAGGTAGTTGCCGCGGTCCTTCAGCTTGGTCTCGTTGCGCACGACGAGCGTGCCGCCGACGATGAGCAAGGTCGCGAGCGACAGGCACCCGAGCAGAAACTTGAAGAACATCGGAAACCGCAGTCCGCGCCGCGTCCGGTCCCTGGCTGGTTTCACCACGTGTCTTGCGGCAGCGTAACCCGTTTAGCTATCGGGCCGCGCGGACGAACGCCACGATGCGATGGATCGCGGGATCAGGTCGTCGCGAGGCTGACCAGCTGCGGCGCGCGCAACGCGCCGGCCTGCTGGTGTGACGCGCTATCGCGTCCAGAGCATCCCGAACTTCGTCGTGTTCTGCCCGCCAGGGTCGCCGCGGCCTGCGCGACCTCGGGCGCGACCATGCGGCACGGCCCGCACCACGCGGCCCAGAAGTCGACCACCACCGGCACGCGGGCGTCGCGCACGATCGCGTCGAACGTCGTGACGTCGCTCACCTCGATCGGTGCGCTCGAGGGCGCGAGCGTGGCCTTGCACTTGCCGCACTTGCCCGCGTCGGCGAGTCGCCCCGGCGGGATCCGGTTGTGCGCGCCACACGTCGTACAGGTTCGCTCCATGACCCGAAGGTGTGCATCCCTCGTGCCGGCGTCAACCTACCCGTGCGGACGTGGTGCACGATGCACGCATGCGATACGCCGCGATCATGGTCTGCGCACTGGGATGTAGCTCGAGCAACCCGGCGACGCCCGACGCGGCGGGATCCGGATCGAGCGATGCGCCGAGCAGCACCGAGGACCTCGACATGAAGGCGAGCGACTTCGAGTGCGTGCTGCGCTGGGACAAGGTCGGCGGCTACCGGATCACGAACAAGCTCGGCCACGATCCGCTGCCGATCGCGATGACCGCCGCGGGCGGCGGCGCGTTCCCGGTCGGGACGATCGTGCAGATCGTCCCGACCGAGGCGATGGTCAAGCGGCGCGCGGGCTTCAGCGCGGAGACCAAGGACTGGGAGTTCTTCCTGCTGAGCGTGTCGGCGTCGGGGACGACGATCTCCAAGCGTGGCACGACCGACGTGATCAACGCGTTCAACGGCAACTGCCTCGACTGCCACGTCAAGGCGATGCCGCAGTACGACCTCGTCTGCGGCACGACGCACGGCTGCGATCCGCTGCAGCTAAGCGAGGCGCAGCTCGTCAATTTGCAAAACCAGGACGCGCGCTGTCCCTGACGAAGCTGACCTTGATCGGCGGCCCTGGACCAGCCAGTGAACGTCCGGCGCGCGATGCCGAGCTTCACCACCTTGCTCTGGAGCGTCGCTGGACAGCGACGTCAGTAGTGGTGGCCACCACCGGCGAGACACACGCGGAGCGCGATCAGCAGGATCACGACGCCGATCTGCACGATCCACTTGAGGGCATCGCCGGAGTCGGTGCCGTGCCGCGCCTTGACGCCCTGCTTGTTGACCAGCTCCCACGCGTCGGGCCGGAAGTCGTACTTCATCGACGAGAACCCGTCGCCGCGCAGGCCGGCGAACGCGTTGCTCTCGCGGTAGTTGTTGAACCGACGCTCGCCCTTGGGCGTCACGAAGCTCGCCGCGATCTCGCGCCCGACGAAGCCGAGCCCCCAGCACACCGCGACCAGGACGGCGACCATGAACGCGGCGGTGCCGAAGTCCCAGCTCTGGAACCAGGTCGACGGATGGATCGCGGCGAGGAACAGCACCGCCGACGACAGCGTGAAGAACGCGACCGAGCCCGCGTGCTTGACGAAGCCGTGGCGCTGGGCGCACGTCGGACAGCGCCCGACCGGCCGCGCGCCGACCTGGTACTGCACGCGGATCGTGTTGCCGTAGCGCGTGCGGCTGATCTCGCGCTGCGATGACAGCGAGGCGCACGTCGTGCCGTCGAGCTCGCGCTTGCCGCAGAAGTGGCACATCGCCTTCTGCACGTCGGCGAGGCGATCCTTGTACGCCTTGACGCGCTCCTTGATCGAGCCCGACGCGGCGATCTGGCCGACGCGATCGAGCACCTCCTTGAACCGCGGCTCGAGCTGCTTCTCGCGCGGCACGCCGCGCAGGCGGCCGAACGCATCGCCGACGGCCTCGTCGATCAGCGTCGCGAGCCCGAGGAGCTGCGCCTCGTCGAGCGGGCGCCACCGATCGGCGAGCGTGCCGAGGCGCTCGAGGTAGGCGGCCACGTCCTCGATGAGGCCGTTGCCGGTCTCGGCCTCGGGCTGCAGGTCGGCGAGCTCGGACTGGAACTGCGTGCGCAGCGGCTTGAACGCGACGAGCCACACCTCGGAGTCGATCTGCGACTTGCCGGCGAGCGACGACAGCGCGCCGACGTTCGCGAGGTTGCCGCTCGCCATCTCGAGCTTGGTCTCGCCGACGACGAGGTCGGCGATGCGGGTCCGGATCGCCGAGAGGATCGTCTCCATGTCGTCGTGACCGAGCAACTCGTCGCCGAGCGCGTCGATCTTGGTGCGGATGTGCGCGGCGAGCTCGTCGCCCGCGAGCAACCCACCCCAGCCGCTCACCGCGTCGGTGAGCAGCGCGGCCCACTGACCGCCGAGCAACGCCCCGGCGCCGCGGATCGCCTTGTGCGGATCGTCGACGGTCTGGAGCCCGGCCTGGTTCTGCCACGCGAGGCGCGCGGCTTCCTTGGCCGCGGACTGCGGCACGACCGACGGGCCGACGTCGCGCAGCAGCGAGAACCCGAGCAGCAGGCGCAGGTTCAGCTGGTTCAGCTTGTGCGCCATCACCGGCTGCTGCACCGCCGCGTACGCGCGCAGCTGGTTGCCGTCGGCGTTCTGCAACGCCTGCGCGAGCTGCGAGCCGTACGGATCGTCGGTGAAGTCGAACCACAGGAGCTGCTCGACGATCCGCGCGAGCGGGCTCTCCATCGTCTGCGACGCCTCCTGGAGCTCCATCTGATCGCCGTTCGCCAGCCACGGCACCGGATCGGGATCCGGTAGCGTCATGCCGACGCGCGCGCGGGCGAGCGCCTTGTCGCACTGCCACACCGCCTGCTTCGCGGTCGCCGACGACGGCAGCCGGAGCAATCGGAACGGGCTCTTGCGGAACTGATTGAGACCGACCGAGCGCCGTAGCTCGCGATCTTGTGTCGTCATCGAGGTCAGGGAGTCGGATGCACTGGTCATGACTGCCTCACTTCACGTCCGAGCGGATCGCGGCCGAGACTCGGTCGCGTTCGTCGGATGGGAACATCGCGACGATCTCGCGGCAGACGCCGGGGATCTCCGCGATGTTTTGGGCCTGGATCGCGCGCGCGCCGCGCTCGAAGTGCTTCGACGTGAGGCCGAGCAAGCCGAGTCGCTCGGCCTCCTTGCGCAGGTAGTTCAGGTAGCCGATCCAGAAGTCGGGCTCGCGCATCAACACGGTGATGTTGAGGCTGCGGATGTCCTCCATCTTGGACTCGGCGGCGTCGAAGTCACCGCGGGCGAGCGCGCGCTCGATCTCGGTGACCAGCGTCGCCAGCGTGCGCTTCTCGCCGGGCTGACCGAGGTCGCCGACCAGGCCGTTCGCGCGCTCCTTGAGCTCGGCCCACTCCGACGCGATCTGGGCCTTCTTGCCACCCTCTTCGGCCGCGTCGATCTCCTGCGACATCATGCGCACCATCTGATCGGCGAGATCGATCGAGTCGCGATCGCCCTCGTCCATCAGCGCCTCGACCTCGGCGATGCGCGCGTCGTTCTGCTCGGGTGTCGACTCGAGGGAGTCGGCGAGCGCCTCGAGCGAGGCGAGCCGGTCCTTCTGCGCCGTGAGCTGCTTGCCGACCTCGGTCGTCGACTTGCTCTCCATGTCGAACCGGACGACGTCGTCGAACCACTGATCGAGCGCGGGCACGTAGGCGCGCCCGACGGTCTGCGCCGACTCGTCGACCGAGATCGTGACCTCGACCGTCGAGCCGTCCGGCAGATCGCGACCGATCTTCTCGGCGCTGATGTGGAGCACGCCGATCACCTTGTTGCGATCGCCGCGCGACGACTCGCCCTGCACCATCGGCACGTGGACGGCTTCGCCGCCCTGCCCGCGCTTCAAGTTCACCGTCGTCGTGTGCGTCATCGTCTGGCGCGCCGGCAAGACCGCACCCTTGCGCAGGTACCAGCTGACCGTGTTGCCGGCGAGCATCACGCCGACCGACTGCGACAGCGGCGGCTTGGCGATCGAGAACCCGTGGAGGATCTTGATCGCGTCGGGCTCGGTCGGCAGCGTCGCGCCGTTGCGATCGACCGACGAGATCTTGAACAGATTGAGCTGCGAGGGCGCGAGCTGGAGATCGACGGCGAACGCGCCGTTCGGCTGCACCGCGGCGGGCGGCGCGCGGAACGTGCCGTCGTCGCGCTCCATCACGATCCGCAGGCCCGGCGGCGGCGGGGCCGGCGACACGACGCGCCCGACCAGCAGCGGCTGCGGATCGGTCGTCATCGCCTCGTATTCGATCTGGAGCTCGATCGCGGCGCCCTCCCGCTTGCGGCGCAGGTTCGCCGGCAGCCGCTGGGTCGACGCGAACAGGGCGGCGCCGCGCGCGACGATCGTCATCGGATCGACGTAGTGCTTGGCCTCGACGCCGACCTCGAACTGGATCATCCGCGGCACGCACGGCGTCAGCGTCGGGCCGCCGACCATGACGAGCCCGGTGAGCTCGCCGGCCTCGATCCGGTTGCGCCTCAACAGCTTGGTGCACAGCGTCGTCGTGCGCAGGACGAGCGGCTCGACGAGCTCCTCGAGCCCGTCGCGATCGAGATCGAACCCGACCGACGCGCCGTGCGGCAGATCGCGGATCTCGAACCGCGCGCGATCTTCGGCCGACAGCGCGATCCGCACGCGCTCGGACTCGACCTTGATCCGGGTGTAGGCGTCCTCCATCGCGGGATCGGTGCGCTTGAACTCGCCGAGCTTGCCCTCGGCGCGGATCGCCTCGATCGCCTTGCGCGCGATCGCGCGATCGAAGTCGCGCCCGCCGAGGTGGTTGTCGCCGTCGTGGTCGATGACCTGGAGCCGGCCGTCCTTGCAGCGCACGAGCGAGACGTCGAACGTGCCACCGCCGAGGTCGTAGACCAGCCACGAGCCGTCGCGGACCTCGCCGGTGCCGGAGTGTGCGATCGCCGCGGCGATCGGCTCCTGCAGGAGCGGCGAGTGCTCGATGCCGGCGAGCCCGGCGGCGCGCCGGGTCGCGTCGCACTGCGGGAGCTGGAACATCGCGGGGATCGTGATCACGGCAGCGCGCGGGACACCGCCGGGCTCGTTCGCGGTGCGCTCGACGAGCGCCTTGATCACCTCGGCGGACATCTCCTCGGGGGTGAGTTCGCGCCCGCTCGCCGGGAATCGCTTCTTCTCGCCGGTGCCCATCAGGCGCTTGAACTCGATCGCGGTGTTCGCCGAGTCGGTGTCGAGCGCGCGACGGGCGCGCGAGCCGACCTCGACCGCGCCGGTCGCGAGCACGTGGATCGCGGAGGGCAACAAGATCTCGCCGGCCGCATCGGGGATCAGCTTGCCGAACCGCTGGTCCTGGCGTGCGATTGCCGAGTTCGTCGTGCCGAGGTCGATGCCGTAGTCGATCGTGGACATTATGCGGCTCCCTTCGCGACCGCGAGCGACATGACGCCGCGGAACGTGTTGGCGTTGCGCTCGCGGGCCTCGCGCGCGTCGAGCAGCGCGTCGGGATCGGAGCGGTTCGTGCCGTCGGTGAAGCCGACGAGCAGCGTGGCCTCGCTCGCGGTCGCGTCGCACAGGATCACGAGCGCGGTCACCGGCGCACCCGCCGCCGCGAACACCGCATCGAGGTGATCGGGCCACTCGGCGCCGAGGTAGCGCTGGACGACCTGCGGGCGCGCGTTGCGCACCGGCAGCGCGAGCACGTAGATCATCTGACCGCCGATCTTGGCGAGCGCGGAGGCCGCGTCGCCGGCCTTGACCGCGCGCCGGACCGTCGCCGCGGCGCGCTCGACCATCGCCTGATCGACGACCGCGAGGCCCGCCAGGTTGGTCTCGCGCCGGGCCTCGCTGACCGCGCTCGCGAGCGCGTTGCCGAGGCCGGCTGCGCCGAGGCGATCCTCGAGCCGCGTGCCCGCGTTGGCATCGGCGGCGCTGACGGTCGGGATCGAGGCGGTGAACTTGCGCCACCGGCGGCGCAGGAAGTAGCCACCGATCGGGAACGGCAGCACGAGGCCGCAGATCGCGAGGATCGTCATGATGATGACGGTGCGGTGCTTGCTCGCCGCCTCGTCGCCGATCGCGGCGACGCACGACTCGCCGTGCGGGATCTGCTTCACGAAGCCGAGCGGCGTCTCGTAGTCGCCGTTCCAGCGGAGCGCGTCGCGGATCTCGCTGCACAGGTGATCGACCTGCGGGGTGATCGAGATGCCGGCGGCGTCGAGTAGCTTCGCGGTCTCGACCATCTCGCCCTTGGGCGCGGCCGACATCAGCTGATCGATCACCGAGCGGAAGTCGCTCTTGATCGCGTCGCCCTGCTTGATCAGCTCGGGGCGCTTCGCGATCGCGGTCGCGCAGCCCGACAGTGCCTCGAGGTTCGACGAGCAGTCGGCGAGCTCGGTGCTCGAGAACGCGAGGTAGTCGAGCAGGTCGAGCTTGGCATCGCCGAGCTTCTGCGCGTCGTAGACCTTGCTGTGATCTTTGGTGTACGCGGCGACCACGCCGTCGGCGGCGGCGGGCTGGAGGTCGCGAAGCTCGCGAACGGCCTTGCGCATCGCCGGATCCTTGACGCGCCCGTCGACGAGCTTGCCGAACAGGTCGCGCACGAGGTCGTCCTGGTCGTCGAGCCCGAGCTTGGTCGCGGCCTTGGCCATCCACGCCGCGCGGTGCGCCGAGGCCTCGGACTTCTCGGCCACGTCGGTCGGCTCGCCCTGCGCCATCGCCACGATCGTCGCGAACACCTGCTTGTCCGACACGAGCGCCGCCGCGGTGTCGAATCGCGCGGTGTCGCCGGTCGTCGCGAGGAAGCCCGGCAGCGAGTACGACACCGGCGCCTTCGACGCTCTCCACGCGGCGACGACGCTCGCGAACATCGGTGCATCGACCTTGTCGAGCGCGCTCGCGTACATCGGAGCGCCCTCGAGCGCGGTGACCAGCGCGGCGCCATCGGACGGCAGGAGCGTGCACTTCGCCGCAACCTTGGCGCGCAGCTCGTCGACCGGGATGCCCCCAGGCGTCTGCGCCATCATCCACAGCGCGACGACGTCGGGGCGCGCGCCGCTGCACAGCTTGGTGTCGAGCAGCGGCCCGAGCCTGTCGGCCCACTGGGTCGCCTGCGGCGAGGCGAGCAGCACGCGCGCGAGCTTGGCTTGCTGTGCCGCGGGCAGCTTCGCGAGCGAGCCCGCGACCTCCTCGGCGAGCAGGTTCGGCCCGGCGAGCGCGCCCTTCTTGGCGAGCGCGACGCCGAGCTCCTTGGCGCCGATGCCGGTCGACGCGATCGCGGTCACCAGCTCGTGCGCCATCTGGCGATCGTTGATCGCCAGGGCCTGCTCCATCAGCGTCTGGTTGCTCGGCTTCGGCGTGATCGTGATCGACTCGAGGCTCGCGTCGGCCTTGGTGTCGATCATCGCCTTCATCGCCTCGGGCAACGTGCGCACCGACTTCGCGCTGTAGTCGAAGTCGATCGGATCGCTGTTGGAGCTGTACGAGTAGCTGTAGCGGGTCGTGTAGTTCTCGACGCACTCGACCGTCACCTTGACCTGCGTCTTCGCGGGTAGATACGGCAGGTGGATGATGTCGCTCCGCTTCTTGGCGCCGAGCTTCTGGTTGAGGGTGACCTCGACGGCCCACGCGGTGTGGTCCATCGCGTTGAACACCTCGACGTCGAGGCCCGGGCAGCCGGTGTCGTCCGAGGTCGACAACACGTCGAACTTCAGGCGGACATCGGCGAGCTCGAGGTCCTCGCCCTCCTGCTGCAAGAGCTTCACGATCTCGGCCTTGCCGCTCGCGACCGTCGACGGGTCGAGCTCCTGGGCCCAGATCGGGTTCGCGCGCGCGAGGTGAGGCGCGAGCAGCAGCGCCACCGGTAGAAGTCGTCTCATGGTCTTCCTCACTTTCGTTCCAGCCCCCGCATCCGCCGATAGAGCGGGTGCGCGTTGATCCGTTGATTGACCTCGGCCGCCCGCCGGTGGTCCCCGGCGAGCCGCCAGGTGAACGCCTCCATGAGGAGGAGCAGTAGCTGCAGTCGATCGCGTGCCGGGTCGAGCGCCTCGCGGTTGAGCGTGAACCACTCGACCGCCTCGGGCCACCGGCGATTCTTGAGGAGCGTGAGGCCGCGCTTGACGATCTTCATGTCGTCGCCGCGCAGGTCGACGAGCTCGGCGAGCGAGATGCCGTCGAGCGCGATCGCCGCGTCGCGCGCCAGCGAATTCTCGAAGTCCGCGACGCTCGGATCGCTGCGCTCGTCGATCCGCACCAGCGCGTCGCGCAGCTCGCTCGGCGCGAGTGGCCCGGCGAGGTCGCGCGCGAGCAGATCCTCGAGGCCGTGGTCGGCGCGCGCCAGGAGGTTCTCGGTGACGTCGCGCGACAGCAGGTCGTCGAGGTTCGGCATCCGCGCGAGCCCGCCGATGCCGCGCGGCGAGCGACAGAACGGACACGTCGCGGCGCCGGCATCGAAGCCGCTGCCGCAGTTGTCGCACGCGAGGATCGCCGGCTGCTCGCTCACTACCGGCGCCTCGTCGTCGCCTCGAGCGGGGTCAGGAACGCGTCGACGTCGAGCTCGACCGCGCCTCGCAGATCGCTGTCCTCGTCGAGCTCGAGCGCGGCGAGCACGGACTTGCCGTGGTACTCGAGCGGCGGCAGCTTCGCGAGCAGCTTCTTGCGCATCGCGTTGCCGGTGTCGGTGGGGCTGTTGTCGTCGGCCATGGCTACCTCAACACGATCCGTCCGAGTTGTTCCATCACCTGCCGCTCGAGCAGCGCGATCCGGGTCGACGACGTCTCGACGTTCGACGTCAGCGACACGAGCTCGCGCTGGAGCACCGAGAGGTTCTCGGCCGCGGCGTGATCGCCGCGCCGGATGATCTCGCCGGCGACCCCGCCGACGAACGCCGCGCGCTCGCGCATCCCGGCGAGCGTGACCTCCGCGATCGGCGGCGCGTCGAGCGCCCCGCTGTCCTGGAGGTCGAGCACGACGGGCCGGAACTCGTCGAACCGACCGAGCTCCTCGATCAGCGCGGCACGCACCTGCACGCCGACCGCCGGATCCGACAGGAAGCGGGCGGCCGCCGAGCGGAACATCGCGAGCAGCTCCTTGCGCTCGACCTCGGCGCGGCGCGCCTCGACGAGCAGCTGGTGCGCCTTCGCGCTGCGCACGCCCATGACGAGCGCGGCATCGAGCCACGCGATCGCCTTCTCGCTGCGATCCTTGCGGTACGCGAGGTACAGCGCGGCGAGCGCGGCGAGCGACTCGCGGTGACGCGGCTGGAACTGCAGCGCGCGCAGGAGCGCGGTCGCGATCTGATCGACGACGTCGCCGGTCAGCGGCTTGCCGGCGCGCGACGCGAGGTCGACGCGCACGACGGCCTCGAGGAAGTACAGGCCACGATACAGATCGGCCGGCAGCGGCAGCGCGTCCTTGTCGATCGCCGGCAACAGGTACTCGTCGGCGACCTGATCCTCGACGGGCGGCAGGTCCGCCGGCTGCCAGCGCTTGAAGAACGCCTGGTTCGCCTCGAGCGCGCGCTCGAGCTGCCCCGAGCGATACTGGATCGCGACGTCGTAGACATCGCACGCCGCGGCGCTCGCCCGCGCTGCGGCGTCGTCGAGGCCTTCGACCTGGCGGATGCGCGCGATGCCGTCGGCGGCCTCGGTGAACTTGCCGGCCTTGATGTGGCCGCGCACGGTCAGGATGCGGTGGGTGACCATCGCGACCGGGATCTGGTTGTGCAACACGCCGAGCTTGGTGACCTCGTCGAACAGCCGCGTCGCGCCATCGTTGTCGGCGGCCGCGAGCCTGTCCTCGGCGAGCGCGAGCAGGCATACGCTCTCGTCGCGATCGAACTCGCGCACGGTGCCGAGCTCGGGCCGCGCGGTGCGCATCGTATCGAGCGCGACCTGCCACGTGCCGGCGAGCGCCTTGACGTAGCCGGCGAGCCAGCGAGCCTCCGCCATGTTCGGCGCGAGCTCGAGCAGGCGATCGAGGTCGCTGGTCGCGAGCGCGAGGGCCTTGTCGCGCTCGACCGACCCGATCGGCTTGCCGTCCTCCGGTGCGGCGATGCTGCTCGCGCCGCAGTACGCGCGGAGGTAGAGGTAGTCGAGGCGCTCGAGCTTGTGCAGCTGCTCGATCTGGATCCGGTGGGCGACCGCGAGCGCGGCCTTCCACCGCCCGGCGGTCGCGTGGCCGGTCAGCACCGGCAACGTCGCCGGCTCGTCGCGCGGCTTGTCGGGGTCCGCGGGATCCGGGCTCGCCGCGGCCGGCTCGTCGCCCTTCTTGCGGCGCTTCGGAAGCAGCGTCTCGAGATCGCCGAGCGACAGCATCGCGAAGCCGAGCACGACGAGCGCGACCGCGACCAGGAGCGGCCACGGCGACGGCTCGGGAACCTCGGTCGCGACGACGACCTTGGGCTGCGGGTCGAGCTTGTCGAGCTCCGCCTGCTTGGCGCCGAGCTTGTCGGCGAGCTCTGCGACCTCCTTCTTGAGGGCGTCGACCTGCTTCTGCTCGTCGGCGCTGTGGTGCTTCGGCGCCTCGGCGACCGGGGTCTCGGTCGACCCGCCGCGGCCGCGCAGCGTCGCGACGACGCCGAGCCCGACGAGCGCGACCGCGATCGCGGTGGTCGCCGCGAACCGTCGGCCCGAGCGCGCGAGGCCCTCGCGCTTCTCGAGCCGGTACGCGCGGGTCGCGAGCACCGCTTGCGCGATGCCGACGGCAGCCAGGATCCAGATGATGATGGTGCTCATGACTAGGGTGCTCCCGACAGTGCGAGCAGCCGGCTCGCGTCGTACCACACGAGAGGTGGCACCTCTCGACGTTGTTTTTCGGAGATCCGCGACGCCAGCCCGTGCGCGCCGAGATAGGCCTCGACGCCGGTCCGGATCGTGTTGGCGTCGGGGACTTTCATCTGGTGGGCCATCGCGCCGATCCACGACAGCCACAGGATGTTCGCGTCGATCAGCGGATCGTCGGGCGCGCAGATCGTGCGGGCGGCGTCGAGCGAGCTGACGAAGCGCTGGAACGCGTCGGCCAGGTACAGCGGATCCGCGTAGACGCCGACCGCGCCGAAGTGCGCGATGCCGTCGAGGTGATCGAGGTAGGCGACGACGTAGCCGCCGAGCTGGCCGCCACCGTGCTCCATCGCCTTGGTCGCGAGTCGCGCTTCCTTGCACAGCTTGGCGACGTGCGCCCACTCCGAGCTCGCGGCGTGGACGCGCGCGAGGATCGCCTGGCGCAGGATGTTGTCCCACGGGTCCTTCGCGACGATCGCGAGCCGCGCGCGCGCCTCGTCCCAGCGCTGGAGATAGCGCGCCTCGATGTGCGCGAAGTGAAGCCGCCCGGTATCGCCGAGCTGGGCACCGAGCTTGTCCGCCGCGGCGACCGCGCGGACGATCATGTCGCGGCGCGTGGCAACCTCGCCCTGATCGGTCGTCTCCTCGTGCGCGAGCTTGCGGACCTGCGCGGCGAGATCGCGGATCGCGTGGCCGTCACCGCCGCCGAGCGCGCTGATCGCGGCGTCGAGCGCGCCGGCGCGATCGTGGTCGAGGCCGCGGAGCCGCGACAGCACGTCCCACGGCACGTTCGCCTTCGGTGCGGTCGCCGCGAAGCGCTCGAGGATACCGCGCGCGGTGTCGACGCGACCCTCGTACTCCCAGCGCACCGCGGTGCGATACGGATCGAGCGCGCCGCCGAGCTCGTCGAGCTGCGCCGACCACATGGCCGGCGGCGCCGGCGACAACAGGCCGCGGATCAACGTCGCGAGCGCGGCGCCCTCGTCGGAGAACGACGGCGGCAGCGCGTTCGTGATCGCGTGCTCGAGCACGTCGCGCGCGCCGACCTGGCCGCGCAGCAGGCGACGGAACTGCTCGCTGGTCGACAGGTCGTCCGGGAACAGGTCGCCCGCGATCGCGGCGTACAGCGCAGCGCCGACCGCGTAACCCGGGTGCGCAGGCTTGCCGAGCAGCGTCTGCGCCGAGACCCAGCGCCACGCGTCGGGCGAGCTGTTCGCCCAGTCCGCGAGGGCGACGTCGACGTGCGGCACGACCATCAGCCGCCACGCACCGAACGCGCCGCCGGTCGCCGGCATGTAGCGCAGGTACGCGGGTGCGATCACCGCCGGCAGCTCGGTCTGATCGAGCACCTTCGCGCACGACCCCAGGTAGATCGCCATGCCGACGATCTCCGGCAGGTGCACCGCGAGCTGCTTGTTCAGGCGCGGCTGCGCGACCGCGAACGGCAGCGACGCGTGCTCCTCGAGCGCGTAGTCGAGCACCAGGCCATCGCCGCGCTCGTCGATCGTCGTCGGGACCCAGAAGTACTCGGCCGCCACGCCGGACAGCCGCTCGACGACGGCCTGCGCCTGGCCGCGCGTGCGCGCGTTGAGCGCGAGCGTGATCCGGACGCGATGATCGGCGGTCTCGACGAGCTCGCCGACCGGCAGCGCGAGGCGCGCGTCTCCCGACGTGGGCGTGGCGAGGGCGTGGCTCAGTTGCGGCTCCGCATGACGAGCGCGGTCAACGTCGCGACCGCCCCCGCGACGTTGACGCCGCTCGCGCGTGCCGCGACCACCTTGTGGATCGCCTCGAGCATCTCGCGCTGCTTGTCGGCTGGCAGCTGCTGCACGATCTCGCTCGCCTGCTGGACGAGGCTGTCGACCGGATCGCCGGCCGCGCCACCGCCACCGCTGCTCGGCGGCGCCGGGTTCGGCCCGGACTCCGACGTGCCCGGCAGCTGGCCGCTGTCGAGCACCGCGGCGAGCTCGACGCGCTTCTTCTGGTGCAGGCCGACGTCGGCGCGATCGAGCTTGATCGGCGTGATCTGGTTCTTCTGCACGTGCAGGATCGAGCCCTCGAAGATGCCGTTGGCATCGAGCGCGAAGGTGATCTGGAACTGGTGCTTGCCCTTGGGCTCGGGCGCCAAGTTGTCGATCACGACCGTCCCGATCTTCGAGTTCTGGCTCGCCTTGGGGTTGTCGCCCTGGAACACCGGCACGTAGATGCTGGTCTGGTTGTCGCGCGCCGTCGTGTAGCCGCCGCGGGTCACGCGGTGCGGGATCACGTGGTCCTTCGGGATCAACGGATCGTAGATGTCGTCGATCAGGCCGACGCCGAGCGTGTGCGAGACCACGTCCTTGATGTTCGTGTTCGCGAGCTCGCCCGACACCCGCGCCGCGCTGTCGATCTGCGGCGCCTCGTCGGTGATCTCCGGCGCGAGCGACGGCGTGAACGACGCGGCGAACCGCGCGGCGCCCATCGCGACGATCTCGTCGGGGTTGAGGTCGCTCTTGACCGCCTTCTTGTAGCGCTCCTTGAGCACCTTCGCGACCGCCGGAATCTTCGAGCTGCCACCGACCAAGACGAACGCGTCGACCTCGTCGAGCTTCAGGTTGGCGTTCTTCATCGCGCTGTCGAGCGCGACGTCGACCTGGCGGAGCGTCTTCTCGATGATCGGCCGCACCATGTTCTCGAACTCGCTCGGCGTGATCGTGTAGTTGATCTCGTCGATCCCGTTCGTCGGGTTCTCGATCACGAACTCCTGCGCGTTGCCCTCGTTGCACAGGTTGATCTTGACCTGCTCGGCGCGCAGCCGGAGCTTGCCGATCAGCTTGGTGTCCTGGGCGAAGTCGCGGCCGTGCTGGTCGCGCATCTTGCGGAGCACCCAGTCGATGATCTGCTGGTCGACATCGCCGCCGCCGAGGTGCGAGTCACCACCGGTGCCGAGCACGGTCGCGGTGCGCTCGTCCTCGATCTTGACGACCGAGACATCGAACGTGCCGCCGCCGAAGTCGTAGACGATGAACGTCTGCGGCTCGCCCTTGTCGAGGCCGTACGCGATCGCGGCCGCGGTCGGCTCGTTGATGATCGCGAGCGGGTTGAGGCGCGCGATCTTGGCGGCCTCGATCGTCGCGTTCTTCTGCGGCTCCTTGAAGTACGCCGGCACGGTGATCACGGCGTCGTGGATCGGCTCGCCGATCAGCTTCTCGGCGCAGGCCTTGAGCTCCTTCAAGATGCACGCCGAGACGAACTCGGGATCGAGCTCGCGACCACCGGCGCGCGCCATCGCCTTGCCGCCGAGCGGGTTGCGCTCGCCCATGATCCGCTTGACCTCGAAGATGACGTTACCGGGCTCGCGCGACATCTTCTCTTTCGCGGCCTTGCCGACCGAGACCTGACCGGTCGGCCCGATGTAGACGACCGACGGCGTCGTCGGCTCGTTCTGGCGATTCGAGATCACCTTGACGTCGCTCTTCGCGTAGCTGTAGGCGGCGACGACCGAGTACGTCGTGCCGAGATCGATGCCGATGACCTTGTGATATTCCGCCATGAGCTGCTCCTTACTTGGTCTCGTCCGTCGTGGTGGTCGCGTACTGCGCCAGCTGAGCCGCGACCTCGGCATCGAGGCCGCCCGGTAGCCAGAGCCAGTAACAATCGGGGTGCAGGATCATCGCGTCGGGGCCGAGCTCCTCGACCAGCCAGGCGCTGACCAGGCTCGCGGTGCGCGCCGGCTCGAACGCGCGATCGCGCGGCGCGGGCTGCACCGTGAGCAGCGCGTTCTGCGGGTGCTCGCGATCGTAGGCCGCGCGCGCGGCGGGCGCGCCGATCTGCGCCTCGATCGCCTGGAGCTCGATGATCGTGGCCTCCTCGTCGCCCGACGCGGCCTGGCCCTTCGCGCGCCGTGCCGCGAGCGCCGCGCCGCGCTTGTCGGACAGCAGGCGCTTGAGCTCGTCGATCGAAGCGAGCGGCGACGCGCCGAGCTTGCTGTACGCGTTATCCGGATCGATCGCGAGGCGCGTCTTGGGTCGTGGTCGCGCGGGGCCGGCCATCAGCGCGACTCCACGTGTTCGAGGTCGGTCTCGAGCTTCTTGTGGAGCTCGAGCAAGCGCTCGTGGCGCTCCGTGCGCGCCTGCTCGAGTCGCGCCTCGACGTGCCGGAGCGCCTCGAACAGCAACACGCGCGCACCCTCGCGATCGCCGCCCTCGCCCTTCTTGTAGCCCTCGGCGGCCGCGCAGTAGGCGCGGGTGTACGCGAGCTCGAGCTCCTGGGCCCCGGCGTCGACGCCTGCGGGCCTGGCAGCGTCGAGCATCGCGCGCGCACCGGGGAAGTTCTTCGCGCGCACCAGGTTCGTCGCGGTCGCGAGGCGCTGGCGGAACGCGAGGCTCGGATAGCGCTTGCCGAACTCGCGCGCGAGCGGCTCGGGGACGTCGGCGAGCTTGTGGACCGCGGCGTCGGCCTCGTCGTAGCGCTCGAGCTTCAACAACACGATCGCGCGCTGGCGCAGCACGCGCGCGCTGCGGTCGCCGGCCGGTCCGAGATCGGCGAGCTGGTGCAACGCGCCGACGAGGTCGCCCGCGGTCGCGCGCTTCGTGGACTCCTCGAGCGCGGCGGCCATCGCGAGCTGGTCTTCGAGATCGTCGAGCTTGCGCCCGAGCGCCGCGGCGTCGCGCACCGACGGCTCGTGCACGCGCGCCGCGAGCGCGACGAGCGCGCGGGTCCGCGCGTAGGCATCGAGCGCCTCGGTTGCCGCGAGCTCGGCGCGCCACGCGGCGCTCGTGCGGATCGGCGGCGGCGCGACCGGGCGCTGCGCGGTGCCGAGCGTCGGCAGGATCGCGGCGAGCTGCGTGCGCGCGAGCTCGATGAGGTACGGCTCGGGCTTCGCGACCGTCGCCATCCGCTCGGCGAGCCGCGCGAACGCGTCGGCGAACCGGCCCTCGGCACACGCGGCGTCGACCTCCTGCTTCGCGGCGTCGAGCACGGCAGCCTCGATGTCGGTCGCGAGCGGGCGCAGGACCGCCATGTAGATGCCACGCGTGCAACGCGCGAGCGCGGTCCGGAATGCCTCTTGCGCCTCGGCGCGACGATCGCCGGCGAGCAGCGCGAGGCCGCGGACGTACTCGAGGCCGGAGTCACCCGACGGGATCCGCTCGAGCGCGCCGAGCGCCGACGCGCGCGCACCGGCGACGAAGCTGGCGACCGCGCCCGGATCCTTGGCGGCGAGCGCCTCGAGCCCCGATAGCTCGAGACCGAGCTCGCGGGCGCGAACCTGACCGGCGGGCGTGAGGCAGCGCGCCAGCGCCCGGGCCGCCCACGCGTGCGCGTCGCGCCAGCGGTTCGCGAGGCCGAGCTCGTGACACAGCTCGGCGTAGAGGTGCATCGAGGTCGGCTGGGTCTCGAGCTCGGCCTCGCGCGCGGCGAGATCCTTGGCGTCACCACCCGGACCGGTCGCCGCGATCGACGTGCCGTCGCGCTTCTTGCCCTTGCCGGTCTTCTTGCGCTCGTCGAGTGCGTGTTGGAGCTTCTCGATCGAGCCGAGCATCGGGTGATCGCCGTCGACGATCGCGTGAAACCGCGCGATCGCGGCGGCGCAGTCCTCGTGATAGTCGCCGGCGAGCGCGAGGCGCGCGGCCCAGAACTCGAGCCGCGCGACGCGCGCGTTGTCCTTGCGCGCGATGTCGAGCTGCTCGACGAGCTGTTCGAGCTCGTGCGCCGACACGGTGCCCTCGGCCTCGTCCCAGCGCCGCTGCACGAGGCTGGTCCGCAGATGTGCGATCAGGAAGCCGGCGAGCTGCTGCTTCTGCAGCTGGTCGAGCGCGAGCTCGCGGCTGTCGATCTCGAGCGCGCCGCGGATCACGCGCTGGAAGAACCGCAGCGCGTGCGGCGGCGCATCATCGGCGCGATCCTTTAGCATCGCCTCGAGGACGCGCTCGTCGAACAGCGGCGCCACCGCGCGCACGCTGTCGAGCACCTCGTCGAACGTGCCGCGCTTGCCCGGATCGGGCTCCCACTCGATGCAGATCAGCGCGAGCTCCGCGTAGAGCTCGACCGCGTGGCGATGCACCGCGAGGGCGTCGGCGTCGAGCTCGGCCGGCACGTAGTGCATCGGCGCGCCCTCGGCCGCGGCGCGAAAGCGCACGACGAGCTTGTCGGCGAGCCGGCGACCCTCCTCGGGCACGAGCACGGCGAGCGACTGCGCGAGCGCACACGCACCCTCGGCGCGCGCCTCGGCGACGCCCGGCGTCGATGGTGCGAGCAGCACGCGATCGCGCGCGGTGCCGAGGCCGAGGAAGCCGAACGTCAGCGCGGCGCGCGAGTGGTGCAGCCACTGGCGGAGCTGCTCGGGATCCTTGTCGAGCGACTCCTGGTTGACCGACAGCGTCCGCTCGACGATCGCGCCCGACTTCGACTCCTCGAGGACGAACACGCCATCGCGCCTCGGGAACGGCGCGAGCCGCGCGGCCTGCGAGAACATCCGGTGCGGCGCCGCGTAGCGCATCGCGGACCGGGCGTCGATCCGCCCGACCAGCGCGAGCCGGTAGTGGTGCCGATCGAGCTCGGCCCACGCGTCGAGGGCGGCGTCGTGCTCGCCCATCAACGTGAACAGCGCGGCGCGGTTCTGGTAGTGGACCGCCTCGTGCGGCTCGAGCTCGATGCACATCTGCACCGCGCGCAACGCCGCCGCGAACTTCTCGTTGCCGGCCTCGACGACCGCGACGCGGGTCAAGACGACCGCGAGGGCACGGCGGATCGCGGGGCGATCGGGATAGGTGTCGCGCAGGATGCGCAGCGCGCGCGCGGCGGCCATTGGCTCGCCGAGCTTGCCGACGAACAGGCCGACCGCGACCTGCTCGGCCCGCGAGTCGCGTGCGAGCGTCCCGATCACCCGGGTCAGCTCCTGCGCGGCCGCCGCGGGCTCGATCGCGGCCCACGCCGCGACCGTACGCGCGACCGCCTCGGCCCGCGAGCCCTTCGTGATCGTGCCGAGGTGCTGGTTGACCGCGCGCAGATCGCCCGGTCGCAGGATCGCGAGCTTCGCGAGCAGGTCCGCCCACGCGGCGTCGTGCGCCGCGCCCCTGGGCAGCTCGGCGAGCTTGTCGAGCCCGCCCTTCTGCGCCGCGGCCAGGTTGGTCTCGGTGTAGAGGAAGCGCGCCGCGGCGTTCTTCGGATCGACCTGGAGCGCGCGGTCGGCGATGTTGCGCGCGGTGCGCGGCTCGCCGCGGCGCGCGGCCGCGAGTGCCTTGACGACGAGCACGAGCGGCAGGTCGCCGACCTGCTCGGGCAGCGCGTCGAGCCGCGCGATCGCGGCCTCGGGATCGCCGAACCGCAGCCGCACGAGCGCGTCGCGCACCGCGTGGATCGGATCGAGCGGCTCGAGCTTCATCGCGGCGGTCGTCGCCGCAGCGGCGATCGAGAACTCGTCGGTGAACCGGCCGCGCAGGCTCGACACGGCGGCGAGCGTCCGGCGCGCGCGCGGCGCGTTGGTGCGGCGATGCTCGTCGGCGAGCTCGACCGCCGCGGCCGACCAGTCGATCCGGCTCAGGTCCACGCCGACCGCCCACGCGAGACCCGCGCGCCGTCGCTCGCGCTCCAGTGGATCGCGATGTAGCCACCCGCGCGCTCGAGGTCCGCCGCCGCGAGCACGATGTCGCGCTCGCCGATCCGCCGGATCGCGCCGTCGTGCGCGACGACGTGGAGCTCGCCGTCGCCGGTCCACGCCAGCACGGTGCCGTCCGGCGTCGCCGCGGCCCCGACGACGCGCACCCGCAGCCGCGCGACGCGGGCGAGGCCGGCATCCGCGATCCACGCGTCGCCGCCGTCGGCATAGATCAGCGCGCGCTCGCGATCGTGAAACGGCGCGACCCCACGGAGCGCCGGTCCATCGACGACGACCGCGGCGAGCGCGGCCCGATCGCCGGTGACGAGCACCGCGTAGCCCTCGGTCCCGGCGACGATCGCCGAACCCGTGCGCACACCCGGGAACAGCGCGTGGACGCGCCCGATCGCCGAGGTGTCGACCGCGACGAGCGTCGCGCCGCACGCGGTCACCTTGCCCGACGTGCCGAGCGCGACGATCGCGTCGCCGGTCGACTGCAGCGCGACGACCGGCTCGCCGAGCGACTGCTCCTGCACCGGGATACGCGACGTCGTCGGCACGATCGTCAGGCCACCGTCGGCGTCACCGGCGAACAGGCCGCGCGCGGTGTCGGCGAGCGCCAGCGTCGGGGCGCCGAGCACGATCTCGGACCACGCCGCGTCCCGCAGCTGCTTCACCGACGTGCCCCAGCACGCGACCGTGAGCGTGCCGCTCGCGTCGACGACCGCGGCACCGAACGGCCCGGTCGACGGCAGCGCGCCGAGCTCGTTCGCGGCCGTCACCGTCGCCCATTCGCCGCCGTCGGATCCGACGTACGTCGCGCGCGCGCTCGCACACAGCGCGATCGGGCGCGTCCGGATCGTCGCCGCCATGGCCGCGCGAACCGGAGCTGCCTCGCGCGTCGCGAGCTCGAGCGGCACCGGCTGCGACAGGTAGCTCGTGAAGTACCACCGCACGACCTCGTCGAGCGCGACCAGGCACGTGTGAACGACCCGGCCATCCATCGGCGCGTCATCGGTCTCGGGTGCGGCGTCGCGGATCGCCGCGAGCGGCGCGACCAGCCGGTGCGGCAGCGTCTGCGCGCGCGTCAGCTTCTCGATCATCGTCGCGAGCGAGACCTGGCCCACCGCGATCGTGTCGAGGTAGGCGTGGAGGCAGATCGTCTCGGTTGCCTTGCGTGCCGATCCGAGCGCGGTGTCTGGATCGGAATCGGCGAGCTGCCAGGCGCGGGCGACGAGGCGCACCACGTCGGACGTCAGCGCTGACCCCTGCATGCGAGCGGCGAACCTAACACGGGGTCCTGGTGTGGTCCGGCCAATCCGGACTGCGGACTAAGGCCAGTTCACACCGGCGGTCGCCGCGCGTTTCACGCAGCGATCGATCGTCGCGAGCGCGTGATCCAGCGTCCGCGCACCGTCGGGTGCGATGCCGACGACCGGGCGGAACGCGGCCTCGACCTCGGCGTGCGATCCCGGCAAGCACAACGCGCCGACCGTCTCGATCAGCCCGACCAGGTCGTCGGGCTCGAGCTTCGCGGCGAGCTCGCCGACCCGCGGCAGGAGCGCGCGCCATGCCGTCGCGCGGGTCGCGCTGCGCTCGATCAGCGCGATGACCGGCGCGACCTCGGGTGGATCGGCGAGCGCGATGGCGACCAGGTCGCCGGCGAGCGCGACCGGCGCGTGGGCGAGCGCGCGAAACGCGACCTCGCGCGTGCCCTTCGCGAGCGCGCGGCGCAGGCCGTCGAGCACGTGCGGATCGAGCGAGCCGCCGAGCGCGAGGTCGGGCCCGAGCACGACCAGCATGCGGTCGACCGAGGGATGCTTGCCGAGCTCGGCGACATCGCGCGCGAGCTTCGCGCGGCCCGCCTTCGCGATCGCGGCGGGTGGCGCCATCCCGAGATCGAGCAGCGCCTCGCGCACGCGCTCGTCGGTGTCCGCCGTCGCGCCGAACGTCGCCGCGAAACGCGCGCCGAGCCACGCGCCCCACGCCGGCCGCCGCGCGTCGTCGACGAACCGATCGAGCGCGCTCGCGATCGCGAACGCGGCGAGCCGTCCGGGTGAGCCCTTGCCGGCGAGCGCGTCGAGCTCGGCGAGCGCGGCCGGCGATGCGAGCTCGCCGCGCGCGAGCGCCGCGACGACATCGTCACCGCGCGCGACCAGCTCGTCGCGCGTGCGCTCGCGCAGTGGCGGATCGAGCGGCCCGAGCGCGACGTGGTAGTAGCCGACGGCGCCGGCGTTGCCGATCGCCCACGGCGGGCAGGTCGCGGCGAACTGGTGCGGCGCGGCCCCGACGACGGCGCAGCGCTCCTTGGCGCCCGGTACGCGCACGCACGCGGGGACCGGCGCGCCGCGCATGGTGCCGACGAGGGCGCCACCGCTGCACGCGAGCGCGAGCACCGACGCGCCCGGCCGGTCGATCACCGCGGTCAGCGCGTCCCCGACCTCGGCGCTGGACTCCTTGGCCAGCGCGGCGACCAGGTCGGCACTGGTCGCGAGACCGCCGCGATGGGCGTCGATGTAGCTGCGGATCGCGGCACGAAACGTCGGCGCGCCGGCCAGGTGCTCGAACATCGCGAGCACCGCCTGACCCTTGTCGTACGCGATCGCATCGAACGCGGTCTCGGGATCGTGGCTGTTCGCGATCGCGCGGCGAAGCGGGCGCGCGTCGACGTCGTCGTCGGCTTCGAACGCGCGACTCAGCTGACCGTCGCGCCGGCCGCCGGCATCGCCGCCGCTCGCGATCGCGACCTTGTCGCCGAGCCACGACGCGAGGCTCTCGGCGAGCCACAGGTCGTCCCACCACGCGAACGTGACCCAGTCGCCGAACCACAGGTGCGCGAGCTCGTGCCCGGCGACGAAGATGAAGCTCTGGCGATCGGTCGACGCGTCGAGCAGGTAGACCCGATCGAACGTGATGAGCCCGGGGTTCTCCATCGCGCCGAACAGATGCGGCACCGAGAGCAGATCGAGCTTCGGCCACGGCAGCGGCGAGTCGAAGTACGCCTCGAGCTCGGTGACCAGCCGCTGCGTCTTGTCGATCACGTACGGGATCTTCGGGGACGAGTCGCTCGTCGGGATGATGATGCGGAACGGCACGTGCTGCGCGCCGACCGTGCCGCCGTCGATCACCGTGAACCCGCCGACGGCGACCGCGAGCAGGTAGCTCGGCATCGGCGGCGTCTCGGCGAAGTGCACCGCGACGCGGCCGTTGTCGAGCGGCTCGCGCGAGCTCTCGGCGGCGTTCGCCACCGCGACGAGGTGGCTCCCCACGTCGAGCGTGACCCGCCACGGCACCTTCCAGCGCGGCTCGTCGAAGCACGGCAGGATCTTGCGCGCGAACACCGACTCGGACTGCGAGTAGAGGAACCACTCGCCCGCGAGGTTCTTCTCGCGGAACAGGCCCTCCTCGACCGTGCCGACATCGCCGGCGTAGCGAAACGCGAGCGCGATCTCGCCCGCCGGCAACGTCCGGCCGAAGGTCCAGCCGCGGGTCTCGTCGCCGGTCGCCTTGACGGGCGCGAGCGCCGCCGTCGCGCCACCCACGGTGAACGTGGCGCTGGCGATGTCGAGTCCGACCGCGTGCAGCCACACGGCGCTCGCCGGCGTCGCGAGCCGTACACGGATCGTGACCTCCCCGCGGAATCGCGCGCTGTCTGGATCGAGCGCGAGCCTGAGGTCGTAGCCGAGCGGCTCGATCCCGTCGGGCAAGCGCAACCCCGGCGGCGCCGCTTCGCTGGGCGCGGCGTCGACGATCGCCACGCGCTTCGCGATCGGCTCGGTCGGATGCGGCGTGCACGCCGCGAGCGCGACCGCGATCGCGGTCGCGCGTGCGATCACGCGGGCGTCACGACGGCGAGGACCTGGTCGCCGTCGACCTGATCGCCGACCGCGACGTGCAGCACCGTCACGACGCCGACGAGCGACGAGCGCACGGTGTGCTCCATCTTCATCGCCTCGAGCACCACGAGTGCCGCGCCCGCCGCGACCTCCTGGCCCACGGTCACCAGCACCTTCAACACCTTGCCCGGCATCGGCGCGACGAGACCACCAACGACGGCCCCGGCGGTCGACTCGGGGAACCGCGCGTCCTCGACGAGCGCGAGCATCACGCCCTCCGACAGGACCCAGTGCTTGCCGTTCGCGACCGCGACGCGCGCGGTGCGGCGATGCTGGCCGTGCTCGACGAACCACAGCCGATCGCCGTCGAGCCCGTAGGACGCGACGCGCGTCGACTTGCCGCCGATCGCGAACACGAGGGTGTCGCCTTCGGAGTGATAGCCGATCGGGATCTCGGCGTCGCCGAGCCGGTAGGTCACCGGCTGGTCGGCGAACTGCACGTTGCGCCACGCGATCGGCGTGTGCGGCGTGCCGGTGACGCGGCGGCGATCGATCTCGGCGAGCGTCGCCGCGATCGCCGCGACGCGCAGCCGATCGAGTCCCGGCGGGCGCGCGGCGAGCTCGCCGGCGTGGCGCTCGAGGAAGTGGGTGTCGAGCTCGCCGGCGAGGAACGCCGGGTGCGCCAGGATGCGCGCGAGCTGCTCGCGGTTGGTCACCAGCCCGGGCACCCAGGCGAGCTCGAGCGCGCGGCGCAGGATCCGCGCGGCGTCGTCGCGGGTCTCGGCGTGCGCGATGATCTTGCCGAGCATCGAGTCGTAGTGGATCCCGATCTCGCTGCCGGCGGCGACGCCGACGTCGGCGCGCACGGTGTCCGGCACGTCGACCGCGAGCAGCGTGCCGGTCGTCGGCAGGTAGTCGCGGTCGGCGTCCTCGGCGCACAGCCGGACCTCGATCGCCCAGCCGCGCTGCGGCGGCGCGACCGTGTAGCCGAGCTTCTCGCCGCGCGCGATCCGGATCTGCTCGCGCACGAGATCGAGACCGGTGACCAGCTCGGTCACCGGGTGCTCGACCTGCAGGCGCGTGTTGACCTCGAGGAAGTAGAACTTGCCGGCCTGATCGGCGATGAACTCGACCGTGCCGGCCCCGACGTAACCGACCGCGCGCGCGAGCTCCTCGGCGGCGTGGCCCATCTCGGCGCGGCGCGCCGGATCGATCGCCATCGACGGCGACTCCTCGATCACCTTCTGGTGGCGACGCTGGATCGAGCACTCGCGCTCGTGCAGGTGCACGACGGTGCCGTGCGAATCGCCGAGGATCTGGATCTCGATGTGGCGCGGCCGATCGACGTAGCGCTCGAGCAGCAGCGTGCCGTCGCCGAACGCCGCGGCCGCCTCGCTCCGCGCGCGCTCGATCGCGTCGGCGAGCTCGCCGTCGGCGCGCACGACGCGCATGCCCTTGCCGCCGCCGCCGGCACTCGCCTTGACCAGCACCGGGAACCCGATCTCGCGCGCCCGCTCGACCAGCGCCGACTGATCGTCGCCGTGATAGCCGGGCACGATCGGCACGCCGGCCGCCTCGGCGATCCGCTTCGCGCCCTGCTTGCTGCCGAGCTTGCCGATCACCGCGGCCGACGGCCCGATGAACACCAGCCCGGCGTCGGTGACCGCCTCGGAGAACGCGGCGTTCTCCGACAGGAAGCCGTAGCCCGGATGGATCGCGGTCGCGCCGGTCACGCGCGCCGCGTCGAGCAGCGCGTTGATCACGAGGTACGACTCGCGCGCCGGCGATGGCCCGATGCGGACCGCCTCGTCGGCGAACCTGACGAACGGCGCGTGCGCGTCGGCGTCCGAGTACACCGCGACGGTCGCGATGCCCATCGCGCGACACGTGCGCATCACGCGGAGGGCGATCTCGCCGCGGTTCGCGACCAGAACCTTGTCGATGTTGCCCCGGCCCGCAGCAGTGGTTGGATCGATGTTGCTCATGTCAGTGCCTGAAGACTCCCCACGACGTCGTTCCTTGCACCGGCGCGGTGTACGCGGCCGACAGCGCGATTGAGATCACCGTGCGGGTGTCGCGCGGATCGATGATGCCGTCGTCCCACAATCGCGCGGTCGCGAAGTACGGGTCGCTCTCCTTGTCGATCTGCGCCTCGACCATCGCCTTGCCGAACGCGAGCTTCTGCTCGTCGATGGTCTCGCCCCGCTTGGTCGCGGCGTCGCGCTGGATGATCTCGAGCACGCCGGCGAGCTGCTTGCCGCCCATCACCGCGATGCGATGGTTCGGCCAGGTGAACAGGAAGCGCGGCGCGTAGGCGCGGCCGCACATCGCGTAGTTGCCGGCGCCGTAGCTCGCGCCCGTCATGATGGTGATCGCCGGCACCGTCGAGTTCGACACCGCGTTGATCAGCTTGGCACCGTGCTTGATGATGCCTTCCTGCTCGTACTTCTTGCCGACCATGAAGCCGGTGATGTTCTGCAGGAACACGAGCGGGATGTCGCTCGAGTTGCACAGCTCGATGAACTGGGCGCCCTTCTGCGCCGCCTCGGAGAACAGGATGCCGTTGTTCGCGAGGATCCCGACCGGGAAGCCGTCGATGTGGGCCCAGCCGCAGATCAGCGTCTTGCCGTACAGCGGCTTGAACTCGGAGAACCGCGAGCCATCGACGATACGCGCGATCACCTCGCGCTGATCGAACGGCACCTTGATATCGGGCGACACGATGCCCAGGAGCTCCTCGGGATCGAACCGCGGCGGCTCGATCACCCGGGCGGTCGCGTGCGCGCGCTTCTTCCAGTCGAGGTGAGCCACGATCTCGCGCCCGAGCCGGATCGCGTCGTGCTCGTCGCGCGCGAGGTAGTCCGCGACGCCGGAGATCCGGGCGTGCATCTCGGCGCCGCCGAGCTCCTCGTGATCGGTGTCCTCGCCGGTCGCCATCTTCACGAGCGGCGGGCCAGCGAGGTAGACCTGCGCCTGCTTCTCGACCATGACGACGTAGTCGCTCATCCCCGGGAAGTACGCGCCGCCCGCGGTCGAGCTGCCGAACACGAGGCAGATCGTCGGGATCCGCTGCTCGCTGCGCCGCGTGAGGTCGCGAAACCCGCGCCCGCCCGGCACGAAGATCTTCGACTGGTTCGGCAGATCGGCACCGGCGCTCTCGATCATCGAGATCGACGGCATCCGGTTCTGCTCGGCGATGTCGGATAGCCGGCCCGACTTCCAGGCGGTCATCTCGCTGATCGCGCCGCCCTTGACGGTCGACTCGCTCGCGGTGATCACGCACTCGACGCCGGACACCTTGCCGATCCCGCCGACGATGCCGGCGCCCGGCGTGTGTCCCGGGACCTCCCAGCCGGCGAGCGGGCAGAGCTCGAGGAAGTACGAGTCGCGGTCGAGGACGAGCTCGATGCGCTCGCGCGGCAGGAGCTTGCCGGCCGCCTTGTGGCGCGCGACGTACTTGTCCCCGCCGCCGACCGTGGCCTTCTGCAACGACGCGCGCAGCTTCTCGATCGCCGCGGTGTTGGTGGCACGATTCGCGCGGTAGTCGTCCGACTTGGGATCCGCCTTGGTCGCGATCACCGGATACGGTTGCACGCGCGCACGATATCGAAATCCGGTTATCTTCGCCCGCGATGTCGAACATCATCGAAGAAGCGAAGTCGGGTCGGGCGAGCTGCCGGACGTGCAAGAAGACGATCGCGAAGGGCGAGCTGCGGCTCGGCGTCGAGGTGACGACGCAGTTCAGCGACACCCCCAGCATGCAGTGGCACCACCTCCCGTGCGCCGCCGGCAAGCTGGCGGGTGATCTGAAGGACGCTCTGGCGACCTACGAGGGCGAGGTCCCCGATCGCGAGGCGCTCGACGCCAAGATCGCCGAGTCGATCAAGAAGGGCGGCGCCAAGCCCGCCGGGTTCCCGTACGCCGACCGCGCGCCGACCGGCCGCGCGAAGTGCATGCAGTGCGAGGAGGCGATCGCCAAGGACACGTTCCGCGTCGCGGTCGAGCGCGAGATCGACACCGGCGCGATGGTGACCCGGGGCGCCGGCTACATGCACCCCAAGTGCGTCGTCGAGAACCTCGAGAACGTCGGCGGCTCGCTCGAGGAGCTGGTCGCGGGCGTGACCAAGAACTCGCGGATCACGGCCGAGGATCTCGAGAAGGTCCTCGCCGAGATTCAGCCGGCCTGAGCCACCACCACGCTCGGGATCGCGGTTCTTTGCCCCGACCGCCGATCCCTGGGATCATTTCGCGATGCGCGCCCTGATCGCCACCACCGCCGCGCTGGTCGCGGTGTCCGGGCTCGCGCGCGCCGAGCCCTACATCGTCCAGCGCGGCGAGACGCTGGAGCACGTGGCGGAGGCGTTCCACTGCTCGACCGCCGAGCTCCTGCAATACAACCACCTCGACAATCCGCTGGTGCCACCGTTCACCCGCGTCGAGATCCCGGCCTGCGGCAAGTCGATCCGGGCGCGGGCGGCCCAGCGCCCCCAGCGCGCACCCGACGATGCCGAGGACGACGCGACGATGAAGGCCCGCGCCGCGCTCGCGGTGATCGACGGGACCGCGCCGATCGCGACCGCGCCCGATCCGTCACGCTCGCTCGGCGAGCCGTGGCACGGTCAACTCCGCGGCGGGCGTGCGCTACCGACGAGCGACGCGTACGCGATCCGTCGACCGACGCACGCGTACGGCACCGGCCACGTCGTCGACCAGCTGCGCGCCGCGATCGGCGAGGTCCGCGCGCGCCTTCACGACGTCCACCCGCTCGCGATCGGTGACCTGTCGGCCGAGCACGGTGGCAAGCTCGCCGATCACCTGTCGCATCAGTCGGGGCTCGACGTCGACGTCGGCTTCTACTTCACCAAGGTGCCCGCCGGATATCCGGCCGCGTTCGTCGCCGCGAACCCCGACTTCGATCTCGAGGCGAACTGGGCGCTGCTCGTCGCGTTCACCGGCCCGGCGAGCACGGTGCAGATGATCTTCCTCGACTACGACGTCCAGGCGCGGCTCTACCGCTACGCGCTCCAGCACGGCACGAGCAAGGACGAGCTCGCTCGCGTGTTCCAGTATCCGCGCGGCAAGGACACGCTCGTCGGCATCGTGCGCCACTGGCCCGCGCACGGCGATCACTTCCACGTGCGGTGGAACCCTCAGTAGCCCTCGGTCTTCGCGATCACCTCGTTCATGATCTCGCGCGTGCCGCCGCCGATCGGATAGAGGCGCGCGTCGCGGTAGAGCCGCTCGACGAGCGTCTCGCGCATGTAGCCGTAGCCGCCGTGGATCTGGACCGCCGCGTCGCACACGAAGCTGCAGGCGTCGGTCGCGGTGTTCTTGGCCATCGCCGCGAGGCCCGGGCTCGGCTCGCCGCGCAGGACGCGCGTGATCGCCTCGCCGGTCAGCGCGCGCGCCGCCGCGATCCGGCTCGCCATGTCGGCGAGCTTGTGGCGCGTGACCTGGAACCCGGTCAGCGCCTTGCCGAACGCCTGGCGCGTGCGCGCGTACGCGATCGCCTCGCGATACGCGAGCTCGGCGATCGCGACGCACTGCGAGGCCAGCATCAGCCGCTCGCCGGCGAAGTTCATCATGATCATCGGGAACGCGCCGTGCTCCGCGCCGATCCGGTTCGCGACCGGCACGCGCACGCCGTCGAAGTGAAGCTCGGCGGTGTCGCTCGCCCACCAGCCGGTCTTCTTGAGCTTCTTGCCGACCGAGAAGCCCGGCATCCCGCGCTCGATCATCACCAGCGAGATGCCGCCGTGACCCGGGCCACCGGTGCGCACCGCGCAGGTCACGAAGTCCGCCCGCGCGCCCGACGTGATGAACGTCTTCGCGCCGGTGACGACGTAGTGATCGCCGTCGCGCTCGGCGCGCGTCGTCAGCGCGGCGACGTCGCTGCCACCACCCGGCTCGGTCACCGCGAGCGCCGCGATCTTGCCGTCGCGCAGGCACGGCGTCACGAAGCGCGCCTGTTGCTCGGGCGTCCCGAAGCGCACGATCGGCGGCAGCGCGATGCCGTGGCTGCCGAGCCCGACGACGGTGCCGACCGAGCGACCGGCGAGGATCAGCTCCTCCGAGGCGACCAGCACGTGGCCGAGGTCGCCGCCCTGCCCGCCGAGCGCCTCGGGATAGCCGATGCCGGTCACGCTCGCCGCGCACGCTGTCCGGTAGAGCTCGACGGGAAACTCCTCGTTCTCCTCCCAGTCGGCGCCGTGGTCGGCGATGTGTGCCAGGGCGAACTTGCGCACCGTGGCACGGATGGCGGCGTGTTCTTCGGTTTCGAACAGATAGACGGGCATCGCGCGGCGAGCATACGTTACGGGCGAACTTATGGTCGCTCCTGCTCCGCCACCCGCACCTGCCAAGCTCCGCCGCTCGCGCCACCTGTCGTGGTTCGCGCACATGGGTGCGGTCTATCTGTTCCACGATCTCTACGGCTACTTGATGGAGATGAGCGCCGACATCGCCGAGATGATCGAGGCGTTCGGCGACGGCGCCGACACCGAGCAGGTCGTCGAGCGCTACCGCGGTCGGTTCGAGGACGCCGAGCCGCGCGGGTTCGTCGACGTGCTGCACGCGCACGCGGTGCTCGTCGATCTCGACGAGGACGAGCTCGACATGATCTGGGCGTTCGTCCCGCTGAAGGGCAAGTGGAACATCTGGCAGCGCCGCGGCGAGCGCCTGACGCTGTGGACCGCGTGGGGCGAGCGGCCGATCACGCAGATCCTGCTCGATGTCGACGAGACGCAGATGTGGGACGCGTTCGACGGCGAGAAGCGGCTGTCAGAGCTTCGTCCGCGATTCGATGCCGGCAAGCTCGCCGCGCTGGTCCGCCGCCTCGTGCACAGCGACGTCCAGGCGCTGAAGCTCACGATGATGCCGTGGTCGATGTACGCCAAGCGGCCCGGGATGGCGCCGCCGTACCTGACCTCGACGATGCCGTATCGTCCGTGGAAGGTCGGCGAGCCGGTGCCCGCCGCACCCGATCTGTCGGCCTATCACCAGGCCACGATCGTCGATGCCGATGCGCAGTTCGATCACCTGGAGACCACGCTCTCCCACCTGTTTCGCGTGCCGCACCCGGCGCTCGCCGGGCGCACGTACGGCCAGGCGATCGTCGACGCGCTCGAGCAACGCGGGCTGATCAAGGCCGGCCCGTTGCGCGTGCTCGAGATCGGGGCCGGGCTCGGCTACGTCGCGCGCGACGTGCTCGCGCGCTTGCGCGACGCGGGCCACGAGGTCAGCTACACGATCGTCGAGCTCGCGCCGGCGCTCGCCGCCGCGCAGCAGCGCATGATCGGCAACGAGGCAACCTGGGTGATGGGCGACGTGCTCGCGGTCGAGCTCCCCGAGCACGCGTTCGATCTCGTGATCGCGAACGAGATGTGCGGCGACCTCCCCGCGAAGCACCTCTGCCGCCCCGAGCTCGGGCTCTCGATCGACGGCACCGGCGAGGTCGATCTCTCGCGCCTGCGTGCGCTCGGCAAGGGTGGGCAGCTCGCCGCCGATCACGGCGTCCAGCTCGCCGATGCGCCCGAGCCGTTCTACCTCCAGACCGGCGCGTTCGAGTTGATCGCGCGGATCGCGACCTGGCTCGCGCCGGGCGGCGGCGCGCTGGTCACCGAGTTCGGCGACAACGGTGCGTGGCCGAAGCTGTCGACTCACCTCGATCACCCGGAGCTGTCGACCCACTTCGGGCAGCTCGTACAGCTCGCGCGCGCGCTGGACCTCGAGGCCAAGGTCGAGTTCGTGATCGACTTCGTCGACATGGACCGCACGCTCCGGGGGCTCGCGACGACGCGCAGCCACTTCCGCGCGCTCCACGCGCTGTGCGAGGCCGAGGGGCTCGAGCTCGCCAAGCTCGGCTACACGCCGGCGCTGCTCGACGCCGCGGTCGACGGCAAGCTCGACCTCGCGAACGTCGGCGAGCTGCGCTGGGATCGCATCGAGGACCGCCTGATGGGCCTCGTGCCGCACGAGTTTCGCGCGCTGATCCTGAAGCAGTCCTAGTCGCGCGACGCGCCGCGACTCCCGGGCACGCGAGCCGCGTCGCTCTGAAAACTCGTGTTAGCGTCGGAACTCGATGGCCAAAGCTCTCGAATACAACGCGACGCTGGTCGAGCGCATCGACGTCACCGATGCGCTCACGCTGTTTCGGGTCCAGCCCGACCAGCAGCCCACGCAGTCGCCCTGGTTCGTCCCCGGCCAGTACTGCGTCCTCGGCATGAACAACGCCGAGAAGCCGGAGCTCGGCTCGGTGCGGCGCTCGATGTCGATCGCGTCGGCACCCGAGGATAGTGGCCCGACCGAGTTCTACGTCCGCTTCGTCAGCAAGCCGGAGTCCGAGAACCCCCTCACCCACCTGTTGTGGAAGCTCAAGAACGGCGACCGCATGTACATGCGTCCGGTCGCCGCCGGGGTGTTCACCGTGAAGGACACGGTCGGGCTCGACGATCCGCGCATCCGCGTGATGGTCGCCGCCGGCACCGGCTCGGCGCCGTTCGTCTCGATGGTGCGCAGCGAGCTGCGCCGCGATCCGAAGGCCGATCTGTCGAAGTGGGTCCTCTTGCACGGCGCGTCGTACCCGGCCGATCTCGGCTATCGCGACGAGCTGATGGGCCTGGCCGAGACCCACGGGCTCAAGTACTGGGGCTCGGTGAGCCGACCCAAGGACACCGGGTGGACCGGCGATACCGGCCGCGTCGAGGCCTTCTTTGACGGCGCCCGCCTCGACGATCTCGAGAAGCGCCTCGGGCTGCCGGTCGGCGGCTTCACGCCGAAGAACGTCGTGATCTACATCTGCGGCCTGACCGGCACGATCACCGGGACGATCATCCCGCTGATCGATCGCGGGTTCATCCCCGACTTCAAGCGCATCCGCGAGGCCCTCGGCGTGCCCGCAGATGCCAAGGACAGCGTGTTCTACGAGCAGTACGACACCGAGCCGGTGATCGACATCAAGGACCCGACCGTCGTCGAGCCGCTGAAGGCGCGCATGCAAGCCGCGCTCGCCAAGCTGTGAGCTACTTCGTCCTCGGGGCGACCGGGTTCGTCGGCCGCGAGGTCGTGCGCCAGCTCTGCGTGCGGGGCCAAACGCCGGTCGCGCACGTGCGCCCCGACTCGAAGCAGCTCGCCGAGTGGCGGACCAAGTTCGGCGCGCTCGGTGCCGAGGTCGACGCCACGCCGTGGGACACCGCGCAGCTCGCCGCGCGGTTTCGCGCGCTCGCCGTGACCCAGGTGTTCGTGCTGATCGGGACGACGCGCGGCAAGGCCAAGGCCGACGCGGTCGCCGGCGACATCTACGAGGCCGTCGATCTCGGGCTCACGAAGATCGCGGTCGGCGCGGCGGTCGCGTCGGAGCAAAAGCCGCGCGTGATCTACCTGTCGAGCCTCGGCGCCAAGGCCGACGCGGGCTCGGCGTATCTCGCCGCACGCGGCAAGGCCGAGGACGCGGTTCGCGATTCGGGCCTGCCGTGGATCATCGCGCGGCCGGCGATCATCACCGGCGAACGCGACGACGCGCGCACCGGCGAGCGTGCCGCGGCGGTGGTCGGCGATGGCCTGCTCGCGGTCGCGGGCGTGTTCGGCGGCAAGGGCCTGCGCGCGAAGTATCGCTCGACGACTCCCGAGGTCCTCGCGTCGGCGCTGATCCGGATCGGCGCCGAGGCCGAGGCGAACCGTGTCGTCGACGGCGCGGCGCTACGCTGACGGCTTCGCGTTGCTGATCTGCGCGAGGTTGTCGGCGATCGCGCCGGCATCTGCGGCCGGGATGTTCTCGGTCAGTTGCTCGTAGAGATCCTTGGCGCGCTCGTCGCGTGCGCGCGCGTCCTGGGCCGGCGCGACCTCGCCCGGGAGATCGACGTGGAGCTCGCGCACCAGCATCTGCAGGCCCGCGGCGATCGGCAGCGCGAGCAGTGCGCCGACGATCCCGGCGAGCGTGCCGCCGACCAGCAGCGCGACCAGCACGACCGCGGGTGGCAGCTGCAGCACGCGCCCGTAGACGCGCGGCACGAGGATGCGACTCTCGAACTCCTGGTAGAGGACCATGATGATCGCGACGATGAGCACCGAGGTCGTGCCGGTGCTCGACACCGACGCGATCACCGGCGCGCTCGCGACGTAGCCGCCGACGAACGGGATGATGTCGGTGAGCGCGGCGAACAGCGCGATCGGCAGCGCATCGTCGACGCCGAAGCACACCAGCAACACGAACACGAACACGCCGATACACAGGGACGTGATCAGCTGGCCGCGCATGTAGCCACCGACGATGACCTTGAGCTGCAGCAGCACCTTCGCGAGCGTGATGTGGTGGTGGCGCGGCACGATCGCGTAGAGCAGCCCCTTCGATCGCTGCGGATCGGCGAGCAGGTAGGCGGCGAGGAACATCGTCGACATCCCGTAGCCGATCATCTCGAGCAGGTCGGCCGAGTAGCCGATCACCGTGCGGCCGGCGCGCGCCGACAGGTTGTCGAGCGGCACCGCGCGGATCGCCTGCGCGATCGGCTTGCTCCAGCTGTAGCCACGCAGCGACTTCAAGAGGTGCTCGCGGTTCTTCGGCGCATCCTCGATCAGGTGGAGCAGCTGGCTGACCAGCGGCGGCACCATGAGCAAGAGGATCGCGCCGACCACGAGCAGCATGAGGAGGAACACGAGGACCAGCGCGCGGCCGCGGCCGATGCCACGGCGCTCGAGCCACGCCACCACCGGGTCGAGCGTCCCGACCGTGACGAGCGCGACCGTGATGACGACGAGCACCGTGGTCATCTGGCCGATCATCCACACCCCGGCGATCACGGCGAGCAGGAGGAAGATCGTGCGTGGCGCGATCTCGATCCTCAGGCTTCGCGCGGTCATCGTCGGAGCCTACAACGCCGGTGTCACGCGTGGATGGCGTCGCGCAGGTAGCGCGCGAACCCGGTCCCGTGGGCCTTGTCGAGGTTCGCGGTGAACCGCGGATCGGCGACGTACATCTCGCCGAGCCCCCGGTGCATCTCGGGCGAGCACGGATAGAACCAGTGGTCGATGTGTGCGCGGTGCTGCTCGACCAGCGCCTGCACCGCCGGATCGGCGACCGGAGATCCGGCACGCAGGTGCCCGGCGAGCGCCCCGTAGATCGCCGCGGCCTCCGCGGTGCTGCGTGCCCAGTCGGCCTCGGTGTAGCCCTTGGTCCGGCGCGCGGACTCCTTGAAGGACTCGGTCTCGCCCCAGCGCGTGCGCGCCTCGGCCTCGTGGGTTGCGGGGTCAAAACCATCGAACAACTTGGTGACGTCATCGGGTTGCATGGTCGTATCTCCTTGGTTGATGGCGCGATCGATCGCCGCGAGCATCGCGTCGAGTCGCCCGCGTTTCGCGTTCAGTGCATCGCGGTGATCGCGGAGGTGTTGCACCCGATCGCCGGATGCGAGCGCCGCACCGATCTGTCCGAGCGGCACGCCGAGCTCGCGATAGAGCGCGATCTGTTGCAGCCACAAGACGTCGGCGTCGGCGTACAGCCGGTAGCCGGCGGCACTGCGCCCCGACGGGCGGCACAGGCCGATCTCGTCGTAGTGGTGCAGCGCACGAACGGTCAGCCCGGTCAGCTTCGCGAGGTCTCCTACCGTGAACATGAGGCGACCGTACGGCCTCACGCCACGTCAGGGTCAAGGCGCGATTTCCGCAGGACGAGCCTGCGAATCCCGCAGGGTCGGCGAAGCCCGCAGGCTGGCTCCTCAATCGTCTCGCATACTTGCGCGCGGCACGCCGGTCGCACTGAGTGAGGTCAACGGAGGATTCCAGCCATGATTACCAAGTCCAAGATGTTTCTCGCCCTCGCTCTCACCCTCGGCGCCACCGGTGGCGTCGCGCTCGCCAACGGTGGCGGTCGCGGCGGCAAGCCGGAGATGATCGAGAAATACGACACCAACAAGGACGGCAAGCTCGACGACGCCGAGAAGGCCAAGATGAAGGCCGACTTCCAGGCGAAGCATGCCGCGATGAAGGCGAAGCGGCTCGCGCAGTTCGACACCAACCGCGACGGCAAGCTCGACGACAACGAGCGCGCGGTGATGAAGGACACGCGGGCGACCGAGCACTTCAAGAAGCTCGACACCAACAACGACGGCCAGATCTCGCTCGCCGAGTTCAAGGCGGCGAAGGGCCCCGGCGGGCACCACGGTCGCCACGGTGGTCACCGCGGCCCGCATACCAAGTGAGGTAGCCTCGCGCAGGTCACATGTCGACGCCATCGCCACGGTCCCGACGGATGAGCAGCTTGCTCGCCGGCTGGTCCGTGGTGGTGGTGTTCGTGCTGATCGGCGCCGCGCTGCTCGCGACCGTGTGGACGACGCGCGCTTCGGTGACCGACGCGTCGGCCGCGGTCGGGCGCGGCGAGGCGATCGCGGTCGAGCAGGCGGTGCGCGCCGATCTCGCCGAACTCGCCGACGTGCCGACCCACGCCGACCTCGTCGCGATCCTCGCCGAGCACACCGGTGAAGGCCTTCGCAGCCTCGCGATGTTCGACGGCCGCCGCCTGGTCGATGCCGCCGGCGACGCGGTCGACAGCGGCCCCGCCGACGAGATCACCCGCGATCTCGGCGAGACCCATGGCCGCATGCGGCTCCAGATCCGGACGCCTCGCCGCGGCGCGAAGGGCCGGCGGCTCGGGCGCTACGTGATCGAGGTCGCGCCCACGCAGGCCGTCGAGCTGCGCGCCGCCGCGACGCGCTCGTTGTGGATCGGCGCGGTCGCCGCCGCGATCATGCTCGGCGTCGCGATCGTGATGATCCGGCGCGAGGCTCGCCGCAACCACGAGGCACGCAAGCGCGAGCACGAGCGCCGGCTCGCCAGCCTCGGCGAGATGTCCGCGGTGCTCGCGCACGAGATCAAGAACCCGCTCGCGTCGCTCAAGGGCAACGCGCAGCTGCTCGCGGCGATGCTGCCGGCCGGCGAGAAGCCCCGCGCGAAGGCCGATCGCGTCGTCGACGAGGCGATGCGCCTCGAGAAGCTCACGGTCGACCTGCTCGCGTTCGTGCGCACCGGCTCTATCGCGCGCACACCGATCGATCCGGCGGCGCTCGCGCGCGAGGTCGCGGCGAGCGTGTCGCCCGAGATCGCGGTCGATGCGACCGGCGCGCCGGCACGCTGGCCGCTCGACGCCGCGCGGATCCGCGAGGTGCTCGTCAACCTGTTCGACAACGCGGTCGCCGCCGGGCCGCCGGTGCGCTGCACGGTCGCGCGCGTCGGCGACAAGCTGGTGATCGAGGTCCTCGATCGCGGCCCCGGCATCCCGGCCGACGAGCGCGATACGGTGTTCGAGGCGTTCGTGACCGGCAAGACGCACGGCACCGGCCTCGGGCTCGCGGTCGTGCGCCGCGTCGTCGAGCTGCACCGTGGGACGATCGAGATCGGTGATGGACCCGAAGGCGGCGCGCGGTTTCGCGTCGAGATTCCGGAGAGCTGAGCATGGCGAAGATCCTGGTAGCCGATGACGAGGCCGGCCTGCGCGAGTTCCTGACCGATGCGCTGGAGCTCGACGATCACACCGTGGTCACCGCGAAGGACGGCGCCGAGGCCGCCAGGCTGCTCGACGAGCGCGGCTTCGATCTCGTGCTCACCGATCTCAAGATGCCGAAGCTCGACGGCATGCAGCTGCTCCGGAAGGTGCGCGCCGAGCAACCCGAGGTCGAGGTCATCGTGATGACCGCGCACGGCACGGTCGACAACGCGGTCGAGGCGATGAAGCTCGGGGCGTTCGAGTATCTCCAGAAACCGATCTCGGGCCCCGACGAGCTCCGCCTGCTCGTCGCGCGTGCGGTCGAGCGCCGCGGCCTGCGCGATCGCGTCGACGGCGCCGACCGCCACGTCGCGCCGAGCGGCCCGCCGCTGACCTATGGCGATCCGGCGATGACGCCGGTGGTCGACGCGATCGACAAGGTCGCGAAGACCGCGGCGACCGTGCTGCTGCTCGGCGAGAGCGGCACCGGCAAGGAGGTCGCGGCGCGCGCGATCCACCTGCAGAGCCCGCGCGCGGCCAAGCCGTTCATGGCGATCAACTGCGCCGCATTATCGGAGCAGCTGCTCGAGAGCGAGCTGTTCGGCCACGAGAAGGGCGCGTTCACCGGTGCGGTCGAGCGCAAGCGCGGCCGGCTCGAGCTCGCGGACGGCGGCACGTTCTTCCTCGACGAGGTCGGCGAGCTCAAGCCCGAGCTCCAGGCCAAGCTCCTCCGCGTGCTCCAGGAGCGCAAGTACGAGCGCGTCGGCGGCCAGCGCACGCTCGACGCCGACGTCCGCTGGATCGCGGCGACCAACCGCGACCTGCGCGCGATGATCGAGGCCGGCACGTTCCGCGAGGACCTCTATCACCGGCTCGCGGTGTTCCCGATCAAGCTGCCGCCGCTGCGCGATCGGCCGACCGATCTCCTGCCGATCGCCAGGGCGCTGCTCGTCCGCACCGCCGGCGACCTCAAGCGCGCGGTACCTCGCCTGACCGCGGCCGCCGAGAAGCGGCTCGCCGCCGCGACGTTTCGCGGCAACGTTCGCGAGCTCGCCAACACGCTCGAGCGCGCCGCGATCCTGGCCGACGGTGACACGATCGACGTCGAGCACCTGTGGATCGACGACGCCGCGCCCCGCCCCGCCGGCAAATCCGCCGCTCCATCGACCGAGGTCCGCCCGCTCGCCGACGTCGAGCGCGACGCGATCCTGCACGCACTCGAGGTCGTCGGCGGCAACCGCCGGAAGGCCGCCGAGCAGCTCGGCATCGGCGAGCGCACGCTCTACGATCGGCTCAAGAAGTACGGCGTCGACTGATGCCGCTCGCCCGCTCGCCCTCGCCGTCGCCCACCCGCCCGCTCGCCACTCACTCACTCACTCGTCCACTCGCCCACTCGCCAGTCGCCGCTCGATCGCTCGGGAGAACGCGACCACCGAACGCGGCTTGCCGCGAGGGCGCCCCTCGGACCCGCTCGGCCTTCGGTGCAACGTCAACGGTTATCTGCGTTGCAACAAGCCCTGGAGAGTAGGAGACAATGGGCCCCGCGTCTCGTGAGCACCGGGCCTCACTCTCCGAGGGGGACCCTCGCTAGCGCCGCGTTCGGTTGACGAGGAGCGCCACTCCACCCTTGATCAACCAGCAGGGTCTGGCTGCGCCGACGAAGTTCTCAAATCGGAATCCCACTCGGACGCGAGCCAAGTCGGCGATCCTCGAGCGTGATCTTGCTCCGGACGCGAGCCGAGTCGGCGCTCCTCGTCAACCCAAACACCCGAGCGGAGTCCGCGCCCGCGTCGACCGAATGCGGCGACGGGCGGAGTCCGCGCCCGCGTCGACCGAACGCGGCGCTAGCGAGGGTCCCCCTCGGAGAGTGAGGCCCGGTGCTCACGAGACGCGGGGCCCATTGTCTCCGACTCTCCAGGGCTTGTTGCAACGCAGAGAACCGGTAACGTTGCACCGAAGGCCGAGCGGGTCCGAGGGGCGCCCTCGCGGCAAGCCGCGTTCGGTGGTCGCGTTCTCTCGACCGATCGAGCGGGCGAGCTAGCGAGTGGGCGAGCGGGCGAGCTAGCGAGTGGGCGAGCGGGCGAGGCTGACCGATCGGTCAGGGGCAGTAACCACGGAGCCCGAGCCGACGTACTCTTCGTCCAATGCCAACCTCAGCCACCGGATTCGATGTCACCCCGCTCGCGCCCGCGCGCATCGAGGCGCTCGCCACGGACCTCACGCCCGAGGAGAAGCACGTGATCCTGCACCAGGGGACCGAGCGCCCCGGCTGCGGCCTGTTCCTCGACAACAAGAAGGACGGTGTCTACACGTGCCGGCTGTGCGCGCTGCCGCTGTTCGCGTCGTCAGCGAAGTTCGAGTCGGGGACCGGCTGGCCGTCGTTCTGGAAGCCGTTCGATCCGGCGCACATCAAGGAGGTCACCGACGTGACGCACGGCATGAAGCGCGTCGAGATCCGCTGCGCGCGCTGCGATGGCCACCTCGGCCACGTGTTCGACGACGGCCCGGCGCCGACCCACGAGCGACACTGCCTGAACTCGGCGTCGCTCCAGTTCGTCGACGCCGGCCAGCCGCTACCGCTTCGCAGCTGAGGGGCGCACGAGCAGGATGTTGCCGTCAAGCGCGAGCGACAGCTGCGAGGTCGCCGCGATCGCGCACGCCGCCTGATCCCACGCGACCTGCTTGAGGTGCAGCGAGACCCGGCCGGACACGTCATCGGAGATCACCAGGTTGACCTTCGCGACATCGGCGAGGAACCGCAGCGCGTCGCCGAGCTCGGCGTGCTCGAGGTCGACGTCGATCGGCTTGCCGGCGTGCTTGGTGTTCGGCGTGCACAGGTCGCGCTCGGCGAGCGCCGGGGTGCTCGCCAGCAGGATCGCGACGATCGCGGCACCACGCACGAGACGAGTGTACCGTAGCGCCGTGTCGGGCAAGCTGCCTTTTGGACCTCCCCTCCCGCCGATGCTCGCCAAGCCCGGGGGCATCCCGGCCAACCCCGACGGCACCTGGCTGTTCGAGCCCAAGTGGGACGGCTTCCGCGCGATCATCTTCAAGGTCGGCGACGAGCTCTACATCCAGAGCCGCGACGAGAAGCCGCTCGGCCGCTACTTCCCCGAGCTCGAGATCTCGCTGCGCGCGCACCTGCCGCCGCGCTGCGTGCTCGATGGCGAGATCGTGATCGCGACCGGCGACCGCCTCGACTTCGACGCGCTCCTCCAGCGCATCCATCCCGCCGAGTCGCGCGTCAAGATGCTCGCGGAGAAGTGGCCGTCGGCGTTCGTCGCGTGGGACCTGCTCGCGCTCGACGACGAGGATCTGCGCCAGACCCCGCAGGCCGAGCGCCGCCTTCGGCTCGAGGCCGCGCTCGCCGGCGCGAAGCCGCCGATCTACCTGACGCCGATGACGCGCGATCCGGCGGTCGCCAAGGACTGGTTCGATCGGTTCGAGGGCGCTGGGCTCGACGGCGTGATCGCCAAGCCCGGCGACATGCCGTACATGCCGGGCAAGCGCGTGATGACCAAGATCAAGCACGTGCGCACGGCCGACTGCGTGGTCGGCGGGTTCCGCTGGTACAAGGGCGGCAAGGGCACGCTCGTCGGCTCGCTGCTGCTCGGGCTGTACGACGACACCGGCAAGCTCCAGCACGTCGGCGTGACCTCGGCGTTCAAGCAGGAGGTGCGCGCCGAGCTCGCGACCCTGCTCGCGCCGATGGCCGAGAACGCGCGCGAAGGTCATCCTTGGGGCGAGTGGGCCGCGTGGCAGGACTCGCATCAGGGCGACGACACGCAACGCAAGCCGGGCGCGAAGAGCCGGTGGACGCAGAACAAGGATCTGTCGTGGATCCCGATCAGGCTCGGCCTGGTCTGCGAGGTCTCGTTCGATCACCTGCAGGGCTCGCGGTTCCGCCACGCCGCGCACTTCAAGCGCTGGCGGCCCGACAAGCCGGTCGCCGAGTGTCGCTACGATCAGCTCGCCGAGACGCCGGCGTTCGAGCTCGGCGCGATCTTCAAGGGCTAGCGATCCACTCGACGCGCGGGTCGTAGTCGGGCTCCGGCGGCTCCTGCGCCGGGTGCTGCTCGATCGGCACGTGCTGCAGGTTGACGCGCACGCGGTACCACGCGCTCGATCGGCCACGGTTGGTGTCGACCAGGATGTCCTCGGGCGCGAGCTGCGCCGCGACCGCGGGATATTTTTCCTGCCAGCGAGCGAGCCCGGCGAGCGCGTCGGCCTTGGCCTTGGCGTTCGCGATCACGAGCACCGGCAACTTCACCTTGGGTGCCTGCTTTGGCGCCTTGCCGTCGACCGCCAGGCGATCGGCGAGCGCGAGCAGGCTGTCGAGCATGCCGGGATGATCGTCGATCGCGGCGTGGGCATCGCCGGACGCCGCGTAGATCGCCGGCACGGTACGCAGCGTGAACTCGCGCGGATCGCAGCGCACGAAGTCGTCCCACGCGAGCGGCATCGACACCCGCGCATCGGGCAGCGGCCGCACGCTGTACGCGCTCGCCGTCGTGCGATCGCGCGCGTTCTGATTGTAGTCGACGAACACGCCGTGGCGCTCCTCCTTCCACCACTTCGCGGTCGCGATCGCCGGCGCGCGTCGCTCGATCTCCTGCGCCAGCGCGATCGCGGCGCGGCGAACCTCGGCGAACTTCCAGCGCGGCTCGATCCGCACCCACACGTGCGCGCCGCGCGATCCACTCGTCTTGGGCCAGCCGACCAGGCCGTGCTCGGCGAGCACCTCGCGCGCGACCCCCGCGACCTCGCGGATCTGCGGCCAGCCGACCCCCGGCACCGGATCGAGATCGATGCGCAGCTCGTCGGGCCGCTCCATGTCGGTGGCGCGGATCGCGTGCGGATTGAGATCGATGCAGCCGAGGTTGACGACCCACACGAGCTGCGCGGCGTTGTTGACCACGACCTCGACCGCGCTGCGGCCCGACGGAAACGAGAACGTCGCGGTGTCGATCCACGCGGGATGCTTGGCGGGCGCGCGCTTCTGGAAGAACGCCTCGCCGGCGGCGCCGTTGACGAACCGCTTCATGATCTGCGGCCGCCGCGCGACGCCGCGGATCGCGCCGTCGGCGACCGCGAGGTAGTAGGTCACGAGGTCGAGCTTGGTGATCCCGGCCTCGGCGAAGAACACCTTGTCGGGGTTCGAGACCGTCACGGTCTGGCCCGCCAGCTCGAACGTGACCTGCGGCGGTTTCGCCATCCGCCGAGCCTTGCACGAACCGGCGTCTGGCCCCATGGTTCGCCGCCGTATGAGGAGCAACATCCGCGCGCTCCTCACGCTGGCGTTCCCGATGGTGCTCGCGCGCGCCAGCCAGTCGGTGATCACGTTCGCCGATGCGATCCAGGTCAAGCACCTCGGCCCGCAGGCGATCGCGGCGACCGCGACCGGTGGCCTCAACGTGTTCGGCCTCGTGATCCTGCCGATGGGCACCGCGTTCATCGTGCAGAGCTTCGTCGCCCAGCTCGTCGGCGCCAACGATCGCGCCGCGACGCCGCGCTACGCGTGGTACGGCCTCGCACTCGCCGCGATCGCCGCGGTGTTCTCGGTGCTGATGATCCCGTTGATCGCGCCGGCGCTGTCGCTCGCCGGGTACTCCGACTCGGTGCGCGTGCAGATGATCGACTACATGACGATCCGCGTCCTGTCGGTCGGCGCGATCGTCGGCGTCGAGGCGCTCGGCAACTGGTACGGCGGGCTCGGCAACACGTGGATGCAGATGATCGCGGGCCTGCTCACGATGGCGCTCGCGATCGTCTTCAACTGGATCCTGATCGGCGGCCACCTCGGCGCGCCGGCAATGGGCGTGTCGGGCGCGGCGCTCGCCAGCGTGATCGCGAGCTGGGCCGGCTTCGCGTTCCTCGCGATCGCGCTGTGGCGCGGCTGGGGCAACGCCCCGCGCGCCGTCGGCAAGCTCGGGCTGTCGTGGAAGGAGCTCCGGCGCGTCATCAAGTTCGGCCTGCCGAATGGGCTCAACTGGTTCATCGAGTTCGCCGCTTTCCAGCTGTTCATCAACGGCGTGCTGTCGGAGCTCGGCGACGAGAGCGTCGCGGCGCTCAACATCGTGATCGCGGTCAACTCGATCGCGTTCATGCCGGCGTTCGGCCTCGCCTCGGCGGGCGCGATCCTCGCGGGTCAGGCGATCGGTCGCGGCGAGCGCGACCTCGTGCCCGCGCAGGTCAAGACGACGCTCGCGTGCACGATGACGTGGATGGTCACGATCGCGACGATCTACGTGATCGCGCCGCGCCCGATCCTCGGGCTGTTCGCCGAGGGCCCGAGCGCCGGCCGGCTGATCGAGCTCGGCGCGACGATGCTGTTGATGAGCGCGGCGTGGCAGGTGTTCGACGCGATCTCGATGACGCTCGCCGAGACGCTGCGCGCCGCGGGTGACACGCGCTGGAGCGCGATCGCCCGCATGTTGCTCGCGTGGCTGGTGTTCACGCCATCCGCGTTCATCGTCGTCAAGGTGTTCGGCGGCGGCCCGATCGCGGCGATGGGCTGCCTCGCGGTCTACGTCGCGCTGCTCGCCGTCCTGCTCACGTACCGGTTCCGCTCCGGCGCGTGGAAGACGATCGAGCTGATCGAGCCGAAGCTGGTCTAGTTACTTGCCGAAGTGGCCGGCGAGCGTCAACGACGCGACGACGGCGCTGATGCCGTAGCTGCCCTTGTGGACCGGCATGTACGTCGTCTCCGCCGTCGTGCGATCGGTCGGCAACACGGCGAGCAGCCCGAGGCTGACGCCGTACGCCGGGGTGATCGCGTACGAGCCACCGACCGAGACGACGTTGCGGTTCGCGTCGGGCAGCTGCGCGGTCAGCGTGGTCGTCGGGATCGGCGTAGGGTCGTAGATGTACCCGGCGCGGACCGCGGCGCGCAGCGCGGGCAGCTTGTACTCGGCCCCGATGCGGAACGTCGTCGTGTCCTTGTAGTCCTCGGCGACCGTCGAGTTGGTCGCGTCCGGCAGCTTGATGACGAGCGACTTGAACTTCGACCAGTTCATCCAGATCGCGTTGGCCTCGAGCTCGAGGTTCGGCATCGGGCGGTACGACACGCCGCCCGCGATCGACATCGGCAGCGCGATCGACGTCGAGATGTCGCCGTCGGGCGGCAGCATCTGGCGCAACGTCGGATCGATGTCGAAGTCGCCGGTGCCCTTGAAGTCGAGGTTGACCTGGCTGCGGTACATGAGGCCGACGCTGAGCGCCGGCAGCGGCCCGGGCCGGTACATCACGCCGACGCGACCGCCGATGCCGACCGCGGTGCCACCGAGGTGGGCCTGGCCCTGGGTCTCGCCGAAGATGATCGCCTTCTTGAGCTCGACCGTGGCGGGCACGATGTCCACGCCGCCGCCGATCGACAGGCCCGGAACGAACTTGTCGAGGTTGACGCCGACGACCGGCGAGATGAAGTACGTGCGCAGCGACTGGTTCTCGATGATCTCGTTCTGCGGCGAGCTCGACGGCCACGAGATCGCGAGGCCGAACGGCAGGTAGAACCCGACGCCGACCGCCACCATGTCGTGGACCTTTGCGGTCACGAACGCCGACGGCAGCACGGCCGGTCCGGAGTCCGTGGTGGTCTTGGTGCCACCGGTGTCGGTGAAGCTGCCGCTCGCCGACACCAGCGTGCCGCTGAGCAGCGCGTTGACGCCGTCGGCGACCGCGACGCCACCGGGGTTGTACGAGATCGATGCCGGCGAGTTGTCGCTCGCGATCACGGCGTCGCCGCGACCGGTCGCGGTGGCGTCGGCCTCGTTGATGTTGAACGCGTTCGCCGATGCGACGCCGCTACCGGCGGCGAGGAGGAGAATGGCTTTGAGCATGCGCATGGCAGGTCCTACTGATTGGCGACGAGGAAGGTGATCGCGTCGATCTGGACGCGGAGGGTGCCGAGCTTGCCGGCGCCGGTAGAGTCGGTGACCGGCGCGAGCAGCGAGGCATGCTGGAACGAGTTGCCGGGGAACATCGCGTTCGCGTCGGCTGGCAGGTTGGTGTAGCGGACCCACTTGCTCGTGAAGGGGTTCGTCGTGATCGCCGCCGAGGCCACCGGCGGCTGCATCGTGACGGCCGGGCTCGGCATCGAGTCGGCGAGCGCCGGCGTGGTGAACCCGACGAGGGCGGCCTCGCGATCGGTCGCGATGTTCGGAACGACCTGATCGTTGACGACCTCCTGGATCAGGAACTTCTTGGTCGGCAGGCGCGGCCCGACGTAGTTGGCGCCGTCGGCCGGATCGAGCGCCCAGCGCGCGATCGCGGAGAACTGCTGGTAGCCGGGCTGCGTCTTCCAGCCCTGGTCGGCCTCGACGCAGAGGCCGGTCGTGCTGCCAGTCCACTTGTCACCGCTCACGACCCCGGCGTCGATCAGCGCGTTGACCAGCGTGCAACGGATGCCGATGTTCCCGGTGTTCTCGATGATGTCGATCAGGCCGACGCCGGGGACGTTGAGCACCGCGGCCTTCACGCCGGGCGTCAGCGACACGAACGTCGAGCCGATGATGCCGCCGAGCGAGATGCCGGCGTAGACCACCTTGGTCGCGTCGACCTTGAACTGGATGCCATCGGGACCGGCGCAGCCGGTGCCGGTGCTGCACTTGACGAGCGCCTTGTGGAGCGCCTGGAGGTCGAGGACGGTCTGGCGGATGTTGTCGCGGGTCGCCGCGAGATCGGTGGACAGGAACAGCGCGAAGCACTCCTGCAGCACGGTCGGGTCGGGCGCCTTGCCGCCGACGTCGGCGCACTCGGCGTCGTTGCGCGTGCGGATCGCGCGGCTGCCGTGGTCGACGAAGTCGATCGCGACCGACGCGAAGCCCTGCCCCGCGAGCTGCGGAGCGAACACCGCGAGGCTGGACTTCGAGCTCCCGAGGCCGTGGCCGAAGATCACGAGCGGCCAGCCGTTGGGAGGCATCGCGGTCTTCGGCGTGGCGATCAACGCCGTGAGGTTCGGGTTGATGAGGTCGGCCTCGGTGGGATGGATCGGGTCGTTCCACGCGCCGGGCGTCGGAGGTTCACCGGCGAGCGGGTTCGTGACCGGCTGCTGGAACTGCGTCGAGCCGAACTGCGCGCCGAGCACGTCGCCGACGTTGGCGCAGCCGAGCGCGTCGCAGGTGGCCTGGCCGAGCGCACCGACGAGGAACGCCTCGCCCTGGCCGGCGGCGAGGCCGGCGGCCGGGAACGCGAAGCCCGCGAAGTGCCCGTCGTGGTTCGCCGCGAGGCTGTCGGTGACCGTCGGATCGAGCGGCGACGTCACGGTCTGCGTCGTGAGCTCCCACGCGAGGAGCACCTTGTCGCGCGGGTGGCCGGCGGCGTCGAGCGCGGTGAGCACGCCGCTGTGCGCCTTCCACAGCGTGTCGATGCCGACGATCTGCGCGAGCCCGTTCTTGTCGCTCGGATCGAGCGGCGTGTTGTTGACCGTGATGATGGGGTTGCCCGAGCCATCGACGCCGTCGAGCGTGACGGGATCGACCTTGTTGCGGACCAGCGACCACGTGCCGCTCGGCGCGAACGCCATCCCACCGGTGGTGAGCCCGTCGAGGATCGCGACGTCGTACGTCGTGTTCTGCTCGAGCGGGACCATCGGGATGATCGCGAGGGCCGGCACCAGCGTCGGCGTCGTGCACGAGCTCGCGTCCTTGTAGCGGATCGAGACCGTCGGCAGGACGAGCGTGGGGACGACCGTGAGCGGCGTGGTCTTCTTGTAGAGCACGACGTGATCGGTCACCGACGCCATGTCGGGCGCCGCGGTGAACGTCACGCTCATCGCGGCCTCGTAGGTCCCGAAGCCGTCGAGCTTGTTGAGCACGCCCTCGCGAACCGCCTTGCTGGTCGGGCTCTCGCAGAGCTGCGCCGGCAGCGTGACCTTCTTGGTCGTCTGGTCGACGACCAGGTTGTTCGGGAACGGCACGATCGCGTTGGCGGGATCGAACTCGACGGTCGGTGGACGATCGGCGACGCCCTCGCCGGGGTCGACCTTGATATCCGGACAACCCGTCACGCCGACCACCAGCGAGCTCGCGAGACATCCGAACGCGAGTCGTGAGGTTAAGCTTCGCTTCTTCATCATCGGGCGACACCATAGTGGACGACTCGCGGATGGCCAATCAGAAATCCTAGGAATCCTGGTGCCTTATGAAGCGCGCGTGGCCCCCATTACCACGCTTTCTTGGCGCCGGATCTTGCTGTGTTGGACAGCACAGGCGGCGTACGGCAGACTGCGGGCCACGCGCCCATAGTTCAGCTGGATAGAACACGGTCCTTCTAAGACCGGAGCCGCAGGTTCGACTCCTGCTGGGCGCGCCCCGTCCGTGTTATATGGCCGGCCATGCGCTTGTCGATCGTGTTCGTCGTCCTGTTTGCATGTGGCAAGGGTGAGTCCGGGCTCGAGGCCGCCAAGAAGGCAGAAGAGGCCGATCTCAAGAACAGCAAGGACAAGGGCGAGGTCGCCAAGAAGCTGATCCCGCCGGTCGCCGGTGGCGCGCACGTGCCGTGCAGCCAGCTGATCGATGCGGCCGCCTTCACGACCGCGCTCGGCGAGAAGGAGCCGCTGACCGTCCGCGACGACACCAAGAGCGACGGCGACGCCGCGGCGGTGTGCTCGCTGATCCGCGGCGGCAAGGTGCTGTCGCCCGCCGAGCAGAACGCGCTCCTCAAGAAGCAGGCGCGGCTCGGCGTGATGGCCGGCGACCCGGTCTGTCAGGTCTCGGCGTACTGCTGGACGTTCGAGGACGACGAGCACCTCCGCAAGAAGTGCAGCACCGAGAAGAACAAGGACGACGACACGATGGGCACCTACGCGTGTCTTCAGGTCGTCGCGACCGGGCAGGACGACGTCAACCTGTACAAGTTCGTCGACCCCGACACCAAGTGCCTGATCAAGGTCGGCCCCGGCGGCAGCAACATCGACAACGACATGATCCGCAACTGCGCCAAGACCGCGCGCGACTCGATCGGCCCGGCGCAGATCGCGCCCGGCGGCGCACCGGCCGCACCCGCGGGCTCGGGCTCCGCGAAGTGAAGCGCTTTTTGGCGCTCGTGATCGTCGCGGGCTGTCACCACGCGGCCCCGCCCAGCACGCCCGCGCCGACCACGAGCGGACCGATGCTCGAGGCTGACCTGCCGATCTCCAGCCGCGAGATCACGTTCACCGCCGCCGGTCGCACGATCCCCGGCACGTACGTGTGGTCGACCGCCGGCAAGCAGCCGGGCGTCGCGCCGCGCAAGCGCCCGACGCTCGTGCTGATGGCGGGCTCGGGGCCGACCGATCGCGACTGGAACAGCCCGCTCCTCGAGGGCAAGAACGGCAGCGCGAAGCTGCTCGCCGAGGCGCTCGCGCACCGCGGCATCAATGTCCTGCGGTTCGACAAGGCCGCGACCGGCGGCAACACGATCAAGCTCGAGCAGCTCGAGTTCGACACCTATCTCGTCGAGGGTCGCGCCGCGCTCGCGTGGGCGCGCACGCTCCACGAAACCGACGTGGACCACCTGTTCATCGCCGGCCACAGCGAGGGCGGGATCCACGCGATCCGCGTGGCGCAGGCCGAGGGCAAGGGCGTCGCCGGCCTCGTGTTGCTGTCCGCACCGGGCCGCTCGATGAAGGCCGTGATGATGGCGCAGCTGAGCGCGCAGTTCGACACCGCGGTGAAGGCCGGCCAGGTCCCCAAGGAGATGGCCGACAAGGAGATCGCGGCGGTCGACCAGGCGTTCGCCGAGTTCGAGGCCGGCAAGGCCGTCGATCCGAAGAAGGTCGGATCGATCCCGCAGATCCAGCAGCTGGTCGCCGCGGTCACGCTGCCGCAGACCGCCGATCTGTCGCGCCCGCTGTTCTCGTTCGATCCGATCGCCGGGCTCGCGCAGGTCGGCGTGCCGGTGTTCATCTACAACGGCCAGCACGACATCCAGGTCGACGCCGACGTCGACGCCAAGGCGCTCGCCGCCGCGAAGCCGGGCGCGACCGTGTTCCTCGCGCCCGAGGCGAACCACGTGTTGAAGCACGAGCCGCGCGACAAGCCGGCGCTGCGCGCCGATCTCGCGGGCGTCCAGAATGCCTACAACGCGCCCGACGCGGTGCTCGATCCGGCGACGGTCGACGCGATCGCCGGCTGGCTCGCGAAGATCTCGTTCGCGAAGTAGTCAGCTCTTCGAGATCGTGAAGCCGGTGAGGCAGCGGAACTGCTTGCCCTTGTAGTCGCTCGGCGCGAACTCGACGGTGACCTGGTACTCGCTGCGGAACGCGGCGAACAGCAGCTGGATGCTGGTGTCCGAGAGCTCGCGCCCCTTGCACTGCAGGCCACCCCAGCGGTAGTTGACCGTCGCCTTGTCGTACTCGAGCCACACGGCGCCGTGGAACAGCTTGTAGCTGGCGTCGCCGGGCTCGAGCACCATGAGCTGCGCGACCGAGGTGGTCGCCGTGGTGTCGGCGTGGGCCGTGGACGCGAGAAGGATCAGCGCAACGAGCGGCGCGAGGGCTCTCATCGCCTCGAGTGTATCAGCGACGGCGACGACGCGAGAGGCCGAGGAGCGAGTCGTCGCGCCAACCGACCCTCACGCGCGGCGGCGGCGGCGGCGAAGGAGGCCGACGAGCGCGAGGCCGAGGATCGAGCTCTGCGCGATCGCGCCGTTGCCGATGCTGCAGCAACCGCCACCGGTCGACACCGTCGGGAAGCACTGGCCCTGACCGGGCGCGCTCTCGTAGCAGGTGTCGCCCATCGGGCAGCTGTCGCTCGCGGTCAACACGCACGCCTGCGTGCAGACCGAGTCCTGACCCGTGAGCCCGTTGCACAGGCCGCTGACGCAGAACTGGGGATAGGTGCACGGGTCGTTGACCTGACCGGTCGGCGGATCCCACAGGCACGCGCCGCGCGTGTCGCAGCGCTGGCCGGTGAGGCAGGTGGTCGCGTCGACGCACTTCGCGCCCTTGGTGACGGTCTCCTTGACGGTGGTCGCGATGCCGATGTCGTCCTTCGCGGTGACCTCGAGATCCATCACGCCGTCCGGCACCATCGCCGGCACCGGGATCGGGTACGTCGACTCCGGCTGGCCCTGCGACCCGAACGCCGCGCCGTCGACCTCGTTCCACTTGTAGCCGTTGATCTTGAGCTCGACGCGGCGAACGCCGCGCTGCGCCGATGCCAGCGCGACGATCGGCTGGCTGGAGGTGATGTGCGCGTCGGGCGCCGGGCTCGTGATCGACACGACCGGCGGCGCGGTGATCGGAGTGCCCGGGCCGAGGATCGAGAGCAGGCGCAGGTGGGAGTTCTGCGGATCGCTGCACATGCAGGCGCGGTCGACATCCTCGCCACAGCGCGCGAGCTCGCCGCGGAAGAACTGCTGGCCGCAGTGCGGCAGATACGTCATCGGGCTCGAGCACGCCGGCTTCTTGGTCGCGACGTACGAGTGCTCGTGATCGAGGCCGAACGCATGCGCGCTCTCCTGGCCGATCACCCCGCAGATCACCTGCACCGAGTCGACGCAGAGCGGATGCGTCGGCTGCGCGTTGCAGTCGATCCCGGTGCTGCCGCCGGTCGGACGGAGCCCCGGGCCCCAGCCGTTCGCGAACGTGTACGTCACCGTGTTGGTGTCGGGTGCGTTGCACGGCTCGGACGGCGAGATGCCGCCGGCCTCGGGGTGCCCGATCTCGGAGCCGAGCCCGGCGACGAGCTGCACGTTGTACTGGACGTCGTCGCTCGGCTTGGTGGTGACGATGTTGATGTTGTACGGCGAGTACACCTCCTTCACGCACTGCACGATCGCGTTCCACTGGGAGTCGCCCCACGCGAACTCGCTGACGGTGGCGCCGGTCGACGGCACGAGGCGCGAGGTCAGCGCCTTGGCGTCGTCGGTACCACCGCCCACGTTGCAACCGCCGACACAGCGGTTGAGGTAGAGCGTGCTGGCTGGAAGGCCTGCCTGTGCGGGGCGCGCGAGACCGACGAGGCCGATGAGACCGATAAGACCGAGGGTGAGCTGCTTCACGTTGACTCCTTCGTTCGCACTTGATTACCGACGCGACCTGTTCGCGTCGTGCGGGCGCTGCCCTTACTTCTTCGTCGGCGGAACACGAACGCGACCACCGTCACGCCGAGCCCACCGTGGAACCAACCCGCGTGAGGCGCGGCGACACTACAACAACCGGCGCCGACCTGGGTACAAGCATGCGAGCCCGTGTCGCAGCTGTAGCTGTCCGGGCACTGTGGCCGCGAACTGTCGGGGTCACAACCCTGCTGGCACGTGCCATCGGGGCAGCTGCCGCTGACGCAGAACTGCGGGTAACCACATGCCGCGCCGATCTCGCCGGCCGGTGGATCCCAGAGGCACTTACCGGCGTCGCACTTCTGGCCGGTGAGGCAGGTCCCCGCATCGACACACGGTGTGCCCTTGGTCACGCGCACGGCCGCGGTCGTCGTCGCGACCCCGAGGTCGTCGATCGCGCGGACCTGGATATCGATGATGCCGTCGGGGACCGTCTTGGGCGGCACGAACGGATAGGTCGTCTCGGGCTGCCCGGCGGTGCCGAACGGCGCGCCCGGGCTGGTCATCCACGGATAGCCGTTGAGCAGGAGCTGGATCTTGTCGACGCCGCGCTGCGCTCCGGCCATCGCCTGGACCGCCTGGCCGTTGACGAACGGCGTGTCGGGCAGCGGCACGATGATCGAAACGGTCGGCGGCGTCGTCGTGATCGTGCCGGCGCCGAACCGATCAAGCAGGAGGCGGTGCGAGTCCTGGGTGCCCTTGCAGTTGCACGCGCGCACCGCGTCCTCGCCGCACTGCGCGTCGCGATCGCGGAAGAACTTCTGACCGCCGCAGTCGGTGCGGTACGTCATCGGATCGCTGCACGCCGACGCGCCGTCGGTGAACTCGTACTCGTGGTCGAGCCCGAAGATGTGGGCGCTCTCCTGCGCCACGGTCCAGCAGATGTTGTCGACGCGGCCGCCGACCGGGTGGTTGTTCGCGAACACGAACGCGAGCGAGTTCGCGAGCACGCGGCAGTCCTGCGCGAGCGGCGCGACGCCGAGCACGCGGCTGTCGAGCCCGACGTTCTGCGGCAGCCCGGCGACCAGCACGCGATCGAACGCGGTGCCGCTCGGCGGGACCGCCTGGGTCACCGTGATGTCGTACGGCGAGTAGACCTGCGCGACGCACGTGACGATCGCGCTCCACTCGGCGTCGCCGAACGCGAACGCGGCGACCGTGTGATCGCCGGTGCCCATCGGGATGTTCGAGGTGTTGTTCGACGCGTCGTTCGGGCCGGTCTTGACCAGGCAGCCACCGGCGCAGCGATCGAGCACGAGCACGCGCGGCAGGCTGCCCTCGGGGAGGCCGTCGGTCGGCACGATCACCGGGGGCGCGCGCCGCAGATCGGCGTGCGCGACCTTCGCGAGCGCGGCGACCAGCACGAGGGCCCTCACCGGCGCCTCCGCAGCACGATCCCGAGCGCGCCGAGCGCGAGCAGCATGCGCAGCGCGGTGCCGGCGACCGACGTGCGCCCGACGCTGCAGCAGCCGCCGTTGTCGGGTGGAAAGCACACGCCCTTGGTGTCGCTGGTCGCGATGCAGGTGAGCCCGTCCTCGCACTGCGCGGTCGCGTCGAGCGTGCAGCCGTGCGTGCAGATCGTGTGGGTCTCGGTGCCGGTGCACAGGAGGCTCTTGCACGCCTGATCGAAGCTGCAGTCGTCGCCGACCTCGCCGGTCGGTGGATCCCAGAAGCAGCGGCCGTTCGCGCACTGCTGGCCCTTCGCGCAGGTCGACGCGTCGGCGCAACCGGTCGCCGGCCCCTTCGACACCGTGATCGTCTGGGTGTCGCCCTCACCGCCGAGATCGTCGAACGCCTTCACGGTGAGGTCGAGGATCGAGTCCGGCAAGTCGGCGGGGATCACCAGCTGGTAGATCGACTCGGGCTGGCCGGTCGACGCGAACGGAGCGCCCTTGACCGTCGCCCCCCAGTGAAACCCGTTGATCCAGAGCTCGAGGCGAGCCACGCCGCGCGGCGCCGACGCGGTCACCACGACCATCGTGCCCGCGGTGACCTGGGACATCGCGATCGGCAGCGTCATCGTCGCGGTCGGCGGCGCGAACGTCGGCGCGCGCGAGCCGAACAGCGCGGTCAGCTTGCCGTGCGAGCTCTGCGTCGCGTCGCACATGTTCGTCGGGCCGCACTTGGGCCGCGGCGCGTTGAACTCGCCGCACTTCGCCTCGTGGTTGCGGAAGTACTTCCGGCCACCGCAGTCGTCGCGATACGTCATCGGATCGTTGCAGGCCGACATGCCGTCCTCGAACGCGTACTCGTGATCGAGGCCGTAGATGTGCGCGGTCTCCTGCGCGATGATCCAGCACATCCCGTTGACGCGGTTGGAGCCGTCCTCGCGCGCGAACACGTCGATCTGATCGGTGAACGCGTACGCGACGCCGTGCAGGCTCGACGGCGAGCAGTCCGCGGTCAGCAGCGCGACGCCGCCGACGCCGGCCATCGTCTCGCCGACGTCCGCGCCCTTGCCGCCGACGTAGATCATCCCGTAGTCACCCGAGGCCGGCCGGGCGTCGACGATGTTGACGCCGTACGGCGAGTACACCTCCTTGACGCAGGCGACGATGGCGTCCCACTCGCCGGCGGCGAACCCGGCGTACTCCGGCAGGTTGGAGTCCTGGTGGACGATCGCGGACGTGTCGGTCGACGAGTCGTCGCGCATGCCCGGGTGGATCAGGCAGCTGCCGGTGCAGCGGTTCAGAAAGATCGTCGAGTTCGACAGGTCCTGGCCGGCCAGCCCGGACGGTGGCGCCGGGATGGTGACCAGGTTCGGGGCGGCCCATGCCGGTCCAGCCGTGGCGACCAGCGCCACCAGCGACCGCACGAGGACCGAGGCCATCCCTCGGGGGATACTACACACCCCGAAAACCGTCAGCAGGATTCGTCACATCGGCGCCTGACGGCTGCTCTCAGGGTGCGAGGTCGACGGTCTTTTGTGGGACACGCCTCCCGGTGATCGACGCCGTGATCGAGATCGACTTGTCGGCCGCGGTGTAGCGCACGCGCGCACCCAGCTCGAGGGTCTCGGGGCCGGTCGGGAACACGATCCGCTCGATCGCCGCCTCGAGACACGCCGACAGCGAGACCGAGTCGGCATAGTTCGCCGACGCGCCGAACGGCTTCCCGCTCGGATCGACGGTCAGCCGGATCGCGACGTCGGCGTCGACGTTCGCGACGCGCTCGGACCACTCGAGGAAGCAGCCCTCGAACACCGACGCGTCGAGCGCCGCCTTGATCATCGCGTCCTGGCTGTCGCCGACCTTCTGGATCGGCTTGATCTTCGCGATCGCGCCACCGGCCTTGACCTTGGTGATCGTGTCGACCAGCTCCTGCACCTCGTCGTTCTTCTGCTCGAGCTTGACCTTCAGATCGGCGACCTCGTCGACGTGCGCGGTGTGTTCCCGCGTCAGCAGATCGAGCAGGTGCTTGCGCTCGATCTCGGCCTTGTTGAGCCGCGTGATCAGATCCTGGGTCGCGTTGTTCTCGAGCGGCATCACCGGCGGGCGCGGATCGCGGCTCGCGAACACCGCCGCGGTCGCCGCCCCGACGACGATCAGCGCGCCGATGCCCACCGCGACGAACCGGATCGGCGCGCGCTCGATCCGCGGGGCGAGCTCGGTGATGAGCGCATGCATCGACGCGTGCCGCTTGACGCGATCCTTCTCGAGCCCGCGCAGCACGGCCTTGCCGATCTCCGGCGAGATACCCTTGCGATCGGGCGCCGGGAACGCCTTCTCGTTCTTGTCGACCATCGTGACCGCGGTCGCGCCCGGCAGCGGGTGCTGCTCGTAGAGCGCCTCGTAGAGCGCGATGCAGAAGCTGAACTGATCGCTGCGCGCGTCGATGTCGGGGCCGAGCAGCTGCTCGGGCGGCATGTAGCGCGGCGTGCCGAGCACGGCGCCGGTCGCGGTGAGCTCGGCGTGCAGGTGGGTCGGCGTCGCGACCGGGTGCTGGACCTCGTCGGGGCCGAGCAGCGAGCGGGCGAGCCCGAAGTCGGTGACGCGGACGCGGCCGTCGCCGCCGACCAGCACGTTGTCGGGTTTGAAGTCGCGGTGAAGTAATCCGACCGAGTGCGCGGCCATCAACCCGCGCGCCGCTTGGTGAAACACCTCGAGGATCTCGCGCCACGTCCGCGGCCAGCGCTTCAACCACGTGGTCAGCGTGTCGCCTTCGACGAACTCCATCGCGATGTAGACGTCTTCGCCATCGCCGCCCGAAGTGGAGGAGCCGTTTGGCGACGGAATCGTCCCGACGTCGTAGACGCCGACCACGTTCGGATGGTTGAGCTGCGCGATCGCCTGTGCCTCGCGCTTTAGCCGCGCGCGCGCTTCTTTCGCGTTC
>JBBQEX010000054.1:0-55913 GCA_038321315.1 Haliangiales bacterium | reverse complement strand
CGGGGATCACGTGGCTACCGGTCAGCATCTGCCGGATCAACACCCCGACCGGGCCGTCGCTCGGCTCGCGGGTGGCGTGGGCCTGGATCCCCCGACCGGTCAGGTGCTCGACCAGGCGCTTCGCCTGGGTCGTGGTACCTGCGCCGTCGAGGCCTTCGAGGACGATCAGCCTGCCGCTCATGGGAGCGGCATCATACGCGCCGGCCGGTCCCGCGTCAGGCGGTCCGGCGACGTCGCATCGCCACCGCGAACAGCAGGGCCGCGAGCGCTCCCGCGATCACCGCGCCGTACAGCATCCAGGTCGGGCGGCTGGTGCCCTCGACCCGCTCGACGGCGGTCTGGGCGGGGGCGTAGTCCGGCTTGAGCGCGACCGCACGGCGGAAGTCGGCGCCGCCGTCCTTGCCGTCGGCCTCGAGCGCCTTGCCGAGGGTGTAGTGGTGCGCCGCGAGCGCGTCGTTCGCGCCCACGCCCTTGGGCGCGAGACCGTGGGCCTTGGAGTAGGCGGCGGCCGCGTCCGACCACTGCTGCTTGGTCTCGAGCTGCTTGCCCCAGGCGTAGTAGACCCGCGCCATCCCGTCGCGCTCGCCGCGCTCGGGGTTCGCCGCGATCAGGCGATCGAGCATCGCCACCGCCGTGCCGAGCTCGCCCGCATCCGCCTTCGCCTTCGCCGCGGCCCACTGCGTGCTGTCCTGCTTGGCGCGCTCGGCGTCGAAGTAGGCGAACAGGCGGTTGGTGACCTCGAGCAGATCGATCTTGACGGTGTTGGTCGGGGTCTCCTTGTCGTCGAGCGACATCGGATCCTCGAGCGGATAGTCCTCGTGCAGCAGCTCGTTCGCCGCCTGGCGGAGCTAGTTGTCGGCGAGCTCTCGATAGGTCAGCCACAGCGGCTTCTCCTTCTTGGTCAGCTTGCCGCCCGGCAGCTGCAGCTTCTTCTTCGGCGCCGGGCGCGGAGGCGGGCCGGTGATGTAGTCCATCCACGTCGCGCGCGCGGCGGCGCGGACGCGCGGGCGGTCGTCGTTGACCTTCGTCCACACGGCGTGGACGGCCTCGCGCAGCTTGAGCTGGCGGAACGTGTCGAGGATCGCGATCATCAGCGCCTCGTCGCCCTCGGCGGCGCTCAGCGCCTTGCTCGGCTCCTGGCGATCGAGCCGCTCGAGCTGGAACGTCGCGTAGCGCCGGCGGTCGCCGTCGCCCCACGACTCCTTGGTGAGCTCGGGGATCGAGTACGGCTCGGCCTTGCGCAGGTAGCGGCCGCACTCGTCGCGATACAGCATCGTCTCGTCGGCGAACGCGGCGTCGAAGATGATCACCGCGGCGGCGGGATCCTTGGCCGCGGCGAGCACGCGGATCGCGACGTCGTCGGCGATCACCTCGCCGAGCGCCGCGTTGTCGGGCTTTCCCGCGTCGAGCTTGCCGAGTTCGGCGAGCCAGTCGAACGCGTCCTCGGCGATCGCGTCCTTCGGCGACGCGTTCGACGCGATGAACTTGCCGGTCTTGTCGGGCACGCTCGCCTTGATCGCGACTAGCGGCTTGCGGCGATCGGCGATCTCGAAGGTGTGCTTTCGGCCGAGGTAGTCGGCGAGGGCGCCGAGCTCGTGTGGCGCCAGCGTGCCGAGCTCGGTGATCGCGGCGGCGCGGGCGGCTGGATCGGCGGCGATCTTGTCGAGCAGCGCGGTGACCTTGGCGTCGTCCGGGCCGGGCACGCGGGCGGGCCGGGGCGCCGGTGGCGGTGGCTCGACGGTCTTCTTCTTGTCGGCGTGTGCGGTCGGCACGGCGACCACCGCCAGCGCCGCGACGAACAGGACACCACGCATCACGAGCGCTCTACCGAATCGCGGACGACGACGCAAGGCATGACCATCGAACGCTTCAGGCACGTGGTGCTATTGCACGCGCTCGGGGGCGACCCGGTGGCCGGTATCGACGAACTCGACGAACCGCATGCCGACCGCGCGCACCCGCGCACCCTCGTCGCCGCTGGCCGTGAAGTTCAGGTAGTGGTGGTGCTTGACCTCGGCGCGCGCCACGATCTCGTCGAAGTCGTCGCCTTCGCGGGCGTACTGGAAGTGCACCGTGACGATCGTGCCGAGCGGCGGCGCGTACGGCATCTCGACGAGGATCCCGCCCCCGGACAGGTTGCGGGCGACCGCGAACGTGTCGCCGTAGACCTCGCTACCGACGAGGACGATGAAGGCCTTATCGAAGCGGGTATGCAAGCGCGTGTTGCCGCGCGGCTCGCGAGCCTCCATCCGTGGCACCGGGATCGTCATCGGCTCGTCGAAGACGTGGCTCAGGTCGGGACGGCGCTTCGCGGTGTTCACCCGATAATGATCGGGGTTAGCGTACCATGAAGTCAAAAATCCTACGTTGTCCTACATCGACGTACCTGAACTTGATGGTGGCCCCGATTCGCCGGATCCGGCAGGCTCACGCGGTGCGGTTGGGAATCGTCGCGACGTTGAGCCTGCTCTGCGGGGTCGCGTCCGCCGATGGCCTGCGCAGCGATCCGGCGTTCCTCGGCATCGGCATGTCCGACTACCCGCAGCCCGGCGCGCAGGCGATGGCGTGTCAGGTCACGAGCGTCACGCCCGACACCGGCGCGGCCGCCGCGAAGCTGTCGAGCGGCGACGTCATCGTCCGGATCGATGGCGTCGTGATCAACTCGTGCGACGAGCTGTCCGCGATCATCACCAGCCACTCGAGCGGCGACGCGGTGCCGATCGAGCTGCTCGGAAAGCGCACGATCATCGCGCAGCTGTCGTCGCGGACCGAGGTCATGCGCCGCAACCTCGTCGGGCGGTCGCTCGACGTCGCGCTCCAGATCGCCGACGCCAAGGGCCTCGTGCCGCTCGATCTCGCCGGCCGCGGACGCGTCACGATCGTCGGCTGGTTCGATCCGGGCTGCATCGACTGCGCGAGCGTGTTCTCGCGGATCGCGAAGTGGCAGAAGGCCGGGCGCGCGAACGACGCCTACGCGGTCACGCTCAATCGCAGCCTGTCGAACCCGACGGCGACCACGGTCGCGCGGCAGTTCCCGCTCGACGTGCCGGTCGCGTTCACCGACGGCAACGGGCTCAACACGCCGATCATCTTCGACGTCAAGCGCATCGTGTTCATGGTGATCGATGCGCGCGGTCAGGTCAGCTACATCGGTCCGGTCGCGCCGGCCGCCGACGATGTCGACGCCGCGCTCGACGAATTGTTCCTCGCCGCCGATCACGCCCGTGCGGATCATACCCCCTCGCGCCGTGCTCAGAGCTCACGCCGGTAAGCGGCCGCAGGTCGGCAAGGGCGCGTTCCTCGCCGAGACCTGCGCGGTGATCGGCGACGTCGTCATCGGCGACGAGGCGTCGATCTGGTACGGCACCGTCTTGCGCGGCGACGTCATGCCGATCCGGATCGGCGCGCGCACCTCGGTGCAGGACGGCACGGTCGTCCACGTCACCGCCGGGCGGTTCGGCACCGAGATCGGGAGCGACTGCACGATCGGCCACGCCGCGATCATCCACGCGTGCATCGTCGAGGACTGGTGCCTGATCGGGATGGGCTCGATCCTGCTCGACGGTTGCCGGATCGGCAGCGGGAGCCTCGTCGGCGCCGGCTCGCTCGTCACGCCCGGCACGATCGTGCCACCGAACAGCCTGGTGATCGGTTCGCCAGCGCGAGTCAAGCGCTCGATCAGCCCCGCGGAGCGCATGCAGATCGACTACGGCGCCGCGCATTATGTCGAGCTTGCGCGGGCCTACATTGCAGAAGGTGGCGAGAGTTCGTTACCGTAGCGTTCGAGTGAAGGGTCCGAGGGGTCGGACGTCTCATTCGCACCGCATGATCCAGAGGTTGTTGGCCCTCGTCGCGTTCGTCACGTTCGCCCTCGCGACGTCGCGGACCGCCCACGCCGACGCGACCGATCAGCTGATCAAGCAACTGGAGTCCGACTCGAAGAACGTTCGCCTGGCCGCCGCGATCAACCTCGCGAAGCTGAGCGACCCGCGGATCATCTTGCCGTTCGTCAAGCGGATGAACGACGACGAGGCCCAGATCCGCAGCGTCGCCGCCAACGGCCTCGGCCGCATGGTCAACTCGAACACCAAGCCGGCGGTGCTCTACACCCTGACGGTCAAGGCGCTGACCGCCGCGGCCGAGCAGGACGACTCACCCGACGTGAAGAAGCAGGCGGCGGCGGCGCTGTCTGCGGTCACCGGCAAGGCGGTCGCCCCGGGGCCCGACAAGTCGGGCCCGAGCGGCCCGGGCGCGAGCAGCGCGACGGGCGGCATCTACGTGAACATCGGGCCGATGTCGTCGAAGACCGGCGGCACCGACGACGCCAAGTTGCGGGAGATCATGGTGAAGACGGCGGGCAAGGCGATGGCCAAGGCCGAGCCCAAGTACCTGCAGACCTGGTCGGGGGGCGCGCCGACCCGGGGTGCCCTCGACAAGGCAAAAGTTGCGGGATTCTATGTCGACGGTACCCTCAACGAGGTGACGTCAAAGGATAGTGGCAGCGACTCGACCATCAGCTGTAAAGTCAGCATGTTGCTCGCGAGCTATCCAGAGAAGTCCGTGTTCGGGTTCCTGAACGGTGGCGCCAAGGTCACCGGGAGCAACTCGCCGTCGGACAAGGCGCTCGCCCGTCAGGACTGTGTCGATGCCGTGATCTCGGACTTGATCACGAAGAAGATCATCCCGACGATCAAGACGAAGGTTCCCTGAAGTGAGCGAGACTCCTGCCAAGCCAGCGCCGCAGGCGAACACGCCCAAGCCGGGCGATCGCGGCTACAAGCGCAGCTGGAAGAACCTGCTCATCAACAAGCGGTACCAGCTCCAGTTCACGCTGTTCATGGTGGGGCTCGCGACCGTGCTGATGGTCGGCCTCGGCATCCGCGTGATGATGAAGGCCAACGAGGCCACGACCGTCACCAAGGTCCACTGGCTCGGCATGGCGTGCCCCGAGATCCCGACGCTGCCGATCGAGACCACGACCGCCGGTGCGGCCGCGGCGGCCGCGACGCCGGATCCCGCGGCGGGCAGCGGCAGCGCGGTCATCCCCGAGACTGTCCTCGAGGAGGTCGCGTCGCAGTGGTGCAACGACGACGAGTTCACCTGTACCGAGAAGCCGGCGGTCGGCAAGCCGCTCGTCGTCAAGCTCTCGCAGGTCGGCAGCGCGGCGCAAAAGCCGACCGAGTGCGACGAGACGCTCGACTACAAGCTCGGCGACGGCGATGCGCTCTCGCCGCTCCACAAGGCCGGCATCAAGGTGGTGTCGTGCGACGGCGGCAAGAAGCACGACGTGCCGGTCAAGGCGCGCCGCGCCAAGCCGACGATCGACGAGGAGTCGATCCAGCTGACGCCGACCACGGTGCCCACTGGCTACTACGATCCGTTCTTCGAGAAGTTCAAGACCGCGATCGCCGAGCGCGGCATCTGCGAGATGAAGCAGGCGGACGAGCTCGCCGCGGCCGATCGCGCCCGCATGATGATCCTGCTCGTCCTCATCGCCTCGGGCCTCGTGCTGGTCGGCGGCCTCGGCGTCTACGGCATCAAGATGACGCACAAGGTAGCCGGCCCGCTGTTCAAGATCAGCCTGTACCTCGGCAAGATGCGCGACGGCCGCTACGACAAGGTCTGGAATCTCAGGAAGGGCGATCAGCTCGTCGCGTTCTACGACAATTTCAAGGTCGGCCACGAAGGCGTCGTCCAGATGCAGCGCGAGGACATCGTGCGCGTGAAGGCCGTGATCGCCGCGGCCGAGACCGCCGGGATGGGCGACCACGCGACGATCGTGAAGCTGCGCGAGATGCTGGCGCGGAAGGAGAAGTCCATTGAGTGACGAACCTGCCAAGCCCGCCGCGCCGACCGCGCCGCGCCCGCGCTACAAGCGGAAGCTGTCGAACTACCTGATCGACAAGAAGCTGCAGCTTCGCTACGTCGTCGTGGTCACGCTCCTGTCGGCGGTGATCGCGGGTTCGCTCGGCGCGATGATCTATCGCCAGCGCCACCGGGCCAGCGAGTCGATCGAGCGCGATCTGATGGCGCTCGACAACCAGTTCAACGACAAGCAGACCGAGGATCTCAAGCAGAACATCCCCGAGCAGATGGCCGCCGAGGATCGCAACGATGCACTCACGATGGTCGGCGTCGGCCTCGGCCTCGCGATCATCCTGTCGGGCTACCTGCTCATCATGACCCACAAGGTCGCGGGGCCGCTGTTCAAGGTCTCGATGTACTTCGAGCGGATGTCGCGCGGTCAGCTCGGCAAGGTCACGCCGCTGCGCTCGGGCGACATGCTGCAGGACTTCTACCTGACCTTTGCCGAGATGCACGACGCGGTGCGCGCGCGCGCGATCGAGGACAACGACGCACTGACCGCGGCGCTCGACGAGCTGAAGGCGTCGAAGAACGTCGCCGACTATCGCGGCGAGGCACGCGCGGTGCTCGACGAGGAGCTCGACCAGCTCGCGCGTCACGTCGCGGCACGCAAGGCCGCGCTCGTCGACTTCCCGCCGCGGACGTAGGACGCTCGGCGCGAGCGCGCTACCATCGGCGACGATGCTGCTCGAGCTCGGCGATCGGTACTGGGCCCTCGGGCTACCCGCGGCCGCCAAGAGCGTGTTGCTGCGCGCGCTCGCGGCGAGCGGCGACGTCGCGCCAGCCCTCCGGCTGACCGACATCGCGCTCGCGCAGGGCGACGCAGCGAGCGCGCGCAAGTACGCCGCCGAGGCGAACCGGCGCGCACCGGGACCCGCCACGAAGATCCTGCTCGGTCGCGCCCAGCTCGCGGCCGGCGAGCTCGCCGCGGCGCGGATGTCGCTGTTGACCGCGCTCGACGCACCCAAGCTGGTCCCGTGGGATCGCGCGCGCGTCCACCTCGAGCTGTCGCGCGTCGCGCACGGGCAGGGCGACGAGGCCGGGGCCGCGGCCCAGGCGAGCGCCGCGTTCGAGGCCGCGCTCGCGGCATCGCGCACCCGGATCGATCTGACGATGGCCGAGGAGATCGCGGCGGTGACCGTGGCGCACGGCCGCGGTGACGATGCGACCGCGATGGTCGATGCCGCCGCCGACGCGCCGGGCTCGGGCTCGTGCGCCGTCGTGCTGCTCGCCGCGCGCCAGGGCGCCGGCGACAAGCGGGTGACCGACACCGCGATCGACAGCGCGCTCGCCAGGCTCGCCGCCGGCGTCGACGGCGGAGCCCCGGATCTCGCGATCGAGCTGCGCCGGCTCGAGCGGCGCGCGAGGAAGCCGACCGCGACCGGTCGCGTCGAGCTCGCCGGCGACCTCGACCGGCTCGCCGAGGCCGCGACCGCCGACTCGCTCGCCGCGGTCGATCGCGCGCGGCTCGCGTTCCTCCAGGCCTCCCTCGCCGAGGACGATCCGGAGACCCGCGATCGCGCCGAGGCCGCGTACCGCAAGGGCCTCGCATTCCAGCCGGGCCACACCGGCGCGGCGTGCAAGCTCGCGCTCCTGATGCTCGACCGCGGCGATCAGGACGGCGCGATCCGCGAGATCGAGCGCGCGCTGCGGATCGACGCCAACCACGGGCTCGCGTGGCGCAACGCCGCCCGCATGCTCGACGCGCAGTCCCCGAGCCTCGGCCTGATCGTCGGCCGCCTGCTCGACGCCGCGAACCCCGGGGCGGGCAGCGCGGCGTCGGGTGTCGCGCCACGCCTGGTGACCGCGACCGCCGAGGTCGCGCGCCACGACGTGCTCGCCGGCGTCTACGCGCACGGGCACCGCGTGAAGAACCTGCTCGGCATCATCGGCTCGCGCACCCGCTCGGCGCGCAAGCTCGCCGACGGCGAGGTCGCCGAGAAGCTCAAGGATCTCGAGAAGGACGTCACCGCGCTCTACGAGGAGTGGGCGCAGTACCTGCGCTCGATGCAGTCGCCGACGCCGACGATCGAGCTCGTCCCGCTGCCGGCGCTGTTGCACGAGGTCGTGATCGCGGCACAGGCGCGCACGCAGCACGTGCCGATCGCGCTCGAGCACACCGCCGGGTTGCCCGACGTGCGTGGCGATCGCATGCTGCTGCGCGAGGCGCTGCTCAACATCGTGTCGAACGCCGCCGAGGCGTGCGCGCCGGCCGGTGGCGAGGTCCACTTTCGGGTGCGCGCGATCGTCGCGCCCGGCGGATCGACCGCGCCGCTCGTCGAGCTCGTCGTCGCCGACACCGGTCCGGGCATTCCACGCGCGCACCTCGGGCGGCTGTTCGTCCCCGGCTTCACGACCAAGGAGACCGGCTCGGGTGTCGGGCTCGCGATCGCCGAGCGCGTCGTCGCCGCGCACCACGGCCGGATCACGGTCGACAGCGAGGAGGGCAGGGGCACGACGATCACGATCACCTTGCCGACCGACAAGAGCGGCCTGGCGTCGCTGCCGCTGTGGACCAACGCGGAGGCCAGGACGTGAGCGCGGCGGCGGCCGCGTCGGTGATCGGCACGATCGTCTGCGTCGATGATCAGGCCGAGGTCCGGCGGCTGCTCGGCGACGTGTTTCGCGCGCGCGGCCAGAACGTGATCTCGTTCGACGACGGCGAGGACGCGATCAGCTGGCTGTCGTCGGGCAACGACGCCGATCTCGTGATCCTCGATCTCGATCTCGGCCCGAACCGGCGCTCGGGGATCGAGATCTGTCGCTCGATCCGCGCGCGACTGCCCGAGATGCCGATCATCATCCTGACCGGCCACGGCACGATCGATGACGCGGTCGTCGCGGTGAAGGCGGGCGCGGTCGACTTCATCACCAAGGATCCGTACCTCGAGGACAAGCTCGAGATCTCGGTCGAGAAGGTCGAGCGCATCCTCCAGCACGCCCACGACCGCAAGCGCCTCGAGGACGAGAACCGCGAGCTGCGCGCGACCAACGAGCGGCTGCGCAAGGCGGCCGGCCGGCGCTGGCAGATCGTCGGCGACAGCCAGTCGATCCGCAACGTGATGACCAAGATCGAGAAGGTCGCGCCGGTGCCGCGGCCGGTGCTCGTGCTCGGCCCGCGCGGCACGGGCAAGGAGCTGGTCGCGCGCGCGATCCACACGCTGTCGCCGCGCGCGAGCGAGCCGTTCATCACGATCAACTGCGCCGCGGTCGCCGAGAGCCTGCTCGAGAGCGAGCTGTTCGGTCACGAGGAGGGCGCGTTCACCGGCGCGACCAAGCAGAAGGAAGGCAAGTTCGAGCTCGCCGACGGTGGGACGCTGTTCCTCGACGAGATCGGGAACATGTCGCTCGAGTTCCAGGCCAAGATCCTGCGCGTCCTCGAGTACCAGCGGTTCGAGCGCGTCGCCGGCAGCGAGTCGATCCAGGTCAACGTCCGCGTGATCGCGGCGACCAACGCCGATCTCAAGCAGGCGATGACCGCCGGCACGTTCCGCCCCGACCTCTACGACCGGCTCGCGTTCGAGACCGTGATGCTGCCGTCGCTCGCGTCGCGGCTCGAGGACGTCCCGATCCTCGCGGTGCACTTCCTCGCGCGGTTTCGCCAGGAGGTCGCCGGCATCACCGTCAAGGAGATCAGCGCCGAGGCGCTCGATCGGTTCGCGGCCTACGAGTACCCCGGCAACGTGCGCGAGCTGAAGAATATCGTCGAGCGCGCGGTCTACATGGCGCAGGGCGATGTGCTTAGCGGGGACGACGTCGACGCCGCGCTACCGCCCGAGGCCGGCGCGACCTCGAGCGGCAGCGGGACCGGGTTCTCCGACGACATCCGCCTGCCGCTCGACGAGCGGGTCGAGGCGTACGAGGCCTGGCTGTGCCGCGACGCGCTCGAGCGCACCCGGTTCAAGCAGAAGGAGGCCGCGCAGCTCCTCGGCATCACCTACGACCAGTTCCGCCAGCGCTATCGCAAGTACGGCCTCGGGAAAGACTGAGGGTTATAGTCACGCCATGGGCATCTTCGGCCGGATCAAGACGGGCATCTCGAGCAAGGCGAACGCCGCGCTCGACAGGGCGATCGATCCCGAGAAGGAGATCGAGATCGCGATCATGGAGCTCGAGGAGGGCAAGAAGAAAGCCCTCGCCGAGCTGGTCAGCTACAAGGCGACCGCCAAGACGCTGCAGAACGATCTCGACAAGTACAAGACGCGCGCGACCGAGTGGGAGCGGCGCGCGATGGTCGCGGTCCGCGCCGGCGATGACGAGGCCGCCAAGATCGCGCTCAAGGAGAAGAAGGCCGCCGAGTCCGAGGCGGTCAAGATCGAGCGCGACATGCACGAGGCCGCGAGCTACGCGATCACACTCAACAAGAGCCGCAAGGAGTTCGAGACCAAGCTGAACATCCTGAAGATGCGCAAGGGCACGCTCGCGACGCAGATCGCCTCGGCGCGCTCGGCGGGCGGCGACGTGTTCGGCAACGACTCCTCGGTGTGGGACAAGTTCAAGGAGGCCGAGGATCGGATCGACTCCGAGGTCATCGAGTCCGAGGTCGACTCGGCGATGCGCGGCGAGGAGATCGACGGCCAGGCGTTCGACCGCAAGCTCGCCGCGGCGCAGGCGGCCAGCAACGCCGGGTTGCTCGCCGAGGGCATGCCCGCGGCGCCCGACGATCCGCTCGCGCAGCTCAAGCAGAAGATGGCCGCCGCCAAGGAAGCCAAGCAGAAGGCGCTCGCGGCGAGCGAGGACAAGAAATGAACCTGACGCACACGATCGACGTCGGGCCGGGCCAGGCGACGACCGACGTCGACGAGGCGCTGTCGACCCGGCTGCGCGATCTCGCGCTCGTCGAGCTCGACGCGCTGGTCGCCGGTGGTGACGCGCCGGCGCTCGTGGCGGCGTTCGCCGACGACGTGCTCGACGCGCTCCGCGAGGCGAGGGCACGGATCGCGACGCTGCGCGGGCAGCTCGGCGGGGCCGATCCGCTGTCGGTGCTCGACGTGCCGGTGCGACAGCGCGCGTCCGATGCCGGTGCCGCAGGTGCCGAGCGGGTGAAGGCACGGCTGTTCGCCCAGACCGATGCCGCGCGCACCCTGGCCCGCCTGGCGGACCTCGCCGGCGCGCTGGTTCCGCGGTTGTTCGAGGCCGATCGTCGTCGATGAGCGACGATTGTAACGACCAGACCCAAAGTCGCGGACCGCAGGTTTGTCCAACTCTTCGATCGCTTCCCGTATACTTGGTCGTGCATGGCTGACGAGGATCCCGACCTCGAGCGGGCACGGAACGGCGATCGCGATGCCTTCGGGCGCCTCGTTCAACGTCATCAACGTCGCGTGTACTCCGCAGCCCTCCATATCCTCGGCAACCACGCCGATGCAGACGACGTCACCCAGGACACGTTCGTCCGCGCGTACCGCGCGCTCGCGACGTTCGACGGCCGCTCCGACTTCTTCACCTGGCTCTATCGGATCACCGTGAACACAGCCCTCAACGCCCTCCGCTCCGGCAAGCGCTCGACCGCGCTCGGCGCCAAGGGCGGCGCCGAGGCCGCGCACGTTGGCGGTCGGCCGGAGGCGCTCGGCGCCGACGCGCGCAGCCCCGAGCAGAAGGTCGTGCAGGCCGCCGAGGTCGTCCGCGTGCTCGACGCGGTCGCCAGCTTGTCGGCGTCGCTGCGCGTCACGATCGTGCTCGCGACCGTCGAGGACCTGCCGCACAAACAGATCGCCGAGATTCTCGATATCCCGGAAGGAACCGTCGCATGGCGCGTGAACGAAGCGCGCAGATTGCTGCGCTTGAAGCTCCTCATCCCCGAACCGGCCGCCCGGCCCACGGTCGCGAAGTAATCCCATGCCCGCCGATCAAGACGAAGTCGACCAGCTCCTGCGGGGCGCGATGAAAACGCTGGACGATGAAATGCCGTCAGGGTATTTCGGTGACCTTCCACAACGGACGCTGGCGCGTCTCGAGGACGGCACGATGCAAACGTCGACGGATCAGGGGAAACAGTCCGACACGAGCCTGCCACTTCCAGCGGACGCCGCCACGGTGCCTGCCAAAGACCGCGAGGAAGACTCGGGGCTCCACGACATCCGGAGCCTCGCGCAGTCGACCAAGATGCGGCTGTCGCAGAACATGATCGCGGCGCGGGCCCCGACCCACGACGACGACATCCTGTCGACGTCGTCGGGCGCCTGGAAAGCGGTCGCGCTCCCCGAGCCCGCGAAGATGGTCTCGCTGCCCGAGATCAGCGAGCTGCCGACGAAGAAAGAGATCAAGGCGCGCGCCGCGGCCGAGAAGAAGGCGGTCGCGGTCGAGGCGTCCATCGGCGCCACGGCTGCGCCGGCGGTCACGCCGATCGGTGCGCGGATCGCCGCCAAGCCGGCCGCGAACTCCAACACGATGAAGATCGTCGCGTTCGCCGGCATCGGCGTCGCCGCGGCCGCGGGCATCGCGTTCTTCGTGATCAACCGTGGCGGCAGCAGCGACAACAAGTCCTTGGCCACCGCGCCATCGGTCGTCGCGATCACCGAGATCAAGCCGGCCGCGCCAGTCGACCAGGCCGCGATGATCCCGCCGCCACCCGCGGCCGAGGCCGCCCGGGCCGAAGACAAGACCCCCGACACCGGCATGGCCGCCGGAAGCGCCGCACCGGCGCCGACGCCACCGACCGCGGTCGCGGCCGTCAAGGCACCTGCCAAGGGCACCTCGAAGGCGGTCGGCTCGAAGAAGGACGACCCCGGGGCGACCACCAAGGACGCCGCACCGGTCGACAAGCAGATCAAGGACGGCAAGGGCAAGAAGGAGGGCAAGCCGGGCGACGCCGACCCCAACTTCGATGACCTGCTCAACGAGGCCGGCGTCGACAAGACCAAGAAGGTCGTCGCCCCCAAGCTCGACAAGAAGTCGCTGTCGAGCGGCGACATCAAGACCGGCATGAACGGCGTCGCCGGGGTGGCGGCGGCCTGTTATTCCGGCACCCAGGGCACCGCCGGGGTGCACCTGACGGTCACCCCGGACGGCAAGGTCAAGGCGGTCAACGTCACCGGCGTGTTCGCCGGCACGCCGGTCGCCGCGTGTGTCGCAGCCGCGGTCCGCGGCGCGAGCTTCCCGGCCTGGGACGGCGGCCCGCAGAGCTTCAACTACAGCTATCTGTTGCAGGAGAAGTGAGGGCAGCCCCCTCGCGGACGCGAAGAGTTCGCGTCATCAACAAGTAGACGCTTCTTCCTCGGCGGGTATAGCTTCCCGGACCGTGTCGACGCAGAAGGTCTCGCTCGGGCGCTATTTCGAGGATTTCGCGGTCGGGCAGCACCTGGTGCACCCGGTCCCGCGAACGCTGCACGGCGGCGATATCTCGATGTACATGGCGCTCACCGGCGATCGCCATCCGCTGGCGTCATCGACCGAGCTCGCGCGCTCCCTCGGCTTCAACCGCGAGGTCATGCCCGACCTCCTGGTGTTCCACATCGTGTTCGGCAAGTCGGTCGCCGATATCTCGCACAACGCGACCGCGAACCTCGGCTATGCCGACGTGCGGTTCTTGCGGCCGGTCTACCCGGGCGACACGCTCGTGGCCGAGAGCGAGATCATCGGGCTGCGCGAGGTCTCGAGCGGCGAGGCCGGCGTGGTCTACGTCCGCACCCGCGGCGTCAACCAGAAGGGCCAGGAGGTCCTCTCGTTCGTCCGCTGGGTCATGGTCCCCAAGCGCGACAAGACGCAGGCGATCGGCCACAACTCGGTGCCCCAGCTGCCCTCGACCGTGACGGTCGAGCGTCTGCCGGTGCCCGAGGCGATGAACCTCCAGCGCTACACCGACCTCGAGTGGGCGTTCGGCTCGAAGGCGCGCTGGGAAGACTTCGACGCCGGAGAGCGCCTCGATCACCCCGACGCGATGACGATCGAGGAAGCCGATCACATCCAGGCGACGCGGCTCTACCACAACGGTGCGCAGGTCCACTTCGACGCTCGCACGATGGCCGAGTCGCGCGAGGGCAAGCGCCTGGTCTACGGCGGCCACGTGATCTCGGTCGCGATGGCGCTCGCCCAGAACGGCCTGTCCTGCGTGTTGCGGATCGCGGCGTGGAACGGCGGCGCGCACGTCGCCAAGACGTTCGCCGGTGACACGCTGCGCGCGTTCACCGAGGTCGTCGAGCGCGCCGAGCTGGCGTCGCGTCGCGATGTCGGCGCGCTTCGCCTGCGGCTCACCGCGGTCAAGAACGTCAGTGCCGCCGACCTCCCGAACGTGCCGCCCCTCTTGTCGGGCACCAAGGATCCGCGGATCGTGCTCGAGCTTGACTACTGGGCGCTCGTCCCGCGGCGATAGAACGCGACCGCGGCGGCGAGCGCGGCGATCGCGATCAGCGCGATCGCGAGCGTCGCGCGCAGGAGGCCGCGCGAGTGCGCTTCGACGGTGAACGGGCCGAGCGTGGCGAGCTCGGGGCGCGGCGCGCCGGGCTCGACGACGATCACGGGCTCGGCGATCTCGGGGACCGCGGCCCGCGCGAGCGTGCGAGCCGTGGTCGCGACGTGCGGGCGATCGGCGGCGGCCTCGGTGACCAGCAGGATCGCCGCGGTCGGCGTGGCGATCGGCGCGGCGGGCGCGAGCGGATCGTGGATCGGTCGCACCAGGGTGACCGACGACGCGGTCACGCCGGGCAGGGCGGCGAGCTGGTGCGCGAGCCGGGTCTCGTCGTCGCGATCGAGCGCGCGCTGGGCGGCCGCGGGATCGTCGACCGTCGGTGCACACGCGGCGCACGCGACGATCAGGAAGATCACGAACCGCACCCGGGGACGATAGCAGCTAGGCTCCGGCGGTGTCGAAGCGGCTCGCGGCGGTGATGGTCGTGGTCGGGTGCGCCACGCGATCCCCGGGGCCGTCGCACCTGCCACCGCCGGCGTCGCGCGAGCGGGTGAGCTTCATCAACCACCCGCTCGACGCGGTCAGCCTCGCCTGGCGCACGCGATCCGACGATCGCCACGAGCGGATCTGGCTGACCGCCGTGGTCGAGTATCGCGACTACGAGGTCGGTATCGTGGTCGGCGACGACGATGTCGCGGCGAGCTCGGCCGAGCGCTGTACCAGCGAGCCGGACAAGACCGACGCGCGGGCCGCGGCGTTCTACTGCGGCGGCTCGTACGCCAGCTTCGTCGCCGAGCTGATCGGGCACGAGCTCGTGATCACTCGCAGCGACTCGTACTACGACGCGTCCAACCCCGGTGGCAGCGCTGGGCCCGCGGTCGTCGTGCGCGTGCCGGTGCGCGGGACGCAGCTGATCGTCGAGCCCTACGGACCCGACTCGGTGACCCACGCCGAGGACGATCCCTGACCGGAGTTAGCGTTGGACGCCAGCGCGTGTAAGGTGGGGGCGTGAACGCGGTCGCCCGCATGACGACGCTGCTCGCGCCCGACGCCGTGCGCCGGCTCGCCGCGCTGCGCGTGTCGCGGTTCGCGACCGGCATCGCCGTGCGCGGCGCCGATGTCGACGAGGCGGCGAGCGCGGTGGTCGCGCGCTGGACGGACGATCTGTGCGGCCTCCTGAACGCGATGACGCGCGGCGAGCTCGCGCACCTCGCCGCCGGCATCGGCGTCGACGACGCCGGCCGATCGCCCGAGCTGCGCGCGCGGCTGTGGGAGCACGGTGCCGCGATCGAGCGCGGCGACATCGAGGTCTCGCTCGCGGTCCAGCCGCGCCCGACGTTGCTCGGTGGTCACCTCGTGATCGAGGCCGCGCCGCGCGGGATGTATCCGCCGGCGCAGTCGCTGCCGCGCGCCATCCCACCGTCGGTCCCGGCGCGCCCGCCTGCCGAGGAGCCCGACAGCGTCGACGAGCTGCTCGGCGCGGCCGATCGCGCGATCGGTGTCCGGCTCGGGCCGCGCGGGCGCGACAAGGGTGCGTGGGGCGCGCGCGCGCAGGCGCTGCTCGGCGTCGGCATGCACAACGAGCGATGTCCCGACTGGCGCGGCGACGTCGAGATCAAGACGGTCGCGATCGCCCGGGAGCCCGCCACCGCGCGCTGGCGGATCGTCGACGATCCGGCGATCGCGATGATCGACGAGCCCGCGCTCGCCAAGCTGCAGCGGACCCTGTGGCTCGCGCGCGCCGACGTCGGCGACGGCGACGCCACGATCGTGTCGTGGTACCTGCTCGAGTGGGATGCCGAGATCGCGCGCCTCGCGCACCGCTACCTCCACGCGCGCCCGAAGGGTCCGGCCGGCACCGATGCCCGCGCGCTCTACCTGCACCGCCGGTTCTTCGCCGACGCCGGCATGCTCGCAACGCTGAACGGACCACCCCCACCATGATCGTCGATCAGCTGCGCATCGTCGGCTCGACCCAGACCAACGTCGTGATGGCCGCGGAGCTGTCGCGGATCGCGAAGCGCGTCACCGGCAAGCGGCCGCCCGAGCCCAGGAAGGAAGGGCTCGGCCAGCTGATCTATCCGTTCGACAAGGACCTCGCGTTCGTCGCGGTCACCTACCTGCGCACGCCGACGCGCGTCGTGTGGGACGTGTTCCGCACGCCCGCCGGTCGCCTCGAGCCGCTCTACGCCGAGCTGCTCGAGGACGTCACGATCGACGGCCGGAAGCTGTTCCGCGACGGCGACGGCATCTCGGTCGACGCCCGCCACGTCGAGGACTTCCCGGCCGGCGAGCGCCAGGTCGTCGGCACCGTCAAGAACGCGTTGATCGATGGCGCGCTGAAGCGCCGCATCAAGCTGCACGTCGAGCCCGATCATCCGGCATCGCGCTGGATCGTGCGACTCGACGACGACGGTCAGATCGTGGTGTCGATCGATCTCGGCGGCGGCTCGCTGTCGCAGCGCGGCTGGCGTCGCGAGCATGGCGAGGCCCCGATGCGCGAGCACCTCGCGGCGGTGCTGTTGATGCTGTGTCGCTTCGATCCACGGGTCGACGTGCTCGTCGATCCGATGTGCGGCTCGGGCACGATCCCGATCGAGGCGATCCACGCGGCCCGCGCCACGCCGCGCGCGACGCCGATGCTCGGCGCGCTCGGCATCCGCGATCCGCGCGAGCCCAACACGACCGCCGCGCTGTTCCCCGACGCCGCGCCGGTCGTGATCGGCTGCGACCTCGATCTCCAGGTCCTCGCCGCGGCGCGCGACAACAGCCGGGCCGCCGGCGTCGGCGACGCGATCACCTGGCAGCGCGGCGACGTCACCCAGCTGAAGCCGCAGACGATCATCGACATCGCGGCCGAGCGCGGCAAGACGGCGCAGACCGGCGTGATCCTGACGAACCCGCCGTACGGCGAGCGGCTCGACGATCCGGACCTGTCGGCGCTGTACGACGCGATCGCGCACACGTGCCGGCCATTCCGCGGCTGGCGCGCCGCGTTCCTCGTCGGCACGCCGCTGTTCGAGGATCGCCTGACGCGCGTGCTCGGCCGGCCGCGGATCAAAAAGCCACTCGCGAACGCGAACCTGCGCGCCTACTTCTTGATGTGGGATCTCTAGCCGTCGTTCGCGGCGGCCCAGGCGCTGATCAGCTCGAAGTCATCGATGATCCGCGAGTGGTAGTGACCCCACACGTCGGAGACCATGACCATCGAGCCGCGCGACAGCTGGGGCGTGAGATAGATCGCGAAGTAGCGCGCGCTCGAGCCGTCCTCGACCTCGCCGACCAGATCGAGCGGCTGGTTCGACACCGGGCAGAACAGCTCGCACTTGGTGCCGCCCGGGATGTCGATGAACCCCTCCTTGCGACTGTCGCCGTGGATCGGCGACAGGTGGATCAGGCCCTCGCGACCATCGGCACGGAGCTTGATCGTCACCGCCGGGTGACCATCGAATGTCACGTCCGAGATGCCGACGAGGTTGTGGCCCTGCGGGCCGAACGCTTGCGTCACGATCACGAGAACGTCGTTCTCGACCGTGACCTGGGGCGTCACGACCTTGTGGCGGCCGGTGATGGTCAGGTTGCGGCGATCGACAGGGTCCGACATGCGCGGATAGTAGACGATCGCGCTGCGTGGGACTCTCCCACCCAGGTAGATCCGCGAATCCCCAGCAGAATCACGGCGGCAGCGTCGGAGGTCGTGATGTATCATCGAGCCAAGCGGGAGCACCATGAGAGCAATACACGCTGCATTCGCGGTCGCCGTCGTCATCGTGATGTCGTCGGCGGTCGCCCACGCGAGTAAGTCCAAGGTCGTCATCACCCCGATCGAGAGCGACTCGGGTGGCGAGGTCCAGAAGGCGCTCGGCGCCGCGCTGTCGGGAGACGACTTCTCGATCGTGTCGACCAAGGAGACCGGCAAGGCGGTCAAGAGCCTCGCGCTCGATGACGAGCCGACCGACAAGGACTTCGCCAAGCTCGCCGACGCGCTGTCGGCCGAGGTGGTGGTCGCCGGCAAGCTCGACGGCGCCGGCGACGGCAAGATGTTGCGCATCAAGCTCTACGTGAAGGGCAAGAAGAGCAAGAAGTTCTCGGTCCAGTTCGGCAACCCGAAGTCCGAGAAGTTCAAGAAGACGATGCACGCGACGCTGATCGACAAGATCGGCACGATCAACAAGAGCGGCGAGGACGAGGAAGCCGAGCCGGCGGCCGAGCCCACCAAGAAGAAGACGGCGAAGAAGAAGAAGGCCACCGAGGACGCGGCCGACGAGGACGACGGCGCGAGCAAGAAGATCGCCAAGACCAAGAAGAAGAAGAAGGGCGACGACGACACCGCGACCGACGACTCGACCGACGACGAGGTCGCGGTGAAGCCGCTCGCCAAGAAGAAGAAGAAGAAGGTCGCCTCCGACGACGACGCGCCCGACGGCGAGCTCGAGGCCGACTCCGAGGAAGGCAGTAGCCTCCATCTCGCGCCGCACGCGGCGAACAAGGACGCGGTCCGCGTCGACTTCGGCATGGGCATCGCGGGGCGCTCGCTGGTGTTCAACTCGCGGACGTTCACCGACGGGCAGGGCATGCCCAAGGCGTTCAAGAATGCGCCGGTCCCGACCGCGCACCTGACGGGCGAGCTGTTCCCGTTCGCCTTCCAGGATCCCAAGGGCCGCGCCGCGGGCCTCGGCGTGTGGGGCGAGTACGACAAGACCATCTCCTTGACGCTGCAGTCGTTCCAGCCGGCGACGATGACGACGATCCAGGCGAAGGCGGCTCAATCGCACTTCTCGATCGGCGGCGGCTACCGCTTCGCGTTCAACAAGACCGACGTCTCGCCGACCGTCACGATCGGGATCAACTACACGAAGAGCTCGTATCAGATCGATCGCACCGCGGCGAACGCGGCGATGGCGGTCATCGATCTGCCCGACACGGTCTACAAGGCGTTCGAGCCGCAGCTCAGCTTCCGAATCCCGTTCGCGTCGTCGGTGGCGCTGATCGGGACCGGCAAGGGCATGCTGATCACCGACGCCGGCCAGATCACGAAGAAGGAGCAGTACGGCCAGGCGCAGGTGCTCGGCTTCGAGGCGAACGGCGGGCTCGACATCACGTTCTCGAACCGCTTCGCGCTCCGCCTCGTAGGGAGCTTCATGCGGGTGGGATACACGTTCACCAAGGGATCCGGAGACAAGGCGAACAACCGCGATGGTGATCCGACCACGAAGGACGTGTTCGGGGCGGCCGATCAGGTCTACGGCGGGTCGGCGACGCTCGGCGTGTTCTACTGAGTTAGTATGAGCCGTGCAGTCGAGGGGGAGTTCGCGGGAGGCGGTCGGGCGGGGCAAGCTCGTCGTCGCCCATCCCGAGCGTAAGGCGCAGCGCGCGCTCCAGCGGCTGGTCGGCGCCACGCTGTGTCCGGTCGAGGTCGTCGCCGATCTCGACGCGCTGAAGGCCGCGATCGACGCGAACACGATCGTCGTGGTCGACGCCAACCTCGCGCTGTCGGCGGGCGCGGCGCTCCGCGCGCTGCCGGCGCGCGCGTTCATCGCCGTGCCCGGCGAGGGACTCGCGCCCCTCGACGCGCCGATCGTCGACCTGTTGCTGACCCACGGCTGGACCCACGTCGTCGCGCACGCGATGCCGATCCTCGCCGAGGAGCTGCTCGCGACCGTCCAGAAGCTGTTGCGCGACGACGCGTTCGGCCTCGAGAAGTACATCGCCTGGGGCGCCGAGGTCCGGCGCTACGAGCTCGGCGACGCCGCGGAGCGCGAGACCGCGGTGGCCGCGCTCGCCAAGGATGTCGTCGCGGTCGGGTTGCCGGAGCGCGTCGGGTCGCTGGTTAGCGTGATCGCCGACGAGCTGATCGCGAACGCGCTCTACGTCGCACCGCGCGACGCGACTGGCCGGCGGTTCCGCTCAACCGAGGCCCGCGATGTCGGCCGCGTGCTCGCCGATCGCGAGCGCGTCACGGTGCGCTGGGCCACCGACGGCCGCTACCTCGCCATCGAGGTCCGCGATCAGTGGGGCACGCTCGACGCTGCGTCGATCTGTCACCGGCTCGCGTCGTCGGCGCAGGCCTCGACCCAGGGCGACACGGGAATGGGGCTGCCGCTCGCCTACGCGTGCTGCAACCAGTTCGTCGTCGATGTCGCGCCCGGCACGCTGACCGAAGTGATCACGCTGCTCGACGTCCGCTACAAGCCGACCGAGCTGGGCCGATCTGCGTCGTTTCACGCGTTCACCGCGCCGATCACGACGTAAAAAACCCTGCTAGGGTGCGCGCGTGCACCCCGACGTACTCGCTCCCTCGGACACGTTCGCACGCCGCCACATCGCGCCCAACGACGCCGAGACGGCCGCCATGCTCGCCGCGCTCGGCTACGCGACGCTCGACCAGCTCTCCGATGCCACCGTCCCCGGCGGCATCCGGCTGAAGTCGGCGCTCTCGCTCGCCGAACCGCTCGGCGAGCACGAGCTCATCGAGGAGATGAAGAACCTCGCGGCCGACAACCAGGTCCTGCGCTCGTTCATCGGCCAGGGCTACTACGACACGATCACGCCCGCGGTGATCCTTCGCAACGTGATGGAGAACCCCGGCTGGTACACGCAGTACACGCCGTACCAGGCGGAGATCAGCCAGGGTCGCCTCGAGGCGCTGGTGAACTTCCAGACCATGGTCGCCGACCTGACCGGGTTGCCGCTCGCGAACGCGTCGCTGCTCGACGAGGCCACCGCGGCCGCCGAGGCGATGAACATGGCGGTCGAGAAGCACGAGCGCAGACGCGTCGTGTTCTGGGCCGACGTCGCCACGCATCCGCAGACGCTCGCGGTCATGCGCACGCGGGCCGAGCCACTCGGCGTCGACCTCCGCGTCGCCGCGCCGGGCGCGTTCGTGCTCGACGCCGCGACCGCCGGCATCCTCCTGTCGTACCCGGCGACCGACGGCACGGTCACCGACCATCGCGCGCTGATCGCCCGGGCCACCGCGGTCGGTGCGGTCGTCGCGATGGCGTCCGATCTACTCGCGCTCACGCTGCTGACGCCGCCGGGCGAGCTCGGCGCGGACATCGCGATCGGCTCGGCGCAGCGGTTCGGCGTCCCGATGGGCTTTGGCGGACCGCACGCGGCGTTCCTCGCGTGCAAGGACGACTTCCGACGCCAGCTGCCGGGCCGCATCATCGGCGTGTCGCGCGACGCCAAGGGCAAGACCGCCTATCGCCTCGCGCTGCAGACCCGCGAGCAACACATCCGGCGCGAGAAGGCGACCTCGAACATCTGCACCGCGCAGGTGCTGCTCGCGGTGATGGCGTCGATGTACGCCGTCTATCACGGGCCCGAGGGTCTCGTGCAGATCGCGACCCGCGTGCACGGCTTCACGTCGGTCGTCGCCGCCGGGCTGGCGCGCCTCGGCCACCCGCCGCGCGCCGGCGCGTACTTCGACACGCTCCGCGTCGACCTCGACGCCCACGCGCAGGCCACGGTGCTCGCGCGCGCGCTCGAGCGCGGCGTCAACCTGCGGCGCTACGACGACGGCGTCGGCATCTCGTGCGACGAGACGACCTCGCACGCCGACGTCCACGATCTACTCGAGGCGTTCGCGACCGACGAGCTGCCGTTCGAGCTCGTCGAGCTGATCGGCGCCACCGAGGCGGCCGCGCTCCCGGCCGGCCTCGCGCGCACGACGAAGTTCCTGACCCACCCGACGTTTCACGCGTACCACGCCGAGCACGAGCTGCTGCGCTACTTGACCCGGCTGACCGCGAAGGACCTGTCGCTGACGACGTCGATGATCCCGCTCGGGTCATGCACGATGAAGCTCAACGCGACCACCGAGATGATCCCGGTGACGTGGCCCGAGTTCGGCCGCATCCACCCGTTCGCGCCCGCCGAGCAGTGGGGTGGCTACCGTGCGATGTTCGAGCAGCTCGAGACCTGGCTCGCCGAGATCACCGGGTTTCACGCGGTGTCGCTGCAGCCGAACTCCGGCGCGCAGGGCGAGTACGCCGGCTTGCTCGCGATCCGCGGCTATCACCGCGCGCAGGGCAACGCGCACCGAACGGTGTGCCTGATCCCGCAGTCGGCCCACGGCACGAACCCGGCATCGGCCGTGATGGCCGGCATGCAGGTCGTCGTCGTCGCGTCGACGAGCGACGGCACGATCGATCTCTCCGACCTTCGCGCCAAGGCGCAGAAGCACGCCGCGAACCTCGGCGCGCTGATGGTGACCTATCCGTCGACGCACGGCGTGTTCGAGGAGGGCATCCAGGAGATCTGCGCGATCGTTCACGAGCACGGCGGCCAGGTCTACATGGACGGCGCGAACATGAACGCGCAGGTCGGGCTGACGCGCCCCGGTGACATCGGCGCCGACGTCTGTCACCTGAACCTGCACAAGACGTTCTGCATCCCGCACGGCGGCGGCGGTCCGGGCATGGGCCCGATCGCGGTCGTCGCGCACCTCGCGCCGCACCTGCCGCGCCACCCGCTGTCGGGCGGCACCGAGGGCGTCGGCCCTGTGTCGGCGGCGCCGTGGGGCTCGGCGTCGATCCTCCCGATCTCGTTCTCCTACATCGCGATGATGGGTGAGGCCGGCCTCAAGCGCGCGACGCAGATCGCGATCCTCAATGCGAACTACATCGCGCACCGGCTCGGTGGCGCGTTTCCGGTGCTGTACGCCGGCAAGAACGGCCGCGTCGCGCACGAGCTCATCATCGACTGCCGCGGGTTCAAGAAGTCCGCGGCCGTCGAGGTCGAGGACATCGCGAAGCGGCTGATGGACTACGGGTTCCACGCACCGACGATGTCGTTTCCGGTGCCCGGCACGCTGATGATCGAGCCCACCGAGAGCGAGAGCAAGGCCGAGCTCGATCGGTTCTGCGAGGCGATGCTCTCGATCCGCGCCGAGATCGCGGCGATCGAGGGCGGCACGATGCCGCGAGACAACAACGCGCTCAAGAACTCGCCGCACACGGCGGCCGCGGTGTGCGGCACCGAGTGGGACCGCCCGTACTCGCGCGAGCAGGCGGCGTTCCCGGCGCCGTGGCTGCGCGCGCACAAGTACTGGCCGCCGGTCGCGCGCGTCGACAACGCCTATGGCGATCGCAACCTGGTGTGCGCGTGCCCGCCACTGTCCGACTACGAGTAAGCGATGGATCTCGTCGGGTTGGTGTCGGTGCTCGGCGCGTTCGGGATCGCGCCGCTGATCGTGTATCTGCGCGGCAAGCAGAAGCTGCACGAGCGCCGGCTCGAGCTCGAGGCACAGGGCCGCCTGCAGATCACCGCGGGTGGCGACAGCCAGAAGCTGGTCGACGAGAACAAGCTGCTGCGCGAGCGCGTCGAGAACCTCGAGTCGATCGTGTGCAGCGTCGACTTCGAGCTCAACCAGAAGCTGTCGCGAATGATCGATCAGCAGCGCTCGCTGATCTTGCCGGCCGGCGCGATCCCCGATCCGGCCCCGGCCCCGGTCGCGATCGATCGCACGGCGACCGCGATGGCCTCGCCCCAGACCAAGCCGGCGAGCGCGCCGCCGCTGACCACCGCGCTCGAGGCCGGGCAGGTGCTCGCGCAGCGCTATCGCGTGCAACGCCTGCTTGGCAAGGGCGGCATGGGCGCGGTGTACCTCGCCGACGACGAGGTGCTCGGCGAGCTCGTCGCGTTGAAGGTGATCTCGTCGGCGTGGGCGACCGACGAGGCCGCGATGGTCGCGCGGTTTCGCCGCGAGGCCTCGGCCGCGCGCAAGGTCAGCTCGCCATCGGTGATCCGGATCCACGATCTCGGCGAGGCGCGCCCGGGCCTCCTGTACCTGTCGATGGAGTACTTCGCGGGTCGCACGCTGACCGAGGTGATCGCGCAGCGCGGCGTCGTGCCGCTCGCCGACGTCAAGGACATCCTCGAGCAGATCTGCACCGGCCTCGAGGCCGCGCATCAGGCTGGCGTCGTCCACCGCGATCTCAAGCCGAGCAACGTGCTGGTCGGCGAGCGCGGCACGGTCAAGCTGATCGACTTCGGGCTCGCGACCACCGCGATCAACGACGGGCTCACCGCGACCGGCGCGATCATGGGCACGCCGCACTACATGGCGCCCGAGCAGGTTCGCGGCAAGCCGGTCGACGCGCGCAGCGACATCTACGCGCTCGGCGCGCTCGCGTATCACCTGGTGTGCGGGCGGCCGCCGTTCTCGGGCGACAACGCGATCGCGATTGGCTTCGCGCACCTGTCGGAGGTGCCGGTCGCACCGTCGCAGCTGCGCAAGGAGCTGCCGGCGAACCTCGAGGCCGCGATCCTCGGAGCGCTCGCGAAGGCGCCCGACGATCGCCCGCCGTCGGCCAAGGCGTTCCTCGCCAAGGCGTACGGCTAGACCGCGGTCGAGAACTCGAGCGCGACGAACTTCCAGTCGGCGCCGATCTTCTCGAGCACGGCGAACACGCGGTACGGCACCGGCGCCATCTTCGGGTTCTTGACGAACCTGCCGTCGACGTTCGCGGCGACCCACGCGAGGTTGCCGTGCGCCGAGAGCCCGGCGCGCACGCCGTCGCGGACCTTGAACCCGAGGCCCCAGCTCGCGACCTGCGCCTTGACGACCTTGCCGGTGACGTAGCGCTCGGCGAGCTCGCTGCCGTAGAGCACGGCCTCCTTCTTGTCGGCGACCGCGGCGGCGAACAGCTTCGGATCGCCGAGCGCGGTCTCGAACAGCTTGGCGACGTCGTCGGCGCCGGTGGTATCTCGCTTGATGACGTCAGGCACGATCTTGGCGGCCATCGCCGCGACCTGCGAGTCGCCCGGAATCGGCGGCGTGATCGCCCACGCGATCGGTTGCCAGGTGTCGCCGACCTTGTCGAGCACGGTGACCGCGCGCAGGAACGTCTCCGCGGCCTGGCCAGGGCAGCCGGGCTTCGCGCAGTAGGCGAACTCGCCGAGCGTCGTCGACACCACGGCGGTCGTCGCGTCGGGGGCGTCGACCAGCGTCTTGCTCTTGTCGGCGATCGCGACCTCGGGGAGCCCGAACATCGCGTCGTCGAGCGAGGCCGGCGCATCGATCGTGATGTTGCTGGTGAACGCGAACTTCGGCGTCGTCGCCGGCGCCTTGGCCGAGCGCGACGCGAGCGCGGCGACGCGGGTGGTGAGCTCGGTGACCGGCGCGGTCGGCGCCGGAACGACCTTGGCGAGCGCGAGCACGGGGACGAGCAGGAGGACGGAGGCGGCGAGGCGCATCCGCCGAGTATCGATCAGCGCGGCGCGAAGCGGTAGTGCGCCACGATCCACTCGCGTCCGCCGGCGTAGCCGAACAGCTCGGCGCACGCGAGGAAGAACACGCGCCAGCGCTGGAACCGCGCCTTGGCCTCGCGGCCGTAGCCGGCCTCGAGGATCGGCATGATCGCGGGCGCGCGCGCCATCAGGTTCGCGTACCAGGCCTCGGCGGTGCGCGCGTAGTGCGTGCCCGCCAGGTGCCACTCGTCGACGATCTTGAGGTCGTCCTGGAAGTAGTGGAGGAGCTGCGCCGACGGCATCAGGCCGCCGGTGAAGAACTCGCGCGCCATCCAGTCCGAGCCACCGGCGTCCTCGAACGGATACGCGTGGTGGCGATGCGCGAACACGTGGACGAACAGGGCGCCGTCGGGCCGCAGCCAGCCGCGGATGCGGTGGAGCAGGGCGGCGTAGTTGCGCATGTGCTCGAACATCTCGATCGACACGATGCGATCGAAGCGCTGCGGCAGCGCGAGCGTCCGGACGTCGGCGGTCTCGATCGTCAGGTTCGCGAGTCCGCGGCGGCGGGCCTCGTCGAGGATGAACGCGCGCTGGCTCGCCGAGTTCGACACGCCGACGATCCGGCTCTGCGGATAGCGCGCGGCCGCCCACAGCGAGAACGAGCCCCAGCCGCAGCCGAGATCGAGGACGTCCTGGCCGTCGGCGAGCCCGGCACGCTCGGCGGTGAGCTCGAGCATCGCGGCCTCGGCATCGCCGAGCGCGGTCACGCCGTCGGCGAAGTAGCAGCTCGAGTACTTCCGGTGCGGCCCGAGGACCTGGGTGAAGAACGCCGCGGGCACCTCGTAGTGCTGCGCGTTCGCGGCCTGGGTCTCGATCGCGATCGCGCTCGCGCGCAGCTCGTCGACCAGGTGCTGGTGGCGCGCCTGCTCGTCGGCGATCGAGCGGCGCTCGTCGCGCAGCCGCAGCGCGCACACCGCGCGGATGCCGAGGCGGAGCGCCCCTTCGGGCACGAGGCCGGAGTCCACGAGGCGCTCGATCATCGCGTCGTAGGCTACCATTCCAGACGTGAACGACGAGCTCGCGGCGGCGCTCGCCGGCGATCACCCGATCGGGGACCACGTGTTCGATCGGCTGTTCCCGCAGGCCGTGCGGTTCCGCTCGGGCATCCACTGGACGCCGCTCGAGGTCGCGCGCCGCGCGGTCGCGTGGCTCGCGCCCGACGACACCGCGCGCGTGCTCGACCTCGGTGCCGGCGTCGGCAAGCTGTGCCTGGTCGGCGCGCTGACCACGCGCGCGCGATGGTCCGGCATCGAGCGCGATGCGGTCATGGTGCGCGCGGCGCGGGCCGCCGCCGAGCAGCTCGGGCTCGGCGCGCGTGTCACGTTCGCGCTCGGTGACATCGCGGCGGTCGACTGGGCGAGCCACGACGCGTTCTACCTGTTCAACCCGTTCGCCGAGGCGCTGTTCGCGGGTGCGGCGGCGACGCGCGAGGACGACTACGTCGCGCACCTCGACGCGGTCTATCGCAACCTCGAGGCCGCGCGCGCCGGGACGCGCGTGGTCACCTATCACGGGTTCGGCGGCAACAAGGATCTCGATGGCTACGATCTCGTGCAGCGCGAGCCGGCGCGCGAAGACGAGCTGTGTCTCTGGATCCGACGGTGATGCGCGCCTATCGTGCGCCGATGCGCGCGCGCCTGGTGTGGTCGTTGCTGCTCGTCGCCGGATGCAAGAAGGCCGCGGACCCGCCGGCCGCGGGGTCCGGGTCGGCGGTCGCGATCACGGTCATCGTGCTCGACGCGGCGGTGCCGATCGATGCAGCCGTGACGATCGATGCCACGCCGGAGGCGCCCGACGAGGTCGTCGAGCCCAAGACCTCGGATCAGGGGTTCGGCGGGCTCGCGCTCGGGCTGACCGCGAAGAAGGTGGTCGCCAAGCTCGGCGAGCCGGAGTCCAAGGACGAGATCGCCGAGGAGGGCGCGACCGGCCTCTGGGTCTCGAACTGGCACTGGCCCAAGCAGGGCGTCGAGCTCGCGATGGCCGCGGGCAAGAAGGACGGCGCGCCGACGATCAACTCGCTGACGCTGACGCCGCCGAGCGTGCTGAAGAACCCCAGGGGCATCGGCATCGGCAGCCGGCGCGACGACGTGTTGAAGGCGTTCGGCAAGGCGGTCGACAAGACCGCCTCCAAGGGCGACGAGATCCTGATCGGGTCGGTGTACGGCGGGGTGTTCTTCGACCTCAAGGACCAAAAGGTCATCAAGATCTTCGTCGGCGCCGGCGCGGAATAGCGCCGGAGCAACCGGTTTGCTCCCGACCGTCGCGCACGCCGACGAGCCGGTGACGCTGCGCGCGAGCCTCGAGGGCTTTCCGCGCGACGTCAATCGCCTGCCGATCCCGATCGGTCCGCGCACGCGCGCCGCGATCGAGGCCGCGATCGGTCACGCCGACACGCGCGATGGCAGCGGCACGTTCACGCAGTTCGCCGCGTCGATCGGTCGCACGTTTCACATCTCGCACTGGATGACGGCGTGGATCTCGCTCGATGTCGGCCCGCGCCGCTGGCGCGGTCAGCCGCCGCCGAACGAGGCCGACGGCCATCAGTTCATGCTGACGATCGGCACGACGTTTCGCTAAGCGATGACGAACGCGTAGCTCAGCTGCTTGCCGTCGGCGTGCGCCGCGAGCGGGACGATCAGCTCGGGCTTCACGCCGTAGACCACGTCGGACGCGAGGTAGTCGTCGCCGGCGACGAACAGGTGGGTGACGAGCGCGGGAAACCCGGGCGCGGCGATCAGAAAGTGGATGTGCGCCGGGCGCATCGCGTGGCGCTTGCCGGCGCGCAGGAGCTCGCCGACCGGGCCGTCGGTCGGCACCGGATAGCTGCACGGGACGATCGTGCGAAACCCGAAGTGACCGGCGGCATCGCTGACGAACCGCGCGCGCATCGCCGGGTGGTCGGCGCGGTAGCCCGGTCGTTGCGAGTCGTAGAGCCCGTCGCCGTCGGCGTGCCAGACGTCGATCGTCGCGTTCGCGACCGGCGCGCCGGCGGCCGTCTCGATCGTGGCCTCGACGATCAGGCGCTCGCCGGGCACGTCGCCGGCGATGTCGGTGCCGTGCGCGGTGAGGCGGTGTTCGCCGACGTAGAATGGCCCGAGCACCGTGGTCTCGGTCGCGCCTGCGCGATCGGGGTGGCCGATCGCGTCGACCAGCATCGACACGCCGAGCACGTCGGACAGGAGGATGAACTCCTGGCGCGTCGCATCGGACATCTGCCCGGTGCGGGTCAAGAAGTCGATCGCGAAGCGCCACTCGTCGAACGACGGCTCGGCGTCGCGCACGAACGCGTGGAGGTGCGCGATCAACTTGGCGAGGAGCTCGCGCGTGCGGGCGGGCTCGGCGTTGGCGAAGCTCGCGACGACGTCGGTGGTGAGGGTCATGATGGTGGGTCTCCCGACCAGGCGCGCGCGATCAACGCGCGGATCGCGTCGTGCTCGAGCGGGCGTGGATTCCAGTACGGCTCGGCGAACGCGCGCTCGGCGGCGGCCGCGATCCCGGCCTCGGGCATCCCGAGCGTGGCGAGCGCGTGCGGGGCCCCGACTCGATCGGCGAGCGCGCGCATGCCGCGCGCCGCGTCGTCGACGCCGAGCGCCCGCGCGACCGCCGCGATCGCCTCGGGTGCGGCCGTGGCGTTGTAGGCGATCGCGTGCGGCAACACGATCGCGTGGGTCTCGGCATGCGGCAGATCGAACATGCCGCCGAGCACGTGGCAGAGCTTGTGGTGGAGCGCCATCCCGACGGTGCCGAGGCAGGTGCCGGCGAGCCACGCGCCGTACAGCGCGTCGGTGCGCGCCGCGCGATCGCCGGGCGCGGCGACGATCGCGGGCAGGGCACGCGCGAGCGCGGCGATCGACACCTCGGCCATCATCGACGTGATCGGGTTGCGCTCGCGCGCGTACAGCGCCTCGACCGCGTGTGCGATCGCGTTGAGCCCGCTCGTGCCCGACCTCGCGGCGGGGAGCGCGAGCGTGAGCTCGACGTCGTAGATCACGGTCTCGGGCAAGATCTCGGCACCGCGACGCGTCGTCTTCTTGCCGTCGGCGGTCTCGCCGAGCACCGGCGTCATCTCCGATCCGGCGTACGTCGTCGGCACGACGACCTGGTGCGCGCCGGTGCGGACCGCGATCGCCTTGCCGAGCCCGATCGTCGAGCCGCCGCCGATCGCGACCACGCCGTCGGCGCCGAGCGCGCGATAGGCCGCGAGCGCTTGCTCGGTGACCGCGATCGGGGTGTGCATCATGGCGCCGGCGAACACCCCGACACAGCGATCACCGAGCGCGGCCGCGATCTCGTTGCCGAGCGCGGCCTGGTGCGGCGTCGCGAGCACGAGGGCTCGCGCGATCGCCAGGCGCTCGACCTCGGCCGGGACCTCGGCGCGCGTGCCGGAGCCGAAGATCACGCGCGCCGGCGACGCGACGTAGGCGAACCGGTCCATCGGCGCAGTATGCGGGTCACCTGGCCAAAAAGGCAGCTCGCCCGTCCTTGTGCGGCGGTCTCCGGGCGCTCACGGTGGGGCATGCCCACGATGAAAGCCGCGCAGGTCACCAAGCCCAACGTCCTCGAGATCGTGGAGCGCGAGATCCCGACGGCCGCGACCGGCTGGGTCCGCATCAAGGTCGAGGCGTGCGGCGTCTGCCACAGCGACGCGATGGTCACCGGCGGCGGCTTCCCGGGCCTCGTGTTCCCGCGCATCCCGGGCCACGAGATCGCCGGCCGCGTCGATCAGGTCGGCGCCGAGGTCACCGCGTGGAAGCTCGGCGATCGCGTCGGCGTCGGCTGGCACGGCGGGCACTGCTTCCAGTGCGACGCCTGCCGCCGCGGCCTGTTCATCAACTGCGCGACCGCCAAGGTCACCGGCGTCTCGCACGACGGTGGCTACGCCGAGTACGTCGTCGTGCCGGCCGAGTCGGTCGCCCGGATCCCCGAGGGCCTGTCCGCGGTCGACGCGGGGCCGCTGCTGTGTGCCGGCGTGACGACGTACAACGCGCTCCGCAACAGCGGCGCGCGTCCGGGCCAGACCGTCGCGGTGCAGGGCATCGGCGGCCTCGGCCACCTCGCGATCCAGTACGCCGCGCGCATGGGCTTTCGCACCGTCGCGATCTCGCGCGGCGCCGACAAGGCCGGGCTCGCCAGGGAGCTCGGCGCACACGAGTACATCGACACCGAGGTCGAGACCGCCAAGGAGGGTCTGCGTCGGCTCGGCGGTGCCGACCTCGTGCTCGCGACCGCGCCGAACAACGACGCGATCGCCGGCACGGTCGACGGCTTGAAGCCGCGAGGCAAGCTGCTGATCGTCGCCGCGCCGTTCCAGCCGATGGCGATCCACGCGTTCAGCCTGCTGTCGGGCAAGACGATCGCCGGCTGGCCGAGCGGCACCGCGATCGACTCCGAGGACACGATGAGCTTCTCGGCGCTGACCGGCGTGCGCCCGCGCGTCGAGACGTTCCCGCTCGTGAAGGCCGACGCCGCGCTCGGCCACATGCTCGCGAACAAGGCGCGCTTTCGCGCCGTGCTCGTGCCCTAGGTTCGCGTTTCGTCCAGCCATGTGGGGAGCATGGTGTGGGATCGCGCTGGCCGTTGTCGGGTGCGCGTCCGATCGATCGAAGCCCATCGCTCCACACGAGGTGGCGATCGGCTCGAGCGCGTCGCCCACACCACCATCGCCACCGTCCGCCTCCCATGCACCACTGGACGACGGGCTGATCCCGAAGGTCAGTATCGAGACCGCGCTCGACCCCCGCTGGGTCCCGGTCGCGTGGTCCCCGGACGGCCTGCTGTTCGCGACGCGGCAGGACGATCTGCAGATCCGCGACGGCACGACGGGCGCGCTGCGGGCGCGACTCCAGAACGTCGATCGGGTGATGTGGTCGGCCGACGGCACCACGCTCGTCGCTCTCATGTATCGGGGCGCCGTGGTCACCGTGCGCGTGGCCGACGGCACGATCCACCGGCTGGCGCCACTGGAGGATCGCGCTCGCTCCGACTTCGGCTGCGCCGTCGTCGACCGGACCGCGACACGGCTCGTCGTCGCGCGGCAGCTCGCGGTCTCGGTCTGGGATCTCGCGAGCGGAGCACGCGTCGCCGATCTGCGCGCCCACGACTACGAGCTCAGCGGTACCTCGAAGTGCGCCGCCGACGGGAAGATCTTCGCCACGCCACGGGAGGACGGCACGTCGACGTGTTCGATGTAGTCAGCGGGACGCGCACCGAGACCCGGACCTACGGCGGGGCCTCGACCGCGTCTGCCAAGTACCCTGGTGCGATCGCCATCGGTCCCGCCGGCGAGCTCGCGGTGGCGGACATCGCGCTCGAGCATGGCGACTCGCTGTTCGCCTGGATGCCGTGGCGCTGGAGCCCCGATGGACGCCACCTCGCCCATATCGCGACCGACGAGTACCGGGTCAACCCGGACTCGATCCAGATCTATGACGCGCAGACGGGCAAGCGCGAGCGCGAGCTTCCCGGCAAGTTCGATGCGGTCGGCTGGGCCGCGCCGGGGGGCATCGCGTTCGTCGAGAGCATCGGCGGCCGCGTGCGGCTGTTGCGCTTGATCGATCACGCGATGCTCGACCTCGCGATCTCCGGCTCTCCGGTCGCCGGCTCTCGCGGTCGTCGCGGATGGGAGCTTCGACGGTGACGAGGCGCTCTTGCGCCGTGTCTACGCGCGCGAGGGACCTGCGCTGACCGCGCCGATGCACCCCGTGGCCGCGTCGCTGCATCGTCCCGGGCTGTACGCGGCGTTCCTCGCCGGCAAGTGAGGCCTAGTTCGTCCGGATCCGCTCGCCGTCGCAGCGCCACGTGCTCCGCGAGTCCGAGTCGATCGCGCGCGGCGTCTTCGGATCGGCGGTCGTGAACGCGGCCGGAATCGGCGAGTCGACGACGTCCCAGAACGCGCTCGGGTGCGCCTCGGGCACGCGCCGGGTCTCCCACTGCTCGGGCTCGAATTGCCACAGCCCGAGCTGGCCGACCGCGACCGTGACCGCGATCGCGAGCGCGGCGATCGCGCGATGCATGCGGCCGCCAGCACCGAGCGCGAGCCAGCAGCCGACCCACGTGACCTCGGCGAGCAGGCGCGGCCCGAACGCCTGGCCGCCGTGCCACTTGAAGAACGCCGCCATCGCGAGCACCTGCAGGACGCAGCCGAGCGCGACGCAGCGCAGCTCGCGACCGCCGCGCGCGCCGACGACGATGCCGGCGATCGCGACCGGCGCGAACCACACGAGGCCCCGCCCCGGACTCGCGACGAGCCCCGCGACCGCGGTCGCCACGTTGCCGAGCGAGAACACGTCGACCGTCGCGGTCCGCAGGTTGCCGCGCCACTGCCCGAGCGGGAACGGCGACGACAGGTGCACGACGTTCCACGCGACGAGCGGCGCGACCACCGCGAGCGCGATCGCCAGCGCGACGAGCCACGTGCACCGATCGCGCGCGCCGATCGCCCACGCGAGCCCGAGGCCGGCGACGAGCGGCGCGATCGTCGGTCGCAACATCACGGCGGCGAGCAGCAGGGCCGGCGTGACGAACCGCAGACCCGGTCGGTGCTCGCGCCACGCCAGCGTCGCGAGCGCGCCGGTCACGAAGGGCAGCGCGGTCGTCGCCTGCCACAGCCCCTGGCCGAGCGAGGCGGCGCCGGCGAACGACGCCACCGCGACCACGCCGACCAGCGTCGCGCGCGCGATCGAGCTGCGCGCGGCCGCCGCGATCACGAGCAGCGCCGCGGCCAGTCCGAGCAGCACCGCCGCCGCGCCGCGCGTGCGCCGGCGCAGCGTCGCGTCCGCGATCGTGTCGCCCGGTCCGAAATCGAACAGGGCGAGCGAGCCGATCACGGCCGGGGCTGGCCCGAACACCGAGGTCCACTCGCCGGCGTCGTCGGGCTCGAACCAGTAGTAGACGACCTTGTCGTCGCTCATCGCCTTTACCCAGTCGATGTGCGCGAGGTCGAAGCTGTGGTTGCAGCGCAGCACCGCGCCACCGAGTCGCCCGGGCACCGTGTCGCCCGACACCTGGCGCAGTGGCGCGAGCACGCACAGGATCGCGGCGACGACGCCCACGATCGTCGCCGCGAGCGCGATCCGAGAACGCCGAGCAACCATCAGCTCGGGAGCCCGAGCTCGCGCCAGCGCACCATACCCCCGGCGACGTTCGCGACGCGCGTGACACCTGCCTTGTGCAGCATCGCGGCGCCCAGCGCCGAGCGCTTGCCGGTCTGGCAGAGCACGACGACCGGGCGATCGGTCGGGACCTCACCGGTGCGTGCGCGCAGCTCGTCGAGCGGAATGTGCAGCACGCCGTCGAGGCTGCCGAATTCGCCGCCGAGCTCGACCGCGGCGCGCACGTCCAGCACGTGGAGCTCGTGGCGCTGGGCGGCGACCCACTCGGGCGCGATCTCGCGGACGCCGGCGTACGTCGTGACGACCGGCCCCCAGTCCTGCACGACAGGCAGCTGCTCGGGCCGGCCGGCGCGGAGGTTCGCGGGGACCGCGATCGCGAGCTGCTTCGGGTGCGGCAGGCCGAGGTTCGTCATGTAGCCGACGAAGTCCTCCTCGCGCGCGCCGCCGCCGATGCGAGGGTTGTGGCGACGCTCCTCTCCGATCGTGCTCGACGTGCGGCCGTCGTAGTCGTGGCCGGGGTAGATGACGTGGTCATCCGGGAGCGTGAACAGCTGGCCGAGGATCGAATGAAACAGCACGTGCGGGTCGCCGCCCTGGAAGTCCGTGCGACCTGCACCGCGGACGAGGAGCGCGTCACCGGTGAACACGGCACCTGGCGCGACGAACGACAGGCAGCCGGCGGTGTGGCCCGGCGTCGCGCGCACCTCGAGCGTCGCGTCACCGAAGCGCACGGCATCACCACCGGCGAGCGGCGCGTCGACGGGTTCGGCCCCGTACACCGCCGCCATCCCGATCTGGCTGCCGAACGCCTGCTTCATCAGCCACGCGCCGGTCACGTGATCGGCGTGGCAATGCGTGTCGAGCGTGTAGCGCAGCGCGAGGCCGAGCTCGCGGATCAGCGACGCGTCGCGCGCGTGCTGCTCGAACACCGAGTCGATCAGCACGGCTTCCCCGCGATCGACGAGCAAGTAGGTGTAGGTGCTCGAGGTGACGTCGAACAGCTGCCGGATCATCACGGCGCCATGATGCCACGCGCGCTCGGAGGATCGCCGCGATCGTCAGCCCTCAACGCCCGTGGAGGCTCCGGCGCTCGACGCGATCAGCCTTGCGCTCGGCCCGGTCCTCGCGGCGTTGCGCGCGCTCCTCGCGACGCTCGACCCGGCTCGCCTCCTTGGCTGCTTTGAGCTCCTGGCGGTCGCGCGCGGACTCACGAATCGCGGGCCTCGGCTCGGTCGCCGTGTGAAGCGTACGCGGCAGGGCGGCGGTTGCATCGGGTGGCGCAACGCGCGCGATCGCCGCGACGCCGACCGCGAGATCCTTCGGCGCGGTCACCCCGATCACGCCGACGACGGAGTCGGGCTCACGGCGGTCGGGCGGCGCGATGACCTCGCGCGGCGCCGGTACCGGAGGTGGCGACGGCGTGGGCGACGGGCTCGGTCGCTTTGGGGGAGGCGACGGCGGCACGAGTGGTGGCGATGGTGCGAGCGCGTGGGTGGTCGCCGGTGCCGACCAGTGCTCCTCCGGCCCCAACATCGTGGTCGCGCTCGAGCTCTGCAGTTCGACCCGCCCGTGGGTGACGTGGATGTCGACGTGGCGGTCTGGCGACAGGTTGTGGACCTCGAACTCGGCGTCGCTCGACGTGATCTTCAGCTGCAGCGCGTCGCCGCTGCCGATCACCGTGATCCGCGGCGCGACCGCGATCGACGCGATCGACGCGATCGGCGCAGGCGCGCGCTCGAACCACAACACCGCGGTCGCGGCGGCGGCGGCGCTCACGAGCGCGAACCCCAGCGTGCGAAGCGACGTGCGCCGGCGCTGCTCGCGGATCTCCCGATCGTGATCGGCTTCGATCAATCGCGTGCGCACGCGCCGGACCTGGAGGTCATCGGGCGGCGCCCACGCGAGCTCGGCCACCGCGCCATCGAGGTTGTCGAGACGTTGCCACGCCGACGCACACTGCGCGCAACTGGCGAGATGATCGAGCGTGCCACCCGCGGCGTGTGCGCTCGCGAGGTCGACCAAGGGTGGGCATGCGTGGAACGTCATCGAGATCCTCCAAGCGTGTTGGCGAGCGCCGCGCGAGCCTCGTGCAGGCGGCGCCAGATCGTACCGACGGGAACGCCGAGTGCGGCCGCGGCCTCCGATCCGGACACACCCTCGATCCCACACATCACGAACACGCTGCGAAGCTCGTGGGGCAGGTCCGCGATCGCACGCCGGAGCTGCTCGGCACGTGGGCTCGGTGGCGTGGCAGAGCCAGGCTGGGTCGCGAGTGCGTCGCTGGCGCGCGCCAACAGCCGGTTGCGCTGGGCCTCGCCACGGATGTGGCGCCGCACGAGGTTCGCCGCGATCCCGAAGATCCAGGTCTTGACCTGCGAGCGGCCGTGAAATCGGCGCGCGGCGCGCGAGACCTCGAGGAATGTCATCTGGACGAGGTCGTCGAGGTCGGAGGCCTGGCGCCCGAGCATCCGCGCGAGGAACCGGTAGACGTCTTGGTGGAAGCGCTCGAACAGCGCGCTGAGGGCCGCGTGATCGCCCGCGCCGCACGCGGCCACGAGCGCCTCATCGTCGGGTTGTGTTGGCCTGGCCGCGATGGTCGCGGTCGGGAGGTCGCGAGGGTGTGACCTTGGAGACGTCATCAGAATGCGTAGCTGCCACCGATGGCGATCGATCGGGACCATACGACCGGGGACCCGACCGTGGCGTCGCGTTGCGCGGCGACCGCAAGGGTGACACGCCACGCGTCGCCGATGCGGAGCCGCGCCTTGGTCCCTCCGAACAGGGTCCAGCAATGGCCGTCGACGCAGCGCCCGTACTGGCTCGACGCCGTGACCGAGAGCTGGTGACCGAAGCGGTGCGTGACCGCCGGTGCGAGCGAGAACCGCAGCGGCACCACCGGAAGCCCCGTGGTCCCAGCGTCGGAGCCAACCGACGACAGGCCGAACACGCCCGACTTGAGTGGATCGGCCGTGTACGTGTACACCGTCGTCGCCACGTCGAGATCGGTCGCCCGCCAGAGCGTCTCCGTGACGTCGGCCACGGCGTAAAGCTGGCCGAGCCTGAACCCCGCACGATCGAGCAGGCTGGCGATCTCCGGCGAACACGTCTGTGCCGCGCAGGTCATCGCGAGCTGCGTGAGGCTCGTGATGGTCCCGTCCTGGCTCGCGATCCCTTGGATCGTCTGGGTCGAGCTCAGCAGCCGCGCGCCGACGCCGACGCCGACCGTCGTCGAGGTCGTGCCGTCGCCCGCGGTGTCGTACTCGACCAGCGCCTCACCGTTCGCTGTCCACGCGCGCGACTTCAGATCTGCCGTCGCAGGCAGGGGCGAACCATCGGGTGTGGCGAGCAACACGGCGATCGCCGACCGCGTCACGGTGGGCGGTGCGATGCCGGCGATCACGTTCACCGACCAGTGATCGTCGAGATCCCAGGTCGCGGCTGCGAGAGCTTGAAACACGTCGCCTCGCTGCTTCAATACATGTGCATAGGTCAGATCAAGGCGAATGGTCACCGCGTCGGACAGCTGCGCGGTGCCCGACGTTCGATCGATCACCAAGTTCTGCGACGCGGAGCTGCCGACCGTCAGTTGCGTCCCGACCGTGTACGGTGACGCATGTGACCACGTTGCACCTGTGGTCGCGACGATGACCATGAGCGCGCAAGATGTGCGCCGTGAGGGCAAGGTTCACTTGCCGCCGTGACGCGCGCGGCGCTCCTGGCGATCCTGGCGGCGCTCCGCGCGATCCATCTTGAGCTCGGCCTTGTCGGCGCGACGTTGCGCCCGATCGGCCGCGAGCGTGGCGCGGTCGGCCTTGACCATGGCCTTGTCGCCGGCCGCCTTGTCGGCAGCGAGGTTGGCCTTGTCCGTTTGCACCTTCGCCTTGTCCGCGACGAGCGCGCCCTTGTCGGCGTGGGCCTTGGCGCGGTCGGCCTGGGCGTCATCCTTGGTGGCCTGGTCCGCGAATGCCAGGCCAACCGGAAGGAGCGCGAACACGAGCACGATGGACTTGAGGGTCATGTGGATGAGTGCCAGCAAACGGGCGGATCCTTCGAACAACCTGCAACGTTGATGTAGGCAACCTCCCACCCGGTTTCGCCACGCTACCGGTGCGATCGGTGGCTCCGTCGGCGCGCGGCTGGCGCACGTGGGCGAGGACGTAGCGTTCATCGCGCGCGGCGCGTCCGACGAGTCTTTCGTGGTCGAGGCCCCCGCGCCGGGCGTGGTCGCGGACACCGACGTCGTGCTGCTCGCGGTGAAGACGCAGGATGTCGAGGAGGCGATCTCGACCCTTCCTCCGCGCGTTCCGATCGTGTGCCTGACCAACGGCGTCGCCGCGGAGCGCATCGCCGCGCGCCGCATGCAGAACGTCGTCGGTGCATACGTCTTCGTGCCGGCCAGTCACTTCGAGCCGGGCGTCGTGCGGCTCTGGGCGTCGCCGATCGCCGAGCTCGGTCGCGTTCACGGTGTTCCGACGCCGGTCAACGCGACGGTTCAGCGCCTCGCGCACGCCGCGGTCATGCCGGGTGGACTGCCGGTCGCCGAGCTCGCGCCATTTCGCGAGCGACCGGACGATGATGTCGCGGGCGCCTATTCCCAGCTCGAGACGTCGCGATACGCGGGCGAACGCGCATCGTGGGAGTACACGATCGCGGGGCCGAGCGCTTCGAGCCGCACGGCGTCCGCGGGCGCGAGCGAGACGCGCTCGATCCGGAGTCGCGCGAGCTTGCCGAAGACCTCGCGGCGATCGAGGAGCCAGTCGACGTTCGCGGCGTCGAGCCGGCTGTCCGACAGGTCGAGCTCCTCGAGCGTCGCCGGCAGGCGCATGACCCAAAGTGCGTCGAGCAGGCTCGGCGCGCTATCGAACGAGGTGAGCGCCAGGCGACGCAGCGGTGCGTGCGCGAGCGCCGCGAACAGCCCGTCGAGCTGGCGCCAGTCGACGCCATCGTTGGTGCCGTCGTCGCGCGTGCCGTCGGCGTCGTCGTCGCCATCGAAGTCGTCGACGTACGGAGCGCGCGGGCGCTCCCTCGCGCCGACTTGCCAGTGCTCGACACAGCGCAGCTCGAACGTTTCGAGTCTCGGGGCGTCGAGCGACGCCAGCCTGGCGGCCATCGTCTGGACGCCCTCGTCGGTGAAGCGCAGGCAGCGCAGCGCGAACGAGCGCAGCGCGGGCGCCACGAAGTCGCCGAAGTCGAGCTCGCGCGCATCGGTGACCTCGAGCGTGAGGTGCTCGGCACGCGCGAGGAACGGCGCGAGCGGCGCGAGCCTCACGAGCCCGCGGGTCGCATCGGTGAGCGAGTGCGAGCGCGCGGCACGTGCATCGATGAACGCGAACGACGTGACGTCGGGCGCGAGCTCGAGGAGCTGCTGCATCGCCGGGCGGAGATCGACGGCGCGCAGATCCTTCGAGGTCTCGCCCACGAGCGTGACCGCGCACAGGTCGCGGGAGGCCTCCGCCTGCATCAGGCGCGCGACGAGATCCTGGCTCTGCGCGGTCATCCGGATGGTGGCGCCGCGCAGCGCGCAGAGCTGCCACTCGAACGTGTAGGCGTCGGCGTGGCGCGTCATGGTCGTGCCGAGGAGCGCTTCCCAGTGGGCGCGCACGAACGCATCGCACACGTCCGCCGTGATCCGGCCTTCAGAGACGGCGTGGACGAGGTGGACCAGCTCGCCGCGCGGATCGCCGATCGCCTGCAGCGCGTCGCCGTAGACGAGCCAGTCGGCGATCGGCGCGGCGAGCTCCGGTCGCGTCATGGCGGGGATCGGGGGTGGTGCATAGGTGCGAGCGAGCGAGGCGAGCAGCGCCGCGCGCTCGGCGCGCAGGCTCGCCGAGTTGATCCGCTTCTTGATCGCGCGCATCAGGCGCTGGTGGTCCGCGTCGGGCGACGCGCGGATCGCGTCACCGTGGACGGTGCTGATCGTCGCGACGAGCTCGCGCTGCGGCACGTTCGCCTCGCGCACCCATTCGAGGAGCTCGTCGGTGGTCACCGCGCCGCGATCATATCGTGCTCGCAGCCGTGCGCGGGTGTCACGGCGTACGGCGGCAGTCCCCCGACCGTGCGCCGGCGCCCGCCTCGACCGCCCGCTGCCATCGGTGGTACGGATGCGCATGGCACGCCACGCGCACACCCGACGTGCACCCATGCTCGTGCCGCCGACCGACGCACCCGAGATCCTGCTGACGTGATCGGCGAGCTCCTCATCTTCTCGCTCGACGCGATCACCCTCGCGCTGCCGGCGACCGCCGTGGTCGAGGTCGCGCGCGCCGTCGCGATCACCGTCGTGCCCGGATGCCCGGAGTCCGTGGAGGGCATGGTGAACGTGCGCGGCAAGGCATGCCCGGTGTACGACCTGCGCCGTCGGTTCCATCTGCCGGCTCGGGCCGTCGGCCGCAACGAGCACATGGTCGTGGTCGCGGTCGGCGATCGCGGCTGGGCAGTCGTCCGCGTCAGTCGCATCCAGGACCTTCGCAAGATCGATCCCGAGCTCGTCGCGCACGCGGTGCGATCCACCGATCCGGTGATCGCCGGGCTCGTCCAGCTGCCGGATGGCCTGCTCGTGATCTGCGAGCTCGCGGCGTTTCTCAGCGACCTCGAATCGGTGCGGATGGCGCAAGCCCTCGGCGCGATCGAGGCTGCGCCGTGATGCCCGCGGTCTCCCCGCACATCGATGCGGTCCTGGCGATGATCGCCGAACACAGCGGGCTGACGTTCCCCGAGGTGCGACGCGGTTCGGCGGTCCAGGCGATCGGCGAGTTCATGACCGAGCGCAAGCTTCGGAGCGATCGCGACGTGCTCGACCAGCTGCCCGCGTTGCTCGAGCGGCTCGTCGTGCACGAGAGCTTCTTCGATCGGGACCTCGATCAGCTCGCGTTCATCGATGAGGTCGTGCTGCCCGAGCTCGCGGAGGTGACGACGGGCAAGCTGCGGGTGTGGAGCGCGGCCTGCGCGGGCGGCGAGGAGGCGTACACGCTCGCGTTCATGCTCGCTCGGCGCGGCCTGTTCGAGCGGGCGACCGTGCTCGGCACCGATCTGTCCGCGCCCGCGCTCGAGCGCGCCCGGGTGGGCCGATACCGCGCCTGGTCGACGCGCCTGGGACCCGCGACTCCCGCGGCGCGCTTCCTCGAAGTCGCGGATGCGCAGTTCCAGGTCCCGGCGCGCTTCGTCGACGCGGTGCGTTTCGGGCGGCTGAATCTGGTCGAGGATGTCTACCCGCCCGGGCAGCATCTGATCCTGTGCCGCAACGTGCTGATCTACTTCGACCCGCGGTCGATCGCGATCGCGGCGACCAAGCTCGCCGCCGCGCTCGATCGCGACGGCTGGCTCGCCGTCGGTCCGTCGGAGCCGCGCCTCGACGAGCACGCTCCGCTCGACCTGGTGATCAACGAGCGCGGCGTGTTCTATCGGCCGCGCGGCCGGGTGAAGCCGGCACCGCCGTGGGCGTGGCCGATCGATCCGGCGCCGGTCCCGCCCGCGAAGCTCGACCCGGTCGTCGCCCGTACGGCGCTCGCACCGGTGGCTCCGGTCACATCGGTCGCACCGCTCGCGCGGATCGACGCGGCCGAGGTTCGCCGCCTCGCGAACGCGGGAGATGTGCGACGTGCACACGCGGTGCTGGTCGAGGCGCTCGCGGCGCGACCGCTCGAAGCGGAGCTGCACTTTCTGCTCGCCGTCCTGCATGCTGAATCGGATCCCCTCGCGGCCCTCGCGGCGATCGCGAAGTGTACGTACCTCGATCCGACCCACGTGGCGCCGCAGCTGCTGGCGGCGTCGTTGTGGAGCTCGCGCGGCGCGCGCGAGGACGCCCGACGCGCGTATCGGACCGCCCTCGCGCTGGTCGACCGGCTCGAGCCGACGGAGTTGTTGCCGTGGGTCGACGACACGGCGGGCAGTGTGGCGGTGGCGTGCCGTGGCGCGCTGGAGGCCCTCGATGCAGGATGACGAGCTCTTGCGCGCGCGCGCGGGGCTGCTCGCGCGCGTCCCTCCGGAGCATGCGATCGCGACGCGCACGCGCGCGCTGGTCGCCGCGATCGGGCCACAACGGCTCGGGTTCAGGCTCGACCAGGTCCTCGCGGTGAGGGCCCTCGGTCGCTGGACGCCCGTGCCCAACGCCCCGGCGATGATCGTGGGCGTCGCGAAGCTCGACGGCAACGTCGTGGCCGTGTTCGGTGGGCGCTCGTGGCGGGGCTTGCCCGAGGAGCTGCGCGCCGAGGCGCCGATCGTCCTCCTCGCCGGACGCGAGTCGCCGCTCGCCTTGCTCGTGGATTCGGTGCTCGACACGATCGACGTGCCGGATGACCTGCCAGACCTTCGTCGCCCCGGTGAGCCGTGGCTGCGTGGGATCATCGACGACGTGTTGCTCGTCGATGTCGACCGCTTGATCGACCACCTGTCGGAGCTCAGATGACGATTGCCAAGAAGATCACGCTCGGATTCGCGATCCCGGTCACCATGTTGCTCGTCGTCGCCCTCCTCACGCGCGTCAGCTCGGAGCGCCAGGTGCGAACGATGAGATGGATCGAGCACACCCAGGACGTCAAGTTGACGTTGCAACGCGTGCTGACCCGCGTCGTCGACGCAGAGACCAGTGTGCGGGCGTTCTTCCTGGTCGCCGACGACGCGTTCCTCGAACCCTACCTGAGCGCGTCGGCGGACACGACCCGCCTGATCGAGACGCTGATCACCCTCACCGAGGATAGTCCCGAGGAGCATTCCCGCGCCGAGGCGTTGCTCCCGGCGGTCGCGAGCCGGTTGAAGCTGCTCGATACCGGCGTCGCGCTCCGCCACAAGGGCGCGTTCGACGACGTCACGGCGCGCGACGCGGTGTCCAACGGCAAGCAGGCGATGGACGCGCTGCGCGGGCAGGTCGCGAAGCTGGGGGACCTCGAGACCGCGCTGCTCGCGGCGCGCAGAGCCGATGCCGACGGCGCGACGGCGGTGGCGGAGGCCGTGCTGATCGCCGCGGTCGCGATCGGCGCGCTGGTCTCCCTGCTGTCGAGCTGGCTGATCGCGCGCTCGATCCTTCGCCCACTGACCCGCATGCTCGCGGGCGTCAACGAGATCGCCGGCGGCAACCTCGCTCATCGGATCGGCGGGGGAGCCACCGACGAGCTCGGCCAGCTCGCCACGGCGTTCGATGATATGGCCACGCGGCGTCAGCGCGCCGAGCTGGACGTCGCGGATCGCGCCGAGCAGCGCGCCAAGACGCTCAGCCGGGTCGCCGAGATCGCGACGCGGCTGGCCGCCTCCGCCGAGGAGCTCGCGGCGACCACGGCCGGGCAGGCGGCGGGCGCGCAGGAGCAGTCCGCGGCGGTCGCCGAGACCACGACGATCGTCGAGGAGGTCGTGCAGACCTCGGCGCAGGCGGCGGAGCGCGCGCACGCGATCGCGCAGGCCGCCCGCGAGGCCGTGACGGCGGGGCAGGCGGGCCAGGATTCGCTCGGAGCGGCCACCACCACGATGGAGCTCGCGAGGCAGCAGGCGACGCGCGTCGCGGAGTCGATCCTGTCGCTCGCGGAGCACGCGCAGTCGATCGAAGAGATCATCGCGACGGTCGACGACATCGCGGAGCAATCGAACATGCTCGCGCTCAACGCGGCGATCGAGGCCTCGCGCGCGGGCGAGTATGGGCGTGGCTTCAACGTCGTGGCCGCGGAGATGAAGGCGCTCGCGGACGCGTCCAAGACCGCCACGCAGCAGGTGCGCCGCATCCTCGGCACCATCCAGAAGCAGTCGAACCAGGCGGTGATGATGGCCGAGACCAGCACGCGCGGCCTCGACGACGCGGCGCTCGCCGCCGAGACCGTCCAGCGCTCGATGCGCGCGCTCGCCGAGGTGATCGGGAGTGCCGCGACCGCGTCTGCCCAGATCGCGGCCTCGGCGCGCCAGCAGGCGAGCGGGCTGCAGCAGGTGAACCAGGCGATGCGTGACGTGGCGGGCGTCGCGACCCAGAACCTCGCGACGACGCGCCAGGTCGGGCAGGCGGCACGCGACCTGACCTCGCTCGGCACCTCGCTGAAGGGCCTGTTCGCGGAGCGCGCCGATGGGCGGGATGATGGACGAGCATGAGCAGTCGCTGCGGCGCCAGCTCTCCGCGATGTTCTCGGAGGAGCTGGCGGATCGCGTCGAGGAGCTGAGGCGGGTCGCCACCGAGCTCGAGACCACGCCGGCCTCACCCGAGAGCCGCGCTGCGCTGCACCGCGTCCTCCACGTGATCAAGGGCGCGAGTCGGTCCGTCGGCGAGCAGTCGATCGAAGCGGCCTGCCATCGGCTCGAGACCCAGCTCGCCGAGCTCGCGGCGGACCAGCCACCTCCGATCGCGTTGATCTACGAGCTGGCCGACGCGCTCGACGAAGCGCGCGGGGCGCTCCGCCACAGCACGCCGCTCGCGGCGGCGCGGTTCGATCGAATCGCGGCGAGCGGGCCGGTCGCCGAGCAGCCCGACGTCGCCGCCCACGTGATCGTCACGCCGGCGGACGACGGCGGCGAGACGTTTCGTGTCGCGGCATCGGCGCTCGATGCGTTGGTCTCGCAATCCGCGGCCGCGATGCAGGCGCGACAGAGCCTCGGGCCGGTGTTGCGTGCGTTCGAGCAACTCCGCGACGAGGCGGCAGGCCAGGCGTGGCTGCGCGGGCTCGAACGATGCCAGCGCGCGCTCGTGGCATCGGTCGACCGCGTCGCGCGCTCGTCCGAGATCCTCGACGATCAGATCCGACGGCTGCGCCTGCGGCCGTTCGAGGAGGTCGTCGCGGGCTGCGCTCGGATCGCGCGCGAGGCGGCGGCGGGTGTCGGCAAGCAGATCGAGCTCGTGATCGAAGCACGCGGCGTCCAGCTCGATCGCGTGCAGGTCGAGGCGCTGCGCGACGTGATGGTGCAGCTCGTGCGCAACGCGGTGGCCCACGGCATCGAGACGCCCGAGGCGCGGGCGGCGGCGGGCAAGTCACCGCGCGGGCAGATCCTCGTCGAGGCGACCCCGCACGGTGATGCGTTCACGCTCCAGGTGCGCGACGACGGCGCCGGCCTCGATGTCGCGTGGCTGAAGCGACTGGCGGCGGAACGCGGGCGGACGACGACCGATCCGCGCGAGCTCGCGCGGCTGGTGTTCGAGCCGGGCGTCTCGAGCGCGCCGGTGCTGACCGAGCTGGCGGGCCGTGGGGTCGGGCTCGACGTCGTGCGGCAACGCGTCGAGCGGCTGCATGGCTCCGTGCGAGTCGAATGGGTCGCGGGCGAGGGGACCACCTTCACGATCGAGCTCCCGATCACGGTGGCGACCCTGCGCTCGCTGATCGTCGAATCGGGTGGCGTCACCTACGCGGTGCCGATCAGCGCCGTCGAGCGCCTGGTCTGGATCACGCCGGCCGCGATCCAGCGCGGTGAGACCCGCGAGCTGATCCGCGTCGGCGATGACTGGCTCGTGGCCGTCTCGCTCGAGGCGGTGCTGGGCAAGGTGCCTGCGACCTCGGAACGGCGCGTGCCGGGGATCGTGTTGAGCCACGCCGGACGCCGCGTCGTGGTCGCCGCCGATCACATCGTGGACGCGATCGAGGTCGCCTTCGAGTCGCTCGACCCGAGGCTCGGGCGGATCCGCGCCGTCGCGGGCGTGACCACGCTACCCGACGGTGCGCTCGCGCTGATCCTGCAGGCCTCGGACCTGGTCGACGCGGCGCTCGCCAGCGTCACCCCGGCCGCGTTCGCGCGGGCGACCCCGACGCGCGCGCCACGTACCGTGTTGCTCGTCGATGATTCGGCGACGACCCGCGCGCTCGAGTCGAACATCCTGCGCGCCGCGGGCTACGTGGTCCGCACCGCGGTCGACGGCGAGGACGCCTGGCGCCAGCTCTCGGAGGCGCGCTGCGACATCCTCGTCAGCGACGTCGACATGCCGAACCTCAACGGCATCGAGCTGACGCGGCGCGTGCGCGGCTCACCCGAGCTCGCGAGCGTCCCGGTGATCTTGGTCTCCGCGCGGAGCACCGATGAGGATCGCGCGCGCGGGATGCACGCTGGCGCGAACGCCTACATCGTCAAGGGCAGCTTCGATCAGAAGGTCCTGCTCGAGACGCTCGCGCGCCTGTCGTGAGCTTGCCGAGGCGCCCGCGCACGCATCCACCTGGCTCGCGGTGAGGCGGTCGCGCCGCTGGCGACGCCGCACCGAAGTTGCTACAAAACTAGGAATGCTCCGCGTGCTCGTCGCTGATGACTCCGCCACAGCTCGCCTGCTGATCGTCTCGCTGTTGTCATCAGACGCCGAGCTCACGGTCGTTGGCCAGGCCAAGCACGGCGAGGAAGCCGTGGCGATGTGCGAGTCGCTGCGGCCCGACGTGGTGACGATGGACATCCAGATGCCCGTGATGGATGGGCTCGAGGCGACGCGTCAGATCGTCGGGCGCTGGGGCACGCCGGTGATCATGGTGTCCAGCCTCGATCCGGCCGACGTCAGTCGCTCGATGCTCGCGTTCAACGCGGGTGCGCTCGCCGTCCTCGCCAAGCCCTCGGGGCCGGGAACGCCGCGCTTCGAGCGGGACTGCCGCGAGCTGATCGCGACCGTCAAGGCGCTCGCGGAGGCGAAGGCCACGGTCGCCGAGGAACCTCCCGCGCCGCCGCAGGGTGTCGCCGAGGTGCCGGTGGGCCCGAGCGCGCCGCGCGAGCATGGCGGCGTCGCCATCATCGGGATCGTCGCCTCGACCGGTGGCCCGATCGCGCTGCGGACCTTCTTCAAGGAGCTGTCGCCGAAGTGCGCGCCACCGATCGTGATCGTGCAACACATTGCCTCGGGCTTCGCGAGCGCCTTCGCGGGTTGGCTCGCCAGCGTGAGCCGTCGCACGGTCAGGGTCGCGGTCGATCAGGAGCGCGTGATCGAGGGCGTCGTCTACGTGGCGCCCGCCGATCGGCACCTGACCGTCGTCCAGGGGGCGGTCGTGCTCGTCGCCGGTGAGCCCGTCGAGGGTGCCCGGCCGTCGGGCACGGTGCTCCTCGCCTCGCTCGCGAAGAGCTACGGTGCGCGGGCGGCCGGGGTGCTCCTCAGCGGCAACGGGAGCGATGGCGTGAGCGGATTGAAGGAGCTCCGGGAGGCCGGAGGAACCTCGTACGTCCAGGACGAGGCCAGCTGCACGACCTTCGAGACGCCGCGTGCCGCGCTCAAGGCCGGTGCGGTCGGCAAGGCGACGCCGCTCGTCGAGATCTCCAAACGTCTCGCCAACCTGGTCGCGGGCCGCGCCGAGACGCTCGCCTGACGCCGGGTGGAACCAAGCTTCGAGTCCTCGTCGCGGAGGACTCTGCGACCGCGCGCATGCTGCTGGTCTCGATCTATCGCCGAGACCCGGACATCGAGGTGGTCGGCGAGGCCTGCGATGGCGTCGAGGCGGTCGCGATGTGTCGCGCGCTGCAGCCCGATGTCGTGTCGATGGACATCCAGATGCCGAACCTCGATGGCATCGCCGCGACCCGCCAGATCATGGTCGAGCGCGCGACCCCGATCGTGATCGTGTCGAGCCTCGACAGCAACGATGTCCTTCGCTCGATGCACGCGCTCAACGCGGGCGCGCTCATGGTGATGGCCAAGCCGGGCGGACCGGGCAGCGGGAGCTACGAGCAAGATAGCCGCGATCTGATCGCGACCCTAAAGGCGATGGCGCAGGTCAAGCTCGTGCGCCGCTGGCCATCGATCCCGCCATACCAGCAGGCGGCGACGGCGAGCGCGGGCGCGCGGGCCACCCGTCAGCAGATGCTCGTCGGGATCGCGGCTTCGACCGGCGGCCCCAACGCGATCCGCAAGGTGCTCGGGGGGCTACCGGCCGACTTCGACACGCCGATCCTCGTCGTGCAGCACATCGCCTCGGGCTTCTCGGAGGGCCTGGCGACGTGGCTGCATGACTCGACCTCGCGCCCCGTCACGCTCGCACGCCACGGCGAGCCAGCGACGCGCGGTGGCTGTTACGTCGCCCCGGACGGCAAGCATCTCGGCGTCAGCACCGACGGCAAGCTCTTGCTGTCCGACGCGGCTCCGATCGAAGGATTCCGGCCATCCGCCAGCTTTCTGTTCAGCTCGATGGCAGCCTCGAACGGCGCGATGACGATCGGGGTGATCTTGACCGGGATGGGATCCGACGGCGTCACCGGGTTGCGCGCACTCAAGGACCGCGGTGGCCTGGTCATCGCGCAGGACGAGGCGACGTGCGACGTGTTCGGAATGCCAGGAGCGGCGCTTCGTGCGGGACTTGCGCCCGCGGGCACGCCGATCGATCACATCGCGGATCGCCTGGTCGAGGCCCTCTCACCCCGGCGGTCCCCATGAGCAGCGCTGGCACCGACGATCTCAACGAGGATCAGCGCGCGCGGATCGCCGCCGAGGACGAACAGCGAAGGCTCGCGTACCTCTACGAAGCGACCAGCGCACTGTTCGGCGAGCCCCTCGACGTCGGGCTTCGGTTGACGCGCATGGCGCAGCTCGTGGTCCCCGACATGGCGGACTGGTGCTGGATCGATCTCGTCGAGGACACCGAGCTGCGTCGCGTGGTCACGTATCACTGGAACGCGAGCCTGCTGGGCGCGCTGGCGCCGCAGGCGACGATGCGGCCGCTCGGTCCGGGCACCGCGACGAGCGGCGCCTCGCAGGTCGCGAGCTTCGGTGAGCCGGTGCTCGTCGCGGATGCGCTCGCGACGGCCCAGCCCGATGTGCCGTGCGCCGGGATGCGCTCGATCCTCCGCGTGCCCCTGCGCGACTCCGAGCGCGTCGTCGGGGTGATCTCGCTCGGGTTCCGCGAATCCAATCGCGAGTATCGCGAGGCGGACGTCGCGCTCGTCGAGGCGGTGGCGATCCGGGCGGGGTGGGCGCTTCAAGCGGCGCGGCAGTACGAGATGGCAACCCGCGCGATCGCGTCGCGCGACGACATCATGGCGGTGGTCGCGCACGATCTGCGCAACCCACTCGCGACCATCCTCCTCGGCGTCGAGGCGCTGCGAGGAGAGACAGCGTCGACGATCGTCGATCGCATCGAACGCGCCGGCGTGCGCATGGAGCGCCTGATCGTCGATCTCCTCGACTGGCGCTCGATCGAGAGCGGGCACCTGCACATCTCACCCGAATCGTTGGGGTACCACGCACTCGTCCACGAGGCCGTGGATGCCCTCGCGCCGCAGGCCACCGCGCGGCAGCAGCGACTCGACACCGCGATGCCCGATCGAGACGTGCAGATCACCTGTGATCGCGCGCGCACCTACCAGATCATCGCGAACCTGGTCGGCAACGCGATCAAGTTCACACCGCCGGGTGGCCGGATCGTGATCCGGGTCGAGGTCGAGCCGACGCTGGTGCGGTTCACCGTCGAGGATGAGGGACCGGGCATCGCACCGGATCACCTCGCGCACGTGTTCGAGCGCTACTGGCAAGCGGACGGCGGGACCGAGAGCCGGCGCGGCATCGGGCTCGGCCTCGCGATCGCGAGCGGCATCGTCACCGCACAGGGCGGCACGATCTCCGCCGTCAGCAAGCTCGGCGCGGGCGCGCAGTTCGCGTTCACCGTGCCGCGCAGCGCGTGAGCTCAGGTCCCGATCGAGAGGTCGCGCATCCGGTCGCACAGCACGAGGTAGATCGCCTCGTGAATGCCGGCGAGCGCGATCGCGTTCGCGCGTAGCGTCGCGAGATCCGTGGACGTCCAGCGCGCCGTCACGCGCGTCGCGGCCCGGGCGTGAGCGGAGCCGAGCAACGCACCGAGGTAGGTGGCGAGCTCCGGTAGATCCGCCGACCGCAGGTGACGAAGATCGAGCTTGTCCTCTTGCGGCGTCAACTTGCGGACGAACATCGAGACCTCGCCGGCCGCGAGCGTCGTCGTGCCGAGCATGCGCATCGGCCGCTCGACCGCGGCGCGAAACGCCGTCGCCACGCGCACGGCGGGATCCTGCGTGGGGACGCCGACGAGCAGCGCCGCGGACGGCTCGCCTTCCTCCTTCATATCGAAGATCCAGCCGCCGTCCGCACCCCCCTTGCCCTCGACGAGGACGGCGATGCGCAGGCCGCCGAGGCTCCCGGTACCGGCGATCCGCAGCGCGCAGTCCGTGATCGCGAACGAGCCCTTGTGGGGGCGATCCTCCTCGGGGAGCGCGCTGACGTAGGCCGCGAACGCGGCGGGCACGGCAGCCGCCACGTCGGGGGCGAGCTCGGCGTAGCGCGGGCCGCGCACGAAGCACCGCTTCCCACCCATCATCGTGGTCCGGGCCTCGAGGAGCGACGACTTGGAGCGGGCGCGCACCTGCTCGCACAGGGCCGCGATCGCCGACGGCTGCGGTGGGAGCGAAGCGCCATCGAACGCGCTCCTCGCCCACGCCTCGAACAGCCGATCGCACAGCTCGAGCGCGACGATGCCGGTCGCGCCGAGCTCGCGGCCGCCCAGGAGGAGGCTGGTCGCGAGCCGCAGCACGTCGTAGCGCCACGGTCCGGTCACGGCGTCGTCGAAGTCGTTGAGATCGAACTGGACCTTCCGATCGCTCTCGCGCGCGGCGGGCTCGTCGGCGCCGAGCCGTGCCCCGCGGTACGCACCGACGTTCTCGAGGTGCATGTCCCCGACGATCCAGCCTTCGCCCTCGGGGCCGGCGGCGAGCTCGGGCCGCGCGATCAGGAGGTCGTAAAACATCGGTGCGGCACCACGGAGATACGCGAGCGGCGACGCGCTCATCCGCTGGAGCTTGCGCGTGAACGTCTGCGGAAAGCGCGCCGTGCGCTCGCGGTCGGAGGCAAGCTGGCGGTCGGCGAGAGCCTCGGGCCGGAGGTCGAGCACTCCCGGAGGATTCGGTGCCTTCGCGGTCACGGACTTCATCCCCACGTCCCCAGCAAGCTCGATGCCGCCGTGGCGACCATGAATCGGCAGGATCGACGAGCGGTGGCGCTCGCTCTCCCGACCTGGCACGCGTGTTCGGGCGCGAGGGCTCGCTCGCGATGCCTCGGCCATGTACGGTGCCCAGCTTGGCGAAGCCGGCGAGATACCCGCACGTGTTCCGGTACGCGATGCTGGCGTTCGTCGTGCTCGGCGTGCTCGTGGACGGGTTCTTCGCGGTCGTGAACTTCTATCCCGTGGCGCCCCATCCGAGCCGCGGTCCCAAGCGCTACGTCGTGATGCATCTCGACGCGACCCAGGGCGCGTGGTTTCAGGCCAACGTCCTCGACGATTTCAATGCGGAGACGAACAAGAACGTCGAGGTGATCGCGGTCGAGGAGGAGGAGCAGCTCCAGTCCACCGCCGCCAAGTACGGCAAGGACGTGCTGCTGGTCGGGCTGCCGACCACCCAGGTCGGCGCCGCGGTCACCAAGCGCCTGGTTCGCCCGTTCTCCGACGTGGTCGCGGGCCCGCGCATCGCCTCGGACTTCGACGATCTCGACGCCAAGACGCTCGCGATCGGGCGCTACGCGGACACCCAGTACTTCCTGCCATGGATGAGCCGGCTCGACGTCGCGGTCTATCGCGTCTCGAAGGTGCGCGATGCGGTGCTCCACTGGTCGTTGCTGCGGCCCGAGATCGAGGCCGCACTCCAGGCGATCAACGGGCGCGGACTCCCGGCCGGGTTCCAGCTCGAGGCCTCGCCCGATCAGTGGGATCAGTACGACCTGTTCGTCGCCGGTTACTACTGGGCGAACCGGGTCTACGACGGCAAGCCCGCGCGACCGCGGCTCGCCCATCGCAGTGGTGACGAGATCGACGGCGAACAGGACATCGTGTCCGGGCTGTACCGCCAAGGGTTGACCGACAGCGCGCTCGGCGCGTTCACCGCGGTGCCCGCGAATGACTATTTTCAGTGGGAGGCGCTGTTCCGCCAGGAGGGCGTCTATCCCGAGGCGATGTGGGGGAGCGAACCGTTCGACGACGAAGCGATGATCCGAGGCCTTCAGACCGGCGACGTGTTCTTCGCGTCGATCGACTCGCTCGAGGCCTTCACGCTCCACGGCGGTTCGCACAGTGGTGCCGCGCCGCACATCACAGATCCCGATGACCTCGAGTTCACGTCGCTACCTCGCGGCGCATCGCTCGAGCTCGGCCCGAAGGGCACCTCGGCTCGCATCGGCAAGAGCTTCTCGTTCCGCGAAGACTGGGTCTGGGCGGTGCCCACCGCGAGCGAGGCTCCGACCCTCGGATACGACCTCGCACGGTTCTTGTGGCGGCCCGAGATCCACGCGCGCCAGTGCGAGGCGCTCGGCATGTTGCCGCAGCATCCCCAGGTCCTCGCGGATCGAGTGTCGCTGTTTCGTCTCGAGTGGATGAGTCATCTGTTCGAGGCTGGCCTCAGCCAGGCGGCCGAAGCGGTGCCGCCCGAGATGATCTCGAAGGGCTATGGCTCGGTCTACGCCCAGCTGTGGGCGAAGATCGCCGGCGGCGACGTTCACCCGATCGCCGTGCAGATCGGCGAGATCTTGAAAGTACCTCCGGCGCCGCACGCACTCGCGGTCGCCGCCGCGGACGCCCATCCCGCGCCGACCAAAGCCGATGACGACGACGCGCCTGCTGCCGGCGAGGAGGAGGACTGGGAGAGCGATGTCGTGCTCCGCCCACATGCCCCGAAGGCACCCGAGCCGAAGGGCAAACCGTGACGACGGAGCCAACGACTGCGAACGAGCAGCTCGAAGCGCTCCTCGAGCGCGCGATGACGCGACTCGAGACCGAGCGCGCGGCCGCGCTCGAACTGGCGGCCGCGGCCACCGCCGCGAAGGAAGCTGGCAATCGGCGAGTCTCGATCGCGGCCCTGCTCCTGACGATGATGCTGTCGTTCCTCGGCTTCGTGCGTGCGAACGAAGACGGCGCGATCGCCCGCGACAAGGTCGTCGCGCTTCAATCGAACAACGACGCGTCGACCGAGTGGACGCTGTATCAGACCAAGATCGCCCAGCGCAGCTCGTATCACGAAGCCCAGGACGCGCTCGCCCGCGAGGCGCTGACGATCCCTGCCGCGGATCCGCGCCGCCGACTCGGGAGGTTTCACCATCGCGAGTACGAGCTCAAGGTGCGGCAGCTCGACGACGAGAATCGTCAGGTGTTCTACGTGATCCAGGAGCTCCGTCGCCGCGAATATCGCGCGTCCAAGGATGCCGAGCATCACGCGCGCCGCACGACTCGCTACGACATGGCGATCCGGACGCTGACGCTCGCGCTCGTGCTGATCTCGGTGACGTTGCTCGTGACCCGGAAGTACTTGTTCTGGTTCGGCCTGTTCGTCGCCTCGATCGGCGCGTTCCTGGGCGTCACCGGCTACTTCCTGCGCTGAGCCCGGGCGAGCGCTACTCGGCGCCGAGGATCGCGCGGCGCCGTGCGAGGCTGTCGGCCGGCCACAGCGCCGCCATGTCGTAGTAGATGTCGAACGCCGGGACGCCCTCCGCGAGCGGCACCCTCGCGCTCTAGATCAGAGCGTCTTCAGATACGAGATCAGGTCGGCGAGCTTCCGCGGCTCGCACTTCCAGTCGACCCGTCCGTTGAACGCCCGCGTGTCGTGGCCGGCGTTCGAGTTGCCCGACCGGGTGGAGTCGAACTCGGCGGTGAACGGCCCGGCGACGTCGACGAATCCCATGCGGTCCTGATCGTAGGCGATGTTGCCACGCTGGAACTTCGCCGGGCGATCACCGGTGAGCAGCGCGTAGATCGACGGCACCGAGCCGTTGTGCAGGTAGGGCGCGCGCGCCCAGATGCCGTCGAGCGGCAACGCCATGTATCCACCGGTGTTCCGGATGATCTCGGAGTCCGGCACCGGCGAGCCATCGGGCTCGTTGCAGGTGACCGGATCGGTGCAGCCGAGGCGCAGCGCGCCGGTCAGCCCCGCCATCGAGTACGGCGTCCAGATGATCGCGCGGTTCTCGTCGGTGCCGGTGTACGACGACGGGAAGATCGTCGCGTTGCCGGCGCTGTGACACGACGCGCAGTTCTCCTCGTACAGGCGCCGGCCGCGATTTGCCGACGCGGTGTCGACGTCGAACGGATACGGGATCGATGGCAGGTTCTCGGTGTACGCGGTCGTCTTGTTCGCGTTCACCATGTTGAGCTTGTCGGGGCGGCCGACGACCCCGAGCTCGGCCGCGAGGTTGCGATGCAGCTTGCTGGTGATCGAGCCGTCCCACTGCGCGCTCGGACGCTCGGCCTGGTTCCATACGCTCATGATGTCGATCATCGCCGGCTTCGGCGGCACGGCCGCCTGGACCTGGGCCGGGGTCAAGGTCGTCGGGTCGATGACGATCGTGATGCCGGCACCGATCGCGTCGAGGTAACCCGGCGTCGAGCCGCTCGGGTCCGGCGCGTTCGGCGTCATGCCGTACGTGTACGTGCCGAGGGTGGCCTGGAAGCGCTGCGCGCCGGCGATCGACCCGGCCTTGAGATTCGCGACGATCGTCGGCGCGAGCGCGTTGAACACGCTGCGCTCGAGCATCTCCTTCTGGATCGCGGCCGGATCGGTGACGCCGTAGACCCAACCCGGCGGCTTGGCGTTGAGCGCCGTCGTGAAGGCTGCCGCGGTGTAGTTGGGGTCCGTCACGGTCGCGAACACCGAGCCGCGGAACCGCGTGAACTGGGTGCTCGGCGCGCCGATCAGCTGCTTGACGTGGCCGCCCTCGTCGAGCACGCGACCGGTGTGGCAACCCGCGCAGGTGAGCTGGACGACGTTGATGTTGACCGGACCGGCGGGCGTCGGGACCGCTGGTTCCGACGCGGCATAACCGAGGCCGAGCGGAAGCACGCGGCCGGGCTCGAGGGTGTCCTCCGCGAAGCCGACCGGCGCGAAGTTGAGCGACGGCGGGCCCCAGATCTGCGGGAACAGCTCGGGGAACAGGCGCAGCATGATCATCGGGATGCCCGACGTTCCGAGCGCCGCGTTCTTGAACGACGCGTACTCGTCCGCGTGCTGGGTGTTGTACGTGTCGAGCTCCGCCTGGCGGCGCGCTCGCTCGATCCGCCAGTGCGCGTAGCGGCCGCCGCCCGTCAGGTCGGACTGGGTCTCGTCGACCCGAGTGTCCTCGGTCTCCGAGCTGACACACGATGTGAGTGCGAGTGCCAACACCCCACTCGCCACGATTCGAATTGTTCGCATCACGGCACCTTCGACGTGAAACGCAGCTCAATCAATTCGAAACAATTGTGCCCCGCACGACCGACGCAACACCGAACATGCGTTGTGAGTCGAAGTCGCAAGCGCAGGCGCGTGCGACGCACGCTCACCGACCTAGCGGTCGATCTCGTGCGCGTTTCGACAGTCGATCTCGAACCGGCGCGCGAGGTCGTTCGCGATGTGCTCGTCGTCGATCACGAGCGCGCTCTCCTCGAGCTTGTTGAGCGAGAGCGGATCGAGGTTGATCGAGCCGATCACGGAGAGCCGGTCGTTCGCGAGCATCGTCTTCGTGTGGATCATCGCGGGCGTGTACTCCCAGATCCGGATCCCGCTCGCGATCAGCGCGGGATACTCGACCTGTTGTGCGGCGAACGAGGGCTTCGAGTCGCTCTTGCTCCCCGGCACCAGCAGGCGAACGTCGACGCCCGTCGCGGCCTTGTGTTTCAGCAGCTCGAGGATCGATCGCGAAGGCACGAAGTAGGCATTGGTGATCCACAGGCGCGTGGTGGCGGCGGCGATCACGAGCTGGGTCAACCGCTCCGCGCGCGTGATCACCGGTGCGGCCGAGCTGCCGACGAACGCGGCCGTGACACCTGCGCCCTCCGCGATCGGCGCTGGCGCGGGGAACGCGGACTCGGGAAGCAGGGCGCCACCCGCCTCTTGCCAGTTCTCGGCGAACGCTTGCTGCGCGTCGGCGACGCTCGGTCCGGTGAACCGGACGTTGCTGTCACGCCACCCGTGGATCCCATCGCCCAGCCAGTTGTCGCGGATCCCGAAGCCACCGGTGAAGCCGATCGTGCCGTCGATGACGACGACCTTCCTGTGGTTGCGTGCGGCCGGATCGGGCCCGGGTAACGGCCGGAACATGCGGACCTCGCATCCGGCGGCCGTCAGGGGCGGTGCCACGTCCTTGTCGAACCCCGAGCTGCCGAACGCATCGACGAGCACCCGGCACGCGACGCCGGCGCGCGCGCGTGCGATCAACGCGGTCGACACGCGGTCCGACGCGGCGCCCTTCTCCCAGATGTACATCTCGATGTCGATGCTGCTGGAGGCGCGGCCGAGGTCGGCGACGAGCGACGCGAAGACGTCGCCATTGTCGACGAGTGCGACCTGGTGCCCACCACGCAAGTGCACGCCGACGCTCTGAAACAGCGCCACGTCGAAGCCGTGACCGCCGTTCGGGACGACCTGTTCGAGGCGGAAGGTGTCCTTGGTTGGGCTCCGGCTGCACGCCGCAGATCCACCGAGTGCGACGCAAGCGCCCA
>JBBQEX010000053.1:0-56653 GCA_038321315.1 Haliangiales bacterium | reverse complement strand
CGCTCGCGCAGCGCCTTCAGGATCTCGGCCGAGACCTCGACCGGCGACACCGCGGCACGTCCGGGGAGCTCGATCTTGACGGCGCGGTCGTCGCCGACCAGCGTGTACGGCAGCTGCTTCCCGAGCGCCGCGAGGTCGCGCAGGCCACGCCCGACCAGCCGCTTGACGCTCGCGATCGTCGTGCCCGGCGCCTCGAGAGCTCGCGCCTGCGCGGCGCGCCCGACGACGATCTCGCCGTTCGCGTAGGCGACGACCGATGGCACGAGCGGATCGTCTCCGAGCACGCCCGGCCCACCGTCGGCGACGTGCGCGACGAGCGAGTTCGTGGTGCCGAGGTCGATGCCGACCACGCGCTTCTTGCAGGCCTCTTTGGCCTTGGATTCGCCGGGCTCGCTGATCTGTAACAACATGATGTTCGTCTCTAGTCTTCGTCGAGCGCGACGTCGCACTCCTCGAGGTATCGATCGAGATAGCGCAGGACGATCAACGTCCGCTTGATGGCGACGAGATCGTTGGCGCGGAACAGCGGGGCGAGCGCCGCGACGGCCGCGGTGCGCCGCGCGAGCATGTCGGCCTGGAGCGCCGCGACCTTCGTGGCGTCGGCCTTGTGTTCCGCGAGCTCCTCGCGCAGCTCGAGGATCTCCATCAGAAACTCGGGGTCGAGTCGCTCGTTGTCGCCGATCGTGACGCCGGCGCGACCGAGCAGGTACTCGGCGCGCGGCACCGGCTTCTTCAGCGTGAGGTATGCGTCGTTGAGCGCGCGCGATCGCGACAGCGCGGCGACGCGCTCGGCGGCCGGCGCGCTCGCGAACCGATCGGGGTGCCACGTCTTCGAGCGATCGAAGAACGCACGCTCGATCTGATCCGTCGCGAGCTCGTACTGCTCGGGCAACCCGAGCAGCTCGAAGCTAGAACTGGACCGACTCTCCACAGCCGCACTCGCCCTTGGCGTTCGGATTGTTGAACTTGAAGCCCTGCCCCATCATGTTCTTGACGAAGTCGAGCTGCATGCCGCCGAGGAACACGAGGCTCTTCGGATCGACGACGATCGCGCCGCCGTGCGCCGCGAACTCCTTGTCGGTCTTCCGGATCTCGTCGGCCCACTCGAACACGTAGGTGAACCCGGTGCAGCCGCCGCCGCGCACGCCGATGCGGATGCGCGCCTCGGGCGTCCCACGCAGCGTGCGCTGACGGATGATCTCCGCCGCCGCGGCCGCGGTCAGCTCGACCTCGCGCTTGCCGATCGTCGGCGCGGGCGCGGGTGGAGCTTGCTCGGCCTTATGTTCGTGGGTCGCCGACATCATGCATGCTTCTTCTTGTAGTCCTCGATCGCCGCCTTGATGGCGTCCTCGGCGAGGACCGAGCAGTGGATCTTGACCGGCGGGAGGTTGAGCTCCTCGACGATCTGGGTGTTCGAGATCAGCTTCGCCTGCTCGAGCGTCATGCCCTTGATCATCTCGGTCGCGAGCGAGCTCGACGCGATCGCCGAGCCGCAACCGAACGTCTTGAACTTGGCGTCGGTGATCACCCCGTCGGTGACCTTGATCTGGAGCCGCATGACATCGCCACACGCGGGCGCGCCGACGAGGCCGGTGCCGACGTCATCGGCCTCGTCCTTGCTGAACGTGCCGACGTTGCGGGGGTTGTCGTAATGGTCGAGGAGCTTTTCGGAGTAGGCCATGGTGGTTTCCTTCAGACGCTCAGTGCGGGGTCCAGGCGATGGAGTTGATGTCGATGCCGTCCTGGTGCATCTCCCAGAGCGGCGACAGCGCGCGCAGCCGCTCGACGCTGTGCGTGACGATGTCGATCGTGTAGTCGATCTCGGCCTCGGTGTTGAACCGGCCGATGCCGAAGCGGATCGACGTGTGGGCGAGCTCGTCGCCGACGCCGAGCGCGCGGAGCACGTAGCTCGGCTCGAGCGACGCCGACGTGCACGCCGAACCCGACGACACCGCGATGTCCTTGAGCGCCATGAGCAGCGACTCGCCCTCGACGAACGCGAACGAGATGTTCAGGTTGCCCGGCAGCCGGTGCTCCATCGAGCCGTTGATGTAGGTCTCGGACAGCTTCGAGGTGATGCCCTGGTAGAGCCGCTCGCGCAGCGCGATCAAGCGGACCGCTTCGTCGGCCATCTCGGCCTTCGCCAGCTCCGCCGCCTTGCCGAACGCGACGATCAGCGGGACCGCGAGCGTGCCCGAGCGCATGCCGCGCTCGTGACCGCCGCCGTCGATGATCGGATCGATGCGGACGCGCGGCTTGCGGCGAACCCAGAGGGCACCGACGCCCTTGGGGCCGTACATCTTGTGCGCGGTGATCGACGCGAGGTCGAGCTTCATCGCCTCGACGTCGACCGGAATCTTGCCTGCGCCCTGGACGATGTCCGAGTGGAACAGGCACTTGGGGTTGCGGGCCTTGATCGCGGCGCCGATCGCGGCGATCGGCTGGACCACGCCGATCTCGTTGTTCGCGAGCATGATCGACACGACGATCGTCTTGTCGGTCATCGCCGCGACGACCTGCTCGGGCGTGACGAGGCCGTCCTTCGCCGGGCGAAGGTAGGTGACCTCGAAGCCGTCGCGCTCGAGGCGCTTGCAGGTGTCGAGCACCGACTTGTGCTCGGTCTCGACGGTGATGAGGTGGTTGCCCTGCTTCTTCAGGAAGCTGGCAGCGCCCTTGATCGCGAGGTTGTTCGACTCGGTGGCGCCCGAGGTGAGGACGATCTCCTTGCCGTCGCCGCCGATCAGGGACGCGATCTGACCGCGCGCGTGCTCGACCGCCGCCTCGGCCGTCCAGCCGAACACGTGGTTGCGGCTCGCCGCGTTGCCGTACTGCGTCGTGAAGTACGGCAGCATCGCGTCGACCACGCGCGGATCGACCGCGCTCGTCGAGTGGTTATCCATGAAGATCGGAAGCTTGACGCCGACGGGGATCGGGACGTCGAGCTTCGTGCTCGTGCTCGTGCTCGTGCTGACACTGCCCATCAGTTGTTACCTTCGCAACGCCCTTCGGCGTTGCTGCGCGCCCAGCCATGGCCGGGCTTGCTCAATTGCTACCTTCACGAAACAGAACGTTGACCGGAACATCGAAGCCCTTGGCGGGCTCGGGCTCGCGACGCGAGAGCCCGGCGAACAAGGGAGGCGCCTCACCGGCGGAGTGGCCGTGGTGACCGCAGTGACCGCACTCGGACGGCGCGAACTCGGAGCAGCCCTCGCACGAGTCGAGGTAGACGACGGCCTCGGCGAGGTCGTTCTCGATCACCTGGAGCTGGATGATCTGCTCGCGGATCTGCGCCTGCTTCTCGGTGAACAGCGCGCGCACCCGCTTGGTCGCCTCGCGACCCGAGCCGGCGCCCTGGAAGTCTTTGACGAAGCCCTGGATCTCGGCGAGCGTGAAGCCGATCGCCTGGAGCTTCACGATCCAGTGGATCCGATCGATCGCTTCGGCCCCGTAGAGCCGGAACCCACCCTCGGACCGCAACCGCGGCTCGAGCAAGCCGAGCTCTTCGTAGAGATGCATCGCGCGGACGGTCTTGCCGACCACCTTCGCGAGCTCTCCGACGCGCATCAGCTTGTCTTCGGTCATGGTGTTCTTGCTGCTCTCATACCCTTACGTATACGTGAGGGTTGGTGAGAACAAAGGGACTATGGGAGCTTAGCGATCGGGTGTCAAGCTCCAACCCTTACGTTCGCGTGAGGAACCAGATGCTCGCGCCGTTGTCTGAATAGCGATGCGATGTCTCGTGGTTATCGGCGTTCTGGGCTGTCATCACGCCGATCCACCGATCGTGGTTCCACCGGTGGTCCTCGCGCGATCGGTCCCGGCTCCCACCTACATCCCGCCGGTTCTCCAACCCGCGCCGCCGTGGCACCTCGCATGTACCGTACCCGCGAACCGACCACAGGCGTCCTGGTACGAGTTCGCGTCGATCCCGTTCGCGCCGAACCTGCACCTGCCGCGGGTCGCCGAGCGCGGTCACGTCGGGCACCCGCGATCGCTCCACCAGCTCGATCGGCTGCTCCAGCCGCGCGTCCGCGCGATCGCGGGTTGCTGGAAGTGGGCCGCGTCGCGTGGCGCGGCCCCTGCCACCGGCACGATCACGTTCGAGATCGATCCCGATGGCTACGCGACCGATACCGCGGTCACGTTGCGACCGCAGCCGATGCCCGAGCTCGCACGCTGCATCGCCGAACAACTCGACGGCGCCGAGGTCGCGCACAGCAGCGCGCGGCCAACGCGCGTGACGCTGCCGCTCGTGCTCGTGCTCGCCGCGCAACGCCCGTGGCCGACGCCGCCGCCCCGCCCCGCCGCACCCGCGCCGCCGACGCGCGCACCGCGCTGCGCCGCGATCCTCGATGACGGCTCGCACGATCGCCTCGACTCGCCGTTGCCGCTCGAGCTCAGCGACTTCGACACGGCGCGCGAGCGCGGCCTGATCGTCGACGACTTCGGTTGTGCGACGGTCTCGCACGCGCCGAGCAAGCAGGCGATGCGCACGGCGCTGCAAGCGAACGGCGGCGCGCTGGCCGCGTGTTACGCGCGCGCGCTCGATGGCGGCATGCCGGCGTCGGGCACGGTGACCGTCGCGATCGACTTCTGGAACGGCGTCCCGGTCGCGACCCGCGCCGAGGGTGCGGGCGACGAGGCGTTCCACACCTGCCTGGCCACCGCCGCGCGCGAGACGTCGCTCGACGGCACGCCACGCGGACGCTGGATCACCGCGAGGTATCCACTCGACCTCGAGCCGGCCGCCGCGCCGATCACCGGCGACGCCGAGGCACACCTCACCGGCGACGATCCCGGGGGCGCGATCGCCGCGTGGACCGCCGAGCTCGCGCGACCGCTCGGGCCCGCCGCCGGATGCACGGTGCGCGCGAACCTCGTCCGCGCGTACGCCGCGCTCGCGCCGTGGCTCGACGACGATCGCGTCCGCGGCGCGATCTCCGACCTCGTGCGCGCCGCCGCCGCGCTGCCGCCCACCGCCGGCACCGCGTGCCTCGCCACCGCTGCGTCCGTGCTCGAGGCCTTCGCGCTCCCCACCACGATCCCGAGCGACTGGCTGTGGCTCGATCGGACCGAGCCGCTGATGCCGGTCGTCGCGCTCCTGCCGTTCGGCGAGCGGCTGCGCCGGTTTCACGCCGAGCAGCTCGTGCTCACGCCGCGGCGCGCGGAGGGCATCGCGATGCTGCGCGCGCTCGAGGCCACGCAGCCGACCGACGTGCTGCGCGAGCCCCTGACGATCGAGCTGCGGCTGACCGAGCGCGCCATCCTCGGCGGCTGCGGGATGCCCTAGCCTGTGAACTAGGGACGGTGTCAATAGTTGCTCGGTTTGGGTCCCTTACGTCCGGCCTGCGGACGTAAGGAGCCGAAACCGAGCAACTATTGACACCGTCCCTAATTCACAGGGGCTCAGTTCGCCGTGGCGGCCGCTTCGAACGCGCGGATCACGGTGACCTTGATCTGCCCCGGGAACGTCATCTCGTCCGAGATCTGCGTCGCGATCTCGGTCGACATCTCGACGACCGCGACATCATCGACGTCGCGCTCTCGCACATACACGCGCAGCTCGCGACCGCCCTGGACCGCGTGGGCGTGCGCGACGCCCTTGCGGTTCATGCCGATGCGCTCGAGATCCTCGATCTTCATGTTGAAGCCCTCGGCGAGCTCCCGGCGCGCGCCCGGTCGTGCGCCGCTCATCGCGTCGGACGCGGCGACGAGGTACGCGTAGACCGAGTTGCACGGCTCGTCAGCGTGGTGCGCGCCGATCGCGTTGGCGACGATCTCCGACTCGCCGACGCGGCGGGCGATGTCGGCGCCGATCACGGCGTGGCTGCCCTCGATCTTGTGGGTCAGCGCCTTGCCGATGTCGTGCATGAGCGTGGCGCGGCGCGCGAGCTTCTCGTCGAGCCCGAGCTCGGCCGCCATCATGCCGCACAGGTACGCGGACTCGACGGCGTGCCACCACTGGTTCTGCGTGTAGCTCGTCCGGAAGTTGAGCGCGCCGACCAGCTCGACGATCTCGGGGTGCGCCTTGGTGATGTCGAGCAGCTGGAACGCCTTCTTGCCGAGCGCGCGGATCTCCTGGTGGAGGTTCTCGCGGCCGCGCCCCGCCCAGCCTTCCGGATCGGCCTTGGCATCGCCGATCGACTCGGGCTTCTTGACGAGCCGGCTCATCGCGCGGCGGACGAACTCCTTGCCGACGCCGTCGAGGCCCTCCATCCGGAAGGCGTCCTTTTCGTCGTTGACCTGGAGCTGGAGGCCCGAGACCTTCTCGAGCGCGCCGTGGAGGACCGCGCTGTTGTCGAGCATCAGCGCGACGATGTCCTTGCCGACCCGCATCATCGACGGGTTGCGCTCGGTCAGGTAGTGGTGCTTGTAGCGGGCGCCCGCGATCTCCATGACGCGCTTCGCGGTGCGGTCGTGTGCCGGATCAGCGGCGGTCTGATCGATCGAGCGGACCATCGCCGCGGCCTTGGCGCGCGCGTCGTCGATCCACGCCTGGCCGAGCCGGCCGACAAGCTCCGCGCCCTTCACGCCGGCGCGATCCTCGAGCTGCGAGTTCGCCGACGCGCGCTTGGTCGCGACGTCGCGCTCGATGCCGGTCGCGCGATCGCTGCGGGCCTGGAGATCCTTGTGGATCGTGTCGAGCTGATCGCCGCGCTGGTCGAGCGTGTCGCTCGTGCGCTCGAGCTCGGCGGCGAGGCGCGCCGTCTTGTCCTCGCGCGTGGCGATCGCGGCCTCGCGCGCGGCGAGCTCGTCGTCGCCCGCCTGGCGGAGCGCGAGGGCCTCGGTGCGCGCCGCGGTCTCGGCGGTCCGCATCGCCGCGGTCGCTTCGAGCTCGGCGGTCGCGCGCTGCGCGTTGACCTCGGCCTCGGCGGCGCTCACGATCGTGCGCGAGGCGCGTGCGGCCTCGGCGGCGGCCGCGCGCTGCGCGAGCACGGCGGCGATGACCGCGATGACGAGCCCGGCGACGACGGCGAGAACCACGGCTCCACTCTACCCGTTCAGTCTCCGGGACGCATCAGGCCATCGTCGCTGCCCTTCTGAGGCGGTGCAGAACCTTTGCCCGGAGGCGGCGGTGGCACGAGATGCGGGTTCGGCGCGTTGCGGATCGGGTTGATCCGCTCGAGCTCGACCGACAGCGACGTGTTGCTCTGGATCGTGACCGGCATCTTCTTCGGCTTGTAGCCGGTCATCCGTAGCTCGAACTCCTGCTGGGTCGGCCCGACCGCCATCGTCGCCACGATCGGCGTCTTGCCGATCGCCTTGTCGTTGACAAACACGTCGGCGCCGCTCGGGATGCTGTCGACCATGATCCGCACCATCTTGCCGACCGGGGCGATCGCTGCCGGCGCGGCATCCGGCGGTGGCGCGACCGCGACCGATCCGGCGTCAGGCTTGGCGACGACGCTGCCCGCGCTGCCCGCGCTGCCCGCGCTGCCCTTGGCGCCCGGCACACCGGCATCGACAACGACGGCGCGCGCCTCGACCTTCTCCGGCACGGTCGGCGCGTTGCGCCCGAACCACGCCACCGCGAACGCCCCGCCGACCAGCCCGAGCACGAGCCCGAGCACGACGACGATCGGCCACACCCGGCGCGGCGGACGCGACTGGTAGCCCAGCGGCGTCGAGATCCGCATCGTGTTCATCTTCGGCATCACCGGAGGCTGCATCTCCGGGATCTGCGTCGACGCTCGTCGCGGCGGCACGATGGAGCCGTCCGAGATCATCGTCGCGGCCTGCTGCTGTCCCGACACCCGCGAGGCGCCGGGCATCGTCAGGCCCGGCGCCGGCAGCGGCATGCCGAGCGTCGTCTTCTGGTTCTGGGCCTGTTGGGCCGCGGCGTGCGCCATCACGGCGCGCGCGTCGAACCCCATCGCGCCGGGCGCGACCGAGCGCGCCGGCTGGATCGGCGGACCCTGCTGGAGGTACTGGTCGGGCGACAGGAGCGCGTCGCGCAGCGCCTGCATCGTCGGGAACCGCGCGTCGAGCGGCTTGGCGAGGCAACGCAACAGGATCTGCTCGACGCTCGGCGGGATCCGCGGGTTGAGCGCGCGCGGCGCCGGCGGCAGCATCGTGACCTGCTTGACGAGCACCTCGGCCATCGACTGGCCGTCGAACGGCAGCTGGCCGGTCATCATCTGGAACAGGAGGACGCCGAGCGCGTAGATGTCGGTGCGGTGGTCGACCTGCGACTTGCCCTCGCACGCTTCGGGCGACATGTACTGCGGCGTGCCGAGCAGGACGCCGGCCGCGGTCTTCACTGCCGAGGCCGCCGAGAAGATCTTCGCGAGCCCGAAGTCGAGCACCTTCACGAAGTCCGGATCGCCGAGCCGCGTCACCATCATGATGTTGTCGGGCTTGAGGTCGCGATGGATCACGCTCGCGGCGTGCGCGGCGGCGAGCGCGCTGGCGATCTGCGCGCCGAGGTGCAGCGCGCGCATCGGCTCGAGCGGGCCCTCCGACAGCACCGACGCGAGCGTGCGGCCGTCGAGGTACTCCATGATGTAGAAGTGATCGCCCTCGGCGGTGACCCCGAAGTCGTGGATCTCCACGATGTGCTCGTTGCCGATCTTGTTGACCGCGCGCGCCTCCTGGAAGAAGCGCTGCACGACCTCCTTGTTGCTCGCGAGCTCGCGGTGGATGACCTTGAGCGCGACCTTCTTGCCGATCAGCGGATGCTCGGCGAGATACACCGCTCCCATCCCGCCAGTCCCGATCTTCGCGAGGACGAGGTAATTCCCGATCGACTGGCCAGCGGTGAGCACGAAGTCTCGCCGGCAGTATACGGCCTACGACTTGCGAACGCCGGAACAGAACTGGACGTAATCGACGAGCTCGATCTTCGTGCGATCGACACCATCGCCACACGTCGGGCACTTCGGATCGCGCCGCAGCTTGAGCTCGCGGAACTTCGTCGTCATCGCGTCGTAGACCAGCAGGCGGCCCGCCAGCGAGTCGCCGAGCGCGAGGAGGAGCTTGATCGCCTCGGTCGCCTGTAACACGCCCATCACCCCGGGCAGGACTCCGAGCACGCCGGCCTCGGCGCACGACGGCGCCTCCTCGGGCGGCGGGGGCTCGGGATACAGGCAGCGGTAACACGGGCCGCCGGCGCCCGCGAACACGGTGAGCTGGCCCTCGAACCGGAAGATCGAGGCGTGGATCACCGGCTTGCCGAGCTTCAACGCCACGTCGTTGACCAGGTAGCGCGTCGCGAAGTTGTCGGCGCCGTCGATCACGACGTCGTAGCCCGAGATCAGCTCGATCGCGTTCGTCGAGTCGATCCGCGTGCGGTGCTTGTCGATCTTGACGTCGGGGTTGAGCCCGCGCAGCGTGGTCTCGGCGCTGTCGACCTTCGGCATGCCGATCCGATCGGTGCCGTGCAACAGCTGGCGCTGCAGGTTCGAGGCGTCGACGATGTCGTCGTCGATGATCCCGATCCGCCCGACGCCGGCGGCCGCGAGGTACATGCTCGACGGCGAGCCGAGCCCCCCGGCGCCGATGCACAGCACCTTGCTCGCGAGGAGCTTCAACTGGCCGGCGATCCCGACCTCGGGCAGGAGCGTGTGGCGCGAGTAGCGCTCGATCTGATCGGCGCGCAGCGTCTGCGGCTGCTCCCATGGCAGCTTCGCGTTCTTCCACGCGGTGAACCCGCCGGTCAGCGAGCGCACGTTGGTGTAGCCGAGCTCCGCGAGCGTCCGCGCCGCGAACACCGAGCGCACCCCACCGGCGCAGTACACGACGATCGGCGCGTTGCGATCCGGGGCCTTGCCCTCGATGCGTTGCTCGAGGAAGCCACGCGAGATCCACAGCGCCCCGGTCACCGCGCCCTGGGCGTGCTCGTCGGCCTCGCGACAGTCGATCACCAGTGGGCGCGTGCCGTGGGTCAGCTCGCCCGCCAGCCCGGCGGGATCGATCTCGGGTGTACGGGCTCGCAAATCACGGAGCAGCGTGTCAAACGTCATGGGACCAGGAGATTGCCATGACCCTCACGTATGGGTAAGGTCCTCCGGCAGGAGCATGTATGTCTGAACTTTCCGCAGCGTCCTTCACGGAATCCCACGACCCGAGCCCCGACGCGGGCCTCGTCCTGATCACCGCCAAGGCGGCCGATCAGATCCGCGAGATCCGCTCGTCGTCGGGCATCGAGGCGCACGAGGCGCTTCGCGTCCGCGTCGTCGGTGGTGGTTGTGCCGGGTTCTCGTACGATCTCTACTTCGACTCGCCGACCGAGGTCGATCGCCGCGTGATGATCACCGGCGTCGACGTCATCATCGACGAGATGTCGCTGATGTACCTGGTCGGCACCGAGGTCGACTACGTCGAGAACCTCCAGGGCGCGGGCTTCAAGTTCAACAACCCGAACACGAAGACCACCTGCGGCTGCGGCAGCTCGTTCAGCGTCTGAGCAACGCCTGAGATGACGTCGATCACCGCGATCCTCGAGCGCGAGCTCGGACGCGATGCCATCGTCGGCCCGGGTCACGAGCGCCACGGTGACTACGGGCGCGACGAGAGCCCGCTTCCGGAGTTCTATCCGCCGGAGTGCGCCGTCCTGTGCGAGTCCACCGCGCAGATCGCGGCGGTCCTCACGATCTGCGCCGAGCACAAGGTGCCGGTCACGCCGCGCGGCGCCGGCAGCGGCATGTGCGGCGGCGCGCTGCCGGTCGAGGGCGGCGTCGTGCTGTCCACCGAGCGCATGCAGAAGATCAAGGAGATCGATGCCGGCGATCTGGTCGCCGTCGTCGAGCCTGGCGTCATCACCGGCGTGCTCCAGGAGGCGGTCGAGGCGCAGGGCCTGTTCTATCCACCGGATCCGGCGTCGCTCGACATGTGCTCGATCGGCGGCAACGCCGCGACCAACGCGGGCGGCCCGCGCGCGTTCAAGTACGGCGTGACGCGCGAGTACGTGCTCGGCCTCGAGGTCGCGCTGATGGGCGGCGAGATCCTGCGCTGCGGTCGCCGCACCGCCAAGGGCGTGACGAGCTACGACCTGGTCGCCGGCTTCGTCGGCACCGAGGGCACGTTCGGCGTGATCAGCGAGCTGTGCGTGAAGCTCCTGCCCAAGCCGCCCGCCGCGGCGACCGTGCTCGGCGTGTTCACCGATGTCGCCGCCGCCGGGCTCGCGATCTCGGGCCTCCTGCGCGATGGCCTGCGGCCGCGCGTGCTCGAGCTCGCCGATCGGATGTCGATCGAGGTGATCCGCCCGAAGAGCCGCTACCGGTTCCCCGACAACGCCGGGGCGATCGTGCTGCTCGAGGTCGACGGCGACGCCGACGCGATGGGCATGGCGATGGAGCGGATCGCGATGCGCTGTGACGAGCTCGGCGCGATCGACGTGCTCGGCGCCACCGAGCCCGCCGAGCGGCGCGCGGTGTGGGAGGCGCGCCGGCTGATCTCGTCGTCGCTGACCGCGGCATATCGCATCAAGGTCAACGAGGACATCTGCGTGCCGCGCGGCCGCATCGTCGAGATGCTCGCGCGGATCGATCGCGTCGCGGCCGAGACCGGGATCCCGTGCTGCGTGTTCGGCCACGCCGGCGATGGCAACCTCCACTGCAACCTCTTGTCGCATGACGATCCCGACGATCCTGCCGTGCAGGCCCGGATGTGGGCGGCGGCGAAGCAGATCTTCGCGCACACCGTCGAGCTCGGCGGCACGCTGTCGGGCGAGCACGGGGTCGGGCTCACCAAGCGCGACTACATCCCGATGGAGCAGAGCGAGCAGCTGATCGAGTGGCAGCGCCGCTGGAAGGCGATGTGGGATCCGCTGGGGCTCTTGAACCCAGGCAAACGACTTCCGGCGCGCCGCCCGATGTGCACCGAGTAACGCCCTCGTGCTACAGCCGGCCCCATGGCCGTGGCGAAGAATCGAACGACGATCCTCGTGGTGCTGCTGCTCGCGATCGCCGGTGCCGGGTTCTGGTACTGGCGCACGCACCGCGGCGGTTCGGGCGACAACACCGAGCAGGCACCGCCGGCGACGCGCGTCGGCAAGGTCGATCCGGTCGCGCCCGAGACCAAGAAGCCACGCGACGGCGCGATCGAGGGCCCGACCCGCGTGCAGATCGACGACGATCCGAAGGGCGCACTGCGGCTCGAGGGCCAGGTCGTCGATGCCGAGGATCACGGCGTCGGCGGCGCGACCGTCGTCATCAGCTCGAACCCGCCGCGGACCGCGACGACCGAGGCCGACGGTGGCTTCGGGTTCGACAACCTCGTGCCGCGCGCGTATCGGGTCGAGGCGCGATCGAAGGACGGCGTCGCCGGGCCGGTCACCGCGAAGCTCACCGAGAAGTCCGAGCCGGTCGTCCTGAAGCTGCACCCGGGCGTCAAGCTCGCGGTCACCGTGGTCGGCGCCGACGGCAAGATGATCGAGGGCGCGACCGTCGAGCTGCGCGGCATGTCCGAGCAGCGCGAGCTCACCAAGGCCGGGGTCGCGACGTTCGCGAACTGCGTGCCCGGCGGCTACCAGCTCGCGGCGTGGAGCGAGGGCAAGGCCAAGGCGTTCCAGTGGATCCAGCTGACGACTGGCGACGACACCGCGCGCATCGTGCTCGCGGCCGGCGCCAAGGTCACCGGCCGCGTCGTCGACGAGAAGGGGGTCGGCGTCGCCGGCGCCCGCGTCCGCTACGGCGGCGCGTCGGACTGGAGTCAGCAGTCGAACGATCGGCTCGACGCCGCGACCAGCGACGCCGACGGCAAGTTCGAGTTCGCCGCGCTCCCCGCCGGCACGTTCCGGTTCTCCGCGACTCACCCCGAGCGCGCCCCCGGCAGCTCGCCGATGGTCACGCTCGACGGCAAGACCACGCGCGACGGCGTCACGATCACGCTGGCGCTCGGCGCGGTCGTGAAGGGTCGCGTGGTCGACACCGCGAAGCAGCCGATCGCGTCGGCGCGCGTGCGGATCGGCGTGGTCACGAACAAGCGCGCGATGATCTTCGATGCGCCGCGGCAGGCGTACACCGATGCCAAGGGCGAGTTCGAGATCCGCGGGCTGCCGAAGAAGGCGCTCGCCGCGGTCGCGCTGCACGAGAGCGGCGCGAGCAAGAACGTCGACGTCGACACCACGAATGGCGACGCGCGCGACGTCACGCTCGTGATCGACGTGACCGGCGTGATCTCCGGCGTCGTCATCGATCCGCAGGGCCAGCCGATGGAGAACGTGCAGGTCTCCGCTGGTCCCGACTTCGCGAGCGCGTCCGCCAGCGTCGACGTCGACTTCTCGCAGTGGCGCCTCCGCGGCTTCCCCGAGGAGCTGACCGATAGCGCCGGCAGGTTCAAGCTCTCCGGCCTCGCGCCCGGCACCTACCTGTTGACCGCGGCGCCCGCGCACTCGGCCGCGCGGCGTGGCGGTGGGTTCGGCGGCCCGGGCGGCGGCGGTGGCGGTGTGTCGGCGAAGACCGGCGACACCAACGTGAAGATCACGCTGCCGCCCGAGGGCAAGGTCAAGGGCAAGGTCGTGTTCGCCGACGGCGGCGCGCCCGGCGCGTTCACCGTGTCGGTGGCGTTCACCCAGGAGCCCGGCAACAGCGACGGCTCGTTCCTCATCGACGCGCTCGCGCCGCGCCAGTACGAGGTCACCGTGCGCGGCGCGAGCTTCATGACGAAGTCGGTCGACGTGCTCGTCGAGTCGGGCAAGACCGCCGACGTCGGCACGATCACCGTCGTGCAGGGCCGCACGATCGGCGGCACCGTGGTCGCCGACGGCCAGCCGGTGCCGAACGCGACGGTCAGCATCGGTCGCCAGATCTTCGGCAACGGCACGTCCTCGAACGCGAACTTCGGACCGATGGGCGCGGGCACCAAGCACGACACGACCGACGCGAACGGCAAGTTCCAGCTGTCCGGGTTCCCCGACGGCGATCTCACGATCGTCGCCGAGCAGGACGACGTCGGCCGATCGCGCGCGCTCCGGCTCCCGACGGTCCTGCCCGGCCAGACCGAGCTGACGCTGACGCTCGAGAAGTTCGGCGCGCTGTCCGGCGTGTTGCGCCAGGGCGGCAAGCCGGCCGAGGGCGTGTTCGTGTCGCTGCAGTCGACCACGAACCCCGGCGCGATCTACGGCGTCGCGTCGGGTGCCGACGGAGCCTATCGCTACGACCGGCTCGCGCCCGACACCTACAAGGTGTCCGCGATGCTTGGCATGCCGATGATCGGCATGAAGTTCTACGCCAAGCAGATCGACGTCCCGCCTGGTGGCAACGTCACCGTCGACCTCGCGGTCGAGCCCGGCGCGATCGGCGTCGACATCGTCGCGCTGCCGAAGACCGGCAAGCTCGGCGCAGGCGTGGTGTGGCTCGCGACCGGCACGGTCACCGCGACGACGGCGAGCGAGCTACAGTTGAAGCTCGCCGCCAACGGCCCCGGCGCCTACCAGCTGATGATCATCCGCAGCGGCGAGCCGGCGCACTTCTCCGAGGTCGCGCCCGGCACCTACAGCGCGTGCGTCGTGCCCTACCCCGCCGAGGTCAAGGGCATGGCCGCGATCGGCTACGGCGAGCGCCACAGCGACTCGCTGATGGCCTACTGCAAGCCGTTCGTCATCAACGCGACACCGGCGACGCAGACGACCACCGTCACGGTCGTGCTCCCGCCGTACGTTCCGGATCAGCAGCCGGGCGGCGGATCCGGATCCGGATCCGGCTCGGGCTCGGCTACGCCTTAGGCGCGAGCGCTTCGAGCTCGGCCCACCGCGCGTACAGCGTGTCGACCGCGTCGCGCGCCGACTCGAGCGCCGCGGTGAGGAACGGGAGCTCGTTGCCGCGCGTGCGCACGACGTCGGGGTCGAACAGCTGCGCCTCGAGCTCCTTGACGCGCGCGTCGGCCGCCTCGATCGTGGCCTCCATGCCGGCGAGCTCCGCGGCGTCCTTGAACGACAGCTTCTTCTGCTTCGGGGCCTGCGGCGCGCGGCTGTCGGACTTCACGCGCTGACGCTCGGCGACCGCCGCCGAGGCCGGTCGCTTCGCGAGATAGCTCGTGTAGCTGCCCTCGTAGAACGTCACGCCACCGTCGTCGAACGCGAGGATGCCGGTCGCGACGCGATCGAGGAACCAGCGATCGTGCGACACGATCAGCGCGCAACCCGGGAACTCGATCAGCGCATCCTCGAGGGCGCCGAGCGTGACGAGATCGAGATCGTTGGTCGGCTCGTCGAGCACGAGCAGGTTGCCGCCGCGCCGCAACAGCTTCGCGAGCTGCACGCGGTTGCGCTCGCCGCCCGACAGCTGGCCGACCTTGCTGTCGACCACGGTCTCGGGGAAGCCCATCATGCGCAGGAACGTGCGGACGTGCGTCTTGTTGAGCGGCGGCGGCAGCTCGACGTGGTCGTAGCCATCGGACACCTCGTCGATCACGGTGTTGGTGTCGACCAGATCGGCGCGGCTCTGCTCGAGGTACGCCGGCCGCGTGTTCTGACCGACGACGACCTTGCCGGCGCTCGGCGCGAGCTCGCCGAGGATCGTGCGGATGAGGGTCGTCTTGCCGGCGCCGTTCTTGCCGACGATGCCGATCCGATCACCGGGCTTCATCACCAGCGTGAGATCGCGGAACAACGTGCGCGGCGGTTCGCCGACCGCCTGCGCGACCTTCTCGAGCTCGACGATCGTGCCGCCGAGCCGCGGCCCGTGCGGCAGCTTCAGCTTGAGCTCGGGCGCGAGCACCTCGTCGCCCACGGGGCGCGCGGCGACCGCGGCGTCGAACCGGTCGATGCGCGCCTTCTGCTTGACCGAGCGCGCGGCCGGCGAGCGGCGGATCCAGTCGATCTCGCGGCGCACGAACGCGTGGCGGATCCGCTCGTGTTCACCCTCGATCGAGTGGCGCTCGGCCTGCTTGACGAGGAACTCGGTGTAGTCGCCCTCGTAGGCGTGCAGGTGACCGCGATCGACCTCGAGGATCCGGGTCGCGACCTTGTCGAGGAACGAGCGATCGTGCGTCACGCACAGGAGCGCGCCGGACCACGCGGCGAGCCGCGCCTCGAGCCACTCGACGGTGCGCACGTCGAGGTGGTTGGTCGGCTCGTCGAGCAACAGCACGTCGGGCTTGCCGAGCAGCGCGCGGCCGAGCGCGACGCGCCGGCGCTCGCCGATCGACGTGGTGCCCATCGGCTGGGTGTGCGGCGGCAGCTGGAGCGCGGCCGACACCGTGTGCATCTCGTGATCCGGCACGCCGGGGCGCGCGAGGACCTCGCCGACCGTGCGCAGCGGTTCGAGCCGTGGCTCCTGCGCGACGTACTCGAGCACCAGATCGCGCTTCCACGTGATCGAGCCGGCGTCGGGCTCGAGCAGCGAGGCCTCGGACTCCGACAGGTTCGCACCGCGCGCGACCATCTTCAGCAGCGTCGACTTGCCGGAGCCGTTCGCGCCGATCATGCCGATGCGATCGCGATCGCCGAGCGCGAACGACACGCCCTGAAGCACGCGACGGTTGCCGAAGCCCTTGAAGACGTCCTGGACGGTGAGAACAGTGCTCAAAACAAACCCTGCGGCGATCGCCGCGCCGGGGTTGTAGCCGATTACATGATCACAAGGGGGGCGCAGGTCGACACGCCGGCACCGACGATCGTTCGGCCCGACGTCGACGTCATGCCCGAGATCGCGCCGGTCGTGCCGTTGACCTGGTAGACCGTGGTCGAGGTCTCCGAGCCCTTCTTGAGGAACACGTAGAAATCGCCGCCGTAGAACGCGAAGGCCCAGGCGGCGGGCATGCCGGACAGGCTCGGCAGGCTCTTGGTGTTCGACTGCGCGCCGGTCGTCTTGTCGAGCTGGGTGATCTTCGGGGTCGCGGTCGCCGAGGGGAAGAAGCCCCACAGCTTGGCGTCGCCGGTGCCGGTGAGCTCGGGGGATCCGGTGATCGTCCCGACGCGGTTCGCGGTCATCGTGCCCACGTTGAGGCTCGCGAGCGTGACCGAGGTCGTCGTCGTCTGATCCGCGCTGCCCGCGATGTAGAGCGTGTCGGTCGTCCCGCCGTCGGTGTCGGTCGAGAAGCCCATGCCAAACTCGTTCTCGTTGAGCTGGGTCGACCAGGCCGTCGGCGTACAGGTCAATGCCGGAGACTGGGTGTCGACCTTGAACAGCTCGGACGAGACCCACGCGCCCAGGAGGTCGACCTCGACGTAGAGCACGTACGCGTTGGCCTGACGATCGATGCCCATCGAGAACGGCTGGGCCGCGCCCGTCGCCGGGCAGGCCAGCGTGCCGAGGTCGTGGAACGACTTGGTCGTCGGGTCGAACTGCGACAGCTTGTTGTTCGAGTCGACGACGTAGATCAACTTGGCGTCGGCCGAGCAGTTGTCGACGTTGGAGCCCGAGCCCGAGCCGGAGCCCGATCCGCCGGCATCACCGCCGCCGTTGTTGCCGTTGTCGCGGGTGTTGGGGCCGCAAGCCGGGGTGACCGCGAGGACGAGGCCGACGAGCGCGAGCATCTTGGCGAACATTGGGTCGGACGCTAACACGCGACGCGCCGCGGCAGGCTTTCAGGTGATAACAGGAGTGAGATCGATCCGATGCAGCTCCTCCACGCCCTCGTCCACGCCAGCGCCGCCGACCGCGCCGCGTGGCGTTCGCTCGTCGAGCGCGTCGGCGTCCCGGCGCTGCTCGGCTGGCTGGCTCCCGAGGCCGCCGGTGCCGCGATGCTCGCCGACAGCGCGTTCGCCGCCGCCGCGCTCGACGCGCTGCGCCTCGACGGCCCGGCCGCGATCGTCGTCGGCCGCGCGTTCCCCGAGCTCGTCGCGCTCGCCGCGCCGGCGCCCCCGCAGCTCGAGCACGATCGGCACAGCGATCGGCCGCTGCTCGACCACGCCGTGTGGTCGATCGGCAAGAAGCTCGCGAGCCTCGAGGCCGGCGATCACGCGGCGTTCGGTCCCGGTCTCGGCGCCGCCGCGTTCGACGAGCTCGCACGGTGTGCGACCCGCGTGATCGCCGGTGGGCTCGGCCCCGCGCTGCGCGTCGCGTTGCTCCATCTCGACATCGCCAAGACCGCGAGCCCGGAGCGCCGCGCGGCGTGGCAGCGCGACGGGATCTCGCTCGATGTCCACAACGAGGCGTCGGCCGCGATCCTCCGGCACGCCGATCGGCCGCGCGCCTGGCCGATCCCCGAGCCGCACGCGCGCCTCGCGCTCGCCTGGATCGAGGTCCACGGGCTCGCCGGCCAGCACGTCCGCGGCGAGGGGCCACTCGCGATGCTCGCGCCGATCGTCGGCGCGCTGCGCGGGCTCGCCGGCGTGCTCGACGGCGAGCTCGCGCTCGACGGCCTCCACGTGATCGACGCGTGCGACACCAGCGCGTGCCGCGAGGGCCTGCTCGACGACGCCCTGCTCGCCCGGCTGCGCGCGGTGCGCGATCGGCTCGCGCGCGCGTGCGCGTCGTCCGACGAGCCGACCGCGGCGCTCACCGATCCAGATCCCGGCGACCCGCGCCGCGTGCTCGCCGATCGCCTGCGCGCGCTGCGTGCGGGACGCCAGGCCGCCGGTGAACCGGCCGCCGCGGTCGACGACGCGGTCGCCGCGATCGCCGACACCGAGCTCGCCGCTTTCGCGCCGGCGCTCGCGACCTGTCAACTCTGGTACTGCGAGAGCGCGACCGCCGGGCTGTCTCCGGCCGGTCAGCTCGGCGTCCTCGCCGCCGCGGTCGGCGCCGCGCGCCGGCTCGGCATCGACGTGACCCGCCCGTGGCACGCGCAGCTCCAGCCGCTCGTCGCCCGTCTGCACGGCGACTCGCCGGCGGCGCGCTATCGGCTCCGGCTCGTCGAGGCCGCGCTGTCGGGTCGCGCGCTGCGCGAGCTCCTGACCGGCAACGCGTCGCTCGGCCCGCTCGGCGCGATCAACACGCGGCTCGCCGAGGAGGACGCGATCGTCGTCGACTACGGCGAGACCGCCGAGAGCGCCGCGCTGGTCACGCTGCTCGGGCTCTACGAGACCCGCGACGCGGTCGCGTTCCACTCGATGCTCAAGGCGCTGTGCGACCTGTACGGCCTGCGCAAGGACGAGCTCGATCGCGTCGCCAACGAGGCGAACTACCTGGCGACGATGAACGCGGCGCGCTCCGACAAGGCGCGCCTGCTCGACTACGTCGATGGCCGCGGGATCGTCGTCGAGATCGGGCCCGGAGGTGGCGTCGTGCTCGATCTGCTCGAGGACCGGTTCCCGACCGCCCCGATCGTCGGCATCGATCTGTCGCGCGAGGCGGTCGCCGCGCTGGCGCACCGCGCGCGCGCGAACGGCCGGCGCTGGACCGTCGAGCTCGGCGCCGCCGAGGACCTCGCCGACGTGCTCGGCGCGCGCGCCGGCCGGGTGTCGACGGTGGTGTTCTGCTCGATCCTCCACGAGGTGTTCAGCTACACCGAGCCGAAGTTCTCCCTCGCCTCGGTCGAGCGCGTCGTGCGCGCCGCGTTCGACGTGCTTGCCCCCGGCGGACGGCTCGTGATCCGCGACGGCGTGATGCCCGCGCCGGGCGTCCGACGGATCCGCATGATCGCGCCCGACTGCCGGCCGACGTTCGACGTCTACGTCGCGCAGTTCGCGGGACGCGCGATCGCGTATCGCGAGCTCGCGCCCGATCGCGTCGAGCTGTCGACCGCCGATGCGATGGAGTTCCTCTACACCTACACCTGGGGCCCGGCGAGCTTCCCGTACGAGGTCCGCGAGCTCTACGGCGTGTTGCCCTACGCCGACTACGTCGCCCGGATCGTCGCGTGGTGCGGCCCGGCGCGGGTGATCGACATCCCGGTCGAGCTGCGCACGTACCTCCAGCCCGGCTACCGCGACAACCTCGCGGGCAAGATCGCGCTCACCGACGAGCACGATCGGCCGGTCGAGCTGCCCGATTCGAACTGCTTGATCGTGATCGAGCGCACCTGATTCCGGCTATAAGGCGGCCATGCCGGAGAACAACGACAGTTTCGAGCGCCGCACGTGGTGGACCCGGTACGACCTCACCGGCCGCCTCGCCGACGACGCGTTCCTCGAAGCGGCGGTCACCGGCGCGTTCCTGATCGGCGCGGCCGACGGCGACGTCAGCGAGCTCGAGCACGAGGCGCTGCTCGATCGCCTCGAGATCCTCGGCGGCGTCGACCGTGACAAGATCGACGACCACCTCACCGAGGCCGCCCGCATGCTCGAGGAGGCCGACTTCGAGGCCCTGATCGGCAAGGTCGCCGGGTTGATCTCGTCGAAGGAGTCCGCCGAGGCCGCGATGATGCTCGCGATGGCCGTCGCGCTCGCCGACGACGACTTCAGCGCCCAGGAGCGCGAGATCGCGACCGAGCTGGCCACCGCGATCGGCCTGCCCGGCCTCGATCTCGACTCGATGATGATCGAGCAGCGCGGGCAGTAGGCCCGATCAGGGGAAGTTCGCGCCCGGCGCGCGTGGCCTACAACGGTGGGCATGCGCTGGATCTGGGCAGTTTTCTTGATCGGTTGCGGCAACCACGGCACCACCGCCGATGACGTCGACGCTCCGCCGGCGATCGACGCCAGCGGCGCGCTCGCGCTGACGGTGGTCGTCAGCGGTGTCGGGCACGGCGCGGTCACCTCCGACGTCGGCGGCATCACCTGCACGCGTGCGGGTGGCACCTGCACGGCGAGCGAGTCCGTGACACTGACCGCGACACCCGACGCGGGCTACGTGTTCGCCGGCTGGAGCGGCGCCGGCTGTCACGGCGCCGGCACGTGCAAGGTGCCGTTCAGCGCGACCGTCCACGCGGTGTTCACCACGATCCTCCTGGGATCGCGGCGCGCGCTCGACGGCAGCGACGCGGCTGGCCCGAACAAGGCCTTCAACCTGTGGCTCGTGCGTACCGACGGCACCGGCCTCACGCCGCTCACGCACTACACCGCGGCGAACATCGTGGCGAACGAGGCGGCGTGGTCGCCGGACGGCGAGCACGTGGTGTTCGCGAGCACCGCGGCACTCGACGGCAGCGACACGCTGGCCGCGAACGACGTGACCAACATCTGGACGATCGACGCCGACGGCCAGCACGCCGCGCCGCTCACCCACGACACCGACGCGATGATCGCGAATGAAGTCCCGCGGTGGTCGCCCGACGGCACCCGGATCGCGTACGCGCACGGCGTCTCCAACGGCGCCGGTGGCGTCTGGATCATGGGCGCCGATGGCGCGAGCGCGCACGTCCTCGTCGCCGGCGGGACGATGGTCGGCGCCTACGATCTCGCCTGGTCGCACGACGGCAAGAAGCTCGCGTTCGACTCGAACCTCGCGCTCGATGGCTCGACCGCCGGCCGCCTCGATCACGCGAATATCTGGGTCGTCAACGCGGACGGCACGCACCTCGTCCACGTGACCGCGTTGACCGCGTCGGTCTCGAGCTACGCCCCGGTGTGGTCGCCGAACGACACGCGGCTCGCGTACTACTCGCGGCGCGCGCTCGACGGCGGCGACAGCGCGAACCCGACGGAGAACCTGTGGACCGACAACCCCGATGGTGGCGGCCTCGTCGCGGTGACCACCGGCGCGGTGGTCTCGAGTGGCATTCCCCAGTGGTCGCCCGACGGCACCAAGCTGGCCTACACCGCGAACGGCAAGCTCGACGGCACGGACGCGCTCGGGATCTCGAACGTCTGGGTCACCGCGCTCGACGGCAGCGGGCGCACGCCGATCGCGCCGCACACCGCGGTCGGCAGCTCCGGCGCGCTGTGGTCACCCGATGGCGCGACCCTGGCGTTCTACTCGGGCCGCGGCCTCGACGACGGCAACTCGGTGCACGTGTTCAACACCTGGCTGATCGATGCCGATGGCCTGCACCTGCGCGCGCTCACGAAGACGACCGCGGTCACCGCCGACTCGTCGCCGATGGCGTGGGGACCCGACGGCATCGGGCTCTAACGATCGTAGGTCGCGAGGAACTGGAGCTCGAGGGTCTCCAGCGCGACGCGGTGATCGGCGCGCGCGAAGCCGTGGCCCTCGTCCTCGCCGAGCACGGACCACACCGGCTGGCGGGTCGCGCGCGCGGCGTCGATCAGCCGCGTGACGTCGGCGATCGGCACGCGCGGATCGGCGCGCCCGTGCGCGACGAGCAGCGGCACCCGTAGCGCGGCGAGGTTCGCGATCGGCGAGAGTCGCGCGAGCACGTCGCGGGTCGCCGGGTCGCGCTCGTCGCCGTACTCGGCACGCCGCGACTCCTGCCGATCGGCGCGCGTGCCGGCCAGGAACGCCACGAGATCCGGGGTCCCCCAGCGCACGATCGCGCCGCGGATGCGGGCCGGGAACGCGAGCGCGCTCGCGAGCGCGAGGTAGCCGCCGTAGCTCGAGCCGGCGAGCACGACCCGGCGACGATCGAGATCGGGCTGCGTCGCGATCCAGTCGAGCACCGCGCCGACGTCCCGGATCGCATCGCCGCGTCGGGTGCCGTCGTCGAGCGCGGCGAACGCGCGGCCGTAGCCGGTCGAGCCGCGCACGTTCGGGCGGACGACGGCGTAGCCGCGATGGACGAGCTCGTCGAGCGCGCGGTCGTGCGCCGCGGTCCACCGATCGGCCGGCCCACCGTGCAGCTCGACGACGACCGGCGCCCGCGACGCGTCGCGCCCCGGCATCTTGATCGGCCGGGCGACGAGCGCGGTCAGCGCGGCCCCGTCGAACGCGGCGATGCTCGCGAGCCGCACGTCGATCCGCGGCGTGCCCGGCGCGCGCGTCTCGGGGCGCGGCTTGCCGAGGTCCCAGCGCTCGATCTCGCGCGCCGTGGTCGGCGTCGACGCGCCGAACCACAGCGTCTTGCCGTCGGCGGCGAACCCGAGCCCGGCGATCGTGCCGTCGAGGTGGTAGCCGCGGCGCGCGCCGGTCGCGAGCTCGATCACCACGAGATCGGAGAACACGTTGCCGGCGACGAACGCGAGGGTGGATCCGTCGGGCGACACCGCGAGCTCGCGCACCTCGGGGTCCGGCGCGATCTGCAGCGCGCCGTGCCAGCCGAGCGCGACGACGCGGCGCTGGCCGTCGCCGGCGTCCGAGATCGCGTAGACCTCGCCCGCGGCGCCGAACCGCGCGACCGTCGTCGCGACCCCGACCTCGACCGGCGCGAGCGCGACCGCCTCGCCGGTCGCGACCTCGATGCGGTAGAGCCCGGCGGTCGCATCGGACACGCGATGGACGGCGAGCACGCTGCCGCCGTCGGCGGCGACGTCGACCGGCTCCCAGATCCCCGGCGCCGTGAACACCGGCTTGCCGGCAGTCGTCGGATCGCCGAACCCGAGTGCGGTCGCGCCGGCGTCGACCCGCGCCCACGCGAGCCGGGTGCGCGCGCGATCCCACGCGATCGCCACGATGCGTCCGGTGCGCTCGCCGAGGGGCACGGGCCGCGCGGTCGCGGTCGCGCGCCACAACAGGGCCATCTCGTCGCCCCCGGTCGCCGCCGCGATCACGACCGAGCCGTCGGCCGCATAGCGCGCGAGCTCGATCTGCAGATCCGGATCGGCGGCGAGCGGCACGACCTGCGCGCCGTCGAGCTCGACGAGCCGGCCGGCCGACAGCGCGAGCAGGCCACCGCGCGGCGACACGTCGAGGAGCTGATAGCCGCGATCGAGCGCCGCGTCGCGGGCGATCGCGCGATCGAGCCGCTCGTCGATCGGCGGCGCGCCCGCGAGCGACAGGCCGGTGACCGCGAACGGCACGTGCACCGCGGGCGGCGGCGCGACGCGCGAAGGCGTGCAGGCCGCGACGACCGCGGCGAGGCCGATTACTCGGCCTTGACGAACGATGCGAGCTTCCACTCGGTGCCACGGAGCTCGAGCACGAGCTGATACGTCCCGAGCCGGACCACGCCCTTGGGGCACGTGATCTTGGTGTCGCCGTCGAGCCCACAGCCCGGATTGATCGTCTTGGCCATCTGATCGAGCGTGTCGGGATCCGCCTGCCACATCGCGAGCGCGGTGTCGGCGTTGCCGTCACCGCCGACCGCGAACACGACATCCTCGGCGAGATCGGCTCGCAGCGCGCCGAACTCGCGGCGGAGGCACGAGTCCCGGATGTGCGCGAGGCGCTTGGTCGCGGCCTCGGGGAGCTTGTCGAACATCGCGACGTCGGTCTTGGGCAGCGCTTCGAGCGGATCGGCCTTGGGCGCCTCTTCCTTCATGCGGATCGCGTGCTTCTTGAGCCGGTCGTAGATCGCGAGCGTCAGCGCGTCGGTGCGGCCCTCGAGCCACGGCGGCTTCGCGAGCCCGTGGAGCTCGACCGGCATCGCCGCGCCGGGCTCCCACTCGGACGCGTGCCCGGTGATCTTCACGCGCCACGGCCGACCGCCCAGCACGGCGACTTCGAACCGGATGAAGTAGCGCTTGTGCGAGAGCTGCGTCGGCATCCCGGCCGCGCCGGCACCTTGCGAGACGCCGCCCATCTGGCCGCCCTGCCCGTTCTGCACGACCTGCGGGTTCGCGAGATCGTCCTGGTTGTTCGCGAACGTGACCTGATGCCACGCGGTGCGGATGAAGCCGGTGCCCGGCGTGTCGTCGAGCGACGGATACAGCCCGCGCGTGATCTCGAGGGCGGAGCCGTACACGATCGCGAAGTCGGCGTCGTACACCGAGTGACGCGCGGTCTCGACGCCCTTCTTGTCGCCGCACGCGACGATCGCCGCGAGGCTGAGGGCCAAACAGATGATGCTAGGCTGGCGGCGCATATGGGAGGACGCACTCGGAATAGCACACCGGCCAAGGCCGCCGCACCGGCGAAACGCCTTGCCACGGCGACCGCTGAACGGGTTGCCTCGCTGAACAATCTTTTGATCGAGCTGTACCCGGATTCGACGGTCGAGCTCGATCACACGAACCCGTACCAGCTGCTCGCCGCGACCATCCTCGCCGCCCAGTCGACCGACAAGATCATCAACACGATCACGCCGGCCCTGTTCGCGCGCTATCCCGATCCGACGGCGCTCGCCCAGGCCGACCCGGTCGAGCTCGAGCCGATGATCTACAAGAGCGGCTTCTTCCGCATGAAGGGCAAGCACCTGATCGAGGCCGCGCGCGCGATCGTCGAGCGCCACGGTGGCGAGGTGCCCCGCACGATGGCCGAGCTCGTCGCGCTGCCGGGCGTCGCGCGCAAGACGGCGAACGTCGTGCTCGGCTGCGCGATGGGGATCCATGAGGGCATCGTGGTCGATACCCACGTGTCCCGACTCGCCCCGCTCCTCGGGCTCACCGTGGAGACCGAGCCGGTGAAGATCGAGCAGGATCTGATGCAGATCACCGCGCGCGATCAGTGGACGAAGTTCGCGCACGGGCTGATCTGGCACGGCCGCAGGGTGTGTATCGCCAAGCGACCGGATTGCGAGCACTGCACGCTGGCGCCGCTGTGCCCGAGTGCCGGCGTGGCGATCGTGGATGCGAAGCAACGGGCGATCGAGGCGACCAAGCGCGGGGTGGCGACGCGGGCCGAGACCGCGAAGCACCAGAAGACGACGAAGAAGAAGAAGCGTGTTTCGAGTACGAGTTTGAGTACGAGCACGAAGAAACCGAAGAAGTGACGCCGATCGTTGCGGTGGCCGGCATCGTGTTCGATGCGGGTGGACGCGTGTTGATGATCCAGCGCGGGACGCCGCCCGGGGAGGGATTGTGGACGGTCCCTGGGGGGAAGCTGGAGGCTGGGGAGACGTTGGTGGCGGGGGTCGGGAGAGAGGTGCGCGAGGAGACCGGGATCGAGGTCGAGGTCGGTGGGCTGGTCGAGGTCGTCGAGCGGATCGGCGACGGGTATCACTACGTGATCCACGACTATCTGGCGCGGCCGATCGGGGGCGTGCTGCGAGCCGGGTCGGACGCGCGCGATGCCCGGTGGGTCGAGCGGCCGGAAGACCTGCCGCTCACCGACGGCCTCCTGCCCGTGCTCGCGCGCGCTCGTGCTACACACCGCGCGTGGTCAGGCTGAACATCGTCCGTGACGAGCCCTCGGTGAGGCGCGGCGATGTCGCCGAGGCCGACTGGAACAGCTGGCGCTGGCAGCTCGCGCACATGCTGACCACCGCGACCGACCTCGCCCGGGTCGTCGCGCTGTCCGATGGCGAGCGCGCCGGGCTCGCGGCGTCGGCGCAGCTGTTTCGCGTCGGCATCACGCCGTACTACGCGAGCCTCATGGATCCGGCGCACGCGAGCTGCCCGATCCGCATGCAGGCGATCCCCGCGGTCGCCGAGGCCGACATCCGCGACGAGGAGCTGCGCGATCCGCTCGGTGAGGACACCCACAACCCGGCGCCGAGCGTGATCCACAAGTATCCGGATCGCGTGCTGTTCCTCGTCGTCGATCGCTGCGGCATCTACTGCCGCCACTGCAATCGTCGCCGCCTCGTCGGGGGCGACGAGCCACCGACCACGGCCGAGCTCGAGGCCGGGCTCGACTACATCGCGAAGACCAAACGGATCCGCGACGTCCTCCTGTCGGGCGGCGATCCGCTGCTGCTGTCGACCCGCCGGCTCGACTACTTGCTCGGCCGGCTGCGCGCGATCCGCCACGTCGAGACGATCCGGATCGGCACGCGGCTGCCGGTCGTGTGCCCGATGCGGATCGACGACGAGCTGACGGCCGCGCTCAAGAAGCACCACCCGCTGTTCATCAACACCCACTTCAACCACGTCAAGGAGCTGACGCCCGAGGCGGTGCGCGGTTGCGAGCGCCTGGTCGATGCCGGCATCCCGGTCGGCAACCAGACCGTCTTGCTGCGCGGGATCAACTCGTCGACGCGCTCGCTCCGCGGGCTGATGCGGGCGCTGCTCCGCGCGCGGGTGCGGCCGTACTACCTGTTCCAGGGCGACACCGTGATCGGCACCGATCACCTGCGCACGCCGGTCGAGACCGCCCAGGCGCTGTACCGCGATCTGCGCGGCTGGATGAACGGCATGGCCGTGCCGCACCTCGTGCTCGACGCGCCCGGCGGCGGCGGCAAGGTGCCGATCGCGCCGAACTACATCGAGCACCTCGACGAGCGCGAGGTCATCGTGACGAACTATCGCGGCCTGCGCGTCAGCTATCCGCAGCCGCGCGTGCGCGACTGCAGCGTCGCGTACGACGCGGTGCAGTTCGCCGACGAGCCCCCCGACGACGATCGCGAAGGCTCCGCCGAAGTCGAATGACGCGCGCTCGAACCAGGTTCGAGCTCCCGCGCGCTCGAACCAGGTTCGAGCGGAGAGCGCCGAGCGAAGCGAGGTCGATCTCATGATCGCCGAGCTGGCCAAGCAGCTCGGGTTCGCGCGCGCCGCCGTCGTCCCGATCGAGGCGCCACGGCGCGCCGACCTCTACCGGGCGTGGATCGCCGCCGGGCACGCCGGCGAGATGACGTACCTCGCGACCGCGCCGCACACCGAGGCGCGCGGCGATCTCGCACAGCTGCTCGCCGGCGCGCGGGCGCTCGTCGTCGTCGCGCTCGCCTATCACCGCGAACCGCCGAGCGGCGGGGAGCTCGTGCAACTGCGGGGCAAGATCGCGCGCTACGCCCGCGGCGAGGACTACCACCTCGTGATGCGCGATCGCCTGGTCGCGCTCGCCGACGCGCTCGCGCAGCGGCTCGGGCGCGCCGTCGCCGCGCGGCCGTGCGTCGACTCGGCGCCGATCCTCGAGCGCGAGTGGGCCGAGCGCGGCGGGCTCGGGTTCGTCGCGAAGAACACGATGTTGATCGCGCCGGGCCTGGGATCCTATGTCGTGCTCGGCGAGCTCGTCGTCGACGTCGACCTGCCGATCACCGCGCCGGCCACGCTGCCGAAGCCGCGCTGCGGCTCGTGCCGCGCGTGTCTCGACGCGTGCCCGACCGCCGCGTTCGTCGACGCCTACGTGCTCGATGCGCGCCGCTGCATCTCGTACCTGACGATCGAGCACCACGGACCGATCCCGCGCCCGCTGCGCGCCGCGATCGGCACGTGGATCTTCGGCTGCGACATCTGCCAGGAGGTCTGCCCGTGGAATGCCGGCGCCGGCGAGCCCGCCGAGCCCCTGCTCGCGCCGCGCTCGCGCGATCACGCGCTGCCCGATCTCGTCGCGCTGGCGCACAAGGGCGCGAACCAGCTCCGCCAGTTCGTCAAGCGGACCGCGCTGCGCCGCGTGCCGCACGAGGTGCTGCTGCGCAACGTCGCGGTCGCGCTCGGCAACACCGGCGATCGCGCGGCGATCCCCGCGCTCGTCCACCTGCTCGCCGATCGCCGCGCGCTCGTCCGCGAGCACGCCGCGTGGGCGCTCGCCGAGCTCGGCGTCGACCTCGCGGGCTACCCCGGCGACGACGCGCGGGCCGAGCTCACGGCGCGTGAAACCGATCCGCCACGTACGCCGCGACCGCCTTGATCTGATCGTCGTGCAGCATGTTCTCGAACGCGGGCATCAGCTTGTTCTGCGAGCCCTTGCGAACCTGATGCTCGACGAGCTCCTCGGTCGAGCGCTTGCGAAACTCGAGCGATGTCAGGTCGCGCACGCCGAGCCGCGCGACCATCGCGTCGGGCGGCTTGCCCTCGGGGCCGTGGCAGTTCGCGCAGATCGTCGCGAACACCTCGGCGCCGTCCTTCGACGCGGTCCCACCGCCACAGGCGGCGAGCAAAGCGGCGAGTACGACGGTGCGCACGGATCGAAGCTAGCGCGCCCGCGGGCCGCGTTACCCGAGGTGAATTGTCTCAGTCACGACTCGCGCGCGCCGCGATAGCCGCCGAGCACTTCGCGATCGCACACCGGCTCGGTCGCGCGGGTCCCGAGGAAGTACGTGCACGACGCGCCGTCGATTGCGCCCGGCCGCTGGCGCAGCAGGTGATCGAACAGCTCGAACGGCGTCCCGGTGACGCGGCCGAGCGTGTACATGAGGCCGGCGAGCGGCTTCGGCGCGAGCGACGCCAAGAAGTAGCGCCACGACCACGCGAGCGCGGTCCCCGGCCCCGCGACGACACCGCTCTCGACCTCGGTGAACCAGCGAAACAACCGGCGGTGCCCGATGTGCGTGAACCGCGTGAAGTCGTAGCCGCGCTCGTGCACCTGCTGCATGAACGGGGTCTCCGAGTAGACCAGGCCACCGGGCACGAGGACGCGGTGGATCTCGGCGACGCAGCGGACCGGATCGGCGACGTGCTCGAGCACCGCCTGCACGATCACCGCGTCGACGCTGCCATCGCGGAACGGCAGATCGTGGCCGTCGCACAGGACGGTCGCGGCCGACTTTGGCGCCGGATCGACATTGATGAGGCGCAGATCCGGGATCGACGCGATCGCCGACATGCCCTTGCCCTTGGTCCCGGCACCGACGACGAGCACGACCGGCGCCTTGGACCTCTCGAACAGCCGCGCGCGCATCGTCTCGAAGCTCTTGACCGCCGACAGGTTGACCGACGGAGACGGCAGGCGCGACAGCCAGCCGCGCAGCCCGGTCGGCGGCTTCTTCGCGGTGCAGCCCTGGTAGTCCGTGTGCGAGAACACCGAGCGCTTCTCGTCGATCAAGACCGGCCTCCCATCGACGATCGGGAAGGCGACGTTGCACGCCCCACACGCGATCGCGTCCTGCGCGGGCTCGGCGAGCGCCCCCGAACAGCTGGGGCACTGCAGCATCGACAGGTAACTCTCGAAGTGGCGTTCCATGGTTCTCCGGACAGATCGCGAGGCTCTGGATGTTGCCGGAAAACCCAACAACCTTCGCCGCGACATGTCGGAAACGCGTGCACACCCGCTGACAGGATGTCGGATTCGCCTCGTGCTAGTGTCTGGCCATGCGACGTGTCGTCATCCTCGCGGTGATGGGGTTGGCCGCCTGCGGCGGTCCCCAGATCCCCCAGCACAGCGGCTACAAGAGCGATAAGTCCGCCCCGTGGACCAAGGCGAAATCGCTCAAGCTCAACGACAAGCTCGAGGCCAAGGCCGAGGGCGATCTGAACTACGGCGCGTACAAGCGCGCGAAGTGGTTCTCGCTCGATCTCGCCCAGCACGGCGACCTCGACGTCAAGGTCGACATCACGCCGCCGGGCGACGCGGCCAACGAGGACTTCGATCTCGGCCTCGAGATCTACGATCCGAGCCTCCGCGTGATCGCGAAGTCCGATCTCGAGGACGAGCAGCCGGGCGAGCTCAACAAGAAGAAGACGCTCAAGGATCTCGCGCCCGGCAAGTACCTCATCCATCTCTACCTCCAGGGCCGGATGGACAGCGCCGACTTCGCGCTCGGCGCCACGTTCCACCCGACCGCCGCCGCCGAGGCCAAGACCGACTTCCCGGCGCAGGTGATGTTCCCGCCCGCGCTCGCGATGGTCCCGATCGGCGACGACGCGCCCGCGAACTACAAGCCGACGACGAAGCCGGACACCAAGGTCACGGTGATCCGCCACACGTCCAAAGGCACGCCGCCGCCGCCGCCCGACAAGAAGCCGCCGCCGCCCCCGGCGGCCAGCGCGCGCATCCTGACGCTCTCGGTGGTGCCGAACGGCACGCAGATCATGATCTCGGCCGGTACCGACGCCGGCGCTGCCGTCGGCATGCATGTCGCCGGCAAGGGCATCTCCGGCGCGATCACCGCATGCAACGCGCGGTCGTGTACTGCGGTCGTCGCAGCGACCCCGGATCAGATCAAGGCCGCCGGCATGACGGTGTCTGTCGTTCCATGAAGATCGCGATCGTCGCGCTCGTCGGCCTGCTCGCAGGCTGTCCCAACAACGTCAGCCAGAACGCCAAGACCGGCGCGGACGGTCAGCACAAGGGTGCCAAGGAGCTCAAGCTCGACAACGGCGAGATCAAGGACAAGGGCATCGTCACCTATCCCGGTGGCGATCGCGCCGACTGGAAGTTCTTCGAGATCCCCGCGAAGGAGACCGGCACGATCGACATCACTCTGACGTGGACCGTGCCGCGCCCGGGCCTGCAGCTCGCGTTCGATGCCTACGACGAGTACGGCAAGGAGCTGAGCAAGTCGAAGGCGTCGGCGCGCAAGAAGAAGGGGCTGCGCCAGAAGCAAGAGACGATCGGCGGCCTGAAGGGCAAGGTCTATCTCCGGGTGTTCGCGGTCAACCGCGGCGATGCCGGCAGCTACAAGCTCGTCATCGAGTACAAGCCCGATCCGGTGCCGATCATCGTCGATCCGACGTCGATCGTCGTGTCCGATCCGCCGCGTCTGCCCGAGGTCCCGGCGATCATCGAGCCGTGCACGAGCGACAACTTCGATCCCAAGAAGCTCGAGTGCAAGAACTTCTGCCCCGACCCGGCGTCGATCGCGCCGCCGAAGTGGCCGCCGTGCGGTGGTCCCGGCAAGTGTCCCGACCCCAAGGAGATCACGAACCTCGCGTGCTGGAAAGATCCGGCGACGCGCCCGGCGTGTCCGAATCCGTGGGATGCGACGTACATCCAGTGGTGTCCTCCACCTCCGTGCCCGACCCCGCCCGTGCCGTCGAACCCGAACTGCAAGCCGATCCCGCAGACCACGCGCGTGTTGAAGGCCGACATCGCGGGCAACGATGTGCTGATCACCGTCGGGATCGGGTCCACGCAGGGCATCGCGATGAACTGGACCGCGAAGCTGATGACCAACGGTGGTGCACCGCTGCCGAGCGGTACGCTCATCTTCGTGCGGGTCGACAAGCAGAAGACGATCCTGAAGACCAGCCTGACTCCCGACGTGGTCAACGCCAACAAGACCGTCCGGTTCGACCCGCCACCGTAACGGTTGCCACCCCGCCAGTTGACCGTCCCGGCTCGTCGCGATAACGTCACGAACATGCTCGGGAAAGTGGGGCTCGCGCTGGCCGTATCGATCGCCTGCGTCACGGCGTGCGCGTCGACCGTCTCACAGGACAAGTCGAGCGGGCCCGATGGCAAGGTGAAGGGCGCGCGCGAGATGAAGTTCGAGAACGGCGAGGCGACGTCCAAGGGCATCGTCACCTATCCAGGTGGCGATCGCTCGGACTGGAAGTCGTTCGAGGTTCCCGACAAGAAGATCGGTCAGATCGCGCTCAAGCTGACGTGGCAGTCGCCGCGTCCCGGGCTACAGCTCGCGTTCGACGTCTACGACGAGTGGAACTATCCGCTCGGCGGCTCGACGAAGACGAGCAAGAAGCGCGCGAAGGGCAAGGTCCGCGAGAGCACGATCGCGAACGCGCGCGGCAAGTACTTCGTGCGGGTCTATGCGGTCGGTCGCGGTGATGCCGGCACGTACAAGCTCACCGCCAATTTCGTCGAGGCGATCTCGGGTCCGCAGTACGATCCGGCGAAGCTCGAGGTCTCCGATCCGCCGCGGCTCGCCGAGGTGCCGACCGCCGAGGTCGCGTGCGACGAGTTCACGTTCGACGCCAAGAACCCGGCGTGCAAGAAGATCTGCCCGCAGGAAGGCGCGCCGCCGAACTGGCCGGCGTGCAAGGACAAGTGTCCGAACCCGCCCGACATCAACAACTCGAAGTGCTGGGACACGATGCCGTGCCCCAACCCGATGGACCGCCGCGTGAAGGCCTGCAAGTTCCCCGCGTGTCCGGATCCGAAGCAGCCCGATCCGGCCAACCCGAACTGCGATAACGCGACGGTCGATCCGGTGACCGCGCGCATCATCAAGAACTCGATCGACGGTGACAGCGTGCTGATCACGGTCGGCGCCGGCGCGACGTCGGGCATCGGCAAGGGCTGGCACGGCACCGTGCTGCGCGGAGACTCCGACTCGCCGCTTCCGGGCGGCGACATCGTGGTCGTCCGCGTCGACAAGAACATCGTCATCGGCAAGGTCAAGTTGACCACCGACCAGGTCACCAGCAATCCACGGGTGAAATTCTCCCCGCCGCCGAGGCACTGATGGAAGTCGATCCGTTCGTCGGGCGCGTCATCGACGGTCGCTACGAGATCCAGCAGCGAATCGGGGAAGGCGGCATGGGCGTCGTCTACCGTGCGCGGCAGATCTCGATCGACCGCATCATCGCGATCAAGATGCTGAACGCGCAGATGGCGCAGGACCCGACGTGGGTCCAGCGCTTCTACAACGAGGCCAAGGCGTGCTCGCGCCTCCAGCATCCGAACACGATCCGGATGTTCGACTTCGGTCAGACGCAGGACGGCCGCCTGTTCATGACGATGGAGTTCCTCGACGGCATCTCGCTCCGCGACGCGATCCAGAAGGGACCGCTCACACCGCAGCGTGTGGTGAAGGTCCTGATCCAGTGCTGCGCGTCGCTCGCCGAGGCGCACTCGATCGGCATCATCCATCGCGACATCAAGCCGGACAACGTCTTCCTCTTGAACATGGCCGGCTCGCCGGACTTCGTGAAGCTGCTCGACTTCTCGGTCGCCAAGCTCATGGAGGGCGACCGCATGAAGACGCAGGCCGGCGTCGTGTTCGGCACGCCGCAGTACATGTCGCCCGAGCAGGGCCGCGGCTTGCCGCTCGATCCGCGCTCGGATCTCTACGCGCTCGGCGTGCTCGCGTTCGAGATGCTGGCCGGCACCGTGCCGTTCAACGACGAGAACCCGATGTCGGTGATCCAGATGCACCTGTCGGCGCCGATCCCGCCGCTCGCGCAGACCATCCCGTACAACGTGCAACAGCTCGTGCGCCGCGCGCTCGAGAAGGACGCATCGCGCCGCTACCAGTCGGCCGGCGAGATGATGCAGCACGCGCAGCAGGTATTCGCCGAGCTCAACAACGGCAACGTCGCGATGGGTGGTGGCGGCGTGCCGCGCACCGTGGTCGCGCAGATGCCGCAGATGCAGGCGCCGATGCAGCAGCAGCCGCAGATGCAGCCGCAGATGCAGCAGCAGAGCGGGCTCGCGCCTCCCGGTGGTTACGCGCCATCGACGGCCGCGGCCAAGACGATGATCGCCGGCATGTCGCCGTTCGCCGCCGGCCAGCCGATGGCGGGTCAGCAGATGCAGCCGCAGATGCAGCCGCAGATGCAGCAGCCGCAACAGAACTTCGGTGGCGCGGGTGCCCAGCAGAAGACGATCGTCGCCGGCATGGCGCCGCCGATCATGGGTGGCCAGTTCATGCAGCAGCCGGGCATGCAACCCGGCATGAACCCGCAGCAGATGAACCCCGGGATGCAGCAGCAGCCGATGGGTGGCATGGGGATGCCACCGGGCTATCCGCAGGCCCCACCGGGGAGCGGTCCGAACAAGACCGTGATGCTGCAGCCGAGCGACGGGGTCGTCTCGGTCGCGCGCACGACCGGTCAAGCCCTGCAGTCGGTCGGTCCGCAGGGTGCGCCGATGCAGCAGATGCCGACCGGCAACACCGGCGTGATCCAGCACGGCGCCTCGACGCTGTTCTGGATCGTCTCGCTGGTCATCGGCATCGCGCTCGGCGCGCTCGCCTACGTCATCGTCCTCCAGATGGGCTGAACCCAGCGTGCCGCCCGAGGACGATCCGGAGAAGGTCAAGCGGCTCCTGGCGTGGGCCGCATCGAAGTCGGTCGGCGCCGCGACCGATGCGGACGCACCGCCGATCGACGCCGAGACCCGGATGCAGCTCGAGCGCTGGTTCGGGCTGCCGTCGTTCGAGCGCCTCGAGGAGCGCGGCGAGGCGCTGCCGCCACCCGACGAGGCGATCGACCCCGAGATCCAGGCGATCCGCGAGCGCCGCGCCAGGGCGGTCGCCGCGATCGATCCCGTGATGCTCGAGGGCCACCGCCGGCGCGTCGAGCGCTGCGACACGATGATCACGTTCGCCGCCAAGATCGACGTCCGCGTCGATCCGAGCGTCGCCCTGCTCGACCTCGCGATGATCGAGCGCGTCGGCTCGATCGCCGACCCGCGCGAGCGCGAGATCAGCGAGGAGCTCCGCGACGACATGAAGGAATGCGCACCGCAGGCCCTGTTGCGCGACCTCCACCGCGTCGAGACCGACTTCGACAAGCAGTTCGAGGTCGTCGACATGGCCGCCGAGCAGAAGCTCGATCCGGTCGCCGCGGTCGAGGAGGCGATGAGGATGAACCTGCGCCTGCCCCCGCTCGACACGTCACCGTTCGCGCAGGGCTGTCTGTTGATCGCCGAGGCGCGTGCACTCCGAAGTGTGGCGTGGACCGACATCAGGATGCCGAACCGACGGATCACCGAATGAGGAAGCCTTCACCGATGCGGGCCGTAGATCGGATGCCAGCACCATGAGCGATCCGCGCGTCGTCCCTGCAGAGCGACTCCTACTCCGTGCCGTCGGGCGCACCGACGTCGGGGCGCAGCGAACGCAGAACGAAGATGCGATGTACTACGACGACTTCCTCGGCGTGTACGTGGTGTGCGATGGCATGGGTGGGCACGCGTCGGGTCAGGTCGCCTCGGACATCGCGATCCGCACGATCGTCCACGCGTTGAAGACGGGCGACCCGACACCGGCACCGGGTCAGGACCCGTTGACCGCCGCGATGCGCGCGGCGAACGCCGCGGTCTACCAGCGCTCGCTGATGGACCCTGCGTGCCACGGCATGGGCACGACCGGGGTCGGGGTTCGCTTCGAGGAGAACCTCATCCACATCTGCCACTGTGGCGACTCGCGCGCGTACCTCCTGCGCCACAACCAGCTCCAGCAGCTGTCGCGCGACCACTCGCTGCGCAACCTCTACCAGGATCGCCCCGACCTGGTCGGCACGCTCGGCCCGGCGACCTCGAACGTCATCATCCGCGCGATCGGGCTCGACGCCAACGTCGAGATCGAGCACAACGCGATGGTCCCCGAGCACAACGACATCTACCTCCTGTGCTGCGACGGCCTGTCGGACCTCGTCGACGACTGGATGATCCGCGAGATCATGACGTCGGGCGAGTCCCTCGAGGTGATCGCCGAGAACCTGATCCGCGCTGCCAACAACAACGGCGGCACCGACAACATCACGGTCGTGCTGGTGCAGACGTTCGTCGATCCGCTGTGGATCCCGCCGAACTCGTACCAGCAGCAGATCCAGCGCTACTGAAGCTTGCAGCCCATCGAGGCGCTGGCCTGGACGACGGCGTCGCGGCCGGCCTTGCAGCCCTCGAACATCTGCTTGCGCGACGCCGGAGGCACGCTCTTGATCGCGTCGATCACCTGCTCGGTCGCGTCGTGCATCGCCTTGTAGGCGTCCTTGGGAAACTTGTCGCAGTGCGCGAGCTGGTTGATCGCGTGGACGTACTCGGCGCACGCGCCGAACTCGGCGACCGCGAGCTCGGGGATCGGCTTGAGCGTGGCGTCGGGCTTGGCGGGCGCGGCCTTCTCCATGATCGCCGTGACCCCGGTCGCGCCGCAGCCGACGAGCATGCCGACGTTGCTCCACGTCGTCTTGCCGGTCTGCACGTAGGTGTACGCGAGGTCGACGACCTTGCCGTTGATCGCGATCGAGACGCTTCCGTGGTCCTTCTTGGTCGCGATCGCGGTGACCTTGGTGGCCTCGGCCGGCAGCTTGTCGCCGCAGGTCTCGCAGAACTGCGCGACCATCGCGCCGCGCGTGACGACCTTCTGCGCCCAGGTCGCGGTGTCCGCGTCGACCGCCTCGCACTGATCGGCGCGCGCCACTCCGGTGGACGCGACGATCGAACCCAGCACCACGAACAAGAATGCGCGCATCGAGCCTCCGCCGGCGAAGATATCAGATGCGCTTGGAGCTGAAGTCGTCGTCCTTCTTGACCGGCGGTGGCAGCTTCTTCGGTGCGATCGGGCGCGGCTTCTTCACGACCGGCTTGGCGACCTCGGGAATCACCTCGATCGGTGGCGGCGGTGGCGGCGCGACCACCACCGGTGGCGGCGGTGGCACGACGACCGGTTGCATCGCCGGCACGAGCGGCCTTCCCTCCACCGCGGCTGGCGCGCGGCCACCGGTGACGCCGACGGCGATCACGATGCCGATCGACAGCGCGACGCAGGCCGACAACCCGATGACGAAGCCACGCGACCGCCGCGGGCGTCGCGGCGCCGGCCCGACCTGGCTCGACGCGCCCTGCAGCGTCGTCGGCGGCTCCGGCGCGTAGGTGATCGGCGCGACCGGCTGCGGCCCGGCACCCGACTGGAACGCCATCGACTCGTCGATCGTGAACGCCGCGGTCGGGCGCGACTCGAGCGTGAACGCCTGGAGCGCGAGCGCGAGCTCCTGCACGCTCTGGAATCGCCGATCCGGATCCTTCTCGAGGCAGTGCATCACGACCGCCGCGAACGCCGGCGACACCTCGGGCAGTGGGGGCACCGGATCCATCGCGATCGCGATCGCGAGATCGGTCAGCGCGTCGGCCTTGAACGGCTGGCGACCCGACGTCAGCTTGTAGAGGATCACGCCGAGCGACCACACGTCGCTGCGCTGATCGACCTGGCGACTCGAGCGCAGCTGCTCGGGGGCCATGAAGCCGGGCGAGCCGACGACGCTGGAGGTCTGCGTCAGCGAGAAGTCGCCGCCGTCGGGAGCCTTGGCGACGCCGAAGTCCAGCACCTTGATCAGCACCGCGCCGTTCGGGCGGCGCGTGACGAACAGGTTCCCCGGCTTGAGATCGCGGTGGATGATGCGCGCGGCGTGCGCCTCGGCCAGGCCGGTGCAGGTCTGGGTGACGTACTCGGCCGCGGTCGCCATGTCGAGCGGCTGCACCTTCACGACCTTCGCGAGATCGGTGCCCTCGAGCAACTCCATCACGATGTACGGGACGTCGCCCTCGACGCCGAAGTCCGACACGCGACAGATGTGATCGTTCTTGAGCGAAGCGGTCGCGCGCGCCTCGCGGAGGAACCGCTGCACGACCTTGGGATCCTTGGTCACGCCCTCGTTGAGGAACTTGAGCGCGACGCGCGTGCCGAGGTGGAGGTGGGTCGCGGCGACGACGACGCCCATGCCGCCGCGGCCGAGCGTGTGCTCGACCCGGTACTTCCCGGCGATGATGACCCCCGGGTGCATCGCGGGGATCGTAGCAGAGCGCGCTACTCGCGCGTCGACGAGATCGTGAGCTCGAGCCCGACGAGCAGCCCGACGCCGCCCTGCTTACCGAGCTCCTTGTCGAGCCCGAGATAGACCTGATAGCCCGTGCCGCTGCGCCAGTCCTGGCAGGCGCCGCCGATCCCGACGAGGCCGTCGACGCCGGACTTGCTCCAGCCGCCGACGCCGCCGTGTCCGTACGCACGACAGAAGCTGCCGAACGGCGCGAACACGCGACCGTCGACCGCGCCGCCGAGCTCGTGGCCCGTCGAGGTCTGCAGGTCGCCGAGGATCCGGGCGCGCAGCGCGAGCCCGACCTCGAACAACCGGCCGCGCGCGTACATCGCGTGGATCACCGCGCGCTCGGAGCTCGGGCTGAACAGAAAGCCGATGTCGGCGCCGATCCGGATCTGCGAGATCAGCGCCGGCGCGACCGTGGTGGCGCGCGCGATCGACGCGGGGTCGCGGGCGTTCTCCGGATCGGGCTCGTCGGGATCGTCGGGATCGAGCTTGGCGACCTTGGTGCTGCGGACGAGCCTTATCGCGACCGTCTTGGTCTCGCCGTCGTCGACCGTGATCGTCTTGCGAAACGTCTGGTAGCCCGGAGCGGTCGCCGCGATCGTGACCTCGCCGGTGTCGACCGGCATCGGCTCGGTGCGCGCCGACGACGCGTCGATCGCGTTCGCGAACACCCGGATCCCCGCGACCTCGGGCGAGACCTCGAGGGTCAGCTTCGCGGCCTTCTGCGCGGTCTTCTTCGCGGCCGCCGCGGCCTTCGGATCCGACTTCGCGTTCGCGGCATAGAGGTGCCACGCCGAGCCGAGCTTGCCCGCCCTGGCGTAGCAGTCCGCGAGCGCCAGCTCGGTCGCCGGTTTGGGCTCGGCCTTCGCGCTGTCGGCGAGCGCATCGCACTTGCCGTCAGCGTGCGCGGTGCCGACCAGCGCGAGCAGCGCGAGCAGCGCGCGCATCAGAAGTGCCCCGTCATGACGACGCCGCCGGCGTCCGGCGCGGCGAGCGGCACGAACGCGACGTGCGCCGATTCGTCGTGCGTGAACAGCCACAGGTAGACGCCGACCGCCGCGATCGCGACGCCGCCGATCACCAGCCCGGTCGAGATGTCACCGTCGATCCGCGCGGCGTGGGCCGTGCGGTTCGCCGCGCTGACGTCGGTCGCCGCGAGCGTCTTGGCATCGCTCCACCTGCGCGACGCGAGCCCGCCGAACCCGAGGCCGACCCCGACGACGACGCCGCCGGTGACCGCCGCGATCTTGCCGTAGGTGGGCTTCGCGCTGCCACCGTCGTCGACCATCGGCGCCTCCGGCGCGATCTCGTGGCGGCTCGCGACGAGCGCGACGAGCGCGACGACGACGCGCACGGTCGCATGCTCCTGGCTGACGTCGACGCTCTGGCGGTACAGCTGGTAGCCGGGCGCCGTCGCGGTGAACACGTAGCTGCCGAGGTCGACCGGGGTCTCGATGCCGACGAGCGCGATCGCGTCGACATCGTTCATCTGGAGCTTCGCACCGTCGGGTGGATGCTCGAACACGATCGCGATCTTGGGGACGCGTGGCGCGAGCGCGGCGGCTTGTTCGGCGGAGGCCTGCTTGCGATCGGGGTTGGTGTCGCTGCGCGACAGCTCGCGATACAGGTTCCACGCCGACGCCAGCTTGCCCTGCGCGACGAAGCAGCCGGCCAGGTTGTACTGGGTGCCGTACTGCGGATCGAGCTGCTGGCTCTGCTTGAACGCCTCGCACGCCTCGGCGAACCGCTTCTGCTTCACGAGCTCGCGACCCTTGTTGAAGGTGTCCTCGGCGGCCTTGGTCGCGGTGACCTGGGCGTGCGCGACGCCCGCGAGCAAGATCACGGCGACCGCGACCCGCGCGATCACTTGCAGAGCCCGGCGGCGACTCGCAGCTGGGCAGCCATGTCGGCCATGCGCCCGAGGCGGCCGTAGACCCGCGCGAGCCCGGCCGCCGCGCGACCCTCGAACCCGGCGGTCGCGCGCGCGCGCTGGAATGCGTCCTCGGCCCCGAAGAAGTCGCCGCCGAGCGTGAGCACGTCGCCGAGCGTCGCGTACATCGCGGCCGCCGAGATCTCCGACGACGCGCGCCCGATCCCCGCGCGCAGCATCTGGCTCGCGCGCGGCGCATCCCCGGCCTTGGCGAGCGCGACCGCGTACGCGACACGAGCGTTGCCGAACTGCGGCGCGAGCTCGAGCGCGGCGCGCAGCGACTCCTGCGCGGTCTCGAGATCGCCGGTCTCGAGGGCCGCCTTGCCGCGCTCGTAGTAGCGCCGCGCGACCGACGACACCTAGTCGAGCTCCAGCAAGCTGAACCGCGCCTCGGCGTCATCGCCGCCGGCGCCCTCGGGCTTGTCGGTCGGTGCGGGCACCGCAGGCGGTGCGGGGGTCGCAGCGGCCGGTGGTGCCGCGGGTGGCGAGGTCGGACCCGGCGTCGGCGCGGGCGCACCACGCACCGACAGGCCCCGCGATGGCGGCGGTGCCGCGGCGGGTGGCGGCGCCGCGCGCGGCGCGAGGTTCGCCTCGACGACGCGGACGCCGGCCTGCGGTGGCGGCGGGCGGGTGTCGATGAACTGCGCCGGCGGCGCGATCGGCGGGCCCGGCGTGCGCTGGGCGAGCAATGGCTGGACGACGCCGCCGACGCGCACCGAGACCTGCTCGTTGTCGACGACGAACATCGCGAGCTCGGGGAAGTCGAACCGGGTCTGCAGCGCACTCACGAGCTGGGCGAACGACGCCGTCCGCAGATCGGCGAGCGTCTCGGCCTGGTGCAGCAGCATCGGCGGCGGGCCCTCGACGACATACTCCTTGACGACGAACGTCAGGATGTCGAGCAGCGTATCGCGATCCATGTCGGCGAACGCCTCGCGGACGTTGCTCGCGATCTCGCGGAGGTCGGGACGGGTTGGCATGGATTTGCTCCTACACGCTCAGAAGGTCGCGCCATCGAGATCGACGCCGTTGGTCTGACACCCGACGAGCCGCACGCCGGTCAGGTCCGCGCTGCACAGGTTCACGCCACGCAGGTCGCACCGGATGAGCGCCGCGCCACGCAGGTTCGCGCCGTACATGTTCGCGCGCCGAAAATCGACGTCGAACAGCGCGGCGCCGCTCCAGTCCGTGCGCGACAGCGACACGGTCGCCGACGCATAGCCATCGAAGATCACCTTGAACAGCACGGCGTTCGAGAAGTCGGCCGAGTACAGCTCGCTGTCCTTGAACGTCGTCGACTGGATCCGTGCCTTGTGAAACTTCGCGCGCGCCATTCGCACCGGGCCGAGCTCGCAACGCACGAGCTGCGCGCCGGTGAGATCGAGCTCGGTCAGATCGCAGTCGGTCGCGTGCACGCGGTTCCACAGCGCGCCGCGCCAGCCCATCGTGCGCAGATCGCAGGCCTTCACGATCGCGTTCTCGAGCCGGCTGTCCTCGGCGTCGGCAGCGCGCAGGTCGAGGCGATCGATCGTCACGCCGTCGAGGTCGACGCCTCGGAGCATCAGGTTCAGCGCCGGAAATCCGGCGATCGTGCGACCGGCGAGCTCGTCCTCGGCGATCAGTCGCTCGAACTGCACGCGCGATTGGACGACCCCGGCGTCGGCGCTGGTCTCGCTCACCGTCTCGACGATAGCGCAGTTTCGCGCTTCAGGGACGGCGGGCCTGGCCGCCGTTGCGAGCGTAGTGGGATTGCGCGGCCTCGCCGGCCATCTCGATCACGCGCTTCTTGATCTTCTCGATCGTCTCGGCCTGCTTGGCGTCGCCGTGCTTCTTCGCCTCGTGCTCGTCGACACCGGACGCCTTGTGCTCGCCGTGGAGCTCTTCGTGCTCGACCGCCTCGGCCTCTTGCTCGTGCTCCTCGGCGAACTCCATCGACTGCTTGCCCGAGCGGTGCATGCCCGCCTTGGCCTGGGCGACGTGCGTCAGCTCGTGGGCGAGGAGGGCCTGACCGCTCGCGCTCGCCATCGAGCGATCGGGCGAGTTGCCCATCAGGATCATGCCGGTCGCGCCGATCGTGACGGCGTACGCGTTGCGCTGCTTGTTGAACTCTTCGGCGAACTCGCCGGTGTAGAGCCGGACGTGACCGAGGTCGACGCCGAACTTCTTCTCGTACTTCGAGCGCACGCTGTGATCGAGCGTGTCGCCACGCCCCGCGCGCTTCTGCATCATCTTGAGCAGACGCTCGGGGTCGTACTTCTTCGCCAGCTCGTCGGAGAGCTGGTCGGCCTGGTCGGTGGGTTCGTCGGACACGGGCTGGTAGACCTGTTACGGCCCTACTCGTCCTTGGCTTCCCCGGACCAGGACGACACGTAACCCTCTGAATTTTGCTCGTAAAATTCGCCGGTCTTCTGCTGGTCGAGCACCGCCGCGTCCCCACCGAGCGCCTGCTCGAGGAACTTGGTCTCGTTCAGGCACCCCGCGCCCTTCATGCCCTTCATCTCGAACGTCACCTCGCCCTTGGCGTTGATCACGATCTCGATTTCCTTCTTCACGGACATCGACCCCTCGCTTTCGCGGTCATTCAGCTCCCCATTTCCGGACGACGAGTCGGATCGACCCGTCTTCCTCGTTGAGCTCTTCCTCGACGGCGTAGCCCTTCTCTTCGCAGGCCTGTTTCACGTTGTGATACTGGTACCGCTGATTGAGCTGGTGCTTGAATTCGTCCTCGGAGACGCCCTTGGTCGTCTCGACGCCCCACCAGTCTGCGGTCAGATCGTACGTTCCGTCCTGGTTGTCGACAACCCCGATATCGTAGCGCCCCATATCGACGGAGATCGCCGCCTTGAGGGTGTCGCCGCGGTAACCGCGGACGGTGACCGACTGGCCCTCTTCGGCCTCGACGGTCTTCATCTGCATGTCCGCGAGCGCCTTCTTGATGGCGGCGAGGTTCGTCAACTTCAGCGCGCACTTGGTGAAATGCGACATGGGCTGTCAAATACTGTAGCGCAGTTAGGTGTAGCTTCCATTTGGAATGGCAACCGACGAACTCACCACCGAGCTGTTGCCCAAGGTCGGCGAAGCCGTCGTCGTGTGGACCGGCGAGCGTCCTGCCGCCGAGGTCCTCCTCATGATGCTCGATGCCCGTGGGATCAACGTGGAGTTGATCGGCGAGCACCCGCTCGAGGGCGGCGAACTGGTCTGCGCGCTGCTCGCCGAGGCCGATCAGGTCGAGGACATCAAGGCGCTGATCGCCGACTTCGACTCCGGCAACGCCTCGCGTTGACCGAGTCGGGGCTTCGGAGGCTGGAGCCCGTCAGAGCTCGATCTTGCGCTCGCCGTCGTCGCTGGCCGGGCCCTTGTCACCCAGGTTCGACGTCGGCGCACCGTAGCGGGCCATCCAGCCCGACTTCTGGGCGGGCGCTTTGCCGCGGGTCGACGCCGGCCGCGCGCGGGTGCGCGCCCACTCGCGCATCGCGTCGATCTGCTCGCGCATCGTGATCGCGAGCGGCACGATGTCCCGGAGCGTGTTGCACAGGCCCTCGGTCGTGAGGTCCGCGCCGGTGTCGAACGCGTCGTAGAGGGACGCGATCACGGCCTGCTCGAGCTCGGCGCCCGAGTAGTCCGAGGTCGCATCGACGATGCGGTCCATGTCGAACTGGCCGGGGTCGCGCTTCTTCTTGCGCAGGTGGATGTCCATGATCTGCCGGCGGTCCTCGGCGCCGGGGAGATCGCAGAAGAAGATCTCGTCGAAGCGGCCCTTGCGGAGGAGCTCGGGCGGCAGCTGCTGGACGTTGTTGGCGGTCGCGATCACGAACACCGGCGACGTCTTCTCCTGCAGCCACGTGATGAACGACGCGAACACGCGCGACGTCGTGCCGCCGTCGGTCTGACCCGAGCTGCCGGTGCCGGAGAACCCCTTCTCGAGCTCGTCGATCCACAGGATCGCGGGCGCGATCGCCTCCGCCGTCTTGATCACGTTGCGGATGTTCTCCTCGGAGCTGCCGACGAGGCCGCCGAAGATCTTGCCGACGTCGAGGCGCAAGAGCGGCATCTGCCACAGCGCGCCGACCGCCTTGGCGGTGAGTGACTTGCCGGTGCCGGGCACGCCGATGAGGAGGATGCCCTTGGGCAACGGCAGCCCGAAGTCGCGCGCGCGCGCCGAGAACGCGCTGCGCCGTTTGACGAGCCAATCTTTCAGGATCTCCATGCCGCCGACGTCGGAGAACTCCTCGCGGTGCTCGTAGTACTCGAGCAGCCCCGACTTGCGAATGATCTGCTTCTTCTCCTCGAGGATCGTCTCGAGGTCGAACGTGTGCGTGCGCACCGCGCTCTTGGCGAAGACATTTTCTGCCTCGACGAGCGTGAGCCCCAGCGCGCCTTCGACGACGCGCTCGATGAACTGCGGATCGCTCTCGATCACCTGCTGGGTCGCCGCCGGCAGGCTCGGCAGCACCTTGCGCGCGGCCTGCTCGATCTCCATGCGGTTCGGCAGATCCCAGTCGAGCACCGCGGAGATGCTCTTCTCGAGCTCGGGCGGGATCTTCGTGATCGCGGACAGGATGCAGAGGCTCTTCTTGGTCTTGCGCAGCTCGGTCGCGGCGTCGCGCAGCCGGCGGACGACGGCCGGCTCCTTCAAGAACGGATGGAAGTCGCGCAGCACGAACAGCGCGCGGCCCTCGGCGCGCAGCACGTGGTCGATCGCCTTCATCGGATCCTTGACGTCGCGCGTGCCCTGCCCGTTCGCGATCGTCTTGAAGCCCTCGGTGATCGACCAGACCTCGAGCCGCATCTCGCGCTCGACGCACAGCTTCCGCAGCGAGTCCTCGACGCGGGTCTCCTCGGGCGAGGTGATCCAGATCAGCGAGTAGCGCGCCTTGATGAGATCTTCGATCTCGGCCTTGCTGCTGCGCTTGTGCTCGATAGTCATGACCGCGTCCTACTTTCCATCCGCGACATCCCGGAGGCTGCGCAGCGCACCCTTGGCGGTCTCGGCGTTGTCGATCAGCGACTCGACCGCGTCGGTCACGGCCTGCATCGTCTCGTTGTCGTCCGACTTCATGTTCGGCAGCTCGCCCTGGACGAGGACCATGTTGTTGCGCATCTCCGACAGGATGTCGTTGATCGCCTCGTAGACCTCGCGCGCCGCGCTGACGACCGCGTTGTTGTTGGTCGGCGTCGCGACGATCGCCTCGGCCTGCGAGTCGGCGGAGGCCCGCGCGCGAGCGGCCTCGGCGCGCGCCTTGGCGGCATCGGTCTTCGCGGCGTCGACCTCGGCCTGCATCGTCGCGAGCGAGCGCTCGGCCTGGTTGGCCTTGTCCTCGACGAGCTTGTACTTGCGCTCGGCCGCCTCGCGCTCGCGCTGCACCTCGGCGGGATCCGGCCCCGCGGCCGCGCTCTCGGCCTTCTCGAGCTCGCCGACGCGCTTGCGCAACTTCTCGAGCTCGCGGATCTGCGCGTCGTTGCCGGTCGACGCGGTGTCACGGGCCTTGGCCGCAGACAGCAGCTCCTCGGCCGCCTTGTGGCGCGCGACCTCGGCCTTGGCGAGCGCGTCGGTCGCGATCCCCCGGGCGCTCTCGGCCTGCATGCGCGCGTGCTGGGTCTCCTGGAGATCGACCTCGACCTGCGCGAGCTTCGACTCGAGCCGCGTGCGATCGCGATCCGCGGCGGCGTACTGCTCCGCGAGCCGATCGCGATCCGCCTCGATCTTCTTGAAGTCGACGCGCGCGTCCTTCAGCTCGCCCTGGATCCGCATCATCTGGTCGCCGCCACCGCCGCGTCCCTGATCGGTCTGCGACTCGACCACCATGCGCCCCATGCGCTTGTTCTCGTCCTCGAGCGCGTTGACCTGCGCGGCCTGGCGCGACGCGTTGGTCACCGCCTCGTCGCGCTCGGCACGCAGCTGGGCGACCTGCTTGAGGCTCTTCTCCTTGGCGTCGCGGAGCTCCTTGATGACCTCCTCCTGGGAGATCAGGCCGATCCGGCGCTCCTCGAGCATCCGCTCCTGCTCGTTGATGACCTCGCGCAGGTGCTCGATCTCGGTGAGCTGATCGTTGAGCTTCTTCCAGCCCTCGTCCTTGGTCCGCGACAGCTCCATCAGCTGGCGATTGAGCTCCTCCATCGCCTCGCGGATCTTCGCGGTGTCCTCGACGGCACGCGCCGCCTGGCGCTCGCGCGCGCCCATGTTCTCCGCGAGCTCGCCCATCTCGTTGCGGGCCTTCGAGAGCTCGTTGCGCGTCTGCTGGAGCTCGTCGCGCAGCTCGTCCGCGACGCGGTCGTGCGCGGTGACCTGGTCCTCGCGATCCTTGACCTGCGCGCGGAGCTCCTCGACGCGCTCGCGCAGCGTCGCCATCTCGGCGCGCACGCGCTTGCCATCGGCGACCTCGCGCTCGAAGTTGCCGGACGCCTTGTCGAGCTCGGCGCGGAGTGCCTTGGTCTCCTTGTCGGCCTTCTCGGGATCGAACTGGAGCCCGAGATCGACGAGGACCTTGTTCTCGCCGTCCTCGACTGGCCGCCCCGGTGTCGCGCCGCGCGGCTGGGCGTCGCGACCGAACATGCTGTTCGGGTTGTTCGGGTTGGTCGCGCCACCGGTCGGCATGCCCGGTGGGCCGCCGTACGGCAGGTTCGCGCCCGGGGTCGCCGGCGGTGGGCTCATGCCCGGCATCCCCGGTGGTCCCCCGTACGGCATGCCGGGCGGGCCACCACCGGGCATGCCAGGAGGACCGCCGTAGGGCAGGTTCGGCGCCGGCGCGCTGTTCGCAGCCGACGACGAGCCGCCAAACCCGGGGCGGCTGATATTGAACATGCTGCCGCCGACCGCGGGACCGGCGCCGGGCGGAATGCTCGGCGGACCATTCATCCCGGGCGGCATCCCCGACGGCATCGCCGGTGGCCCGCCCATCGGGGCGCCCATCGGCATCTGCGGCGGGCCGGCCATCGGCGGGGCGCCGTAGCTACCCGGGTTCGGCGCCGGCACGACGCCACCGCCGAATCCCGGCGTCGGCTGACCGAAGTTGCCCGGCGCGAACGGCGACTGCGCCGGTGCGCTCGACGCGAAGCCACCACCGCCCGGCGGCGGGTCGGCGGGCGCGTTGCGATCGAGCACCATCGTGCCGCCCTTCTTCGGAGGCGGCGACCCACCACCCGCGGGCTGCGCCTGCGGCTGCGCGGCATGCTCGTCGAGGAACCGGATGATCAGCGAGCCGCACTGGATCACGTCGGCGTGGCCGACCGCCTGCTTCTGCACGCGCACGTTGTTGAGGTGCGTGCCGTTCGCGCTGCCGAGATCCTCGACGGTGTAGCGGCCACCCTCCATGCGAATCTGCGAATGGCGACGCGACACCATTCCATCGTCGGTGCGGATCGCGCACTCGAGGCCGCGGCCGACGAAGACAGTCTCGGTCGGCGTCAGCTCGACCGTGCCCTCGCGGCCCTGGCTGTCCCGAAACAGGAGGCGCGCCATGTGGAACGCAGATCGTACCGACAGTTAGCTACACACGCCAGTCCTCGTCGGACGGAACCCGCAGATCCGTCGGTGAACCGTGCCCAGGGAAGATCGGGCGCGTGGGCGCGTCGCGGCGGTCGCTGTCTGGGCTCCGATGCGCCACCTCGTGCTGCTCGCCTCGTCGGGGGCGTATCGCCCACCCGATCGCGCCGGCGTCCTCGAGGGCGAGACGCCGCGCTGGTCGGCCAGCTCGGCATCGAGGCCGTTCTGACTACTCCTTCTTGAACACCGCTTCGGTGTTCCCGACGCGGATGATGTCGTTGTGCGCGAGCGTCTTCTTCGGGACCTTGTGGCCGTTGACGTAGACGCCGTTGGTCGAGCCGAAGTCGGCGAGCTCGTAGGAGCCGTCGACCTTGCGGATGCCGGCGTGCTTCTTCGACACCGCGGGATCAGCGAGCACGACGCTGTTGCCGGCGACCGAGCCGATCGTGAACACCTCGTCGGATAGCGTCAGGCTCTGGTTCGCCATCGGCCCGAGAATGAACTCGAGGCGCGCGGCCGGCGACCAGCCGCAGAACAAGCACTTGGTCCAGACCGGCAGCATCACGCGGCGGCAGCCGCCGCAGACCTTCTGGCTCGCCGGCGCCTTGTTCTTCTTCGCCGCGATCACGATGAGGATCACGAGGATGAGTACTGCACCTCCGACGATCGCGCCGACTAGAACCCCGGTGGACACACTGCTCGCTAGGCGCCGATGGACTTGAACTTGAAGTTGGTCTTGCCGAGCGTGATCGTGTCGTTGTCCATCAACTCCTGGCGCGCGACCTTCTTGTCGTTGACGTAGCTCCCGTTCGTCGAGCCACCGTCGATCAACGAGTAACCCTGTGGCGAGCACGAGATCTGGCAGTGCTCCGTGCTCATGAAGCCGTCGTTGATCACGAGATCGGCGGGGGCTTGCGTGCCGATCTTGGTGATCGTCGAACGCAGCCGCAGCGTCTGGAACGCGTTGGGGCCGTTGAGCGCGACCAGCCAGCCCACGATCGGGAAGCCGTCGTCAGTGCCGCCCGCGTTGAACATCACCGTCTTCATCGGGCCGGCGGGCTTGGGTGCCTCGCTCGGCGCCGCCATCATCGGCGCCATCACCGGCATCTCGACCTGCTCGACCTTGCCGGACGAGAACAGCTTCACCGCGACGATGATGAGCAGGAGCACGACGACCGGGATCACGATCGCGAGCCACCACAGCGACATCGGCTTTGGCGGGCTCCACACCGGAGACATCAGCACCGAGACCGGCTCCATGTCGTCCTTGCCGATCTTGATGACGAGGTCGTGGCTCTTGTTGTCGAACGGCAACCCGAGGTTCGCCGTCTTGTCGAAGCCCGGGAACGTCACGTAGTAGCGGTTCGCCATGCGCTCGAGGATCGACTTGATCGTCGTCGCGATATCCTCGGCGGAGTTCACCGTCTTGGGCGCCGGGATCATCGTGCTGATCACGTTCGCCGGGTCGGACAGCTGGCCCTTGTAGATGATCGCGAACGTCTGCACGCGATCCGAGTTCGCCTGCTTCTTGAGCGCGGCGAGCTGACCGACCGCGGCCGTGTTGTTGGTGTCGTTGCCGTCGCAGACGATGATCATCGCCTTCTGCGAGGTCTGCACCTTGTGGAGCTCGGTGAGCGCGGCCTCGATGCCCTGCACCATCGCGGTGCCGGTCTGGCCGGAGTAGTCCTTCTGCGAGCCGAGCGCCTCGGACGTCAGGTTCGCGAGCGGGCCCATCGGGACCTTGATGTCGGCCTTGTCGCCGTAGGTCACGAGCACGCCCATCGAACCGGCCGGACCCGCGGTCGAGAACGGCACGTTCTGCAGCGCGGTCTTTAGCCCCTTCAAGACGCCGAGGTAGCGCGAGGGGTTGCTCTCCTCGACGATGTCGTCGTTGCCGATCCAGATCTCCTGGCCGTTGATCACGAGCGCGATCGCGACGGTGTCGGTACCCTGGTTGTAGTCGTGCTTGCCGCTCGCCTTGATCGACAGCGGGACCTTCGCGTTGGCCTCGCTGATCGTGAACTGATCGAGCGGCACGTTCGGACCGCCGATGATCGTCGCCTCGATCGTCGGAGCGTCGTCCTTGGTCTTGCCGTTCGGGTCCTGCGCCTTGGTCGACAGCTGGATCTCGATCGACCCGCCACCACCGCCACCACCGCCACCACCGGCCGGCGTGTCACCGAACGCGATGCCGGACGCGAGCAGCGCCAGCGCCGCGAACGCGATCCGGGTCTTGCGAATTGACCGTTTCATAGGCTCTTGAACTTGCACATGTTGCTACCGAACTTGATGAAGTCGTTGTCCACCAGCTCGTGACGATCGACGCGGCGATTGTTGACGTAGGTGCCGTTGGTCGAGCCGCTGTCCTTCAGGACCCACATGCCGTTCTCCGCCTTGATCTCGGCGTGCGTGCTCGACATGAACTTGTCCTGGAGCACGATGGTCGACTTGGCATCGGTGCCGATCACCGTCGTCGGCGACAGCGTGAACAGCTCGCCCTTCTGGGGTCCCTGCAGCGGGATGAGCCAGCCGAGCAGCTGCATCTGCCCCGGGTTCCCGCTCTGATCGAGCACGAACGCCTGGGTCTTCAGTGCCTGGAGCTTCTTCGGTGCGACCGCGACCTGCTGCGCGATCTGCGCGCAGAACGGACACTGGTCCCAGCTCTTGTCGAGCTGCTGCTGACACTGGGTGCAGAACTTCTTCTTGAAGATCCAGAACCCCTCGGTGCGAATCGGAGGGTTGGAGCTCGGTGCCCCGGGCGCTCCTGCTGGAGCGGGTGCGCCGGCTGGCATCTGTGGCATCGCCGGCATGCCTGGCATTTGCGGCTGCATTGCTTGGCCTCCCTGTTGCTGCTGGCCCTGAGGCGGGTAACCCAGCTTCGCGTTCGCATCTTTTTTGAGGCGCTTGCCACGATTGACCAGCGCCTTCGAGCGATTGACGTCGACCTGAATGTTCCCCTTGATGTTCTTGACGCCGATGATCTTGTTATTGATCGCTCGGAACGGCGCGAAGATGAAGTCGATGTATTTGAGGAACATGAGGACCCCGAGCCCGCGGGCGCCAGTTTACCGCATCGCGTGAGACGCAGCTACAGCGCCGCAGTACGGGTCACTTCGGCTGGTAGACCCAGATGTGGAACATGTTGATGTCGCGCCCGGCGGTCACCGACCCCTGACGGAACATCAGCGACGTCTCGGTGACGAACTCGGCGGCGACCATCGCCGGCCAGTTGCGCCAGCGGTGAACGCGATCCGTGCCCGTGCACGAGATGATCCCGACCTTCTTGCCGTTGATCGACATCTCGAGCTCGTAGTCGCCGTAGACGTAGTCCATGCGGCGCACCACCACGCACGGGCGTCCCGGGACCAGGTTCATCACCTTGAACTCGCTGTAGCCGTCGACGTGGGCGCGGCCGGTGTCCTCGACGGTGGTGCCGTCGGGGTACTTGAGCTTCTGGCGCGAGCGGTAGGAGTCCTTGGCTTCCTTGATCTGGAAGACGTGCTTGTCCTCGGACTCCTTGTTGAGGATCTCGATCTCGTCGACCAGCACCCAGGTGGTGCCCTCGAGGTCCATCGTCGGCTTGGGCTGCGGCATCTGCTTGACGCCCTCCCAGTCGTTGATGTTGACCGCCTTCTTCTCTTCCTTCTTCTCCTGCGGCGCCTCGATCAGCGCCTTCTCGCCGGCGACCGCCGACAGCGCGATCTCGGCGCACTTGCTCTGGTAGGCGAGCAGGTTCTGATAGGCCTCGAGGTTGTTCTTGTTCTCGGACAGGAGGCCGCGAAGGATCTCGACCTGGCGGCGGTACTCCGAGAACTCCTTCTTCTGCGCGATGTTCGGGTGGTGAACATCGACGTCGAGCGCGAGCTCGCTCTCGGTGTCGATGATCAACTTGAAGATGTCGAAGATGTTTCGCAGATCGAGCACGTTCGCGAACATCATCATCAGCGCCGTGTTGCACGCCTGGACGACGTCGTGGCCGGCGATCACGCCGCGCCGGGTGTACTCGAGCGCGCCGCGGCGAACCGTCTGCAGCATCGTCTCGAGGCGGAGGCGCAGCGGCGGCGGCAGCGCCGAACCGCAGAACCCACCCTTCGGCGTGTAGCGCATGTCGATCTCGTTCGGCTTCGGATCCGACGGATCGCGCGCGTCGCGAACCCGGGCGACGCCCTTCTCGAGATAGATCCGGGCGAGCTCGACCTCGCGCGCGATGTCGGGCTCGGTCTGCGAGAGCTCGACGCGACACGACTCGAGCACGCGGCGGTGGCCCTTGTACTCGAGGTTCTCTTTGTAGGCGATGAAGTCGGTGAGCTCCTCGTAGTAGCGGAGCACGACGTACACCGTCTGCGGGAGCCGGAACTCCTCGAGGTTGATGTTGCGGATCGCGGCGTCGAAGATCATGAGGTCGTTCCCCATGCCGTCGATCGCGTAGCCGGCCTGGACCTCGACGGACAGATCGCCACGCGCGCGCGCCGAGACCTTCAGGTCTCCGGCGTAGCCGTAGACGATGCCCGGCGAGTGCAGCATCCGGTTATGGAGGCGGCGCTTGTCGATGTGATAGCGCTCGGCATCGTTCCAGTCCTTCTCGGTGGTGAGGAACCCCTTGAAGAAGTTGATCCGCTTGAATCCCTGTTGCGCTTCCGACATGGCTAGCCTTTCAAACAGTCTTACTTCTTGGAATCCGGCTCGGGCTCGTCGATGACCTCGGCGCCGATGCCGATGCCCGACCGGAGCCCGATCGAGAAGAACTCGCGGAGCTCGACGTCACTCTTGTCTTCGGAGAATCGCAGGTAGTAGTTCGTGTGCGCCGGCTTCTCCATCTGGATGATCTGATGGATCCGGATCACGGTCTCCGGGGTCACGACATCGTACTTCACCGGCATCGTGACGACGAAGCAGTGGGCGAGGTCGACCGGCGGCAGGATCACCGAGTCGAGCCCGACGCGGGCGCCGGTCTCGGACGCCTCGTCCTCGACGCGAAACCCCTTGAATGGCCAGGTGTTCTCGGCGATGTCGGGCTCGTGGCCCGAGAACAGCTTCAAGAACAGCGCGAGCCCGCGCTTGGTGCCGCGGATCCGGTAGAGATCGACGGCGCGCTTGATGAGGGCGCGCTTCTGCGCTTCGGGCCAGTCGAGATCGACCGCGAACGCGGTCCACTGCGCGATCCAGTCGAGGAACCCGGGCGGCGCGACGTGCGGATCGTAGTAGCGCCAACCGTCCTCGAGGTTGACCTCGATCGAGTTGAACATGTGCTCGAACAGGAAGCAGAGGTCGCGGACGAGGTTGCGGCCGACCGCATCGGACCGCCGGTAGATCGCCGGGAGGTTCTCGAGGTAGCCGCGGCGCGCGATCCAGATCGTGACCTCGCTGCCTTCGTAGACCATCTGGCCGCGCGCCGGCCGCTGCTCGAGCACGGTGTCGCGGTCCTCGTAGCTCTCGCGATACAGCGTCACCACGTTGGCGAGGCCGGCATCCTCGAGGAGGAGCTTCGCCTTGACGTGCGCCCGACTGACGACATCGGGCACGCGTACGACGCGGCGATTGAGAGAGGAGGTGAGCTCTGCGGCCATGGTTATTTGATGTCGTCGCGGACCTTCTCGGCCACGTGCACGTGGACGAGGAACGGTAGCTCGTCGTCGTCGAGCCGGAGGTGCTCGACGCCGACATTGCGAAGCTCGTCGCGGATGTCGAGCGCGTCGACGCCTTCGACCCCGGGGACCTCCTCGACGAGGTGGATCATCTCGGCCTTCAAGACCGGGCGACCGAACTCCCAGCCGCGCTGCTCGCGACCGCCGGTCAGGGCGTGGAGGAACTTGCGCAGCTTGACCTCGATGTCCTTGCGCAGGCGATCGGACGTGCCGAGCGTGCGGCGGATGAGCACGACGCGGACCGACAGATCCTTGTAGCGCGGCCGCACCACGTTCAGCACGGTGCCGACGAGCTTGCGGTCGTCGAGGTAGCGCTTCACGTAGCGCAGCACCTCGTTGCTCGGGATCAGCCGGCGCCCCATGTCGCGCGGGTCGCCCTTGGGCACGAGGCACAGGGTGACGTGGCCGCGGTTCGTGCGATCCGGGACGCACCGCGCACGCGCGAGCGTCGTCGACGCCCGCAGCGCGAGCATCTCGTAGTCCTCGGTCGTGACCGCGCGATCGCGGCTCTTGATCGTGTACGGCGCGCGGTTCTTGGCTTCCTCGATCGTCTCGCGATCGGCGCCACCGCTCGCCGGCAGCGGGTTCGACACCGTCTCGATGTACGCGAGCGCGCGACCGAGCGACGTCAGCGTGTTGGTGTTGACGTTGCCGAGCGAGCCGCCGCCGATGCGATACGACCGCGCGACGATCGAGTTGCGCCCCTCGGGTGGCACCATGCCGCGGCGACCGTCGCCGAAGTTGACGACGCCGGTCACGTAGTCGAGCTGGTAGTGGCGCGCGCGCGGGCTCGACGCGTAGAAGCTGTCGACCCGCTTCCAGCGCACCCAGACCTCGTTGTTCTGGACGTTGTCGGGCTCCACCGGGCGGACCGCGTCGGGGCCGAGATCGAGGATCTCCTCGACCGGCGGCTTCTGGCGCTCCCTGATCTCGACGATCTCGTCGTCGAGCATCGGGCCGCGCAGGAACTTCACGGTCTGCAGCGGTGTCGCGTCGGAGCCGCCGAGGATCTCGTCGCGCAGCGTCTCCTGGTTGAACGCGTCGACCGAGTTCGTGACGATCATGCGGATGCGCGGCGGCTTGACGTAGCCGCCCTGCTCGAGACGCGCGCGGAGCCAGTAGCGCTCCTCGGTGAACTTGCTCGACAGCACCCAGTCGTCCGGCGCGACCATCGTGACGTAGCCCGAGCTCGTGAAGCCCTGGGTCTCGTCGTCGATCGACAGCGGGTTCCACTGACGGCCGTCCCAGTACTCCCACACCACGCGCTGGCCGCTCTCCCACGCGAGCCGGCGCATGGTCTCGTACTTGTCGAGCTCGGTCGTCGCGATCTCGGCGTCGTCGCTCGGCAGCGAGCCGAGCCCGAGCTCCTCCTCGAGCTGGACGTAGATGCCGAGCGGATCGTTCGGCGGCTTGCCGACGAACCCGAGGTACAGCGCCGGCGACTCGTCGGACTTCACCGTGAACGGCTGGAAGATCGTGTACTCGGTGCGCGCGACCTCGGTGACGTCGGTGAACTGGAAGTCGTTAAACGACAGCACGTGCCGCACGTCGCGATAGTCCTCGCGGTAGCGGAACGTCACCGAGCGCAGCGCCGGCGGACGCAGCGCGCGGTCGTCCTTGAAGATCCACTTGTCGCTCTCGAGCGTGTAGGTGCCGGCCTCGCCGTAGTCACCCTTCTCGATCCGGATGCGCAGCCAGCGGGACGCGGCGCCGTTGACCTCGACCGACTCCATGTCCTTGGGGCGACGGAACGACACCGAGCCCGACTGCGACATCGCCTTGGTCTCGTCGTGGAAGCCGAGCTCGTCGCCGGCGCCCGGCAGCACGCCGCGCGGGGCCGAGCGACCGCGGTGACGCCAGCGCTTGCCGTCGTAGTACTCGAACGCGAGCACGAGCTGCTCGCTCGGATTCGGGCGCGGGATCACGCTCGAATCGGCGAGCAGCATCTCGATCGAGATGTACGCGTCGGGGGTCTGCAGGAGCTCGTCGCACGCGAGGTAGAAGATGCAGTCGAGCTTCGGATCCTTGCCGAACGGGTAGATGTTCTTGCCGAGGTCGAGCGGCAGGAACGCGTTCGAGTCGAGGTTCGCGTACGCGTGGGTCGGCGCGAGACCCTCCCCGACGACCTCGACGCGCGCGCGGATCGTATCGATCTCGGTGTCCTCCGGTGCCTCGGGCACCTCGGCGAGGCGGCCGCGGAGCCAGAGGCCCTCGACGTGGTTGACCGTCGTCGGTTCGAAGCGGAGCGGCCCGATGAACGCGACCTCACCGCGATCGACCTCGATCAACGCGGGCTCGAGATCCTTCCACCGCGAGCCTTCCCAGTATTCCCACTCGAGCAGGCGCGCGAGATCGCGGCCGCCGGTGTCGGGCGTCCCGAGGAAGATGCGGAGGAGCGCGGCGTCGCCGGTGTTCGCGAACCGCGGATCGGAGAGATACAGATAGCGCTCGATACGCTGCGCGCCGGCGAAGATCTCGAAGCCCTCGCCGACCGTGTTCGGCAGCGGGTCGACGTAGCGGCTGTTCTCGGCGTACGAGTTGTCGTAGTACGAGAAGCAGCGATCGATCTTCGCGCTCGAGATCACGCAGTCGCGCGAGGTCTCGAACGTGACGGTGTGCTCCTCGGTCGCCTGCGGCGTCGAGATCTGCGTGCCGCGCGGCACGCGTTGCTTCTGCGTGCCTTCGACGAGCGAGAAGCGAACGAACGCACGCGCGGCGCGCGGTGCGCGCAACTTGATCCCGAGCAGGTTCAAGAACGCGACGTAGTTCTTGTCGGGGACCTGGTTGAGCCGGTAGATGAGCATGTCCGTCATCCACGCGGCGAGCTCGATCAGCGTGATGCCCGGATCCGACGGATTGTGGTTCGTCCACTCCGGCGAGTAGCGCGGGATCATCGAGATGGCTTCCTCGACGATGTCGTGGAAGGTGCGGTCGTCGAGCTTGGGCGGTGGGATCATGTTCCGTTACCGTTGTTCACGGGTTCTTCTTCGTCGTGGCGCAGGTAGAACGGGAACACCAGGTTCCGCTTGTCGTTCTTGCCGGAGATCACGTACTCGAGGCGAACGTCGAGCCGGTTCGGTTCGTCGATGTTGGGGCCGGCCGTGCACTTCACCCAGGCCACGCGGGGCTCGTACTTGTAGATCGCGTCTTCGCAGTACACCTCGGCGCGCGCCGCGGTGACGTCGCTGTTCGGCGCGAACATGAGGTCGTGGATCATGCAGCCGAAGTCGGGCCGCATCAGGCGCTCGCCCGGCGCGGTGCCGAGGATCACGAAGATCGATTGCCGGACATTTTCTTCGAGCTGCGATGACGAGAGGCCGCCGTTGAGGTTCACCGAAACCGGGAACCGCAGCCCCTTACCGAGGAATTCGCGATCGTTCGCCATGGCCTACGGTTGAAAGCGTCCCTGGATGAACTTCTTGCACTTGCTGCACAGGATCCGCGTCGAGTGATCGACTTCCTCGACGGTGAGCGGACGATGGCGACAAAACGGGCATGACAGATCGCCGGGACGTCCCGCAACGACCGAGTCCAGCACGTCTTGCCATGCGATCAGATCTTCCTCCTCCACGCGCAGAACCCTTTCGTTTCGACCCCTTCGAACGGAAGCCATCGTAAGAAGGCGTCCCATCGCGGTCAACGCGTGGACACCCAATTCGCTGGGCCCGTTACCGTTCCTTCATCGACGTGATCATGCGTGACGCGCGACGACGCGTGATCTTCCGCGGCAGTACTTCGAACCCGTGACGTTACGGTTTCTTCGTCGGGTCGATGCGGACAGCGACCTGCGCGACTTC
>JBBQEX010000052.1:0-57432 GCA_038321315.1 Haliangiales bacterium | reverse complement strand
CGCGGTGAATTGGGGACTCTTTTCCGAGTGGCTCGAGTTGGCGCGCCACCACGAGCAACTCGGAAAAGCGTCCCCAATTCACAGGCCGGCAGCCGGACAGGCTACTGGTCGAGGCCGGTGGCCCAGGAGTAGCGCGGCTTGGTGTTGAAGTGGTGCGTCGCGTGGATCACGCGGACGGTCCCGGTCTTGGACCGCATGACGATCGACTCGGTGCGCGCGCCGTCGCCGAAGAACCGGACGCCGTCGAGCAGGTAGCCCTTGGTGACGCCGGTGGCGGCGAACATGACGTCGCCCTTGGCGAGGTCCTCGGTCGAGTAGATGTGGTCCTCGGGCGCCACGCCCATCTTGACGGCGCGAGCGCGCTCCTCTTCGCTGCGGAAGCGGAGGCGGCCCTGGAGCTCGCCGCCGACGCACTTCATCGCGGCCGCCGCGATCACGCCCTCGGGCGCGCCGCCGGTGCCGAACAGCACGTCGATGCCGGACTCGGGGTTCGCGGTCATCACCGCGCCGGACACGTCGCCGTCGCCGATCAGCCGGATCCGCGCGCCGGCCTGGCGCACCTCGTTGATCATCTCCTCGTGGCGCGGCCGGTCGAGGATCACGCACGTGCAGTCCTCGATCCGCTTGTTCTTGGCCTTCGCGATGCGCTGCAGGTTCCAGGTCACCGACTCGCGCAGGTCGATCACGCCGCGCGACTCGGGTCCGACGGCGATCTTCTGCATGTACGTGTCGGGCGCGTTCAGGAACTGACCGTCGTCGGCGATCGCGATCACGCTGATCGCGTCGGGCGCGCCGAACGCGCACAGGTTCGTGCCCTCGAGCGGATCGACGGCGATGTCGACCTTGGGGCTCGATTCCTTCGAGGCCCAGCCGGCGCCCACGCGCTCGCCGATGAACAGCATGGGGGCCTCGTCGCGCTCGCCCTCGCCGATCACGACGGTGCCGCGGATATCGATCGCATCGAACGCGGACCGCATCGCCTCGACGGCGACGTGGTCCGCCTGCTTGCGATCGCCCTTGCCCATGAGGCGCGCGGACGCGATGGCGGCAGCCTCGGTGATGCGGACGACTTCGAGCGCGAGGTTGCGGTCTTGCATGCCCCGCGGTTGTATCACTTCACTCGAGCGGCGGGATCGCGTCGCGCAGCACCGCGGGCACCGCGCGCGGGCGCCCGTCGGTCCCGATCACGGCATGGCGGGTGTGGCCCTCGGCGAGCAGGTCGGCGCCGCGGCGGACCTCGTAGCGGAACCGGAGCGACGCGCCCCGCAGCTCGCTGACGCACAGATCGACGTCGAGCAGGTCCTCGTAGTGCGCCGGCTTCTTGTAGACGCAGTGCGCCTCGATCACCGGCAGCGCGACGCCCCACGCCTCGAGATCCTTGTAGCTCTTGCCGAGCTGGCGCCAGTAGTCGGCACGCGCGCTCTCGAAGATCCGGAGGTAGTTCGCGTAGTACACGACGCCCATCTGGTCGGTGTCGCCGAAGATCACGCGGTAGTGATGCCTCAACATATCCGGATGACTCGCGTGGCCTCGCGCACGACATCGAGCGCGCCGATCTCGGCGAGCGCGATCCGCAGGTCGCCCTCGCGCGCCTCGTGCGTGAGCACGACGACCTGGACCGGCGCGCCGGCGACCGCCGGGGTCTGAACGACCTGCGCGATCGACACACCCCGCGCGCCGAGCGCGGTCATCAGCTGGCCGAGCACGCCGGGACGATCGACGACGCCGAACCGCAGGTAGTAGCGGGTGACGAGCTCGGCGAGCGGGCGGATCGTGCGCGCCGCCGGTCGCGGCCGCGCGACGACCGCGCCCGCCGCGCGGGCGAACGCGTTGCGCGCGATCTCGATCATATCGCTGACCACGCTCATCGCGGTCGGCAGCATGCCGGCGCCGGCGCCGTAGTACAGCGATGGGCCGAGCGCGTAGCTCTGGACGTACACCGCGTTCTTCGCCCCGCTGACGTCGGCCAGCAGCCAGGTCGCCGGCACGAGGGCCGGGTGGACGCGCGCCTCGACCGAGTCGCCACAGTCGCGCGCGATCGCGAGCGGCTTGATCACGTAGCCGAACTTCTCGGCGTAATCGAGATCGATCGGCTCGACGACGTCGATGCCATCGATCGGGATCTGAGAGGCGTCGACCGGACCGAAGCACAGGCCGACGAGGATCGCGAGCTTGTGCGCCGCGTCGCCGCCGCCGATGTCGAGCGTCGGGTCGGCCTCGGCGTAACCGAGCTGTTGCGCGTCGGCGAGGATGTCGGCGAACGGGCGCCGGGTCTCGGCCATCGTCGACAGGATGTAGTTCGACGTGCCGTTGACGATTCCGTGCAGCGACTCCACGCGATCGGACGCGAGGCCCTCGCGCAGGACGCGGATGATCGGCACGCCGCCGCACACCGCGGCCTCATAGTAGACATCGACGCCCGCGGCCTCGGCCGCCGCGAACACCTCGAGGCCGTGCTCGGCGAGCAGCGCCTTGTTCGCGGTCACGACGTGGCGGCCAGCCGCGATCGCGCGCAGCACGACCTCGCGCGCGACCGTCGTGCCGCCGATCAGCTCGCACACGATCTCGACGCCGGGCGCGTGGATCGCGGCGTCGAGGTCGGCGACCAGCAGCCGGCGATCGACCTCGACGACGCGGTCGGCCTTGGCGAGGTCGCGCACCGCGATCGCCTTGATCTCGAACCGCGCGCCGAGCCGGGCTGCGATCGCCGCGGCGTTGGCTTCGAGCAGCTTGACCACGCCGCCGCCCACGTTGCCGAGCCCGAGCAGCGCGACGCCGATCGTGCGGGTCATGGTTCCGCCTTGTATCACGGCTCATGTAAAGTCCGCCGCATGACCGAGATCGTCTGGTTACACGCGCGCGAGGTTCTCGATTCGAGAGGTAATCCGACCGTGGAGGCCGAGGTCGGCCTCGACGGCGGCGTGCTCGGTCGCGCGATCGTGCCATCGGGCGCCTCGACCGGCGAGCACGAGGCGCTCGAGCTCCGCGATGGCGACGCCACGCGGTACCTCGGCAAGGGCGTCCAGAAGGCCGTCGACCACGTGCGCGACGTGATCGCGCCGTCGCTGATCGGCATGGACGCCAGCGACCAGGCCGCGATCGACGCCGCGCTGCTCGCGCTCGACGGCACGCCGATGAAGTCGCACCTCGGGGCGAACGCGATCCTCGCGGTCTCGATGGCGGCCGCGCGGGCCGCGGCGCTGTCGCACGACCTGCCGCTGTATCGCTACCTCGGCGGCGTCGGCGCGGTCACGCTGCCGGTGCCGCTGATGAACGTGATCAACGGCGGCGCGCACGCCGACAACAACCTGGACATCCAGGAGTTCATGATCGTCCCCGCGGGGTTCGATCGCTTCGACGACGCGCTGCGCGCCGGTGTGGAGGTGTTCCACCACCTGAAGAAGCTGCTGTCCGCGCGCGGCAAGGCGACCAACGTCGGCGACGAGGGCGACTTCGCGCCGAGCCTCGAGAGCGCCGACGAGGCCCTCACCCTGCTGATCGAGGCGATCGGCGCCGCGGGCTACAAGGCCGGCGAGCAGATCTTCCTCGCGCTCGACGTCGCCGCCTCGGAGTTCTTCGACAAGAAGGCCGGTCACTACAACTACGATGGCAAGGCGCGCTCGAGCGCCGAGATCGTCGAGCTCTACGCCGGCTGGGCGGCGAAGTACCCGCTGGTCTCGATCGAGGACGGCCTCGCCGAGGACGACTGGGCCGGCTGGAAGCTCCTGACCGACAAGCTCGGCAACAAGTGCCAGCTGGTCGGCGACGATCTGTTCGTGACCCAGACCGCGCGCCTCAAGCGCGGCATCACCGAGGGCATCGCGAACTCGATCCTCGTGAAGGTCAACCAGGTCGGCTCGCTGTCCGAGACGCTCGATGCCGTGCGCACCGCGCAGCACGCGCGCTACACCGCGATCATCTCGCACCGCTCGGGCGAGTCCGAGGACGCGTTCATCGCCGACCTCGCGGTCGCGACCAACGCGGGTCAGATCAAGACCGGCTCGGCGTCGCGCTCGGATCGCGTCGCCAAGTACAACCAGCTGCTCCGCATCGCCGATCAACTCGGCGACGAACAGCGCTTCGGTGGCGTGGGAGTGTTCCGCCGATGAGGGCCCTCGTCATCGCGGTCTTGCTCGCGGCGTGCTCGAGCCAGCCCAAACCCCCGACGCCCGATCCCGGCAAGGCGCCGCCGATCGCCGAGGCCGCCGACAAGGACGACTGCCAGACCGACGACGACTGCGCCCTGGTCGACGCCTGCTGCGGTTGCGGCGCCGGTGGTCGCAAGGTCGGCATCCGCGCCGACGCGCTGCCGGCGTACGAGAAGGGCCGCGCGTCGCGCTGCGGCGCGGCGATGTGTCCGGCGGTGATGTCCGATCACCCGAGCTGCAACGCCGAGCCGGTCTGCAAGAAGAACCACTGCCGCGCCCAGCCGCACATGAACCAGGCGCCCTCGGCGCCGCTGCCACCCGCAACGCCCGACAAGCCGTAGGATCGTCGGCTCGCGCCGTACGGAGAAGCCGCGCTCGCTAGTCGACGGAACAACGCGGCCACCCCGGTCGTTCGAATCGGTGTGCGTCCACACCTCGCGACCATCGCCAGCGCACTCGCGGTCGCGGCTGCGAGCCCGGCTCGCGCCGCCGACGACGGGGCGTGGAGTCCGCTCCTGACCCGCTCGATCCGAGTTGATGGGGAGCATGACTCCGGCCCGTGCCATGACATGCCCGGCACCTGCCACCTCGCCGGCACGGCTCGCACCAAGGCGGGCCGGGTCGAGCTCTACGCAGCGGTCGATGCGCGCGATCGGGCGGCGACCCCGGCAATGATCCGTCGTGGGGAGTACCGCGCCGGATACGTCCTCATCCTTCCCGACCGGACCGTCACCGAACCGTTCGAAGAGGGCGGCATGCCGACCGTGCACCCCTACGAGCAGTGTGGCGCGACCGGCACCTGGTGCGAGCGGACCGCGAGCAGCACGCCGAGCCTGCTCGTCGACCGAGCTGACCGGGTCACGCTCGTGGTGAGGACCGTCACGCTCGAACAGCGGTGGGCCGACCTGCGCAGCACCGCGCGCGGGACGGTCCAGGAGCAGCACGTTCGGGTGAGGACCGTGCGATGCGTGAAGGACGCGGACGGATGGAGCTGCGCGTCGAGAGCTAGCGCGAGGTGATGATGGTTCCGACGCGGTCGCTACCGCGTCGGATCGAACCGGGTGACCTGGCGCAGGAACGAGGCGTCCATGTACTCGCGCTTGATCACCTCGGCCATCTCCTCGGCGGTCGCGAACCGCTCGTAGTCGATCCGGATCACCGGGATGACCTTGGAGATGTTGGCGACGAACTCCTGGTAGCCGTCGTACAGAGCCTTCAGGTAGTCGAGCTTGATCTTCGACTCGACGTCGCGGCTGCGCATCTGGATCCGATCGGCCGAGCCCTCGGGCGACACGTCGAGGAACACGATCACGCTCGGCTTGCACATGAAGTTGCTCATGTTGCGGAACAGCTCGACGTACGTGCGGTAGTCGCGCTCGTCCATGAGGCCGGTCTTCGCGAGCATCTTGGCGAAGATCGAGTCCTCGTAGATCGTGCGGTCCTGGACCGCCGACTTGCCGCGCCAGATGATCTCCTGGTGCTGCTGGAACCGGCGGTTGAGCAGGTAGACCTGCATCGCGAACGAGTAGCGCGCGGTGTCCTTGTAGAAGTCCGCGAGGTACTCGTTGTCGGCGACCGGCTCGTAGTAGGTGTCGATGCCGAGGTGCTGGCCGAGCGCGGCCGCGAGCGTCGACTTGCCGGCGCCGATCATCCCGGCGATGCCGATGAACATGTTGCCGAACACCTCCGGCGAGGCGGCGGCGTGCTTGTTCGGACCCGAGCCCTCGGCGACCGATCCGGTGGCGAAGCTCGCGGCGGGCTTTTGCGGGGTCTGGACGTCGGTCTGCACGCTTCGAACCTGCCAGATCCCTCTGACAGCGCGTCAGCGCCGGCCCTTGAAGCCCATCATGCCTTGCATGACGGTCTCGCTGGCCTCGGCGATCTCACCGGCCTCGCGCATCCTGTCCTTGCAGTCGGCGCAGACCTTCTGGACCTTGCCGTCGACCTTCACGCTGACCAGCTTGGGGACCTCGTCGTTGCACTCGCGGCACGTCGGCATCGGCCGATCGTAGCGGATCAGCGGCCGAGCAGGTTGCGCGCGATGACGACCCGCTGGATCTGCGAGGTGCCCTCGTAGATCTGGAGCAGCTTGGCGTCGCGCATCAGCTTCTCGACCGGGTACTCCTTGGTGTAGCCGTACCCGCCGAAGATCTGGACGGCGTCGGTCGAGCACCGCATCGCGGCGTCGGCGCCGTAGGCCTTGGCGTAGGCCGAGGTGATCGCGGACAGGTCGCCCTGGTCGACCTGCCACGCGGCCTTGTGCGTGAGGAGGCGCGTGCCCTCGTACGCGATCGCCATCTCGGCGAGCATGAACTGCACCGCCTGGTGCTGCGCGATCGGCACGCCGAACGTCTTGCGCTCGAGCGCGTACGCGCGGCTCTCCTCGAGCGAGCGGCGGATCACGCCGGCGGCGGTCGCCGCGATCCACGGGCGGCTCCGATCGAACGTCTTCATCGCGACCTTGAAGCCGCCATCCTCGGGGCCGACCAGCGCCGTCTTCGGCAGCTTGACGTCCTCGAAGATCACGTCGGTCGTGTTCGACGCGCGCTGGCCGAGCTTGTTCTCCTTTTTGCCCGCCTTCACGCCCGGCGTGTTGGCGTCGACCACGAAGCAGGCGATGCCCTTGTGCTTCATCGCCGGGTCGAACGTCGCGAACACCGTGTAGAAGTTCGCGACGCCGCCGTTCGTGATCCAGCGCTTCTGACCGTTCAGCACGTAGTCGTCGCCGTGGCGGGTCACGCGCGTCTTCATGCCGGCGACGTCCGAGCCGGCGTCGGGCTCGCTGCAGCAGTACGCGCAGAACACGTACTCGCGGGTCAGCCGCGACAGGTACTCCTGCTTCTGCGCCTCGGTGCCGGCGACCAGGAGCGGCGTCGCGCCGAGCGAGTTCGCTGCCATCGACGTGTTGATGCCCGAGCAGCCGAACGAGATCTCCTCCTGCACGAGGCAGTTGTCGAGACAGCCGAGCCCGAGCCCACCGTACTCGGTGGGGATCTCGAGGTTCATCAGGTTCAGCTTCCAGGCACGCTCGAGGATGTCGCGCGGGAACTCGCCGGTCTCGTCGAAGTGCGCCGCGGAGGGGATGATCTCCTTCTTGGCGAACTCGCGCGCGACGCCGACCAGCGCATCCTGTTCCTCGGTGAAGTTGAAGTCCATGCGCGTCGTATACCCTATGGCCGGGACTGATGGCCGCTCCGATCGACAAAGCCGCGCTCGTCGCTGGGCTCGCTTCACAACTCGCCGCCGCGCTCGATGCGGCGCAGCGCGCGCACGCCGCCGCGATCGAAGGCTCGACGCACGCCGAGGCCCGCGCCGAGAACTCCAAGGACACCCGGGGACTCGAGCAGAGCTACCTCGCGCGCGGCCAGGCGGTGCGGGTTGCCGAGCTCGAGGCCGCGGTCGCCGAGCTCGCACGCTTCGCGCCCCGAACCTTCGCCCCGACCGCCACGATCGCGCTCGGCGCGGTCGTCACGCTCGACGAGGACGGCGCGCGCTCGCGAGTCTTCCTCGCACCGCACGGTGGTGGCGTGATGGTCGGCGCGGTCCAGGTGGTGACGCCGGGGTCGCCGCTCGGCCGCGCGCTGCTCGGCAAGCACGCCGGCGACGACGTCGAGATCACCCTGCCCGGCCGCACGCGCAGCCTGACGATCGACGCGGTCGCCTGAGCGGGCGCGACCCTACGGCAACGTGACGGCGTAGGTGCCGCGCGCCGCGCCGGTCGGCGGACGCGGGAACTGCCAGTGCTGGATGCTCCGCAAGAAGCACACGGCGGCCTGCGGCTTGCCGGCGGTCGACGACAGCTGGGCGGACGTGACCTTGCCGGTCGCGTCGATCTGGAAGTTGACCGCGAGCGTGCCGTGCAGGTCGGACGTGTCGCACTTGCCGAGCTCGCCGGCGTGATCGCGCGCGACGCCGTCGATCGTGATCGCCGAGAGCTGCGCGATCACCGGCGCGGTGGCGGCGCTGCCTTCCGGAGCCCCGGCATCGACCGGCGGCGCGACCGCCACCGAGGCGTCGGGCGGCACGTCGACCTTGGTGTTCGAGCCGACCGAGGTGATCGAGTTGTCGGTCGGGCCATCCTGCGGCGTGACGTGCGGCTTGTCCTGCGGGTTCGTCGGGTGAGTCCCGGTCGGCTTCACGGCGTTCGTGGTCGCGCCCGAGCCGGAGCCCGAACCGGTCACGCCGGGCTCGAGTGGCTTCGCGGCGGCCGAGCCGGGCGTCGGATCGGTCGCGAGCGTCGGTGCCACGTTCGGCGCGACGTGCTTGTCGTCGGGCTTCACCGGCGTCTTCTTCGAGTCGGCCATCACGAACATCACGACGAGCCCGAGCGCGATCAGCGCGAGCACGACGAGGCCCGGGATCGCGAGCTTGGCGAGCAACGACTTCTCGCCGCTCTTGGGCAGCGTGTCGTTCCAGTTCGGCGCCGACGTCGACGGGATCATCGTGCCCGACGAGCTCGGCCGGCTGCCGCGATCGCCGTTGACGCGCGCGACCGGGCCGGTCTGCAGCTTGAACTGCCCCGACTGGGTCCCCGGGATGATCGTGCCAGACGGCCGCGAGCCGCGCTTGGCGCCGGGCTCGGAGTCACCACCGCCACCGCGCCGCGCCGACGACTCGACCCAGCTCGCCTTGCCGATCGAGCGCGGCGTCGGGGTCGACCCGGCAGAGCTCGCGCCACTGGCGCCGCTGCTGCCGCTGGCGCCGGTCTCGAAGCCCTCGACGCGCCACGGCTCGATCCGATCGCCGCCGCACGCCTTGCGGATGTAGTCGGCGAGCGTGCGGGGTGCGAGCGGAACCTGGGCGGCGAGCGCGAACTGCTCGAGCACGACGCGGAGATCCTCGGCGCTCTGGTAGCGACGTGCCGGATCGGTGCTGAGCGCGCGCATGATGATGATGCCGAGCTCGTTCGGCAGATCGGGGCGGCGCACGCGCGGCAGCGGGATCTTGCCGTTCACGATCGCGTCCTGGATCGTCGCGAGGTCGCCGCGGAACAGCCGCGACGTCGTCGCCAGCTCGTAGAGCAGGATGCCGAGCGAGAACACGTCGCTGCGCTTGTCGAGCGGTTGGTCGCGGACCTGCTCGGGCGACATGTACGCGAGCTTGCCGCCGAGCGCGCGCGCGATCTCGAAGTCGATGACCTTGACGATGCCGTTGCGCCCGACGATCACGTTCGACGGCGAGACGTCCCGGTGGAGGATCGCGCCGAGCTTCTTGTCGCCGGTCGGGAGGTTGTGCGCGGCCGCGACGCCGGCGGCGGCGCCGAGCGAGATCGCGATCGCGTGCTGGATCGGCAACAGCGCCTTGGCCTTCACGACGGTCTCGAGCAGCAACCGCGCGTCCTCGCCGTGGTGGTACTCGGACGCCATGCCGTCGTCGCCGACCTCGAGCACGCGGATCGCGTTGGCGTGCTCGATCTTCTGCGCGAGACGCGCGGCCTCGACGAACTGCAGGAGCTTCGTCGGATCGCCGGGTGGACTGCGGAAGATGACGTGCTTGTCGCCATCGCGAGCGATCGCCACGTCGGGCGTCAGGTGACGCATGATCGTGTAACGCCCCAGCCGAACACTCGCCGATCCCATACCGCCACATGGTAACCAACTTGCGTGGAGCAGTTCGGGAATTGGCAACTCGAATCGATCGTCGCGGTCGGCGGAATGGGCGAGGTCTGGCGCGCCACACATCCCCACTTTGGGGTAGGCGCCGTGAAGCGGATCCACACGCATCTCCAGCGCAGCGACGAGGCGATGGCCCTGTTCCTCGCCGAGCAGCAGCTGACGACGAAGCTGCCGCGACACCGGGGTGTAATTTTCTCCCACGAGGTCGGTGCGGTCGAGGATCGGCCGTACCTCGCGCTCGCGCTCGCACCCGGCGAGGACCTTCGCAAGCTCGGGGATTCCCCGATGCCCGCTGCGCGCCTGCGCGCGATCGCGATCGCGATGGCCGACGCCGCGGCGCACCTCCACACCAACGGCTACGTCCACGGCGACCTGTGTCCCGGCAACATGATCGTCGACGGCGACGCGGTCGTCGTGATCGATCTCGGCGTCGCGCGCCCGATCGGCGCCGGGGGCCCGATGCGCGGGACCCACGCGTACATGGCGCCCGAGCAGGTGCGCGGCGAGCGCTGGACGCCGGCGACGGACGTGTTCTCGCTCGGCGTCGTGATCTGGGAGCTCGCGACCGGCACCCGGTTGTTCCATCGCGGCCCACCGTGGCTGACGATGGCCGCGGTGCTCGACGCCACACCCGGCAGGCTCGCCGATCCGGCGCTCGACGCGATCGTCGCCGCGGCCCTGGTGAAGGAGCCTGCCGCGCGCACGCCGACCGCGAGCGCGCTCGCCGCGGCGCTACGCGTCGTCTGACTTGGTCGCCGCCGCGGCCTTCTTGGCGTCGCGCGCCGCGCGGACCGCCGCCCGCTCGTCGTCGCGCTTCTTCTGGAGGTCGAACTGGTTGCGCGCCGCGCGCGTGCCGATGATGAAGCCGAGGAACATCCCGACGAAGCACACGCCGGGGATGAAGATGACGTGCGCCGAGGTCACGACTTCTTGTCCTTGGCGGCCTCGGGCTCGGCGGTCGCGCGCGTCAGGTCGCCGCGCAACGTCGCGATCTCGGCGACCAGGGCGCGCTGCCGGCGCCACAGAAAGATCACGAAGAACGCGGCGATGATCCACATCGCGGCGTACGCGAGGACGACGTGGCGCTCGTTGACCGCGACCTCGGTGGCCGCGGTCTGGTGCGCCGCGACGGTGGCGTCGTCGCGCTTCTGCTGCGCGTCGGCGTCGGCCTTCTTGACGATGTCGGCGGCGAACGTCTTGTCCGCGTTCATCGCGTCGACGCACGTCTTGCGCAGCGCCTTGGCGTCGACGGCCACGACGCCGTCGTCCCGCTTGACCTCGGGTGCCACCGGGTCGTCGGCCCGCGCGACCGAGGCGGACCCGAGGAGGACTGCGAGCGCGACGAGGATCGACTTCATGACAGAACTCCCGCATCGAGGCCGAGCTCGCGCAGCTCGCGCAGCTCGCGCTCGGCCCGAATGGATTGCACGCGATAGATCACGAGCGCGACGAACCACAGGAGGAACGCGGTCACCGCGAGCCAGAACGCGCCCTTCATGCCCGCCTGGAGCGTCGCGACCACGCCGTTGCGCCCGGCGGCCGGGTGCGAGTCCTGACCGACCATCTTGTAGATGAACGGCACGCCGACCATGCCGAAGATCGCCATGCCGGCGGCGACGCGATCGGCGCTCGCGCCCGCGAACTTCCGGACCAGCGCGTAGCCGACCAGGATCAGCCAGAGCAGCAGCGACATCGTCAACCGCGGCTCCCAGTTCCACCACACGTGCCACGCGGCCTTGGCCCAGATCGAGCCGGTCACGAGCACGACGGCGCCGAACGCGATCGCGACGTCGACGGCCGCGCTCGCGATGTCGTCCCACTTCGCGTCGCGCGTGCGCAGGAACGCGATCGACGCGAACCCGGCGACGAACACCGCCGCGAACAGCATGAACGCGTGGGCGACGTGGAAGTAGAAGATCTTCTGGTTGAAGAACAGGCTCGACCCGTTGAGCGAGCCGTCGTCGTTGTAGCCGAACTGCAGCGGCGCCTGGAAGATCATCCAGAGCGAACCGGCGAACGCGATCGCCGCGAGGCCGGCGCAGATGGGAACGGCGAATTTCTTCATTCGATCACCAGGGACTCGAACACCCAGAACGACAGTACCAGGAAAGCCGCATCGTAGATTCCGAGGAACTGGATCCAGTACCAGGCGGTCGCGAGCTCGGGGTCGTCGGCGACCAGCGCGGCGGTGGCCTTGGTCCCGGCGACGAACAGCGGCACGAGCAGCGGATACAGGATGACCGGCAGGAGCACGTCGCGCGACCGCACCTTCAGGAGCGTGGCCGCGAACACCGAGCCGACGATCGCGAACCCCGACGCGCCGAGCACGATGACGAGGATCATCATCCCCGGCTCGGCGAACAGCGGCGCGTTGAAGAACAGGACGAGCAGCGGCGCGACGATCGCGGCGACCGAGAGGACGAGCAGCGCGATCGCGATCGCCTTGCCCATGAACACCGCGAGGCGCGAGATCGGCGCGAGCAGCAGCGCGCGCATCGTGTCGTTCTCGCGCTCGCGATCGAACGCGCGCCCGACGCCGATCGTGCCGGCGAACGCGATCGTCACCCACAGCATGCCCGGCAGCGCGGCGCGCACGACGTCGGGCTTGTTGGGGAACGCGAACGAGTAGATCACGACGAGCAGCGCCGCGAAGAACGCCATCGTGTAGATGATCTCGCGGCTGCGGAGCTCGACCCGAAGGTCCTTCCACGCGATGCGCCCGGCTTGGCGGAGGACACTCATCAGCTGGCGTGACGATGATAGAGGTCTTTGAGCGCGTCGTAGTCGAACGCGCCGCGTTCCTCGAGGACGAGCCGTCCGCGTGACAGGATCGCGACGTGGTCGGTGCGCCCCGCGATCGCTTCGAGGTCGTGGGTCACGACGACGACGATCGCGCCGCTGTCGCGCAGCGCGCCGAGCTGCTCGCCGAGCTGGAGCGCGCCGCCGCGATCGAGGCCGGTGAACGGCTCGTCGAGCAACACGAGCGACGGCTTCGACAGGAGGGCGCGCGCGAGCGCCAGCCGCTGCACCATGCCGCGCGAGTAGGTCCGCGCCTCGCGATCGCGCGCCCGCGGCTCCAGGCCGACCCGATCGAGCAGCGCGTCGATCGCGGCGCGGTCGTGCGGCACCTCGTAGAGGCTGCCGAACAGCGCGAGGTTCTCGCGCGCCGACAGCTCGCCGTAACACAGCGAGGCGTGCGCGAGCAGCCCGATCTCGCGACGCACGGCGTCGCCGATCAGCGGCTTGCCACCCGTAGCGTAGGCGACCGAGCCGTCGGACGGCCGCACCAGCGTCGACAGGATCCCGAGCAGCGTCGTCTTGCCGGCCCCGTTGTGGCCGAGCAGCGCGCAGGTCTTGCCGGCGGCGAGCTCGAGCGACACGCCGTGCAGCGCGCGCTCCGAGCCATAGCGCTTGCCGACCTTCTTGATCTCGACGCGCTCGATCATGAAAGGGCCCTCGCTTCGCTCGGCGCTCTCCGCTGCGAGCTGCTCGCAGCGCGCGAAACAACCCTCGCTTCGCTCGGCGGAGCTGCGCGCGTGCTCAGTCGCCCCACAGGGCTTCGAGCTCGGTGATCAGGGTCTCGCGACGGCGCTTGGCCTTGTCGTCGAGCCGCCCCTTGGCGTGGTTGTCGCGCTCGAGCTCGACGAGCTCGGCGAGCAGCAGCTCGCGGCGCGCGGCGCGCGCGGAACCTTGCGACTCCTGCTCGGGTGTCGTGGTCGGACGGCGCAACAGCGCGAAGCCGACGCCGGCGAGGATCATCGCGATCACGACGAGCCCGAGGATGCGCGGCACCCACAGTCGCCACGCCGGCGCCTGCGGCATCCCGGACAGCGTCAGCACCATCGACTGCTGCGGCAGGATGCGGATCGGATCGATCGAGTACACCGCGCCGAACCCCGGGGCGTTCGAGGTCTCGACCCGCAGCGGCGCGACCATGCGCATGTCGGGCGTCTTTAGGACCTTGAAGCTCGAGTCGTACGCACCGAACGGCAGATCCATCGCCCACTCGATGCGACCGTCGTGGATCGGCATCGAGAATCCGCCGTGGAACTGCTTGCCGCCGGGCGGGATCGGGCGCAACAGGCGGAAGCCCGCGTTGGGATCGCCGGTGACCGAGCTCTGGTCGGCCTCCCCGACGATCACGCCCTTGAAGCCGCGCGGCAGCGGGATCACGGTGCCGTCGGGACCGGCGCTGTACGGCGCCCACGCATAGTTCGACAGCGTGAACGCGCCCTGCACGCCGAGCAGCTGATCCTCGACGGTGGCGCCGAGGTGGAACGTCATCACCGAGCGCGGATAGAAGAACATGAGGAGCTGGGTGCCCGCCGTCGGGATGGTCTCGAACGGCGCCGAGCGATAGCGCTGGCCACCGTTGGTGGACTCGGCGTAGAGCACGCGGCCCGGGAGGTGCGCCACGTCGATCATCGCCTGGATCGCGCCGCGCGTGTCCCACGCGGCCTGGACCTCGAGCGCGCCACCGCTCGACGACACCTCGAACGGCTCGGTGGTGTGCGTCGCGCCGTTGATCGTGACCTGCAGCTTGTACTTGCCGGCCGGCTCGACCGGGATCCGGATGATCGCCTGGCCATCGGCGTCGGTCGTGCCGTCGAGCTTGGTCGGCGAACCGTCGACCGCGACCGCCGAGACCACGAGGTCCTTGAGTGGCTCGTCCTTGCCGGTCGGGCCGCCGTGCACGATCACGCCGAGGAAGCCCTTCTCGAGATCCGTGCGCGCGGCGAACTGCGAGTTGAACTGGACGCGCGACGGATCGGCCGGCAGGCGCTCGGCCTTGCCCTCGGCGACGACCTGCTTGGTCGCGGCGTCGTACAGCTTGATCGTCGCCGGCAAATCCGGCTTGCCCGAGATCACGATGCGGACCTTGCCGGCCTCGGTCGGGATGTCCTGGTGCTGCACGTGCGTGAAGTCGTCGACCGGCGGGTTGGTCGAGGCGCGCTTGTCGCCCGACAGGATCACGTGGACGCCACCGCGATCGTCGAGCTCGAGCGGGCGCGCGTAGCCGCGATCGAGGCCGGTCGCGCGCGGCAGCTGCGTCATCGCGAAGTACGTGATGTTGCCGCTGACGTCGAGGTTGCGGAACTCGGCGCGACCCTGGTCGTTGGTCGGCTTGGTGACCACGGTGATCGCGTCGTCGGAGGCGTAGCCGACCAGCGCGATCGGCACGCCGACCGCGGGATCCTTGAAGTCGCCGTACACCGCGAGGACGGACAGCGAGCCCTTGTCGTAGGTCTGCTCGAGCCGCGGCTGCCCGCTCGCCTCGCGCGGGTCGACCATCGGCTGGCCCTGCTGCGGCTGCGCGCCCATCGCGTCCATCGGGCGCGTCGTCAGCATCACGCGGGTGCCGACGTCGGCGCCGATCGGGAACGTGTCGGAGGCGACCTCCTTCTTGTCCTCGTCGACGATCTTGGCCTGCACCGTCGCGTTCGCCGGCAGATCGGGGAAGTTCGCGCGACCCGCGGTGTCGGTGCGCGCGACGCGCGGCGTGCCGTTGACCACGAGCGTGACGTCGACGCCGATCACCGGCTTGCCGATCGCGCCGGCGATCACGCGGACCGTGACCGTGCCGGCGGCGGTGTCCTTCGAGGGCAGCGGGTGACCGATCGCGCCGGCGGGCTGCGCGCTCGCGACCCCGCCACCGACGACAACGAGGGCCAACGCTATCAGGCTCGCGCGGATCATGACGTCGCCTCCTCGGCTGTGGTCTCGGACTTCGACGTCGTCGCTGCTTCGGGCTCTGGCTCGGGCGCTGGCGCAGCCGCCGCGGCGGCCTTCGCCTTCTTCTTCTTGGTCGGCTTGACCTCGACCTCGAGACGCGCGCGCACCTCGCGCTCGATCTGCTCGCGGATCGTGCCCTCGCCGGCCTGCAGGCGCTCGAGCTCCTTGATCACCTCGATCGCGCGGTGGCGATAGACCGCGATCATCTCGTCGGCGTCGTGCTTGGACAGCTTGTTCATCTCGAAGTCGAACTCGGCTTCCTTGATCGCCTTCAGGAGCGTCCGCTTCTCGCGCTCGAGCTCGCCGATCGCGCCGAGGGGCTTGCTCCAGGTCGAGTCGTCGACCGTGTCGTCCTCGGGCGAGGTCGCCGCCGCGGCGCCGGTGCGCCACAGGTTGTAGATCACGCCGACGAGCGCGAGGTACGACAGGCACACCACGATCACCGGCGCGGTCGAGTGGAAGCTGTTCTGCCACGCGATGAAGAACCAGCCGACGAGCACGGCGACGATCGCCACGCCGCGCCACAGCCAGCGGGTCGGATCGGGTTGATCGTGATTCGCCATCGCGCTGCGACTAGTCCGTGCTCGCGAGCTCGTCGTCGAGCTTGTCCGCGTAGTCATCGTCGGCGCCCGCGACGACCGCGGCCGGCGCCGCCGCGACCGTCGTGGCGGCCGGCTTGGCGACCCAGCGCCGGGCGACGACGAACAGCAACCCGAGCCCGCCGACCACGGCGAGCGTCGGCAGGATCCAGCTGGTCTGCGACTGCGGCGTCAGCCGCACGCCACTGCCGTAGTCGGTCACGAACGCGGCGACCACGGCGTCGTAGCCCTTGGTCTTGCCGGCCGGCGTCGCCATGTCGGTGGTCGCCAGGATCGTCTGGATGCGGAGCCGCAGCTTCGCGGCGGTGCTGCAGTCGCAGTCGTAGATGCTCTGGCGCGTGCACGTGCCACACGGACACGCGAGCTCCTTCATCGCCTTGGTCTCGGTCTCGTTGGTCGGGCGATACATCGACGCCCAGCCACCGCCGGCCTGTCCCATGCCCTGGCCGGCCGGCACGTGCTCCGCCGACTGCGCGTGGGCCTGGCTCGCGAACCCGATGAGGACGCCGAGCACGACCGCGATGAACAACCCGACATCGGCAGCGCGCCCGATCCGCGACGCCGGTCGCGCGGTGAGCCGATCGACGACGCTCTGCGGGATGAGGCAGATGAACGTGCCGAACGCGAGGATGAGGAAGCCGATCCAGACCCAGCTGATCAGCGGGTTGATGTAGACCCGGAAGTTCGCCGTCGTCGACTCGGTGTCGTAGCCGGTGAGCACGAGGTAGACGTCCTCGGTGAATCGCACGCGGATCGCGACCTCGGTCGTGGCCTGGCCCTCGTTCTTGTGGAAGTCCCACTTCGCCGGATAGACCGTGCCGATGTTCTCGCCGTCCTTCCAGATCGTCACCTGCGCGGTCACCGCGCTCTTGTGATCGTCGGAGGTCGTCAGGAGGTCGTCGTAGACGAAGCGATAGCCGGCGAAGTCGAACCACGACGCCGGCTGCGCCGACAGCGTGACCTGATCGACCGGGACCTCGGCGAGCTGCGCGAACGTCGTGCGCACGCGGGCCTGGATCTCGGTGTCCTGCTGGTAGGCGGCGGTCGCGACCAGCTTGCCGTTCGAGACCGCGACGTTGCGGCGGCGTTGCTCGACGCCGTAGGTGTCGAGCGTCTGGTTCGCGCTGGTCACGCTGAGGCGCTTGCCGACCGGCGCGGTCCACACGACCCAGTGCGGCTGCTTGGCGTAGGCCTCGAGCGCACCGATCACGTTCATCCCGACGCCGACCACGGCGCGCAGCGACTCGGGGGTCTTCAGCATCGCCGCGTCGCGCGCGACCACGATGTTGTGGGCGACCGCCGCGCTCAGGTGGACGTCGTCGCGCAGCATGACCTCGGTGCCATCGGACGCGATCGCGAACGCCTCCTTGGGGATCTCGATGTCCTTGCCGAGCGCCTGCATGTCGGCGACCGCGTGGGTCGGGTGCGCGAGCGTGCGATCGACCATGCGGTCGTACGCCTTGCCGGCGAACCCGACGAACAGGACGCCGATCGCCATGTGGATGATGTAGCCGCCGTACTTGCGGCGCTTGGTCAACACGAGGCCGAACAGCGAGGTGATCGGATCCGAGCCGGACTGCCGGCGGCGGACCGCGACGCCGCGCCAGAACTCCTGGCCGAGCGACGCGGCGACGAACGCGACGATGCCGAAGCACACCAGCGAGACCGGGAGCTGGATCGTGTCGGAGAACATCGACGACGTGTGCAGCGTCTGCGGCATGCCGATCGCGAGCCCGGCGATCGTCACGACCATCGCGATCAGCGGGAACATGAACTGGCTGCGCAGGCGCTCGCGCGTCGTGCGCCGCCACGCGAGCAGCGGAGCCGCACCTGCGAGCAACAGGAGGACGAGGCCGAGCGGCGTCATCCAGCGGTTGAAGAACTCGATGCCGACCGACACGCGCGCGCCGTTGAGCGCCTCGCTGATCGTCGGGAACATCGTCGCGAACAGCACGAAGAACGCGCAGCCGAGCAGGATCCAGTTGTTGAGCAGGAACGCGAACTCGCGCGAGTAGAACGACTCGAACGAGCTCTGCGACGTCAGCCGGTTCGAGCGGTAGATGATGAGCCCGACGGAGACCACGAGGATCACCGCCATGAACACGATGAACTGGAGCGCGAGCACGTTGTCCTCGCCGAACGCGTGGACCGACTGCACCGCGCCCGAGCGGGTCATGAACGTGCCGAAGATCGTGAGGAAGAACGTGAGCACGACGAGGCTCAGGTTCCACGTCTTCATCATCCCGCGCTGCTCCTGGATGATCGCGGAGTGCAGCCACGCGGTCGCGCAGAACCACGGCATGAACCCGGCGTTCTCCACCGGATCCCATGCCCAGTAGCCACCCCACCCCAGCTCTTCGTAGGCCCAGCGTCCGCCCAGGATGAGGCCGAGCGAGAGGAAGAAGAAGCAGACCAGCATCCACACGCGGACGGCGCCGAGCCACATGTCGTCGAGCCGGCCCGACGCGAGCGCGCCGATACCGAACGCGAACGGGATCGTCGCGGCGACAAAGCCGGTGTAGAGCGACGGCGGGTGGATCACCATCCAGTAGTTCTGGAGGAGGGGATTGAGGCCCTGGCCGTCGATCGGCGGCGTGGTGAGGAACGTCGAGAACGGGTTCTTCGTGAAGATGAGGAGCGAGAGGAAGAACACCTGCACGACCATGATCGTCGCGACGACGTAGCCGATCATGTCGCGGTGGCGGCGGTGGTTCACCGCGATCGCGATCATCGAGAACAGCGACAGGACGAGCACCCAGAACAGCAGTGAGCCGTCGAGGCCACCCCAGAACGCGGTGACCTTGTAGGCGGTCGGCATCGACGTGTCGCTGACCGCGGCGACGTAGCGGATCGAGTAGTCGTGGGTGACGAACGCGTAGATCAGGAGCGTCGACGCGAGGGCGATCAGCGCGCCGAAGCCGAACAGGCCGTAGACCGACGACGAGACCAGGCGGCGGCTCTTGCGCGCGTTGCCGGCGATGCCGGCGCCGACGCACCAGGCGGCGAGGATGTAGGCGGCGAACAGGGCGATCGTGCCGACGAGCGCGATCGGCGACCCGGGAGGAGTGGACGGTGCCATGCGCTACTCGAACTTCGTGTCGAGCTTGCGGTTGCTCTGGGCGCCGTCGTACTTGGACGGGCACTTCGCCATCAGATCGCTCGCGTCGACGACGTAGCTCATGTCGGCCTCGATCGCGACGTCGAGCCGCTTGGCCATCGCCGCCATCGTCGCCGCCGGCACGACGTGCCCGCTCGCGACGACCTCGGATTGATCCTTGAACGTGTCGGGCTTGGGGCCGCGGCTGAACACGCGGATCCGCTTGGCGCCCTTCTGCAGGATGAACGTGCGCTCGGTCTCCGATCCGGTGATCTTCTCGGTGATCGAGCCAGGCTTGACCCACCCGTGCACCTTCATCTCGTGACCGGTCCACGAGGACGGATCGCCGGCGAGCAGCTCGTCGACCATCTGGTAGTGCTGGGCACTACCGATCGACGACTTGACGAGGAACCCGACTCCCGCGAGGGCGACGGCCACCGTGATGCCAATCTTGGCAAGTGCGCTGTTTTGCATGGGATCCTCGGGGCTCACCAGGCTGGGAACAGCTGCCTGGTCAGGGAGCCAACCGTACCATGTCCCGAGGAATTCCGGCTGTCAGAGGAGATCAGCCGCCGATACCGATCATGTGCTTCGCCGGACCGCCACCACCGTCGAGCTGGAACACGTGACCGGCGCGTTTTCCGACGACGGCACCCGCGATCGCGCGGATCACGTCAGGGTCCTTACCGCCGTTGCGCAGCACGTCGCGCAAGCTGACAGCGTCATCGTGTCCCAGGCAGGCGTGGAGGTCCCCGGTGGCGGTCAGCCGCAGCCGGTTGCAGTCGTCGCAGAAGTGCTCGGTCATCGCCGAGATGATGCCGAGCTGCTCGCCGCTCGCGATCGCCCAGTAGCGCGCCGGGCCGGCATCATCCCCGGAGACCGCGACCTGGGTGAGCGGGCCGAACGCGGCCTCGAGCGCGTGGCGGATCGTGCGCGCCGACAGCTCGTCGCGCTCGAAGATCTGGCCGTTCGACATCGGCATGTGCTCGATGAACCGCGGCACCGCCCCGCGGCGCCACGCATCGCGACACAGCGCCGCGAGCTCGCCGCCGTTGACCTCGCGCATCGCGACCGCGTTGGTCTTGACGCGCAGCCCGGCAGCGACCGCGGCGTCGATCCCGGCGAGCACGCGGGCGACGTCGCCGCGCGAGGTGACCTCGGCGAACCGCGCCGGATCGAGCGTGTCGAGCGAGACGTTGACCCCGGTCAGCCCGGCGGCCACCAGCGGTCCGGCGAGCGCCTCGAGGAGGTGGCCATTGGTCGTCATCACGACCTGGGCGATGCCGGGAATCGCGGCGAGCCGGCCGACCAGCTCGACGATGCCGCGCCGCACGGTCGGCTCCCCGCCGGTCAGCCGGAGCTTGCGGACGCCGAGGCGCGCGAACACCCCGACGAGCCGCTCGATCTCCTCGAACGACAGGATCTGCGTGCGCGGCTGGAACACGAGCTGGTCGCCGAGCGCTTCCGGCATGCAGTACGTGCAGCGGTAGTTACAGCGGTCGGTCACCGAGATCCGCAGGTAGCGAACGCGGCGCGCGAAGTGGTCGAGGAGCGGATCCGCCACATCGACGGGCACGACTGCGGAAGCAGCTGAAACCACGGGGAGATGGACGCGCGACACCATCGGCAGTGGACCTCGTGGGGTGGACTACGTCAAGCCGTAGTCGGTGTTACAGGAATTGCTCGCTCGCGACTGGTTCTTCGACGGAGCCGAGGCGATCTCGCGATCCGATTTCGCCTTGACAGATCCAGCAAAACCGAGCATCTATCCCCCCGTCCTACCAACTATGCTCCAAACAGAAACTGCTCCTACGAACCTTGCCGGCCTCTGGGTCCTTCTCGTCCAGAACGAGGGCGAGCTGACCACGCAGGATTCCGACGGTCGCGTGCCCGTCATGGCCCGCGCCGGCAACGACCAGACCTACCTGCTCGTGTTCAAGAACATCGCCAAGGCGCGCCAGTTCGTGAGCACCCAGGCGATGTCCGACGCCGAGCCCCGCATGGTCGTCCGCGGCAACCGCGACGACATCGTGCGGATCGCGCGCTCGGCCGGCGTCGTCGGGACGCTCGTCGACTACGACCCGTCGACCCAGAAGTACCTGTCGACCGGCGCGCTCGCTTAGTCAGTAGCCGCCGACCACGATCACCTCGTCGACGTCGCCACGCTTGGCCGCGTTCGAGTTGATCGCGCGCGCGCACTTGACGCGATCGATCTGGAAGCCCTTGTAGATCGATCGGATGAACGGCGTGTCGCTGTTCGACAGCATGACCTTGGCGCCCTTGGCGACCAGGGTGCGTGCCGTGTCGGCGAGCGCACGCTGTTCGTCGGCGCCGAACACGTTCGCGGTGTAGCTCGTGAAGTTCGCGGTCGGCGTGACCGGATCGTACGGCGGATCGAAGTACAGGAAGTCGCCGCGGCCGGCATCGGCGACCGCCTCGCGATAGTCGCCGACCCGGAGCTCGGTGCGCGAGAGCACGCTCTGCGCCGCGCGCAGCGTGGTCGGCACGCAGATCGGCGGATCGATGTAGCGCCCGATCGGCACGTTGAACTCGCCCGACTTGTTGACCCGCCAGAGCCCGTTGAAGCAGGTCTTGTTGAGGTAGATGAACGCCGCGGCGCGCTCGACCGACGGCCAGGTCGCGTCGTGATCGTTCCACCGCGCGCGGGTGTCGTAGTAGTGCGCCTGCGAGTGCTTGGTGCGGTGCGACTCGAGCTTCTTGATCACCGCGCCGACATCGGCCGCGACGGCCGCGTAGAGGTTGATCAGATCGCGGTTCGAGTCGGCGAGCACGGCATCGACGGGTGCGACCCGAAAGAACAGCGCGGCCCCTCCGGAGAACGGCTCGTAGTAGCGCTTCCAGCTCGACGGGAGACGGGAGACGAGCTCGGGCATCAGTCGGGATTTGCCACCGACCCACTTGATGATGGGGGATGCGACGGGCTCGGGAAGTCGGGGTGCGCGCTGCGGCGTGAGAGCCGCGCGCTGACGGGTTGCCATGTAGGCAATCGTCGAGGGCCGGGATCATCGGGCCCAGTTTTCGGCTGTCGCTGCGTGCACTTCGATAACCCCCTATCAAGGGGCCGCAGGCTTCCCGGCGAGGGCAAGGCGAAGGTTCAGGTCTGGGCGAAGTGAGCGTATCCTGATCCGATGGGGATCAGGGCCGTCGCGATCTGGGCGCTGCTCGCGGGATGTAGCGACAGCACGGTCGTGCTCGACGTCGACGTCGCGTCGACCGGCGCGACCGAGGTCGAGCTCGTGATCGCCGAGCAGCCGCTCGACGGCAAGACCGTCCAGGGGCCGCCCGGCACGCTGCCGAACCAGGTCGTGTGGACGCGCGACAGCGCGACGCGCACCACGGCCGCGGCGGTCCGCGGCCACGCGAAGTTCCACATCGTTGCCGGCGATCAGAACGCCGCGCCGACGATCATCGCGGTCGGCTTCGCCGGCGAGGTCGCCAAGGGCTTCGTCGTCGTGCCGGCGCTGCCGGTCGATCGGCCCGGCATCTACACCGCGACCCTCGCGCTCGCGACGCCGAGCTCGGCGGCGGGCACCGGGCCGCACCTCGACGTGTGGGCCGCCGGGCAGACCGTGCGCACCGGCCCCGTGTGCATCTCGATCCCCGGCACGCGCGCGATCGTGCCGGCCGACGATCCGGACTGCGACGGGTTCGTCGCGCCGAACGAGTGCCCCGGCGGCGACTTCGTGTTCCGCGACATGCAGCCGGCCACGGTGACCAAGGCCGCCGACGCGAGCTGCCTCGGCGTGTTCCCGCTGACCACCGCGATGGGGTCGATCGGCGACACCTGCCGACTCGGTGGGACCGGTTGCACCGACGGCAGCGTGGCGCAATCGACGACCTGCCAGCCGGCGAAGATCTGCCTGCCGGACAACGCGTGCACGTGCAACGGCCTCGACCTCGCGTGTCTCGCCGGCAAGGCATTCACGAACCAGGGCACCGGCAAGAACGTCGTGATCGACTGCACGGTCGAGCTCGATCCCGGCGGCAACGTGTGTCCGACGAGCATGATGTTGCCCGGCCGGGTGCCGGCGGCGTCGACCCGGAACTGCACGGCGCCGAGCTTCGTCGCGCTTCCGCTCCAGCAGCCGCTCCAGTTCGCGAGCGACCTGTCGTTTCCGAGCTCGGGCGCGAGGTACGTGCTCGGCGCGACCGACGGCACCTGCAAGCTCGATCTCGTCGTGCACAACGGCCCGACGGCGAGCGTCGACCCGACGATCTCGCCCGACCTCGGGCTCGTGAACTTCCACCCGAGCAACGGCTTTGCCGTGCTCATCCCGATCCGGATCAGCTACGTGAAGGCCGACCAGTGCAGCCCACAGAGCCCGGGCTGTACGGCCGACACCAGCAATGGCAACGGCGAGCTCCTGTGCTTCGCCGACGGCGCGTTGCCTTAGGCCTGCAGCGTGTCGTACGCGTGGAACGTCATCGAGAACGTCGCGCGACCCTCGGTGAGGCTGCGCAGGCGCGTCGAGTAGCCGAACATGTTGCGCAGCGCGACGTTCGCCGCGACGACCCGCTTGGCGCCGCGCGAGCCGACGTCCTGGACCTGGCCGCGGCGCTGGTTGAGATCGCCGATCACCGCGCCGAGGAACTCGTCGTCGACCGTGACCTCGACCGCCATGATCGGCTCGAGGCGCGACGGGTTGGCGCCGCCGACCGCGCGCCGGAACGCCTCCGCCGCGGCCGCGCGACAGCCGATCTCGGCGTTCGCGCCATCGCGCACGCCGACGCCGGTCAGCGTGACCTCGACGTCCTCGAGTGGATAGCCATCGGGGCCGCTCGACGCGGCGTCGCGCAGGCCCTGCATCGCCGCAGCGACCACGAGCTCGGACAGCAGCGCTGCCGAGGCCGGCAGCTGCTTCTTGAAGTCCATGCCGCTGCCGCGCGGTCGGCTCTTCACCGTGCAGCTCGCCTCGCCGTAGATCGCCTGTTCCTTCATGTCGCGCTCGAACGTGGCGTCGCCGCTGCCCGAGCCGAGCACGGTCTCGCGATAGACGACCTGTGGCTTGCCGGCACGCGCCTGCACGCCGTACTCGCGCTTCATGCGGTCGACGATGATCTCGAGGTGGAGCTCGCCCATTCCGCTGATCAGCGTCTGGCCGGTGTCGGCGTCCTCGCTCGAGCGGAACGTCGGATCTTCCTCGGCCATCTTGCCGAGCGCGAAGTCGAGGCGCTCCTTGGCCGCGGCGTTTTCGGCCTCGATCGCCTGCGAGATCACGGCCTCGTACGTGTCGATGCGCTCGAGCAGGATCGGCGCCTTGGGATCGCAGATCGTGTCGCCGGTCGTCGCGTCCTTGAGGCCGGCCGCGGCGACGATCTCGCCGGCGACCGCCTTCTCGAGCCGCTCGCGCTTGTTGGCGTGGACACGGAACAGGCGGGCGACCTTCTCGCGCTTGTTGGTGCGCGAGTTGAGGACCTCGGCGTTGGCCTCGAGCATCCCCGAGAAGATCCGCATGAACACGACCTTCCGGCCCTCGTCCATCGCGATCTTGAACACGAGCGCCGAGAACGGGTCGCTGTTCTTCGGCGCGCGCGAGATCCGCTCGGGGCCGGTCGGGCTGTTGATCGTGCGCGGATCGACGCCCTGGACCGGCGGGACATCGGCGGGCGACGGCAGGTACGCGATCACGGCGTCGAGCAGCGGGTGGATGCCCTTGTTGCGGAGCGCGGTGCCGGCGAGCACCGGTACGATCTTCACCGCGATGGTCTGCTTGCGGATGGCGGCGTCGAGCTCGACGGTCGTCAGCTCGGTGCCCTCGAGGTACTTGACCGCGATCGCGTCGTCGAGATCGGCGAGCGCCTGGATCAGGTGGTCGCGCGCCTCGGCGGCGAGCGCGGACATGTCGTCGGGGATCGGCGCGACCTCGGGGGCGTCGACGACCTCGCCGGTGAACATCAGCGCGTGCATGCGCACGAGGTCGATCACGCCGGTGAACGAATCCTCGACGCCGATCGGCAGCTGCACCGGCACCGCGTTGGCGCCGAGCCGGTCGCGGACGTCGGCGACCACGCCGGCGAACGACGCGCCGATCCGGTCGAGCTTGTTGACGAACGCGAGCCGCGGCACCTTGAACTTATCGGCCTGGTGCCAGACGGTCTCGGACTGCGGCTGGACGCCGGCGACCCCGCAGAACACGACGACGGCGCCGTCGAGGACGCGCAGCGAGCGCTCGACCTCGATCGTGAAGTCGACGTGACCCGGCGTGTCGATCAGGTGGATCTCGTGCTTCTTCCACTCGAACGTGGTCGCGGCGGCGGTGATCGTGATCCCGCGCTCCCGCTCCTGCTCCATCCAGTCCATCTCGGTCTCACCGTCGTGGACCTCGCCGACCTTGTGGATCTTGCCCGAGTGAAACAGGAAGCGTTCCGAGACGGTCGTCTTGCCCGCGTCGATGTGGGCGACGACACCGAGGTTGCGGACCATATCGATCTTCGCCATGGCGACGCACGTATAGCGTGAAACTGCTAGGCTCGGGGGATGCGCGTCGGTGCCAGTGTGGTGATCGCGACGATCGCCGTCGCGCGGGTCGCGCAGGCCCAGCCCCAGGATCGCCAGGAGGCCGCCGAGCTGTACCGCTCGGCCGAGGTCGCGATGGGCGACGGCCGATGGGCCGACGCGGTCCGCGACTACGGCGCGGCCTACGAGCTCACCAAGGACGCGGTCCTGTTCTACAAGCTCGGCACCGCGTACGCGCGTGCCGGGAACTGCAACGTCGCGTCGACGTACTTCGCGCGCTACACGCGCGAGGGCAAGCCGGATGATGTGACGAAGTTCGCGCCGGCGATGAAGCAGAAGCTCGCCGACTGCGATCGCGGCGCGGGCACGACGCCGACGCCGGTCCCCGAGCCGACCCCGGCACCGGTGCCCGTGGTCCCGCCGACGCCCGTCGTGGCCCCGGTGACGCCGGTCGTTGTGCCACCCGTCGCGCAGCCCGTGGTGACTCCGGTCGTGACCCCGGTGACGACCAGTCACGGCTCGCGCGCCGCGTGGCTGGCGGTCGGGGGCACGGTCACGCTGGTGACGATCGGCGCCGTGCTCGCGTATGCGGCGAGCTCGTCCGAGGCCGATATCAGCGATCTCTACGTCGGCATCGGTGGCAAGACGCCGACGTTCGATCCGGCGACCGCGAAGCGCTACAGCGACCTCGTCGACGAGGGCCACCGCTACGAGCACCTGTCGTGGGCCGCGTTCGGCCTCGCGGGCGCGACCGCGATCACCGCGACGATCCTGTTCGCGCGCGGCGCCGACGAGACCCTGATCGTGGCGCCGAGCACGACCGGCGCGTCGGTCGCCGCGACGTTCCGCTTCTAGTTACCTGTTCATGACGCGAGCTGCTCGCGTCGCTCGGGCTGCGCCCTTACTTGTTCATGACGCGAGCTGCTCGCGTCGTTCGGGCTGCGCCCTTACTTGTTCGCCGGCGCGGCCGAGCCCGAGCCGATCATGCCGGAGCCGACGTCGTCGGGCTTGCCGGCCTTCTTGTCCTCGATCGCCTTGGGCAGCTTCTTCACGATCAGATCCTCGAGCACCGCGGTGAAGCAATCGTCATCGGCGCCCTCCTCCTTGCCCTTGTCGACCTCGACCGTGGCGCTGCCGTGGAGCAGCGCGAACACCGCCTTGTTCGAGTCCGCGACGGCGACCGAGAGCTCGCAGTCGAACTTCGGCTTGGTGTCGAGCTTGCGCAGCGTGACGTGCAGGCTGTAGCCGCCCGCCTTGACGTCGGCGGGCAGCATCGCGACGGCCTTGTCGGCGGCGGTCTTGAGATCGGCCTCGCGGTTGCCGCTGGTGGCGTCGGTGATCAGCACCGGCAACGCGTCGGCTGCCGCCGAGCCCGAGCCCGTATCGGTGACCGCGAATCCCGATCCCATCGCCGCCGAGCCCGAGCCCGAACCCGAGCCCGAGCCCATCATGGCCGAACCGGGATCGGAGCCCGAGCCGGCGGTGTCGCCCGCGGGCTTCTTCTTACAACCGAGCAGGGAGATGGCGAGGATCGCGACGAGGGTCATGCGCTTCATGGCGCGCGACCATAGCTCAACTCGTGCGGGCGATCGTCGGCGCCGTCGACTCGGTGCGACTGGCTGCCCCATTCATGATCGCGAGCTCCGCGTCGAGCCAGCGCGCGATGTCCTTGTCGCTCGCGGTCAGGTTGTACTTCTTCATCAGCGCCTCGAACGCCTCGCCAAACACGGCGCAGTTCGCCGGTCGCCTCTCGCGCTCGAACGCCATCGCGCGCAGCAGGATCTCGTCGAGCTCGATCGGGAGGCCGACGCGGACGGCGCTCGGCAGCGGCAGGTGCGGCCAGTTCTCGACGCCGAGGTGCGCGAGCGCGGCGAGGTCGAGGTTGACGCCCTGCCCCGTCATCACCTCGTAGCCGACCGCGGCGACCGAGTAGACATCGGCGCGCACGTCGACCTGCTCGCCGACCCGCTGCTCGGGCGCCATCATCGACGGCGTGCCCTTGGTCTCGCCGGCCTGGGTGTAGTGCGACTGGGTCGCGGCCTTCGCGATCCCGAAGTCGACGACCTGGACCGCGCCCTGCTTGGAGATCAGCACGTTCGCGCTCTTCACGTCGCGGTGGATCAGGTTGAGGGGCGTACCGTCCGACGCGGTCGACGTGTGCGCCGCGTTCAGGCCGTCGCAGATCCGCGCCATGATCGCGAGCCCGATCTCGACCGGCACCGGGCGATTGCCCTCGCGCGCCTGGGCGAGCAGCCGCTCGAGATCGACGCCGTCGATGTAGTCCATCACGATGACGTAGTCGTCGCCGATCTTGCCGAGGTCCTGGATCGCGACGACGTTCGGATGCCGCACGCGCGACGCGAGCCGCGCCTCGTCGAGGAAGTGGGCGACCGCGCGCTCGTTGCGCGCGAGGTGACCGTGCATGACCTTCAGCGCGACCTGCTTCTCGAACCCGGCCTCGCCCTTGGCGTGCGCGAGGAACACGTCGGCCATACCGCCCGAACCGAGGCGCTTGATGATCTGCCAGCGTCCGATCTGCTGACCGTCGCCAAGGTTCGCCATCGAGGCGCCGGGGTTGTTCGGATCGTACGGCGACGGCGTCGCGTAGGGCGATGGCGTGGCGCTCAGCTGCGTGGCACCGAGCGCGACACTGTTCTGCGCGGCGAGGCCGCCGCTGGGTGCGGCCGCGGCGGCGGCCTTCTTGCCGCCCATCATGCCGATCAACACGAGGATGAGGCCGAGGCCGGCCGCGCCCGCGCCTCCGCCGACGATCGGGATGGGCATGCCGCCGCGCATCGGCGGGACGTAGACCACGAGGCTCGCGCTCGGCTCCGACGCGAGTGGCATCACCTGCGTCGTGCCATCGCCGGGCATCACGCCGATCGGGAGCTTCGCGGCGCCGATCTCCAGCCGACCCCGGATCCCGGCGGAGACCAGCTTGTCGACCGCGGGCCGCAGCGACAGCTTGCGGCTCGCGACCACGAAGCCGGCGAAGTTCGTCGCGGCCTCCTTGTCCGACGGCATGACCTCGACGACCTGGGTGACGAGCAGCTGATCGCCCATGAGATCGACGTACGCGCCCGGCGTCCCGTCGTGCGCTGACTTCATCTTGTCGTCGGGCAACAACAGGAGCGTCGTGACCGGGCCGCCGGCCTTGGCGCGCTGGACGAGCTCGAGCACCTCGTTGGAGTCCGGCTTGAACCCGATCTCCCGACCGATCCGCTCCATCGTCGTGCCAGCGTCGGTGCCGATCGAGCCCCGGAGCTCGCCGGTCTCGGCCAGCGTCTTGGCGCGCTGCTCGACCTGACCGCGCGCGGCCTTGATGTCGCCGTCGAGCCCGGCGGTCGCCGAGCCCATCGCCGCGGTGCCCTCGGGGGTGATGCCGCCGGTCGCCTCGCGCGTGACGGCGAACCCGATCGCGGCCGCGCCGAGCACGAGCAGCAGCCCGCCGGCGACGAGGGTCCCTTTACTCACGCTTGCCACCGAACTTGTCGGGCTGCTTTCCGGTCGGGGCATCGGCCGCGACGCCGACCGCGACCGTGTTCGCGCCGACCTTGACCGTGAGGTCCTGCGTGATCGGCGCCTTGCTCTTCTCGCTCCACGCCCGGAGCTTGTAGCTGCCGGGGGGTAAATGCTTGAACGCGAAGTTGCCCTGCTCGTCGGTCACGACATACGCGGGCGCCGCGACGACCGCGATGTACGCGCTCATGTTCGCGTGGAGGTTGCAGCCGATCCGGAGGATGCCCTCCTTCTGGAACGTGTACTCGCGCGCCTCGCCGTTCTTGTAGAGGCCGAGATCGAACGATCCGAGCGGGCTGGTGGAGAACACGTTGTGGAACACGGTGTCGAAGTTCGGGAACGTGACGGTCGAGCCGACCGAGACCGCCATCAAGTGTGGCAGGAATTCGCGGCCGCGCTGCTCGAGCGTCAGGTGCTTCGGCGTGCGCGACTTCCACTTGCCGCCGGTCGGCTCGAGGGTGACGAGGCCGAACGCGCCGCCGGCCTTGCCGTCGATCTTCATCGTGCCGGTGAGGCTGCCTTCGACCTTGGGCGGCGGCACCTTGGCGGCCTCGTCCTCGGCCTCGGAGTTCCCGACCGCCTTGGGCTGCGGTGGCGCCGCGGTGTCGACCTTCACGGTCGGCGTCGTGATCCGCGGCGGCGCGCCCTCGCGGAAGCTGCTCGCGATCGACGCGAGCGCCTCGGGCCCGGTCAACAGCTCCGCAGTCGAGAACAGCTGCTCGGCGAGGTTCTTGTTGCCGTTCGCGAGCGCGACCTCGGCCTTGTCGAGCGTGCTCGCCGCCTCGGTGAGCGCGGCGGCCTTCTCGCCGATCGGCGTCAGCTTGCCGACCTTGGGCGTCGGGGTCGGCACGGTCGGCGTCGGCGTGCCCGGGGTCGTGGTCACCGGCGGCTTGGCCGGTGCGGGTGACGAGCAAGCGGCGAACGTGAGGGCGAGCGGAGCGAACCGGCGGAGCATCGGGCCGTATTGTACACGCCAGGGGTTGACCACCCAGCTTTCCGACCCCACGTCTGTGCTACACGGAGCCCCAATGTTCGGCCTGTTCTCGAAAGAAAAGACGCTTCAAAAGACGATCGAGCGTGCGACCAACAAGCTCGCCCAGCACGTCGATCGCATGGCGGCCATCCAGCAGCTGTACAAGGAAGGTACCGACGAGGCGGTCGTGGGGCTGTGCAAGCGGTTCAACGTCACGAGCAGCAAGGGCGTCGAGGACGAGGACGAGAAGGACCAGGTCATGAAGATGCTGATCGGGCTCGGCAAGTTGCCGCCGGTCGTGCGCTACATGAAGACCTCCGACCACCTCGCGTTTCCGCTCCGCGTCGTCGAGAAGATCGCGACCCACGACGAGGTCCTCGCGACCGTCGACGGGCTGTTCGCGACCGAGACGCCGGGCTACGTCCGCATGCCCGAGCGCCGCATCGACCTGATCCGGTGGTTCGGCGAGTGGAAAGGTGGCACCGATGACGAGGTCATCGCGCGGATCGCGCCGTATATCACCGACTTCGACGAGAACGTCCGGTTCGCCGCGATCGACTGCATCGCGCATCGCGACCCGGGAAAGCTCGCGCCGCCGCTGATCGACGCGCTGGTCCGCCCCGAGGAAGAATCGTGGCGGATCAAGCGGACGATCGCGGAGGTCCTCGAGAAGACCAAGGCGCCGCTCGGCGAGCGTGCCGCGGCGGTGACCGCGGCGCTCGGTGGTCCGCTCGGTGACGACTTCCGGGTCACCGACGACCGCGTCGCGCGACGCTAGGCAATCTTCACTCGCCAGACCTCGTGAGTGATCCCGGGGTTCCGTTAGACTCGGGCTCATGTCGACGACTGGGGAGATGCTGTCCGAGGTTCCGCTGTTCGAGAGCTTCGATGACAAGGAGCGCGCGGTCCTCGCCGAGCGCGTCGACCTCATCGAGCTCAAGGCAGGTCAGGTCCTGTTCGACTACGGCGATCCCGGCGACTACATGGTGATCATGAAGTCGGGTGTGGTCGAGATGACGGTCAAGACCAAGACCGGCGAGCGCGTGTTCCTCGAGCGCGCCGAGGCCGGTGACTTCTTCGGCGAGATCTCGCTGCTCGACATGGGCGCGCGCACCGCGGCCGCGACGGTGGTCGAGGCCGGCGAGGCGATCGTCGTCGACCGCGAAGACCTCGACGAGCTGGTCCGCATCAAGCCGACCGCCGCGATGCACCTCCTGAAGGCGACCGGCAAGCGGCTCCGCGCGACCCAGACGATCCTGCGCAACACCGCGACGCGAAACGCCAACGAGGAAGCGCTCGCCAAGAGCAACATCGTCCTGCGCGTCGCCGACTGGGTCGCGGCGTTCTCGGGCTCGATCTCGTTCCTCGTCATGCACATCTTCCTGTTCGGCGCGTACATCGGGTTCAACTGCACGAACCTGGCGTTCGATCCGTTCCCGTTCAACTTCCTGACGATGACGGTCTCGCTCGAGGCGATCATCCTGTCGACGCTCCTCTTGTTCAGCTCGAACCGTGAGGGCGCCAAGGAGAAGATCCGCAGCGACATCGAGTACGACGTCAACCTCAAGGCCGAGCTGCAGATCCAGCACCTCCACGAGAAGATGGACATCCTGAAGACGCAGCTGCTCGCCCGCCTCGACCAGATGGACACGCACAAGAAGCCCGCCGGCCCGACGCTCCCGACGGCGACCGCCAGTTAGTTCGACCCATTTCCGTGCTACACGAGGCGCCGATGCCTCGTCGCAAGGATCTCGAGTCGATCCTGATCATCGGATCGGGACCGATCGTCATCGGTCAAGCCTGCGAGTTCGACTACTCGGGGACGCAAGCCTGCAAGGCGCTCCGCGAGGAGGGACTCCGCGTCGTCCTGGTCAACTCGAACCCGGCGACGATCATGACCGATCCCGAGCTGGCCGACGCGACCTACGTCGAGCCCCTCACGGTCGAGGTTCTGGACAAGATCCTCGAGCGCGAAAAGGTCTCCGCGATCCTGCCGACGCTCGGCGGGCAGACCGGGTTGAACCTCGCGATGGCGGCGCACAAGGCCGGGCTGCTCGTGAAGCACAACGTCGAGCTGCTCGGCGCGACGCCCGAGACGATCGAGATGGCCGAGGATCGCGAGCTGTTCAAGCAGGCGATGACGCGCATCGGCCTGTCGTGCCCGCGCTCGACGCTGGTCCACTCGGTCGACGAGGCGCGCGCGGCGATCGAGGACGTCGGGTTCCCGGCGATCCTGCGGCCGTCGTTCACGATGGGTGGCTCCGGCGGCGGCATCGCGTACAACCGCGGCGAGCTCGACCGCATGGTCCAGTTCGCGCTCGATCAGTCCCCGGTGCACTCGCTGCTCGTCGAGGAGAGCGTCTTGGGATGGAAGGAGTTCGAGCTCGAGGTCGTGCGCGACTCCAAGGACAACGCGGTGATCGTGTGCTCGATCGAGAACCTCGATCCGATGGGCATCCACACCGGCGACTCGATCACCGTCGCGCCGGCGATGACGCTGACCGACAAGGAGTACCAGCGGCTGCGCGACGCGTCGATCGCGGTGCTCCGCGAGGTCGGCGTCACGACCGGCGGCTCGAACGTGCAGTTCGCGGTCGATCCGAAGACCGGCCGCATGCTGGTGATCGAGATGAACCCGCGCGTGTCGCGGAGCTCGGCGCTCGCCAGCAAGGCGACCGGGTTCCCGATCGCGAAGATCGCGGCGAAGCTGGCGATCGGCTACACGCTCGACGAGCTGCAGAACGACATCACGCGGGTCACGCCGGCGTCGTTCGAGCCGACGATCGACTACGTCGTCGTCAAGTGGCCGCGGTTCGCGTTCGAGAAGTTCCCGTCGGCGCGCCCGGCGCTCGGCCCGCAGATGAAGTCGGTCGGCGAGGCGATGGCGATCGGTCGCACGTTCTCCGAGGCGCTCGGCAAGGCCATCCGCTCGCTCGAGACCGGCCGCGCCGGATTCGATCTCGCGGCGCGCGTGCGGGGCGTCGAAGGGCGCGACAGCGAGACCGAGACCTTGGCGGATATCGAGCGCGCGATCGCCGAGCTGCATCCCGATCGCCTGTTCGTCGTCGCGCGCGGCTTCCGCCTCGGCCTCACGATCGAGCGCGCGCACGAGCTGACGCGCATCGATCCGTGGTTCCTCCATCACGTCCGCACGATCGCGCTGGCCGAGGGCGAGCTCGATGGCAAGCCGCTCGCCTCGGTCACCGAGCTGCGGCCGTACAAGCGGCTCGGGCTCTCCGATCGCCGGATCGCGAAGCTGACCGGCGCGACCGAGAAGGCAGTGCGCGAACAGCGCCACGCGCAGGGCGTGCGCCCGGTCTACAAGCGCGTCGACACCTGCGCCGCGGAGTACGAGTCGCACACGCCGTACCTCTACTCGGCCTACGAGGACGAGTGCGAGTCGCGCCCGACCGACAAGCGCAAGGTGATGATCCTCGGCGGCGGGCCGAACCGGATCGGCCAGGGCATCGAGTTCGACTACTGCTGCGTGCACGCGGCGATGGCGCTCCGCGAGGAGGGCATCGAGTCGATCATGGTGAACTGCAACCCCGAGACGGTGTCGACCGACTACGACACCTCGGACCGGCTGTACTTCGAGCCGCTGACGCTCGAAGACGTCCTCGAGATCTGCGATCTCGAGAAGCCGTGGGGCGTGATCGTGCAGTTCGGCGGCCAGACGCCGCTGAAGCTCGCGGTCGCGCTCGCCGAGGCGGGCGTGCCGATCCTCGGGACGACGGCCGACGCGATCGATCGCGCCGAGGACCGCGAGCGGTTCGGCGCCGTGATGGCCAAGCTCGCGCTCCGCGCGCCGCGCTGGGGCATCGCGCGCAGCCTCGACGAGGCCCGCTCGGTCGCCCGCGAGATCGGGTTCCCGGTCATGGTCCGCCCGAGCTACGTGCTCGGCGGGCGCGCGATGGAGCGTGTCTACGACGCCAACGGGCTCGAGGACTACTTCGAGCGCTACGGCTTCGCGGGCCTGAGCGGCGCCGGCGGCCGCGACGAATCGACGACGGTCGGGTTCCCGCTGCTCGTCGATCAGTTCCTCGCCGACGCGGTCGAGCTCGATGTCGACGTGATCGCCGATCGCACCGGCGCGGTCGTGGTCGGCGGCGTGATGGAGCACATCGAGGAGGCCGGGATCCACTCCGGCGACTCGGCGTGCGCCCTGCCGCCCTACTCGCTACCGGCCGACATCGTCGACGAGGTCAAGCGCCAGGCGCGCGTCCTCGCGATCGAGCTCGGCGTCGTCGGCCTGATGAACGTCCAGTTCGCGATCCACTCGGGTGAGGTGTTCGTCCTCGAGGTGAACCCGCGCGCGTCGCGCACGATCCCGTTCGTCTCGAAGGCGATCGGCGTGCCGCTCGCGAAGGTCGCGGCCAAGGTGATGGCGGGCAAGACGCTCGCCGAGCTCAACATGGTCGAGGTCGAGCCGCGCCACGTCTCGGTCAAGGAGGTCGTGTTCCCGTTCGTCAAGTTCGAGGGCGTCGACACCATCCTTGGCCCGGAGATGCGCTCGACCGGCGAGGTCATGGGCATCGACAGCGACTTCGCGCGCGCGTTCGCCAAGAGCTGTCTGGCGGCGGGCATGCGGCTGCCGACCAGCGGCACCGCGTTCCTCTCGGTGCGCGAGCAGGACAAACCGGCCTCGGTCGAGATCGCGCGCCGGCTGATCACGCTCGGCTTCTCGATCCTCGCGACCCACGGCACCGCGGCGTACCTCGCGAAGCATGGGCTGGCGGTGCGCGGCGTCAACAAGGTGCTCGAAGGTCGCCCGCACTGCGTCGACGCGATGGACAACCACGAGATCCAGCTGGTCATCAACACGACCGAGGGCGCGCAGGCGATCCTCGACTCGCGCTCGCTGCGGCGCGCGGCGCTGATGAACAACATCGCCTACCAGACGACGCTGCGCGGCGCCAAGGCGGCGCTCGAAGCGATCGCGGTCACCAAGCGCGGCGACATTCGCGTGATGCCGCTCCAGAAGTACAACACGTAACGCGGCGTGGCGACCCGCGCGCGCAAGGCCGCTGCGGTCACGGACACCACCTCGCTGCTCGCGCTCGCGCGCGATGTGCTGCGCGCCGGAGACGATGCCGCCGCGCGCGACGCGCTGATCTCCGCGTGGACGTATCCGCCGGTCGCCGGCCCTCGCCGATCTGGTCGACCTGCTCGACCGCCGCGCGCCAGACGATCGCTCACGCACGCTCGCAGCGGTCGTGCGCGGTCGCGCGGATCCGTCGCTGACCAACCTGCGCGCGCTCGCGGACGTCGACGATCCACGCCTGGCCGGGCTCGCGCTCGCGCTCCTCGCCGCGCCGCCGTTCTCCGGCCCCACCGCGAAGGACTTCCTGCTCGAGCTCGCGGACGTCGCGATCCGGCATCGCGATCCGAGGCTGCGAGAGCGCATCGTGGCGATCCGCACCGGGATCGTGGCACGCGTCACGCGAAGCGCCGGTCGCGCGGAGCTCGGCCTCGAGGCGGAGCTCGCCGCGCTCGTCGAACCGCTGCGCTCGCCGGGCCGCTCGATCGCCGCGCTCCTCGAGGAGGTCTACGCGGATCCGGGTGACGATGCCCCTCGCCTCGTCCTCGCCGACGCGCTCACGCTCGCGGACGATCCGCGCGGCGAGTTCATCGTGCTTCAGCTCGAGCGCGCCGCGCGTGGCGATCCGGATCCGGGTGCGCGCGAGCGGGCGCTCGTCACGCGCCATGGCCGCACCTGGATGGCCGAGCTCGCCGCGCTGATCCCGCGCGGTCGCGCCGACACGTTCCGGCGCGGCTTCGTGTCGTGCGCCTACCTCTCGAGCGCGGTCACCAAGACCCGGTTGCGCGCGACCCTCACGAGCCGCGCGTGGACCACCGTCGAGCGGATCGAGCACCTCGACCCCGATCACGACATCGTGCTCACCGAGGCGCCGCTTCGCGCGCTCCAGCACGTGCACGTGCAAAGCGCCGGTCAGCTCGCCCTCCTCGCGGCGCGCGCCGAGCCCCTCGCCGCGGTCACGACGGTCCGCGCGAACCGTTGCCGGCGGCGCTGCTCGGCAAGGCGTTCCCGAACCTCGTGACGTTCAACGCCTGCAACGTGCGCTCGCTGACCGCGACCGTGCTCGAGGCCTTCCTCGCCTGCGGCACGACCCGCGTCACGATCGACGCGCAGCCGTACACCGGTGCCGAGCTCCGGCGCGAGCTCGCTCGGTTCACCAAGCTGATCGACGAGCTTCGCGGCGCACCGGCGAAGTGCGCGCAGCTGTCGCTCGGCGAGCCGTACGAGCCGCCGGGCTCGCCCCGTGTGGTCGGCCTGGTTCGCGATGCTCGGGGTCGCTGGAGCTGCGTCGTCAGCTGACCGGGACGTTCTCGATGGTGGCACCCGGGATCGTGGCGACGAGGCTGCGGTACCACTGCGTCGCCGCGGCGGTGCGCCCGGGCAGATCGCGGGTGCCCCAGACGATGGAGAGCGTGGCGACGGTGGCGTCGGTCGTCTTGGTGCGCTGTGCGTCCTTGACCGGCGTGCCGGTCGGGCCCTCGGCGTCCATCACGCAGAGCAGGTGGCCGGCATCGATGATCTGGCCCGTCGGGTTGAACACGTACCTGGTGTCGGCAGGTGCGCACGTGATCTGGAGGGCCTGGCTCGCGACGCGATCGATGTCGACGAGGCTGATCGGCAGCCCGGTGTGGAGCGAGACCACGTTGCAGGCGTCGACCGCGGCGTTGATCCGCGGGAAGCGTGCCTCCGCGCGCGCCGCGATGAGGTACTCGGGGGCGGGCTTGCTCCGACCGGCGGGTTTGAAGCCGCCCGCGCGCAGCAGGTTGCGCACGAGGGTGCGCAACGCGTCGTCGGTGGTGAATTCCGGTGGGCCTGGATTGTCGACGAGCCGCGTGATCGTCTCGGGTGCGCCCAGCTGCCCGAGTGGGGTCGTGAACCGCGTGACGAAGGCCCCGATCTCGACGAGCGGGTGCGGTGTAACCGTGATGGTGAGGCCCATGTCTTGAGATATACTTTTTCGGTGACTGCCGGGGAGGCCGTGGCGCCGTCCAGGCTTGGACGTTACGAGTTGATCACTCGTATCGGTCAGGGCGGGATGGCGGATGTGCAGCTCGCGTTGCAGCACGGGCCGGCGGGCTTCGAGAAGCTCGTGGTCGTGAAGCTGGTGCACGAGCACCTGGTGTCGGAGAAGGCGTTCGTCGACATGCTGCTCGATGAGGCCCGTGTGGCGGCGCTGCTCAAGCACCCGAACGTGGTCGACATCTACGACCTCGGCGAGGTCGACGGCCGCTACTTCATCGCGATGGAGTACCTCGAGGGCGAGCCGCTGCTCGCCGTCTTGCGGGCGGGGCGCGATGGCAACCGGCTCGACGTCAACTCGACGGCGCGACTGATCGCCGATACCGCCGACGGGCTCGACGCGGCGCACGAGCTGCGCTCGATGGCGGGCAAGCCGCTCGAGCTCGTTCATCACGACGTGTCACTCGGCAACATCGTCGTGCTCTACAACGGCCAGGTGAAGCTGGTCGACTTCGGCGTGGCCAAGGCGACGCAATCGGTTTCGACGCGCAGCAAGGTGCAGGGAAAGTTCTCGTACATGGCGCCCGAGAAGCTCGCCGGCGGCGACGGCGACCGGCGCAGCGACATCTTCTCGCTGGGCGTCGTGTTGTGGGAGGCGATCACGCTGCGGCGCCTGTTCAAGGGCGACACCGACGACGAGACGATGGCACAGGTGCTCGAGTCCGAGATCCCGACGCCGTCGAGCGTGAACGGCGATGTCGCGCCGCGCTACGACGCGGTCGTGATGAAGGCGCTCGCGCGCGATCCCGCGCAGCGCTACCAGACGGCGAAGCAGCTCGCAGACGACCTCGAGGAGATCCTGCGCGAGGTGAACTACGCGCGCAAGAACGACGCGATCGCGCGCTACATGCAGCAGACGTTCAAGGCGCACATCGACGCCCGCAAGAAGTTGCTGCAGGAGGTGTCGAGCAAGGGGATGGCGAGCCGCGACGTGCTGCAGGCGGCGTTCGTCCAGCCGCCGATCCCGATCGCGGCGACCGCCGAGCGTGGCGAGTTCTCGATCAAGTTCAAGGCCGTGACCGATGGCGACGCGCTGCTCGAGGTGCCGACCGGGACGCCGTCCCAGCCGCTCGCCGAGGTCCGCGTGCGCGTCGAGACACCCGCCGGAAGCAAGCCGCTCGAGTCGTTCGCGACCTGGCAGGACACGCCGTCGCAGATCGTGCCGCCCACCGCCGCGCCACACCGCGACCGCAAGCGGATCGCGATCGCCCTCGCCGTGCTCGGCGGCCTGATCGCGATCGCGGTGATCGCGACGGTCCTCGGCAGCCGTGGCGACGCGGCGGCGACGGTCGCCAAGGTCGTGCCGAGCCAGCCGATCGACGCGACGGCCGCGATCGTCATCGATGCCGCGATCGCGGTCGCCGCCGCGCCGATCGACGCCGAGGCCGAGCCCGAGCCGATCGAGCTCCCACCGGTCGATGCCGCGCCCGCCGTCGTGCGCCCACCGATCGCACACCCGGATCATCCGGCGACGCCGGCACCCGACAAGACGAGCGTCGATGCGCTCTACAAGCAGGGCCTCCAGGCGTTCATCAAGGGCGACAACAAGGTCGCGCTCGACTACCTGCGCCGCGCGCAGCACGTGAGCTCGACCCACGCGCCGACCTGGCGCGTGCTCGGGCTGGTCTACGAGCGCATGGGCGAGGTCGCGCAGGCGCGGATCGCGTTCGTGCGTTACCTCCAGCTCGCGCCGAACGCAGCCGACGCGGCGAGCACGCGCAAGAAGCTCGAAGGACTGACCCGGTGATCCGGCTCGCGCTCGTGATCGTCATCGCGATGGTCGCGACGGTGGCCGCGGCACCGCGCAAGGTGCTCGTGTTGCCGGTCGACGGCAGCGCGGAGCCGGCGGTCCGCGCCAAACTCGACGTCGAGATCCGCCGCCTCGCGAGCTCGATCGACGGCACGGTCACCGCCGGCACGACGACGTTCGCCGAGACCGCGGTGGCGGTCGGCTGCGATCCGCACACCGTCGCGTGCGTCGACGAGGTGATCGCGACGCTCGGGGTCGACGAGCTGGTCTGGGGTGTCGCGACGACGAGCGGCGACCGCACCACGGTCGTCGTGCGGCGGGCGAGCAAGCAGGCACCCGGTGCCCCACGGCGCGCGACCACCGAGGCGACCGCCACGGTCGACCCGGCCACGCCGGTCGAGCGCGCGAGCGGCCAGCTCAACACGCTGTTCGGGCTCGCACCCGATCCCGCGATCGCACCGACCGCGGTCACCGCCGCGCTGCCCGACACCGCGGTGCGCGACCCGGGGCCGACGACCAGTCGCCACACGCTGTCGATCGCGATGGCGGGCGGCGGTGGGTTCCTCGTGCTCGTCGGCCTGATCCTGTGGGGCAACGAGCACGGCGTGCAGGGCGAGATCGACCGTCACGCGACGCGCACCCTCGCCGACTTTCGGGATCTCCAGTCGCTCGAGGGCCGCGCGTCGGGCTACGCGATCACGGGCGACCTGCTCGTGATCGGGGGCCTGGTGCTCGGTGGCTATGGTGGCTGGCAGCTCTACAAGGACCACGAGCAGAGCGTCACGGTGCGGCCCGCCGCGGTCCCAAACGGCGCCGGCGTCGTGCTCGAATGGAGGAGCCCGTGAAGTGGATCGTGCTCGTCGTGCTCGCGACCGGATGCTTCGCGAGTCGCAGGTCGATCGACTACGAGTGCGCCACGCAGAAGGACTGCAGCGCCGATCGCGTGTGCACGCAGGGTTACTGCGTCATCGGCGATCCGGCGAACGGCTGCCCGGCCGTGTGCTCGAGCTGCAGCACGTCGAAGATGACGTGCGAGATCGATTGCAACAGCAACACCGACTGCGCGGGTGTCGTGCAGTGTCCGAGCGGTTACGACTGCACGATCCAGTGCAATGCGGCCAACGCGTGCAAGGGCATCGACTGCTCGGTGGCCAGTGCCTGCACGGTGTCGTGCAACACGGTCAACGCGTGCACGACGGTGATCGCGTGCGGCGCCGGCACGTGCGACATCACGTGCAACGCGAGGAACGCGTGTCCGCAGATCAACTGCGCGAGCTCGTGTGCGTGCGACGTGGCCTGTGATCTGACTGACCCCGATTGTGGGCAGGAGAGTTGCCCGACCAGGGGCGGAATCTCGTGTACGTCGAACGGAGCTCCCGGATCGACCTGCAGCTCGACAATGGCGACGTGCAACACCTGCCCCTAACTGCGCTGTCGCGGGTTGCCACGCCCGGCGCGAGAGAGTACGAATGAAGCGCGGCGACCCATGAGCGAAAAGTTCCCGATGACCCCCGCCGGTAACACGGCGATGAAGGCCCAGCTGAAGCGGCTGAAGGACGTCGAGCGTCCGCGCAACAGCCGCGCGATCGAGATCGCGCGCGGCCACGGCGATCTCAAGGAGAACGCCGACTACAGCGCCGCCAAGGAAGAACAGGGGATGATCGAGGCGAAGATCCGCGAGCTCGAAGCCAAGCTCGCGCTCTCCGAGATCATCGACCCGACCAAGCTGTCCGGCGACAAGGTCCGGTTCGGCGCGACGGTGACCTTCGCGGAGGCCGAGTCCGGCGACGTGCTGACCTACGTGATCGTCGGCGAGCACGAGGCCAACATCAAGCGCGGCCGCATCGCGATCGGCGCGCCGCTCGCCCGCGCGATGATCGGCAAGGACGTCGGCGACACGTTCATGATGACGACCCCCAAGGGCAAGCGCGAGTACGAGGTCACCAAGGTGGAGTGGGTCGAAGTTCCCTGGCTCGAGGAGAATCCGTCGTGAAGTCGCTGTTCGCACTCGTCATCATCACCTCCGCGTTCGTCACCGGCTGCAAGCAGGCCAAGGGCGAGCACTGCCAGATCACGGCGGACTGCGCCGATGGCCTGGTGTGCAACCAGGCCAAGCAGACCTGCGAGAGCACGGCCGGCACCGGCATCGACGCCAACCTCCCGATCGACGCGCCGGCCGACGCCAAGGTCGACGCCAAGATCGACGCCAAGATCGACGCGATCTAGCGCGCGGGCTTCGCGCAGCGAAGCCGACCAGCGAGCGACTTCCGTACAGGCTAGCGCTTCGCGAGCCGATCAGCGCGCGGGCTTCGCGCAGCGAAACCCGACGTGCGCGAAGCGTAGCTGCGGTTCGTACAGCCGGTTGAACGGATCGCGCGCGAAGCTCTTGCCGAGGAACGCCGGCTGGCGCCACGAGCCACCGCGCACGACACGCCGATCGGCGAGCTCGCCCTCGCGCACCGGGTTGATCGACGGCAGGAACACCCAGTCGGACTCCTGCGGGCGACCCTCGCTCGCCGTCGACTGGTAGCCGCCGGCGCGAAGGCCCTCGACCCAGGCGTCGGCCGTCCACTCGGCGACGTTGCCGGCGAGATCGCGGATCCCGGTCGGCGACTCGCCCCACACGTAGCTGCCGGGCGGCGCGAGGATCGGGAAGCCGTCGACGTCGTCGGGCTCGCCCATCAACTCGACGAGCCCCGGGGTGCGATCGATCGCGCGCATCGTCGGGTTGCGCGGCTGGCCGTGGTTCCAGTCCTTCGCGCGCGGCGCGTTGCCCCACGGCCACGTCGAGCCCTCGGCGCCGCGTGCCGCGTGCTCCCACTCGGCCTCGGTCGGCAGCCGCCCGCCCTTCCAGCCGCAGTACGACCGCGCCTCGAACCAGGTGACGTTCACGATCGGCCAGCCCGCCGCGATGTATCGCTCGTCGCCCGCGACCAGCGCGTCGAGCCCGCACGCGCCGGCGGCGACGCACTTGCGATAGTCGGCGACCGACACCTCGGTGCGGTCGAGGAAGAAGCTGTCGACGTACACCTCTCGCGCCTTCATGTGCGACAGCTCGTTCTCGTAGAGATCGCAGAACGTCGTCGGCTGCGCGCCCCGCGGCAGCCCCTGCGTCAACTTCAACGGGTGCGCCGTCGCGCACTCCGCGAGCAGCTCGAGCGCCTGGTCATCATCGACGCCCATCGTGAACTTGCCGCCGGCAACGAACACCGCGTCGAGCGGGCGCTCGATCCGGATCACCTTCTGCGACACGGTGTCCGCGGTCGCCCGACTGGCGACCAGCACGACGACCGCGACCGCGAGGCTCCGCACCCCCCGAGTCTGCCGCGCCGTCATCGCGCCAGCAACCATGCGAGTGCGAGGCGGACCCGGGCGGCGCTGGCCGGTGCGGCAGCGATCACGTGGGCGACGGTCGGTGCGAGCGTGGCCGCCCGGCCGCGGCGGCCGGCGAGCTTGATCGCTGCGGCGGTCGCGACCTCCTCGGCGGCGTCGCCGGCGAGGCGATCGAGCGCGGCGTCGTCGTCGAGGGCCGCGACCGCGGCGAGCCGCACCTGAGGCGCGACATCGGCGGCGCCGCGCACGGCGAGCTCGGGGGCGCGATCACCGAGCGCGCCGAGCGCGGCCGCGCGGACGTCGGCGTCGCGATCGGCGGCGAGCGCGCGCAACGTGGGATCGGCGTTGCGTGGATGCGCGGCGGCGAACGCGGCGCGGACCTCGGGTGCGTCCTCGTCGCCGAGCACCGGCGGCGAGCCCGGCGCGAGCGCGACCAGCGCACCGACCGCCTGGGCGCGCACGACGCGATCGCGATCGTGCGCGAGCATCTTGAGGCGCGCGACGACTCCGGCGTCGACCGGGTGGCGCGTCGCGACCGCGGCCACGCAGACGGCGCGCACGGTCGCGTCCGGATCGGTGAGCCCGCGCGCCAGCATCGCGCCACCGGCGGGTTGCTCGGCGAGCGCGGTGCAGCTCGCGGCCCGCGTGCGCGCATCGGCGCGCTCGAAGCGGTGCGCGATCGTCGTGGCGAGCGCCGCGGTCGGCGCATGGGCGAACGCGTGGAGCGCCCCGAGCCGGCGGGCCGGATCCTTGTCGTCGAGCGCCGCCGCGACCGCCGCGGCCGCCGCGTCGCGTCGCCCGAGCGCCGCGAGCGCGATCACATCGGCGATCGCCAGGCGTGGCTCGTCGAGATCGCCAGGCAGCGCGACGAGGATCGCCGGCGCGGCGTCGCGATCGCCGAGCATTCCCGCCGCCTCGGTCGCGGCGCGGCGGAGCTCGGCCGCGATCGTCGCGTGGATGCGCTCGCGCACGCTCGCGGCCAGCGCGGTCACGTGCGCGCGACCGATCGCGGCGATCGCGAGCTCGCGCGTCGGGTTGTTCGCGCCGTCGAGCGCCTCGCGCAGCACCGCGACCATCACGCGCTCGGCCGCGGGACCATCGAGCGGTCCCTGGGCGACGCGGCGCGCTGCCCGCGCGAGCTCGCCGTGCGCGAGCAGCCGATCGACGACGTCGCCGGTCGGCAGCGCGACCTCGATCCACGCGGCGGTCGCCGGGCCGGCCTGGCGCCGATCGCGCGCGAACAGCCAGCGCACGTGGGCGCGGTCGTCGTCGCCGAGCAGCGCCTCCGGCGGCGGCGCCAGCCGGGCATCGCCGAGCACGCCGCGCACGGCCTTGTCGAAGTCGGGACTCGCGCTCGCGGCGAGGTTCGCGATCGTGAACACCCCGCTGCGATCGATCGCGAGCTCGACGCTGGCGACCAGCGTCAGATCGTTGAGCGGGTGGCTCGGCAGCAGGCGGAGCCGGCAGTCCTCGAGGAACTGCGACCACGGCGGCTGGAGCTGGAGCGCGATCGCGGTCAGGTAGCTCGCGCCACGCGTCTCCGGATCGAGCGGCAACGGCGCGGCCAGGCCCTCCCCGACCCCGGCGTGGATGCCGGGGAACGGATCGGGGTGCGGTGGATGCGCCGGATGGCGACACCCGATCAGCAACGCCAGGACTGCGCTACGTGCTCTACGCGTCGGGAGGCGCATCGGGAGGCGCGTCCGGCGGCACGTCGAACGGCAGCGTCGGGTTGAACTTGCCGACCCCGATGAACGTGTCGAACTTCTTCTGGAAGCGGATCACGTTGGTCGCGTCCTCGCCGACGACCTCGAACTGGATCGGGCCGAACGGCAGCTGCTCGATGTAGTCGAACAACGACTGGCACGGCTTGGGGTCGGTCCCGTTCACCATCTGCATGCCGGTGTGGGTCGTCACGTTGAGCGGCACGCCGCCGCGCGACAGCGTCAGGTACTGCGTCGTGATCGGCGGGGTCGCCGCAGCGCACATCTTCTTGTCGAACGTCAGCGTGTAGAGGAACGTGCCGGTGTACGCGGCCGTCCACGAGTCCCACGGCACCGCGATCGACACCGTGGAGTTCGTGTTGTCGGCCGCCGCCGGCACGGTGCCGGTCGCCGGCGCCTTGACGAGCGCGGTGCCGTTGGCGTCGAGCGGCGTGACCGCCACGTTGTAGGTGCCGGGCGCGAGCCCGAGGAACGTGACCTGGCCGTTCGAGCACCCGGCGTCCTGCGACGCGGTCACCGTCGGGTCATCGGTCTTGACCATGTCGACGTGGACCATGAGGCCGAGCCCGAAGTCGCCGCACGAGTCGCTGTCGAAGCCCCACTCCGGGTAGTGGTTGAACTGGAACTTCACGATCGTCGAGCCCGCCAGGTCGCAGCCGTGCGGGCACAGGTTCGGGGTGTCGCTGCTGCACGACAGCGAGGCCATCGCGGCGAGGCCGAGCGCTCCGAGGCGGCTCACGCGGACGCCTCCCCGCGGACGTGGAGGCCGAGGTGACGGCGCACCGCGAAGTAGGGCTCGCTGACCGCGAACGCGAGGAGGTCTCGCAATCGATCCTTGACCGGCAGGCTCGAGAGCGCCGCGCCCTCGGTCGCGATCGCGCGCGCCGCGGACTCGAGGTCGTTGCTGCACACGAAGCCGACCCGGTTCGCCGTCAGATCGGTCGCGGTTCGCCACGACGCGATCAGGCCGTTGCCCATGCGGGCGCCGAGCTTGACCGAGAACTCGGCGACCTGCTCGAGCAGCGGCCCCGGCACCTGCGCGCGCAGCTTGCTGGCCATCGACCGCGCCTCGTCGTTCGCGCTATCGGCGTACGACCGACCGTCCTCCATCGCGATGCGCGCACCGCCCGCGAGCACCGACGCGGTGAACGCGGCCTCGAGCTTCGGCAGGGTGCCGAGCGCGAGCGTCACGAAGCGCTCGGGCCGCAGGTACGCCATCCGCTTGCCGACCTCGAATGCGAGCTCGCGCTCGTCGGTCTTGCTGATCTGCGGCGCGCCGATCAGCAGCGACGGCACGAGGCGCTGGCGATCGGCGCCGAGCCCGACCGTGTTGGCGACGCGCAGGCCATCGCCGCCCTCCTGGAGCCACACCATCGGCGCCGGATCGATCGCGAGCACGGCGCTCACGTACTTGACGATGCGGGCGACCGCGCGCGGGTCGCGATCGAGATCGGTGCGCGCGTCGGGCTGGAGGCCGAACGCGGTGACCGGCTGTGCCGTGCCCGTCGCGTGGGCGCCGAGCGTCGACGCGAAGATCGCGCCGACGTGGCGGTCCTCGCGCGGGTGGATCAGCGCCTTCTGCCAGAGCTCCTCGGTGAGCCGGCGCGGCGACGGCGTGAAGTTCGCCGGGCGGAACTTCGCGTACAGCGTCTTCTCCTCGTCGCTCGCGGCGCCGAGGAACACGAGCGCCTGCGACACGCACCACGCCTTGTCGAGCTCGTGCTCGGCGCGATACAGGTTCGCGAGCGCCTTGTAGAGCTCGACGCGATCCGGCGCGTGGCCGAGCAAGAACTGCAGCTCGGCGATCGCCTCGTGGCGGCGGGCCTCGCCGGCCTCGAGGTAGAGGTCCGCGAGCTGCTCGTGGCGCTGGACGTCCTCGGGCGCGAGCTCGCACGCGACCTGGTACGCCTCGGTCGCTGCCTCGGTGTCGCCGAGGTGCTCGAGGCAGACGTCGCCGAGGCTCGTCCACAGCTCGAGCAGCTTCTCCGGCGGGTAGGTATCGCCCGCGCGCTTCAGCTGGCGGCGATACGCGCGCGCCAGGTTCTTCCAGTCCTTGCGCTCGTTGAGCAGCGCCGTGATCGCGTCGAACGCCTTGGGCGTGGTCGGCGTGTCGTCGAGCGCGGCGTGGAACTTCTCGACCGCGAGCTCGCCGTCGCGCAGCTCGTCGCGCGCGATCACGCCGGCCGTATAATGGAACCGCGCGCGGCGATCCGGCGAGGTCTCCAGCGCCGACAAGGAGTCCAGCGTCTCGATCGCCTTGCGCCACTCGCGGCGCTCGGTGAACGCCTCGAGCAGCTTGTGCAGGAGGACGCGCGAGCCCTCGGACAGCCGCAACCCTTCGAGGTACGCGCCGATCGCGTTGCTCGTGTCCTTCAGGCGCTCGCGCAGGATGTCGCCGACGTCCTCGAGCAGCTTGGCGCGCCGCTCCTCGCTGCCGGGCACCTTTGACAGCGCCTCGTTCTGGGCGCGCTTGGCGTCGGCCACCATCTTCCACTCGCCGCGCGCACCGCCGAGCTCGACCATCGCGTCGAGCGTCGCCTCGTGCAGCGGCTCCTTCTCGAGCGCGCGCCGGTAGGCAGCCTCGGCCTTCTTGTCGTCGCCGAGCGCACGCGCCGCGACGCCGAGCCGGTACCAGATCTCGGCGACCTGGCCATCGGAGATGCCGCTGCGGTGGCGCGCGAGGATCTCGCGGTACCGCCGATCGACCTCGCGCCACTGATCGCCGGCGCTCTCGTTGCCCTCGTTCGCCTTGGCCTCGATCATGAGGACGCCCGACAGGCCGATCGCGGCGTCGAGGTTCTCGGGATCCTGATCGACCGCGAGCTTGTAGTGGCGCGCGGCCTTCTCGGTGCGGTGCAGCGCCTCGTAGGCGCGCCCGAGCTGCGCCTCGCGACGGCCGCGCTCGCCGCGCTCGAGCCCCTCGGCGTTGCGCGCGAGCATCTCGAGCACCGGCAGCGCATCTTCCCAGCGCTTGGCGCCGACCAGACGATCGGCGACGCGCTGCCCGGCCTCGACGTGATCCGGGTCGAGCTTCAGCACGCGCTCGTAGAGGTCGAGCGCACGCGGGGCGTCCTCGAGCCGCTGATCGGCCAGCTGCGCGACGTGCCACAGGAGCTCGACGCGCTCGATCCGGTTGCCCGACGCCGCCTCGGCGCGAAGCAGGAGGTCGACGGCCTGGCCCCAGTTGCCGCGCCCCTCGTGGACGCCGCCGAGCCCGCGCAGCGCGATCAGGTTCTCGGCATCGAACGCGAGCGCCTTCTCGAAGTGGCGCTGCGCGGTCTCGTGATCCTTGATCTTGTCGGCCGCGAGCTGGCCAGCCTCGGCGAGCAGGGGCGCGCCGCGATCGACCTCGAGCGCCGCGTGGCGCACGAGGATCTCGACGGCCTTGTCGAACGCGTCGGTCCGCGCGTAGAGCCGCGGCAGGGCCGCGAGCGCCGCGCGGTTGCTGTCGTCGATCGCGATCACGTTGAGCAGGCTGTCGATCGCCTTGTGCGGATCGGCGAGCTCCTTCTCGTAGATCGCGGCGGCATCGAGGTAGAGCTCGACGCGCTGGGCCGGCGTCTTGCTCGCGCCGATGTGGCGCGCGAGCAACGCGACCAGCTCGTACCACTTGCTCTCGACCTTCAGCACGCGCGCGAGGCCGCGATAGGCGTCGTCGGCGCTGGCGTCGGCGGCGAGCAGCTTGTCGTACGCGGCGGCCGCGCGCGGCGGATCGCGATCCTCGAGCTCGGCGGCGAGCTTGCGGAGCACCGCGAGCTTCTCGCCCTCGGGCGCGACCTGGCCGAGGCGCTCCATCGAGCGCAGGTAGTCCTCGGTGCGGCCGGTCTTGTCGTAGAGCTCGACGAGCGCCTTCAACGCCGTCGCGTCGGAGCCGTTCGCCGACACCGCGGCCTCGTGGCGCGCGATCGCGCCCTCGAGATCGCCGAGCTTGTCGGAGCGCAGGGTCGCGAGCTCGCGACGGATCGCGGTCGCGCGCCCGGCGTCGCCGTTCGCCTCGCTGATCTCGGCGCGGCGATCGAGGACCTTGGCGAGGTTCGCCCACCGCTCGTCGCGGCGATACAGCCGCTCGAGCGCGGCGAGCGCGTCGTCGGAGGTGTCGTCGAGATCGGCAGCGGCCTGGTAGGCCTCGATCGCCTTGCTCGATGCGGCGAGCTGGCTCTCGGACAGATCGCCGAGGCCGAGCAAGAGGTCGACCTTGACCTTGTTGTCGGTCTCGACCTCCGCGTGCGCCTTGAGCGTCTCGGCGAGGTCGGCCCACTTCTGCTGCTTGCGATAGGTCTCGGCGAGCGCGCCGTACGCGGCGCGGTTCGTGTTGTCGAGCTCGATCGCGCGCCGCAGCGTCGGCAGCGCGTAGTCGGGGCGGTCGAGGCGCGTGGCGTACCAGCCGCCGAGCCGCGCCCACCACACCGCCGCGAGCTTCGGATCGCTCGCCTCGGTCGCGATCTCGGACGCGGTGGTCGCCAGGTCGGCCCAGTTGCCGGTCGCCGCGGCGAGGCGCTCGGCCTGCTGCGCGATCGCGGCGTCCTCCGGGGCGATCTGACATGCGGTCGTGATCGCCTCGAACGCGCGCGCGAGGTCGCCGGCCTCGGTCTCGTAGACGTCGGACAGCTGGCGCAGCACGCCCGCGCGATCGGGACCGTCGCCCGACAGCTCGATGCGGCCGAGCAAGACCTCGACGACGGTGTCCCAGTCCTTGGCGTCGCGCGCGCGCTTCTCGAGCAGCGCGATCGCGTCGATCGCCTCGTCGCCGGCCTCGCCGCCGTCCGCCGCGAGCGCCATCCAGCCCTCGACGTCGTCGGCATCGGGCCGCGCCTGCGACAGCGAGACGTTGGCGTCGGTCAGCGCGCCGGCAAGCGTCTCGAGCCACTCGAGCACCGCGGTCTGCGCGACGTCATCGCCGCCGTGGCCCGGCAGGTTGACGACCTCGATGTGGTGGTCGGCCATCAGCTCGTCGACCGCGACCGGGCCCATGCCCGCGCCGAGGAAGTAGTGGGTGCCGCGTGGCGGCTCGAACATGCCGAACACGCGATCGAGCAGCGCCGACAGATCGGGGTCGCCGTAGCGGAACCCGACGAACACGAGCGAGCCCTCGACGTACAGCTTGCGGGCGTAGTCGCGGAGATCGACCGCGCGGGACAGGGCGCGACGGACGGAGCGCGGCGTCACGATGTAGGTGTCGAAGTTGCCGAGCATCTTGACGATGGTCCGGCGGCGCGGCGACAGCTCGCCGAGCTCCTGGTAGGTCACGATGCGCGCGGGCGGCCAGTCGGCCGGCGACGCGGTCTCGAACGCGTGCTCGAGGATGTCCCCGGGGAACGTCGTCCACACGTGACGGAACGGCAGCTTCGCGAGCGCGCGCGGCAACGCCGGCGTCTCGACCGGCGCCGCCCACGTCTCGGTGACGATGCGATCGCAGGTCTCCTCGCCGAGTGATCGGGCGAGGAATCCAACGGCGCGAACCAGCGAGCCCTTGGTGAGGAGCTTCTCGAGATCGCGGGTGGCCGCGTCGTCGCCATCGCGACCACGCGTCTCGAGCGCCTTGGTCATGCGCTCGAGCAGCTGCTTCCAGGAAGGGACTCCGATGCCCGCACCGACGACCAGGGCTGCTTTGCCCGTACGGATCTGCTCGATGAGGGACTCGGGGATCGTGTGCTCTTGCATCGGCGTTTTACCCTTTGGCCCCGGTAATTGATTCGGGCGCACGGTATCGGGGCCACCGACGAGCCGCAAGCCCAATTGACCATTGCGCAAACGGGGTGACGCGATGCACAACTAGGCCTCGTGCGTCTGCGGCGCAAGCTCACCATCGCGTTCTTCCTCACCAGCTCCACGGTGAGCCTCCTCGTCGCGTTCTTCCTCTACCGCTTCATCGAGGACCACCTCAACGACGAGATCCGCGAGCGCCTGCGAGACATCACGCTCGTCGGCTCGCGCACGATCGACGGGACCAAGATCGGCAAGCTGCGCGCGGACCTCGCGAGTGTGCCGGCGCTGCCCGCCTCCGAGGACGCCAAGGCATCTGACCCGTACGACACGCTGGTCGAGGTCCAGACCGCCGAGACCTCGCCGGAGTACCGCGCGATCTACGACGAGCTCCGCCGGCTGCGGTCGATCGAGCCCGACCACCTGCTCCGGTTCGCCTACATCCTCGCGCCGACCGACGATCCGAAGACCGCCCGGTTCCTGGTCGACGCCGACGTGCTCGACTGGCGCGGCAAGCGCGCGCGAGGCGAGGAGGTCCCGACCGGCGGCATCTCGCACTTCGGCAAGCCGTACGCGGTCGATGACATCCCGCTCCTGCTCGCCGCGCTCGACACCTGCATGCCGCAGTACGAGCCGGTGTTTGTCCACGACGACGAGTTCGACGTCAACTCGGTCTCGGCCTACGTGCCGCTGACCGATGTCGACGGCAAGGGTCTGCGCGCCGCGGACGGCAAGTGCCTCGGGGTCCTCGGGCTCGACATCTCCGACAAGGAGATGCGCACCGCGCTGCGCCAGGCCGGCAGCCTCGCGATCTGGATCTCGCTCGCCGTGGTCGCGCTCGCGCTGGTCGTGTCGATCACGCTCGGCACGATCCTCACCCGCTCGATCCTCGCGCTCACCGCCGCGGTGCGAAAGTTCGCCGACAAGGACTTCTCGGCACGCACGCCGATCAGCACGCGCGACGAGATCGGCCAGCTCGGCGAGAACTTCAACCAGATGGCGGCGACGATCCAGCACCACAGCGAGAACCTCGAGGGGCTCGTCATCGAGCGCACCCTCGAGCTCACCGCCGAGAAGGCGACCTCGGATCGCCTGCTCCTCAACGTCTTGCCGTCGCCGATCGCGGAGCGCCTGAAGCACGGCGAGAGCCTGATCGTCGATCGGTTCGACGCGGTGTCGGTGATGTTCGCGGACCTCGTCGGGTTCACGTCGATGTCGGCGGTCACGACCCCCGAGGAGCTCGTCACGATGTTGAACGAGCTGTTCAGCATGTTCGACCGGCTCGCCGAGAAGCACGGTCTCGAGAAGATCAAGACGATCGGCGACGCGTACATGGTCGTCGCCGGCGTGCCGCAGCCGATCGCGGACCACGCCGTCGCGCTCGCGCACATGGCGGTCGACATGATGGTGGGCCTCGCCGCGTACTCGGCGCGCACCAACCAGAAGCTCGCGATCCGCATCGGGATTCACTCCGGCTCGGTCGTCGCCGGGGTGATCGGCGAGAAGAAGTTCATCTACGACCTGTGGGGCGACACGGTGAACACCGCGAGCCGCATGGAGTCACACGGCGTGCCGAACCGCGTGCACGTCACCGAGGTGACCTACCGTTTGTTGAGGGACCAGTTCGAGTTCGAGGATCGCGGCGAGATGGAGATCAAGGGCAAGGGCGCGATGCGCACGTACCTCCTGATCGGTCAGCGCGCCCGCGACCCCGCGACGCGCATGTCGATCGGCGAGCTCGACAAGCCGATGACCGACCTCGACGGCGACCTCGTCCCGATCAAGCCGTAGCCTGTGAATAGGACGCTCTATTCACAGGACTTCTTGACGAGCTCGACGACGGCGTGGGCCTGCTTGAGGGCCTCGGGCGGGTCGATGTCGTGCTTCATGCCGGCGTAGGTCTCCTCACCATCGAACAGGCTCTGATCGCCGAGCGCGCACATCGGCTCGTGGACCGCCATCCGCTGCGCGGCGCGCTCGGCCTTCTGGAACGCGTCGACCCGGGCGCGCTCGTCGGCGTTGGCCGGCGTGTAGCTGCCCTTGGCGACGTGGATCGCGTCGATCCTGTAGCGGTCGCGGAGTGCCTTCACCTCGGCGGCGACGGCACCGTTGGCGCGCTTGGCCTCGGCGTGCTGCGCCGGCGTCCAGCGCGGCTCGAGGTGATAGCGGAGCTCGAGCGTGACGAGCGCACCATCGCCTTTTCCCTTGGGGCTCGCCGGCACCGGATCGTTGGGCTGGTGCTCGCCGGTGCGAAAGCACGGCCGATCGTGACGGATGACGAGCTCGGTGTCGGTGGTCAGCATCGTCCAGCCGCTCGGCAGGCTGCGCTCGAGCGCGGCGAAGCCGTCGTCGGCGCGCGCGATGCCCGCGAGGCCTCCGACGAGCAGCGGGATCGCGACGAGTCCGACGAGGCGCATTGTGGCAAGCATGGCCGCCGGACGGCTGCGTCGCAAGCTGTTAAGGTGCCCCACGTCGTGAGCGCGCTGTCCGAAATCTCCGCGATCTACCGGTCGTCGAAGAAGAAACACGACATCAACTGGTTCACCGAGCACGTCGCGCGACCGCCGGCGGCCGTCGTGGTCTACGCGCTGCGCGACACCCGCGTCACGCCGAACCAGGTCACGTTCGCGTCGGCGATCATCGCGGCCGGCGCGTGCGCGATGTTCGTGTTGCTGCCCGGCTGGATGTGGCTCGTCGCCGCCGCCGCGGTGTTCGAATTCTCGTTCGTGCTCGACTGCGCCGATGGCCAGCTCGCGCGGCTGCGCAAGCACGCGTCGCCGCTCGGCCACCTGCTCGACTTCCTGATGGACGAGCTAAAGGCGATGCTGCTGTTCGGCGCGGTCGCTGCGCGCATGTGGCAGGAGACCGGCGACGCGCGCGTCTTGCTCGTCGGGCTCGGCGGCCTGTTCTGCCTCGCCGCCGGCCTGTCGCTGACGTCGTTCACCCGGCGCCCCGAGTACGGCGCGAAACCGCCGACCGAGGACGGCCAGCCCGCGGAGGTCGGCCAGCGTCGCGGCCCGATCGGCATCGCGCTCAACGCGCTCGAGTTCCTCGCGCGCATCGTCGTGCACTACCCGCAGTACCTGTGGATCTGCGCGCTCGCGAACCGGATCGACGTTTATTTCTGGGCGTATGCGGCGGTCAACGCGCTGTACTTCGTGAAGACGTTCCTCGGCATCGTGCTGCGACTCGGCAGGTTTCAGAAGCCATGACCGACGCACCGAAGCGCGCGATCCTGATCGCTGCCGGACGCGGCCGCCGGCTCGGCGCGCACACCGAGGAGATTCCCAAGTGCATGGTCGAGGTCGGCGGCACCCCGATCCTCGGCTGGATCTGGCGCGCGCTCGCGGCGACCGGCGTCGACGAGCTCGTCGTGATCCGCGGCTATCGCGGCGACGTGCTCGAGACGTTCGTGCGCGACCTGGTCGGCGATCGCTGCGTGTTCGTCGACAACCTGGAGTGGCAGACCAACAACGTGCTGCTGTCGCTCGGCAAGGCGCGCGCGTACCTCGATCGCGCGACCTACCTGACCTACAGCGACATCATCTTCACGCCGGCGGTCGCGCGCGCCGCGGCCGCGTCGCCGGCCGACTTCGGCCTCGTGATCGATCGCGAGTTCCGCTCGATCTACGTCGGCCGCACCGAGCACCCGCTCGACGAGGGCGAGGTCGCCGATCTCGACGCGCGGGGTGCGGTCGCCCGCGTCGGCAAGCGCGCCCTCCCCGTCCCCGACGCGATCGGCGAGTTCATCGGGCTCACCAAGCTGTCGGCGCGCGGGGCGGCGGTCGCCGGCGCGGCGATCGATCGGATCGCCGCGACCTACGCCGGCCGCGACACCGAGCCGTTCCAGCGCGCCGCGACGTATCGCAACAGCTACCTGACCGACCTGTGGCAGGACCTGATCGACCACGGCGAGCGCCTCGACCCGGTGATGATCGACGGCCAGTGGCGCGAGATCGACACCGGCCAGGATCTCGACCGCGCGCGCGTGCTGGTAGAGTCCGCCCCGGAGTGGCAGCCATGAAGCTCACGATCTTTGCGCTCGTCGTCGCCGCGATCTGCGGATGCAACAAGCCGTCCGATGACGACTGCCGCAAGGCGATCGTCAACATGCAGACCCTGATCGGGACCGACAACCAGAAGGGCAACGATCTCGAAGGCGAGGTCCGCCGCTGCCGCGGTGGCTCGAAGAAGGCGGCCGTCGCCTGCGCGATCAAGGCGACCACGATCGACGAGCTCGCAGACTGCGCCTTCATGAAGGTCCCCCACCGCGGCCAGCGCGGCCTGCCGACCACCGGCTCGGCCGGCTCGGCCGGCTCGGCCACCCCGACCGCACCCGCGCCCGCACCGACCGGCTCGGCAGCACCCGCGATGACGACGATGAGCGCCCCGCCGACCAACGCGGGCTCGACAGCCTCGGGCTCGGGTTCTGCCGGCTCCGGTTCGGCGAAGTAGTTGCGCGTCGATCGCGCCGATCGCGGCGTCGTCGGTCGTGTTGGCGGCGGCGTACTCGTCCTCGTCCTCGTCCTCGTCCTCGTCCTCGTCCTCGAAACTCCTTCTGCCCTCGCCGAGCCCGCGCCCGAAGCTGACCTCGCCGCCCTCGCCGGCGACGACGCCCTCCACAGCGTCGCGATCTCGTTCTCCGGCTCCGCGTTCCTCGGCGACGGCCACTCCTGGATCCGCGAGGCCGGCACCGCCGTCTCCCGCACGGTGGGTGTCGCGTCGCACAGCAAGACGCTCGGCGTCGTGGTCGGCGCCGACGGCGCGATCTTCCGGCTGTCGCCCAACCCGACGGGCTGGACCGCGATCCGGCTGGGCCAGAAGGGTCGCGCGCTGCTCGCGAGCGGTCCTCGTGCGGTCGCCGCGCTCGGCCGCGACATCTTCGAGCTCGACCGTGGCGCCGAGCCCACGCGGCTGGTCCAGGCCGCCGGCCCGGTGATCGCGCTCGGGGCGTCGGCGCGCGGCGTCGTGTTCCGGACCGATCGCGGTGTGTTCCGGCTCGATGGCAAGACCACACGGTCGGTCGCCAACGTGTCACGCGAGGCCATCCTGGTCGGCGGTCACTGGGCGGTGACCGTCGGCGGCGCGATCCATGTGCTCGACGTCGTCACCGGCGCGCGCGTCGACCTGCCCGCCGGGCTCCGGTTCGGCGCGGCTACCGAGCTCGCCGGCGGCGGCCTCGCGATCGCGGCGATCGGGGCCGCGGGCCTCGAGCTCGCCACCGTCGTCGGTGGCAAGCTCGCGCGGACCCCGGTCACGCTCGCGCCCGGCGCGCCACCGATCGTCGCCGGGATCGTCGGCGATGCGCGCGATCGGATCGCGATCGCGCTGCGCGACGGTCGGATCGCCGTGCGCGATCGCGGCACCTGGACGACGACCACGGTGCGCGACGAGCCTTCAGCCCCGCATCCCGGCGCCGCGCCCGCCACGCTGCCGTAAGCGCCACGCTGGCGCGCACGAGCTCGCGAAACGCGCGCGCCGCCGGATCGGCATCGGTGCGCTCGTGCCAGCTCATCGCGAACTTCGTCGCGCTCGCCGGCAACGGGGTCGCCAGCGCGCGGAGCTTCGTGCCCCAGGTCGCGACGAGCGAGTCCGGCAGCATCGCGACCAGATCGGTTGCAGCGACCACCGCCGGTGAACGACGGCACGGTCATCGCGATCTCGCGCGCGATGCCCGCGTCCGCAGATGTGCTGGCGATCGTCACCCGCAACGCCGCCTGGCTGACCACGGCCGAGGTCTCCAAGCTCCTGCTCACGTTCGACGGCGTGGGCCTCAGCAACGCCCCCGCGGTGGTCGACTGGGCGCGGGGCCTTCCCGGCGTCGAGATCCAGGCCCTCGGCGCCGCCGGCCACCACGCCCCCGAGGACGCGCCCGACGAGATCGCGGCAGCGATCCGCGGCTGGCTCGATCGGCTGTATCACCGTGGGTGATCGTGGTACGTGGATCGTCGGATCCTGACGAGCCGTCACCGGGGCGTCGGTGCCCTACGCGATTGCACCCCATGACCTCCGGACGTACCCTGGTTGTTGAGACGAGATGGCGCCGCACGTTCTAGTCGCTGACGACGACGCCTGGATCTTGCGCATGGTCGCGACCGTGCTCGAGAAGCGTGGCTACAGCGTCGAGACCGCCGTCGATGGCGAGGATGCCCTCGCGCGCGCCCTCGCCCGCCCGCCCGACCTCCTGATCACCGACGTGATGATGCCCAAGGTCGACGGCTGGTCGCTCGTACGACAGCTGCGCGCCCACGCCGAGCTCGCGATGATGCCGGTGATCTTCCTGACCGCGCTGTCCTCGGAGGACGACCGCATCCGCGGGTTCCGGCTCGGCGCCGATGACTACGTCACCAAGCCGTTCCGCTTCGAGGAGCTCGACCTCCGCGTGGCCAAGACGCTGCGGCGCACCGCGCAGACCGTCCAGGAGACCCGCGAGCAGCTCGGCGGCAGCTCGTTGCGCGGCGACCTCTCCCAGGTCGGCTTGTCATCGCTGCTCGTGCTGATCGAGATGGAGCGCAAGACCGGCCTCCTGACCGTGCGCGCGCCGAACGGCCCGTCCGGCCAGATCCTCGTGCGCGAGGGCAAGGTCGTCCACTCGCGGCTCGACGAGGCCGAGGAGCCGGTCGACGCCGAGTGCGTCTACTACCTCCTGACCTGGGGCGCCGGCGAGTTCGAGTTCATCTCGTGCCTGGTCGAGGGCGTCGATCGCGTCGGCGTGTCGACCACGCACCTCCTGATGGAGGGCGCGCGCCTGATCGACGAGCAGAACGATCCCGAGGCGAGCAAGCGCGTCGCCCAGATCCCGCCGATCGAGTCGTCGTCGTCGTCCGAAGAGATCTAGGCCTTCAGCAGCTCGTCGGCGAGCTTCTTGACCGCCGCGGCGTCGGCGCGATCGCCGAACTGCTTCTTCACCATGCCGATGACCTTGCCCGCCATCTTGGGGTCCTTGGCCGGCAGCTCGGCGACGATCTTCGCGACCGCGTCGCGCAGCTCGGCATCCGACAGCCCGGCCGGCAGCCAACCCTTGCACCACTCGACCTCGAAGTCGGCCTCGGCGAGCAGCTCCTTGCCACGGTCGCCCGCGGCGATGTAGTCGGTCCGCGCCTTCTCCATCTGCTTCTTGTAGATGGTGAGGACGTCGAGCACGAGCGCATCGTCGACGACGACGCCCTTCCAGGCCGCCGGATCGGTGCCCGCTGGTGGCGCCGCCGTCCGGCGCTCCATGATCTTCGTGTTGATCATCTTGATGAGGTTGGCGGTCTTGGTATCCCGTGCCTTCATCGCAGCGGTGAGCTGTTCGCGCAGCTTGGCTTCGAGCGTCGACATGCCCGAACCTGTACCACGCCCTATTCGGACTTGAAGAGCCGCGACTGCGCCGGAATCGAGTGCCGGCGCTGCTTGCCACGCCGCATCCGACGGTGGGCCTCGCGGCGCTCGGTATGCATCGTCGGCTCGGGCGACGTGAGCGACCAGGTCGCGCTCGACCCGGTGCTGGCGAGCACGACCGACAGCACGGTCGGCACGAGCTCGATCGGCGCGCTGCCCTCGGCGCTCGCGGTCGCCGCGACCGCACCCGGGAGGGCCTCGCCGGCGACCACGATCCGCACGCGCGTGCCACGCTCGAGCTCGCCGATCGCGAGCGCGACCGACTCGGCGAGCTCCGCGGCGCTGCCGGTCGCGTCGTCGAGCGTCTGGCCCATCGT
>JBBQEX010000051.1:0-57924 GCA_038321315.1 Haliangiales bacterium | reverse complement strand
TCTGGCCCCTTTTGGCGTACGCCAAAAGGGGCCAGAGCTGAAACCGTCCCCAATTCACTCGCCGACGGCGGGATAGCGGTAGACGGTGCCGTCGTAGACGTCGGCCTTGCGCTGCGGCTTGGTGCGGACCTGGCTCATGATCGTCGACGCGAGCTTCTCGCTGGTGCCGAGGTAGTTGTCGGACAGGTCGAGCTTGCGCAGGTGCGCGAAGGCCGCCTTGCCCTCCGCGAGCAGCTTGACGCCGGCCTCGGTCAGCGTGCCCTTCGACAGATCGAGCGCGGTGACCTGCTTGACGATCTTCGCGCCCGGCAGCGCCGCGGCGAGCTCGTCGGCGAACTCGCAGTTGCGCAGCCCGAGGTGCTTGATCGTCTTCATCACCGTGCCGTCGAGCAGCGGGCGGAGATCCTTGACCGTGACGTCGGAGCCGTAGGTCTTCTGGCCGAACCACAGCTCGAGCTTCTCGAGCTTCGGCAACTTCGCCGCCAGGATCGCGGCGAGCGCCTTCTTGCCGAGCCCGCCGCTGATGATCGTGAGCTCGCGTAGCTCGGGCAGCGCGATCGCGCCGAGCTTGACCTGGTTGCCGCGCAGCGTGAGCGAGCGCAGCTTCGGCATCGCCGCGAGGAGCTTCGTGAGATCGCCGAGATCGATCGACGAGATCATCGAGTCCTCGTAGACGATGTCGCCCATGAACAGCGCGCGCAGCCGTCCGGCGACCGGGTGCGCGGCGAGCACCTTGTTGACCGCCGTGTAATCGGTCTGGCCGTCCTCGGGGCTGTTCGGCAGCCCGAGGGTGAGCGAGGTCATGAAGCGCGCGGCCGGGCTCGCCAGCACCTCGCCGAGCAACTTCGGCATGTCGGGCTCGCCACCGCCGTCGTCGCCGCCGCCCTCGTCGTCGTCGCCACCCTTGCCGCCGGGCGCCCAGTCCATGCCGGGATGGCTGATGTACGCGTGCGCGAAGAACCCGGCACGCCAGCCGACGCGGATCGGCGCCGAGTCGGTGTCGTCGCCGCGAAAGTCGGGCCCGAGATCCGGCTTCCGCGTGACGCCCGCGATCTCGGACTTGCCGCTGCGGCACAGGTACTTCGCGTAGCCGCCGATCAGCGTCTCGCGGTGATCCTTCAGCAGCTTCTTCTCGGCCGACAAGAGGCCCGCGTTCTTCGGATCGGCCGCGAGTCGCTCCTGGATCACCGCGAGCTCGCCGCGCGGATCGCCCTGCGCCTGCAGCCAGTCGGCGTAGACCGACCAGCCGTCCGCGCTGTCCGGATCTGCGTCGATCACCTTCTCGAGCGCCGGGTTGCTCGCCGCGCCACCAGCCACCGGCGCCGCCTTCGTGGCCGTCGCGACCTTCGCGGGCTTCTTCGCCGGCTCCGGCTTGCCTCCGCCGACGAGCGCGTAGCCCTTCTTGGTCTTCTCCGCGACGAGCTTGTCGTGCTCCTTCTTCGCGGTCGCCGCGTCGGCAAACTGCTTGAGCGAGGTCGATCCGCTGCTGCCGATCTTCCCGTAGGTCGTCGTGAAGGTGTCGCCCTTCAGGTCGATCTGCCAGAACTTGCTCGAGGAGCCTTCGGTGAACTCGTATCGCGGCATCCCGCGAGCGTAAGCGATCTCAGTCGCCGCTGCCGCCGACCGGACGCTCGCGATGGATGAACGTCGCCTTGGTGTAGTCCTTGTTCATCTCGGCGATCACGTCGCGCGAGATGTCCTTGGGACACGCGGCCTCGCACTCGTAGTGGTTGCTGCAGTTGCCGAACCCCGCGGCGTCCATCGCGCCGACCATCGACGACGTGCGGTGCAGGCGCTCGGGCTGGCCCTGCGGCAGGTGGTGCAGGTGCGACAGCTTCGCGGCGACGAACAGCATCGCCGAGCCGTTCGGACACGCGGCGACGCACGCGCCACAGCCGATGCAGGCGGCCGCGTTCATCGCGAGATCCGACTGCTCCTTGGGAACCAGGACGTCGTTGGCGTCCGCTGCCGAGCCGACGTTGGCGGTGACGAACCCGCCGGCGGCGATCACGCGATCGAACGCGCTGCGATCGACGCAGAGATCCTTGATCACCGGGAACGCGGCGGCGCGCCACGGCTCGATGAAGATCTCGTCGCCGGACTTGAACTTGCGCATGTGCAGCTGGCAGACCGTGGTCGCCTTCTGCCCGCCGTGCGGTCGCCCGTTGATCATCAGCGAGCACATGCCGCAGATGCCTTCGCGACAGTCGTGATCGAAAGCGACCGGCTCCTCGCCCTTGGCGGTGAGCTGCTCGTTGAGGATGTCGAGCATCTCGAGGAACGACGCGTGCGTCGACACCTTGGTCACCTTGTACGTGACCATCTTGCCGGTCGACTTCTTGTCGGCCTGACGCCAGACGTGCAACGTGAGATCGATCTCGTCGCTCACTTGTAACTCCGGGTCGCGAGGTGAACGTTTTCGAAGGTCAGCGGCTCGACGTTGCGCACGGGCTCCGTGCCCTCGCCCTTCCACTCCCAGACCGCCGCGTGACAGAAGTTCGCGTCGTCACGCTTGGCCTCGCCGGCGTCCTGATGCTCGACACGGAAGTGGCCGCCGCAGCTCTCCTCGCGGGTCAGCGCGTCCCTCGCGAGCAGCTCGCCGAACTCCAGGAAGTCGGCGACGCGGCCGGCCTTCTCGAGCGACTGGTTGAACGAATCGGCGCCGCCGTAGACCGACAGATCCGACCAGAACTCCTCGCGCAGCTTCGGGATCTTCTCGAGGGCGACGCCGAGCGTCTCCTTCGAGCGCGCCATCCCGACGTTCTCCCACATGATGTTGCCGAGCTCCTTGTGGAACGAGTCGGCGGAGCGCTTGCCCTTCACGGCAAGCAGCTTGTCGAGCTTGGCCTTGGCCTCGGTCTCGACGGTCTTGAACGCCGCGCCCTTGGGATCGGCGAGGTCCTTCGCGTTGACGCCGGCGAGGTAGTTGCCGAGCGTGTACGGGATCACGAAGTAGCCGTCGGCGAGGCCCTGCATCAGCGCGCTCGCGCCGAGTCGGTTCGCGCCGTGGTCGGAGAAGTTCGCCTCGCCGAGGCAGAACAGGCCGGGGATCGTGGTCTGCAGGTGGTAGTCGACCCACAGCCCACCCATCGTGTAGTGCACGGCCGGGTAGATCCGCATCGGGCGCTTGTACGGGTTCTCGCCCGTGATGCGCTCGTACATGTCGAACAGGTTGCCGTACTTCTCGCGGATCTTGTCCTCGCCGTCACGCTTGATGGCGTCGCGGAAGTCGAGGTAGACACCGCGGCCGCCGGGCCCGACACCGCGACCTTCGTCGCACTGCTCCTTGGCGGCGCGACTCGCGATGTCGCGCGGCGACAGGTTGCCGTAGCTCGGGTACTTGCGCTCGAGGTAGTAGTCGCGCGACTCGTCGGCGATCGAGTCGGGCGCCTTCGCGAGATCGCCGGTGTTCTTCGGGACCCAGACGCGGCCATCGTTGCGGAGCGACTCGGACATCAGCGTCAGCTTCGACTGGTAGTCGCCGCTGACCGGGATGCAGGTCGGGTGGATCTGCGTGTAGCAGGGGTTCGCGAAGCCGGCGCCGCGCTTGTAGGCGCGGAACGTCGCGGTGACGTTGCAGCCCTTGGCGTTGGTCGACAGGAAGTACGCGTTGCCGTAGCCGCCGGTCGCGAGCACGACGGCGTGCGCCGAGTGCGACTCGATCTTGCCGGTCACGAGGTCGCGGACCGTGATGCCGACCGCGCGGCCGGCGTCGTCGAGCACGACGTCGATCATCTCGGTGCGCGGGAACATCGTCACGCGCCCGATGCCGATCTGGCGCTCGAGCGCGGCGTAGACGCCGAGCAGCAGCTGCTGGCCGGTCTGGCCGCGCGCGTAGAACGTGCGCGAGACCTGCGCGCCGCCGAACGAGCGGTTCGCGAGCGTGCCGCCATACTCGCGCGCGAACGGGACGCCCATCGCGGCGCACTGGTCGATGATGTCGACCGACACCTCGGCGAGCCGGTGGACGTTCGCCTCGCGCGACCGGAAGTCACCACCCTTGACGGTGTCGTAGAACAGTCGGTGAACCGAGTCGCCGTCGTTCTGGTAGTTCTTCGCGGCGTTGATCCCGCCCTGCGCGGCGATCGAGTGCGCGCGGCGCGGTGAGTCCTGGAAGCAGAAGCAGGCGACGTCGTAGCCGAGCTCGGCGAGCGTCGCCGCGGCGGCGCCACCGGCGAGGCCGGAGCCGACGACGATGACCTTGTACTTGCGCTTGTTCGCCGGGTTGACGAGCTTGAGATCGAACTTGGCGTTCGACCACTTCTGTTCGATCGGGCCGTTCGGGACGCGTGGATCCAACTTCATGATCACAACCCCGGGAGCTTGATGATGCCGGCGATCACCGCGGTCGGCGGGATCATGAAACCGATGAACAGGACGATCGCGACGAGGCGACCGACCTTGTCCGTCGGATACTTCGGGTGGCGCATGCCGAGCGACTGCATCCAGCTCGCCGCGCCGTGGCCGAGGTGCATCGACAGGAGGAACATCGGCACGAGGTACGCCACGTAGACCCACGGGATCTGGAACGCGTGGACGTACATCGAGTAGGCGTCGTGGCGGCCCTGCGCGTCGGTCAGGTTGTAGAACTCGGGATAGACCTTGCCGAGCGTGAAGTGGACGATGTGGAACGCGACGAACGCGAAGATCACGAGCCCGGTCAGCATCATCGTGCGACCCGCGGCGCTCGACGCGACCGGCTTGTACATCGCGTAGGCGACCGGCCGCGCGGCGCGGTTCGCCGACGTGACGGCGAGCGCGGACGACACGTGGACCGCGAGCACCACGACGAGCCCGACGCGCGTCGGCCACTTGACCTCCCACAGCGACTGCAGGAAGTCCGCGTACTTGTTGTACATGTCCTGTCCGCCGAACATCTGGAAATGCCCGAGCATGTGGACGAGGGCGAAGAGAAGCATCAGGAGGCCGGTGACGGCCATCATCTGCTTCGCTCCGATGGAGGATCGAGCGTACTTCGCGAACCAACTCACGGTGCTGGGATGCCACCACACAAGCGACCGATGCAGCAACTCATGCGACCCGATAACACAGGGAATCTCCACGGTTCAGCCGCGACAAGTTGTCGATCACGACGTCCACGATCCGGGTGAACGCCTCGACCGTCGATCCACCGAGATGCGGCAATGCCACGACGCGCGGATCGGCGTACAGCGGATCGTCCGGATCGGCGGGCTCGTCCCAGTGGACGTCGAGCCCGACGCCGCCGAGCCGACCGCTCGCGAGCGCCTCGAGCAGCGCGGGGCGATCGATCACGCCGCCGCGCGCGACGTTCACGACGAACGCGCCTCGCCGCATCATCGCGAACGCCGTCGCGTCGACCAGGCCGCGGGTTTCCGGGTTGAGCGGGCAGTGGATCGAGATCGCATCGCACGCCGCGAAGAACTGCAGCCGCTCGCTCGCCGTCGCGGTGCGCGCGAGCCCGAGCACGGTCATGCCGAGCGCACGTGCGCGATCGGCGAACGCGGTGCCGGTGCGGCCCATGCCGATCACGCCGAGCGTGCGACCGGCGAGCTCGATGCCGACCGGCACGCCGACCGCGCGCGAGGCGAACGCGGCGCGCGCCTCGGGGATCTTGCGCGCGAGCGACAGCAGCAACAGGAGCGCGAGCTCGGCGACCGCGACGTGGTTCATCGCCGGCGCGTTGCACACCGGGATGCCGAACGATGCGGCCGCGACGTGATCGATCTTCTCGGTGCCCGCCGCGGTCTGCTGGATCAGGCGCAGGCTCGGGGCCGCGCCGATCACCTTCGACGTCAGGTACGCGTTCGACGGGATCACGACGTCGTACGGCTCGATCGCGGTGACCAGGGGCGTCGCGCGATCCCACAGCTCGATCGTCGAGCCGGCCGGCAGGCGCGCGGCGATCGCGTCGACGATCGGCAGCCAGCCCGATCCGCAGTACAGGAGCCGCACGGTGCGACACCTTACTGCGGACTCCCGGTGGGAATCGACTCCCATGCCGTCGAGTGCATCGGTGCCCGAGTCGCGCATCGCGCGCCGGCTCGCGTGAACCACGGTGCGCAGTTCGCGCACGAAATCCGGGTTCGCGGCTCGGCTCGACGCTTGCGTGAGGACTCGGCAGCAATGACGCTCGACAACACTTCCGCCAGCTTCGCCACCCTCGGACCGCGGACTGCGCTCCGCAAGTTGCACACGGTCCTGCTCTCGGGAAGTGTGGGACTTGTAGGCCTGGTCGGCTGCGGCGTCGACGAGCCGAGCTACAGCTCGACCGCACAGCTCGCGACGGTGGCGACCTACACCACCGGCGGCGGCTGCTCGACCGCGGTCGTGCTCGGGTTGTCCAAGCAGATCTCCGACGAGGTCGGCTGCATCGATGCGACCAGCCTGGTCCCGTTCGAGGCGAGCGCGACCCTGACGTTGTCGAGCAACGCGGTCCTGCCGTACCTCGAGAAGACCGCTGCGGCGGGCCTGGTCGCCGCGTCCCAGGAAGGCTCGATCCAGGTCAACAGCGCGTTCCGCACGATCGCGCAGCAGTACCTGCTGTACCGCTGGTATCAGGCCGGCACGTGCGGCATCACCGCGGCGGCGACCGTCGGGCACTCGAATCACGAGGGCGGTCGCGCGGTCGATCTCGCGAACTATTCGTCGCGGATCTCGATCATGTCGCGCCACGGCTGGGCGCACGATGTCGCCGGCGATCCGGTGCACTTCGATCACACCGCGTCGGTCGACAACCGTGGCCTCGACACCAAGGCGTTCCAGCGGCTGTGGAACCGCAACAACCCGAGCGACACGATCTCCGAGGACGGCGCGTACGGCCCGCAGACCGAGACGCGGCTCAAGAAGTCGCCGGCGACCGGCTTCGCGCTCGGCCCGTCCTGCGGCACGCGCGCGAACCAGGCGAACGTCGTGTCGATCGACGGCCCCGATCGCGTCGAGCCGCAGCAGAAGCTGATGTACGCGATCACGATCGCGAACACCGGCACCGCGGAGTGGCCGGCTTCGACCCAGCTGGTCACCGCGAGCGGCGATCCGAGCGCGATCTACGACGCCGACACCTGGGTGTCGCCGACCGAGTTCGGCACGCTCGGCGCGGTGGTGCCGGCCGGCGCGACGACCGTCGTGCAGATGACGGTCGAGTCGCCCGCGGCGACCGAGGAGACGCCGGTGTTCCAGCAGATGCTGCTCACCGAAGGCGGCCAGACGTTCGGCACGATCAACCTCGCGTTCACCGTCGTGCCCGGCATGGATCCGACGATGACGCCGAGCACCGATGGCGGTGACGGGACCGACGCTCCGGCGATGTCGGGCGGCTGCAGCGCCGGTGGGTCCGCCGGCTGGCTCCTCGCGCTCCCCGCGCTCGCGTTGCTTCGCCGCCGCCGCCGCTAGCCGCGGAGTCGTGCGCGATCGGGTCGCGAGCGCTATACCGCGCCCATGAAGCTGTCCGTCCTGGATCTGTCCCCGGTCGGGGCCGGGGTCGCGCCGAGCCAGGCGCTGCGGGACTCGGTCGCGCTCGCGCAGCTCGCGGATCGGCTGGGCTACACGCGCTACTGGTTCGCCGAGCACCACAACATGGCGAGCATCGCGGCCTCGGCGCCGGAGGTGCTGATCGCGCACATCGCCGCGGTGACGTCGCGGATCCGGGTCGGCGCCGGCGGCATCATGATCCCGAACCACGCGCCGCTCCACGTCGTCGAGGTGTTCCGCGCGCTCGAGGCGCTGCATCCCGGGCGGATCGATCTCGGGCTCGGGCGCGCCCCGGGCACCGATCGCGTCGCGGCGGCGGCGCTGCAGCGCGGCGAGGCCGACGTCAACTCGCTGCTCGCCGAGATCCTCGCGTTCGAGCGCGGCAACTTTCCGGCGTCGCATCCGTTCGCCAAGATCGACGTGATGCCATCCGACGTCCGGATCGGTGGCCTGTGGATGCTCGGCTCGACGCTCGCCGGCGCGTCGATCGCGGCGCAGCTCGGCCTGCGCTACGCGTTCGCCGGCCACTTCGCGATGCGCTACGCGAAGGAGGCGATCGCGCACTACCGCGCGCAGTTCCAGCCGAGCAGGGACCTCGCGGCCCCGTACGCGATGCTCGCGATCACCGCGATCTGCGGCGCCGACGCGGCCGAGGCCGAGCGCCTCGCCGCACCGGTGCGCGTCGCGATCGTCAAGAACCGCACCGGGCGTCGCGGGCCGATCGTGTCGATCGACGAGGCGCTCGCGTACCAGTTCAGCGACGACGAGCGCGCGATCGCGGACGAGTTCTTCACCGGCGCCGTGATCGGTGGGCCCGCTGACGTCGCCGCGCGGCTGCGCGCGGTCGCGACCGAGCTCGGCGCCGACGAGCTGATGCTGTCGACGCTCGTGCCCGATCCCGCCGCACGCGCGGCGTCGCTCGAGCGCATCATCGCCGCCGTGTGAGTTATGGTGATCGCATGCCGGTCTTCCGGCTCGATGACCGCCTCGTGTTTCCACCGGTCGAGCTCGCCGAAGATGGCCTGCTCGCCCTCGGTGGTGACCTGCGACCGGATCGGCTGCTGCTCGCGTACTCCGAGGGCATCTTTCCCTGGTACGCGGAGAACCTCCCGATCCTGTGGCACTCGCCCGATCCGCGGATGATCATGCAGACCGACGATCTGATCATCCAGCGCAGCCTCGCGAAGGCGATCCGGAAGAAGCCGTACCGGCTCGCGATGGACACCGCCTTCAAGGAGGTGCTCGAGGGCTGCTCGAAGGCACCGCGGCCGGGCCAGAACGGCACCTGGCTGATCCCCGAGATGGTCACCGCCTATCGCGAGCTCCACGAGCTCGGCTACGCCCATTCGATCGAGGCGTGGCAGGGCGACGAGCTGGTCGGCGGCCTGTACGGCGTCTCGCTCGGCGCCGCGTTCTTCGGCGAATCGATGTTCGCGCGCGCACCGGACGCGTCGAAGATCGCGTTCGTCGCCTGCGTCCAGCAACTCCACGCGTGGAACATCCGGCTGATCGATTGCCAGGTCCACACCGAGCACCTCGCGCGGTTCGGGGCCTACGAGATCCCGCGCGCGCAGTACCTCGAGCTCCTCACCGCCGCGCTCGACGAACATTCGCGGCGCGGCAAGTGGGCCTTCGAGATCGATGTCTAGCGCTTAACAGGCCCAGGAGTCGTGACAACCTGCGGTCTCGGGCGGGCAGTTCTGCGACGTACACCAGCCGATCGATCCGGCCGCGCTGGTGCCGCACTGCTGATCGGTGTACGAGCACACGCTCCCGACCGCCGTCTTGATGAGACCGCCGGCCACCTGGGCCAGGTGGCTCGGCGTCAGGTCGCGAATCGATTCCTTGTTGAACGTCAGCCTCTTGCGGTCGCGCTTCATAATCGTGGCCTCCGTCCGAGTTGCTGTGCAGGTGACGTGCCTGGGCCAAGATATCGAGATCAAACGAGAAGTGGCATGTCATTTCAGCGTGTCGTGCTAGTTCGGCATGGTCGGCAATGCCGATCTTGCACGGCAGTCCAACTCCCGCGGCACGAGCTGGCCCTCGACGATCGCCCATGGGACATGGCAGCGGTCGAACGCCTCCATCTCGGCACGGGTCGCGGTCTCCACATCGAGCCGCCAGACACACACGCGAGTGGTGTCGGCGCTGAGGTAGCGACCGGCGTGGAGCTGGATGTTGAAGACCCCGATCGAGTGCCCCTGCAGGAGCTGGAGCAACACGCCAGTCTGGCTGTCCCACAGCCGCGCGAGCCGATCGCTCCCGCCCGTCAGCACGAACCGTCCGCTCGGATCGTAGTCGGCGGCGAACACGACCCGACCGTGACCGGACAGCACCGCCTCGCGTGCGCCGGTCGCGACGTTCCACAGCGCCGCGGTGCCGTCCTCGCTCGCCGTGACGATCTGCGCGCCATCCGGGCGAAAGCGTGCCCCTTCGACGTAGCCGTTGTGGGCGAAGCGATGGAGCACGTGCATCGTCCCGAGCTCGATCAACGAGGCCGCGCCGTCGTGCCCGACCACGAGGTCGCGCGCATCGGGCGAGAACGCGACGTCCCAGATCCGCGCGCCGACATCGAGCTTGCCGACGAGCGTCGCGTCGGCCGTCCGCCAGATCCGTACGACCTGGTCGAACCCGCCGGCGGCGAGCAGCGCGCCATCCTTCGAGACCGCGATCCGACGGATCTCCTTCTTGCCCGTGCCGGGGAGCCAGCGCGGCGAGGTGCCGACCGTCCACAGGCCAACCTTGCCGGACAGCTCGCCGAACCCGACGTCGCCGTGCGTGGTGAACTGGAGGTCGACGATGGGCGACGTGCCCTGCGCGCGCGCGACCTCGGCGCCGGTTGCCGGGTCCCACGCGATCAGCTGGCCGTCGTCACCACCGCTGACGAGCAACTTGCCGTCGCCGCGAAACCGGACGATCGGATCGTCGGCCTTGACCTCGGGCGTCTTCGCGTGGCCCTCGAGCTTCCTGACCAGCTCGCCGGTCGACTTCCACAACCACACGACCTGATCGTTCGTCGCGGTCGCCACGAGCGTGTCGTCGGGCGATAGCTGCGCGCTCGCGATCTCGGATCCGTGCTCGAGGATCCCGGTCAACGGCGTCACCTTCGGATCCCAGATCCGGATGGTGCCATCGTAGCTGCCGGTCGCGATCGACCTCCCGTCGGGAGAGAACGCGAGCGCGATCACCGTGCCCCCGTGACCCTGGAGCGTCGCGAGCGGTGCCCCGGAGGCCGCATCCCAGATCACCGCTCTCGCGTCGGCTCCACCGGTGGCGATCAGGCGCCCGGTCGGGTCGTAGAGCGCGGTGGCCGCACCCGTCGCGTGACCGTCGAGCGTCGCCTTGATCTCGCCGCCGGGCACGCTCCACACCTTCGCCGCGCTGCCGTCGCTGATCACGGTGACCGTGCGATCATCAGGGGCGAAGTCTGCCAGCGTCACCGAGCCATCGCCGCGCATCGTCGCGAGCAACGCGCCGGTCTTGCCATCCCACAGCCGCGCCGTCTGGTCGACGCTCGTCGAGACCACGTACTTGCCGTCGTGGCTGTACGCGGCGTAACTCACGAGAGACGCATGTCCCGTCATGGTCGCGACGCGCTTGCCGGTGTGGGTGTCGAACATCGCGAGCTCCGATCCCGCCACGACGAGTCGCGCACCGTCGGGCGAGAACGCGCCGGCGCTGGCGAAGGGGTCGGCGATGGTCGCGATCGGCGTGCCGGTCGCGGCGTCCCAGAGATATGCACCGCCGTTGTACGTCGTCGCCGCGATCAGCGTGCCGTCGGGCGAAAAGCTGGCCCATGCCGAGAGGCTGCCGTCGGTTTCGAGCGTGCGAACGAGCGCGCCTTCGCGGTCATAGATCCGCACGCGGCCGTCCTGGCTCGCGGTGACCGCGCGCTGCGAGCTCGGATCGAAGCGCGCGTCGAACACGCTGGCCTGGGTGTCGAGCGCAGCGAGCAAGCGCCCGCTCGCGGCGTCCCACAGGCGCGCGGTGTGATCGGCGCTCGCGCTGAGCAGGCGGCGACCATCCGCCGACCACCGGACCTTCTGCACCTTGTCCGTGTGGCCGCGCAGGACGAGTCGTTCGCCTCGCAGCGGTGCGCTCGCGCCCGCGAGGAGGTAGCGCATCGCCGGCGTGTCGACGCCACGCTGAAACGCCTCGTCGAGATACGCGAGCGCCCGCGGGGCGTCGCCGCTGACGAACAGCTGGCGTCCGGTCTCGAAGTACTGCTTGGTCAGGTTCTGCTCGGCGGTGTCGCGCAGCTGCTGCGCGAGCATGCGCTCCTGCTCGGCGATGCGTTGCTGGGCCGCGGTGCGCTGGTTCGCGAAGATCAACACCGCGACCGCCGCGGCCATGAAGGCGAGCACGGCGATGATCACGCCGCGCCGGAGGCGTCGACCGCGCTTGGCGTCGGCGAGGCTCGCGGTCACGAACGCCTGATCGGCGTCGGTCAGCGGCTGAGGATGGCGCGCGCGCCAGACCTCGAGCTCGGCGAGCGCGTCGTCGCGCCACAGCAGGCCGCTCGGCTTGCCGCGATCGATCCACTGGCGCGCGGCCGCGCGGACCTGATCGCGGAGCCGCGCGCCCTCGGCGTCCTCGCGCCGCCAGTCGGCGAGCCGCGGCCACGCGACGACGAGCGCCTCGTGGATGATCTCGATGCCGTCGTCGCCGGCCTCGGCCTCGGTCGCGGTCAGCAAGCGCGCGGCGACGAGCTTCTCGATCACGGTCGACGCCGCGGGATCGCGGAGCAGCTGATCGAGCTCGACGCGCGACAGCACCGCGCGCGTGCCCTCGGCGGTCACCAGGTGGCGCAACGCGGTGCGCGCGAGCCGCTGCTCGCTCGGCGGCAGCTCGTCGATCGTCGTGTTCGCGTGCTGCGCGAGCGCGCCGGCGACCCCGCCGAGCGCGACGTAGGCCTTGCGCGTGAGCTGCCGGAAGTGGCGATCGCGGAGCTCCCACAGCTTGCTGGCGGTGAACGACAACAGCGCGAGCGCGCCGGGCGTCTCGGCGACGTCGTCGATCATGCGATCGGGAAGCGTCGGATCGTCGAAGTCGAAGCCCTGGCGCGCGAGCGGCTTCGTGAGGATCCGCACGAGGTCGAGCCGGCCCGGCGTGCCGAGCAGGAACAGCGCGGTCGGCAACCGATCGCGGAGCTCGGGCAGCTGCGTCGCGCGCGACAAGAAGTCGTCGCGCAACGTGAGTACGACGCGCAGCTTGTCATCGGGCGACTGCGCGGCGGCGAGCAGGGCGCGCACGTAGAGCCGGCGCTCGTCGACGGACGCGCCGAGCGTGAACAGCTCCTCGAACTGATCGATGACGAGCACGGTCGGCTTCGCGCGGCTCTGGAACAGCTCGCCGAGCGCGCCGTGATCCCTCGCGAGCGCGGCCGCGAGATCGGTCGACGCGAGCCCGGCGCGCCGCAGCCGGAGCTCGAGCGCGGCGATCGGCGTCGCGCCGGGCCGCACCGAGATCGTCGCCCAGCCCTCGGGCAGCGACGGCAGGATCCCGGCGTGGACGAACGAGCTCTTGCCGGACCCCGACGGACCGACGACGGCGACCAGCGCCGAGGTCCGCAGCCGGTTGATCGCGGCATCGACCTCGTGCTCGCGCCCGACGAACACCTCGGCGTCGCGGCTGGTGAACGGCTCGAGCCCGCGGTACGGGCGCGTGTCCTGGCTGTCGGAGACCGGCGTGTCGCGCTCGCGATCCGGGAAGCGCTCGGCGATCCACTCGAGGACGTGCTCGTCCTGGCGCTCGAGCGCCTGCGGCATCGCGACGAGGCGCACGCCGCTCCGGCCACGGCCGTCGAGCAAGAACAGCTCGAGTGGCGCACCCGGCATCGGCATCGACGTCTGCACGAGCGGCCACAGCGCGACGACCGGGCGGCCGCCGGCGTCGACGATCATCGGCTTGCCGGGCTCGACCGAGCGACCGTGGATCTCGAGCGCGACGCGGCGCGGCCGGCGCACGCCCATCCACGCCTCGGCGCGCCCGTCGGTGGCGACCACGAGCGGATAGTCGGCGAGGAACGTGAGCGCGCGCAGGAGACGCGTGATCTCCGGCAGCCTCGCGCGCACGCTGACCAGCGCGTCGGGCTCCTGCAGCTGCACCTGTGCGACCGCGGCGAGCACGTCGTGATCGGTGGCGGGATGGAGCAGCGCGACGAGCTCGGGCATCGGGTGCGTCTGCGGCTGGCTCGTGAACGGCGCGGTGAGCTCGCGCGCGAGCAGCAGCCACTCCTCGTCGATCAAGGCGCGCCGGCGCAGGTCGCGGAAGCGCTCGGCGATCGACGTCGCGGCGTTCGAGTCGGTGCGGTGCACCTGCGCCTGCGACGCGAGCGCGACGAGCGCGACGTAGCGGATCGCGGTGCTCGCGATGTCGCGCAGCGCGTCGCGACCCTGGTGGGCGTTGCGCGCGGCGTGGAACGCGGCGACCGCCTCGGCGAGCGGCTGCGGGAAGCTCGCCTCGACCGACGCGCGCAGATCGTCGTCGAGGTTCGGAAGTGGTTGGCTGCCGAAGCCGGCCGCGGTGCGGATCGCCTGCGCGAAGGCCATCGCGGTCGGGAAGCGATCGGCCGGCGACTTCGCGAGCACCTTGGCGATCACGTCGTCGAGCGCGACCGGCAGCGTGCCGCCGAGCGGGGGAACCGGCGCGCTCGCGTGCGCGATCGCGAGCACGGCGAGCGTGTTGCCGACGAACGGGCGCCGGCCGGTGAGCGCCTCGTACGTCATGATGCCGAGCGCGTACAGATCGGTGCGCGCGGTCGCCGCGGCCGAGTCGTCCCACTGCTCGGGAGCCATGTACGGCGGCGATCCGACCGCGGCGCCGGCCTCGGTGAGCGCGGGCTCGTGCTCGTCGGATAGCGACGACAGCGACGATGGCGTGTCGGCCTGCTGGGTCTCCGCGAGTCCGGCGGTCTGGTGTCGCTTGACGCGCGCGAACCCACCCGCGGCGAGCGCGCCGCCGGGTTGGCCGATGAACGACACCGTGTTCTCCGTCGGCGACCCGTCGCGATCGTGCGGCGCCAGCGCGCCACCGGACGGGCTCGGCGGCGGGATCGCGATCTCCGGCGACGACACGGCGACGCGCGGCTCCTCGGCGAGCTTCGCGATCCCGAAGTCGAGCAGCTTGGGAAACGCGCGGCCCGAGCGCTGCACGACCATGACGTTCGGGGGCTTGATGTCGCGGTGGACGATGCCGAGATCGTGCGCGGCCTGCAGCACCTCGCAGATCCGATCGAGCAGCGGGACGAACTCCTCGAGCGGCATCGGGCCCTTGCTCCGGAGCAACTCGTGGAGGGACTGACCCTTCACGTACTCCATCGCGATCCACATGAGGTTGTCGGACTCGGCGCCGAACGCGTAGATATGCGCGGCGTACGGGTGGTCGAGCTTCGACGCCAGCCGCGCCTCGCGAAGGAACCGCTGGAGCACGGTCTTGCTCGAGCGGTGGCGGTTGTGGAGGACCTTGATCACCGCCTCGCGCCCGAGGAGCGGCTGCTCCGCGCGATACACCGCGCCGAATCCGCCTTCGCCGATCTTGTGGCGGACGACGAAGTCCCCGAGGGTTCGGCCGGTCAGCTCTTCGAGTGGTGGCACAAAGTCTGATAGGACAGAGTCAGGGTAGGCGAATGCACGACGTTACCACGGGCGACGAGATCTCCGCGACGATGACCTCCGGCGAGAAGACGCCGGAGAACGTCGCAGGCGTCGATCTCACCGGCCGAGGCTACATCCTGGTGTTCGAGCGCGGTGCCTCCTGGGTGTTCGAGCTCCCGACGTCGGGCGAGATCGTGGTCGGGCGCGGCGACGCGGCCGAGCTGCGGCTGCGCGACAACGCCGTGTCGCGGCGCCACGCCACCATCCGGATCGTCGACACCACCGTGGTCCTCACCGACCTCGGCAGCCACAACGGCTCGTACATCAACGGCCAGAAGCTCGTCGGCGAGCGCAAGATCGTCTCCGGAGACTCGCTCGCGATCTGCTCGGCGACGCTCGTGCTGTACACCAGCGCGCCGTCGACGATGCACTCGCGCTGGCTGAGCTACGCCGCGCTGCGCGAGCGGTTCGACGAGGAGCTCGAGCGCTCGCTGCGCTACCAGCGACCGGTCGCGGTGATGTGCGGGTTGCTCGCGAACGCGAAGGATCACGACGACGTCAACCGCGCGCTGGTCTCGCTGCGCGGCCTCGATCTCGGTGCCTGGATCGATCCGCAGCAGCTCGTGATCCTCGCGCCCGAGACCGGGCGCGACGAGGCCGACCCGATGGCCAAGCGCATCCGGGAGCTGCTGCGGCACGTCGACATCAAGATCGGCTACGCGGTGTGCCCGATGGACGGGCACGACGCCGACTCGCTGATCATCAGCGCGCGTGCGGCGGCGGCTGGCACCACGACGAGCGTCGTCGCCGGTGCCGCCACGACGCTGCGCACGTACCGGATCGGCCAGCGCAACGTCGTCGTCGCCGATCCCGCGATGGCGCGGCTGTACGCGCTCGTCGAGCGGCTCGCGCGCGTCGATCTGCCGGTGCTGATCGTCGGCGAGACCGGCAGCGGCAAGGAGCTCGCTGCGACCATGGTGCACGAGCGCTCGCCGCGCCGCGACAAGCCGCTGGTCGCGCTCAACTGCGCCGCGATCCAGGAGAACCTCGTCGAGAGCGAGCTGTTCGGCTACGAGCGCGGCGCGTTCTCGGGCGCGGTCGGCCAGAAGCTCGGCCTCCTCGAAGTCGCGAACGGCGGCACCGTGTTCCTCGACGAGATCGGCGAGTTGCCGCTCGCGATCCAGGCGAAGTTGCTCCGCGTGCTCGAGACCAAGCGCCTGACGCGTGTCGGGGATGTCCGCGAGCGCGAGATCAACGTGCGGCTCGTCGCCGCGACCAATCGCAACCTCGAGGCCGAGGTCGACGCCGGCCGGTTCCGCCAGGATCTGCTGTTCCGGCTCAACGCCGCGACGCTGCAGGTGCCGCCGCTGCGCGAGCGACGCCGCGAGCTCGTGCTGCTCGGCGACCTGTTCCTGGTCGATGCGTGCCGCGCCGCGAACCACCCGGTCATCGTGATCGAGCCCGACGCGCTGAGCGCGCTCGAGGCCTATCGCTGGCCGGGCAACGTGCGCGAGCTCAAGAACGTCATGGAGTACTTCGCCGCGACGCTGACCGGCGGCACGCTGAGCGCCGCGCAGGTCGCCGAGCGGCTCGGCCCGATCCCGGTGGTCGCCGCGGTCGCGAGTCCCGCGATCGGGGCCGCGTTGCCGAAGACGTTCGTGCCGATCGCCGACGAGGTCCGCGCGCTCGAGATCCAGCGGATGTCGCAGGCGCTCGAGGTCGCGGGCGGCAACCAGACCAAGGCCGCCGAGCTGATCGGCATGCCGCTGCGCACGTTCTTCACGAAGATGCGGCAGTACGGCCTGCGCAAGTAGTCACGGCATCACGACGCCGTACTTCGCGAGGATCTCCCCGGTGAGCCCGTCGAGATCGGCGCGCGCGTCGAGGTAGTCGACGACGAACGCCACGTTGCGCAGCCGGACCTGCTCGAGCTCGTCCTGCCGGCGCAACACGTCGAAGTTCGTCGACTTGCCGAGCTCGAAGCGGTGCTGCTCGGCCTCGATGTTCTGCTCGGCGAGCGCGATCGCCTTGACGCCGAGGTCGAAGCTGGCGGTCGCGGCGTGCGCGCGCTGTACCGCTCGGGTCGCGGTGACCGCGAGATGCAGGCGGGCGGCGCGCTGATCGATGCGCGCCCGCTCGAGTGCGGTCCGCGCGATCGCGATCGAGCCGCGCTCGGTGCGGTGCTGGATCGCGCGATCGAACACCAGGCTCGCCTGCACCGCGTAACCGCCGAGCTCGACGGTGTTGGCGACCGCGCCGCCGAACGTGCTGCCGGTCGCGAGCGGCCCGGCGGCGACCTGCAGATCGAGCCGGTCGCGGCTGGTGCCCTCGGCTCCGGCGAGGTTGGTCGCCGCGATGCGCTCGGCGGCGGCGAGCCCGGCGAGCACGACGCTGCGCTCGGTCGCGGTCGCGAGCAGCGTCGCGAGCTCGAGGTCGCCGGCTGGCAGCGGCGGCAGCGGCTCGGTCTCGATCGCGATCGCGTCGGGCACGAGCTCGAGGCCGGCGAGCTCGCGCAGCGCGAGCGAGCGCTCGAGGATGGTCTGCTCGGCCGCGATCACGTCCTGCTGGTGCACCGCGATCGCCTCCTGCACGGCGAGCAGCTCGCTGCGCGCGACCTTCTCGGCGCGGATCTGGCCCTCGGTGAGCTCCTGTTGCTTGCGCGCGCTCTCGAGCCCGAGCTTTCTGACCTCGAGCTGCGCGCGGGCGAGCTCGACCTGGTGGTACGCGCGCGCGAGCGCGACGACGAGGTCGCGGGCCCGCGCCTCGGCGGCGAGGTGGGTGGCCTCGGTCTGCAGGTCGGCGGCACGGATCGGCGCCTCGACGGTGGCCGCGCCGGCGCCGCGCAGCAGGGGCTGGGTGAGCGACACCGAGATCGACGACTCGTAGCCGACGCGCGTGACGCCGTCGAGCGCGGCCTTGGTCTGCGTCCGGGAGCCGTCGAGCGCGAGCCCGAGCGTGCCACCGGTCGACAGCAGCTTGCTGACCGACGCGCCGGCACCGACGACCCGCTGGCTGTCGTTGCCGACCACGCTGATCGAGCTCGAGCGATCGGCCTGGATCTGGGCGTTCGCGCCGACGTGGACGTCCTCGATCCCGCGGGCCCGCAGCGCGCTCGCCCGCGCGACCGCGAGATCGAGGCGCGCGTGCGCGAGCTCGGGAGCCTGGCGAACCGCGGTCGCGACGAGGTCTCCGAGCCGCATCGGATCGGCCTCGGCCATCGACGAGAGCAGGGCGAGCAGCGTGGCCGCGATGGCACGTTTCATGATCGGCCATTGTCCATGCTCGCGCCGTACCCACCAAGCGCGAACGCCATTTGCTAGATTGTGGGTCGATGTCGATCGAGGGGGGCGAGACGGCCCAGGTTCGCGCGCGTGCGGGCCTCGGCGTGCCGCGCGTCCTCCTCGCGGATGCCGATTCGGCAGCGCAACAATGGCTGCGTGCCGTTGTGGCCGGGTCGTTCGACCTCGAGGTCGTCGAGACCGGCAGCCTCGCGCTCGACCGGATCGCGAGCGGGCAGGCGCGGCTGGTGATCGTCGGGACGATGCTCGACGACATGACCGGCAGCGATCTGCTCGCGCGCGCGTCGCAGTGGCTCGACGCCGAGCGTCGCCCGCCGATGACCTTCCTGCTCGCCGACGCGGCCGGCGTGATGCCGGAGGTCGACGATCAGCGCGTGCGCGTGTTCTACCGGCTCGCGCGGTCGATGCCGCAGGATCGCGTGCGCGGGCTGCTCGCGCAGGCCGCCGCGGAGCTCCCGGCCGGGCCCGCGCGCGAGGCCCACCCCGCGATCGTCGCGGCGATGGCCTCGACCGCGCGCAAGGTCGGCAAGGCGGTCGAGCCCGCCGAGGCAGCCAAGGCGGCGATCGGCGCGGTGATCGAGCTGGTCGCCGCCGATCGCGCGCGCTGCCTGTTCTGCGACGAGGACGAGGGCGCGTTCTGGTCGGGCCTCGACGGCGATGAGGGCGGGCATGCCTCGGCCGGCCTCGCCGGCTTCGCGATGCGCTCGATCTCGGGGATCACGCTGCCCCACGCCGCCGACGATCCGCAGTACCTCGCCGCCGTCGACGATCCCGGAGGTACCGGGCGCGAGCGGATCGCGGTCCAGCCGGTCGCCGGGCCCGACGGGCACGTCCACGCGATCCTCGTCGCGATCCGCGCGGAGACCAAGCCGGCGTTCACGACGGCGGATCTCGACGTCCTCGAGGCCTTCGCCGCGGCGTGGTCGCCGTACGTGCTCCAGCTCGCGATGCGCCAGGACGTCGATGACATCCTCGGCGATCGGCTCGACCAGGGGCCCTCGGAGATGTTTCGCCAGCAGGCGATCGTCCACCTGATCCGGCGCGGTCACCGCGGCGATGTCGTGCGCGTGAACCCGGGCTGGGTGCGGGCCGCCTACTGGATCGTGCTCGCGACGCTGATCGGGGCCGGCGCGTTCGTCGTGATCGCGCACGTCAACCAGTACGCGCAGGGCCCGGCGGTCGTGCGGTTCACCGGGCGCAACGAGATCGTCGCGTACGAGTCGGGCACGATCGCGTCGCTCGAGGTCGCCCGCGGCCAGAAGGTCGTGGCCGGGCAGGTGCTCGCGCGGCTGCACGACACCGAACAGATCGGTCACCTCCACGCGCTCGACACCGAGTTCGAGCGCAAGCTCGTCGGCTACCTCCAGTCACCCGCCGATCCGAGCGTTCGCCAGGCGCTGTCGCAGATCGTCTCGCAGCGCGAGTCGGCGCGCGCGACCGTCGAGTCGCGCGTGATCCGCGCACCGCGAAGTGGCCTCGTCAAGGAGGTGCTCGTGCGCAACGGCCAGCGCGTCGATCCCGGCAAGGTCGTGCTGTCCGTCGTCGAGACCGACACCACCGAGGGCCTCTCGGTGCTCGCGTTCCTGCCCGGCACCGATCGGCCCCGGCTCCGCCCGCACCAGAAGCTCCGGCTGACGCTGCCCGGGTTTCGCGGCGCCGAGCTGACCACCGAGGTGCGCGCGGTGAGCTCCGAGGTGCTCGGCGCGACCGAGGCGCGCGCGCGCTATCTCGGCGATCGGCTCGGCGACAGCCTGCCGCTCACCGGCACGGTCGTCGTCGTCGAGGCGCGCCTGGGGACGCCCGAGTTCGAGTCCGACGGCCAGAAGTTCCAGCTCCACGACGGCATGGTCGGGGTCGTCGAGATCCGGCTCGCGTCGCGCACGGTGATCGAGGCCATGTTGCCGGGGCTGTCGAAGTGAGCGAACCGACGACGCCGGCGGAGCTGTTCCCCTCGCTCGAGCGCCTGGAGCGCGGCCGGCGCGGCAAGCGGGTGCCGTACGTCCAGCAGATGGAGTGGACCGACTGCGGCGCCGCGTGCCTCGCGATGGTGCTCGGGCACCTCGGGCACGAGGTCACGCTCGACACGGTGCGCGAGGCGGTCGGCGGCAGCGGGCGCGACGGCGTCGACGCGGCGGCGATCGTCCGCGGCGCCGAGCGCTTCAACCTGCGTGCGCGCGGCATCGGGCTCGACGTCGCGAGCCTGCGCTACCTGCCGGCCGGCACGATCCTCCACTGGGAGTTCAATCACTTCGTGGTGTTCGAGCGGCTGTCGAGCGCCGGGGTCCACATCGTCGATCCGGCCGCGGGGCCGCGCACGGTCGCGCTCGCGAAGTTCGGCGAGTCGTTCACCGGCGTCGCGCTGGTGTTCGAGCCGTCGGACACCTTCGAGAAGAAGAAGCGCGGCAAGGGCCGGTTCGCCTGGTACTTCCGCCAGCTCGCGGGGCAACGCCACGTGTTGTGGCGCGTCGTCGTCACGTCGGTGTTGTTGCGGCTGTTCGCGCTCGCGTTGCCGCTCGTGACCGCCGTGATCGTCGATCGCGTCGTGCCCCGCGCGGATCGCAACCTGCTCGCGGTCACCGCGATCGGCCTCGGCGGGATGCTCGTGTTCCAGCTGGTCTCGACGCTGGTGCGCGCGCACCTGCTCCTGCAGCTGCGCACGAACCTCGACACGCGGCTGACGCTCGGGTTCGTCGACTATCTCGCGCGCCTGCCGTACCAGTTCTTCCAGCGGCGCTCCGCCGGCGATCTGCTGATGCGGATCAACAACAACGCCACCGTGCGCGAGACGCTGACGACGAACACGCTGTCGGCGCTGCTCGATGGCGTGCTCGTCGTCGGCTACGCGGTCCTGATCCTGTGGCTCGCCCGGCTGATGGGCTTCATCGTGTTCGGCCTCGGGTTCGTCCAGGTCACGGTCTACCTGCTGTCGCGCCGCAGCTATCGCGAGATGATGGCGCGGTCGCTCGAGGCACAGTCGCGCTCGCAGTCGTTCCTCGTCGAGATGCTCGGCGGCATGGAGACGCTGAAGGCCGCGGCGGCCGAGGATCGCGCGGTCGAGCGCTGGTCGAACCTCTACGTCGACGAGCTCAACGTGTCGCTCGATCGCGGGCGCGTCCAGGCGACCGTCGACGCGCTCAACGGATTGATCACCACCGCGTCGCCGATCGTGATCCTCATGCTCGGCGCGCTGCAGGTGATGGCGGGCGACCTCAGCCTCGGCGAGATGCTCGCGGTCAACGCGCTCGCGGCCGGCTTCCTCGGCCCGCTCGCGACGATGGTGAACAGCGCGCTGCAGCTCCAGCTGCTCGGCGGCTACATGGATCGCGTCGACGACGTGCTGCGGACCGAGCCCGAGCAGACCGGCACCGAGGTGACCCGCGCGCCGCGCCTGACCGGCCGGATCTCGCTCGAGAACGTCTCGTTCCGCTATGGCGATACGGCGCCGCTCGTCGTGCGCAACGTCAGCATCGACATCAAGCCGGGCCAGACGATCGCGATCGTCGGCCGCTCCGGCTGCGGCAAGTCGACGCTCGCGCGCATGCTCGCCGGCCTGTACCGGCCGACCGAGGGCAAGGTCATGTACGACGGGCACGACCTCACGCACCTCGAGCTCAAGAGCCTGCGGCGGCAGATCGGCACGGTGTTCCAGGCGCCGTCGCTGTTCGCCGGATCGATCCGCAACGCGATCACCCTGACCTCACCGAGCGCGTCGTTCGAGGACACGGTCGAGGCCGCGCGCCTCGCGGTGATCCACGACGACATCCTCGCGATGCCGATGGGCTACGACTCGGTGCTGTCCGACGGCGGCAACTCGCTGTCGGGCGGCCAGCGCCAGCGCATCGCGCTCGCGCGCGCGGTCGTGCATCACCCACCGATCATGATCCTCGACGAGGCGACCAGCGCGCTCGACAGCGAGACCGAGCGGCGCGTGATCGAGAACCTGCGGACGCTGGCATGTACGCAGATCGTGCTCGCGCACCGGCTGTCGACGATCGTCGATGCGGATATCATCCTCGTGATGCACGCCGGTGAGGTCGTCGAGTCCGGCACGCACCACCAGCTGCTGGCGCGAGGCGAGTACTACGCGCGACTGGTCGCGGCGCAGCTCCAGCCCGACGCGCGGGGCTCGGCGTGAAGCGGCTGATCCTGCTCGCGGCGCTCGCTGCCTGTCGCGAGGCGGAGCCCGAGGTCGCCCCGGTGGGCGGCGATCCGGCGATCGAGCCGATGGCGCCGCCGACGCCGACGCCGACCGAGCCCGAGCACCCCGAGGCGAGCGGCTATGTCGGTGTCTTGACCCCGCGTGAATCGACCGAGGTGTTCGCGCCGTTCACCAGCACGGTCGTCGCGCTCGACGTCAAGCTCGGCGATCGCGTGGCCGCCGGCCAGCGGCTCGCGCGGCTCGACGATCGGCCGCTGCGCGAGGAGCTCGCGGTCGCCAACGCGACGTTGAAGTCGGCCGCGGCGGGCGTCGCGGTCGCAGATGTCGAGCGCAAGGCGGCGCACGCCGCGCTCGAGCGCGAGGAGCGCGCGCTCAAGGAGAACGTGGTGTCGCAGGGTGAGGTCACCGCCGCCGAGTTCAACGATCGCAAGGCGTCGATGGCGGTCGCGCGCGCCGAGGCGACCGTCGGCGAGCAGCGCGTGCGGATCGCAGCGCTCCAGAGCAAATTGGTCGACACCAGCCTGGTCGCGCAGCTCGGCGGGCGCGTCGCGCTGATCTACGCGCAGACCGGCGAGCGCGTGATCGAGGGTGCCCCGGTGCTGCGCGTGATCTCGAGCGACGAGCTGTTCGTGAAGTTCGCGATCCCGTCGGACAAGCTCGGCACGGTCTCGCCCGGCGATCCGGTGGACATCACGATCGAGGCGCAGGGCATCACGACGACCGGCGTCGTGCGCCACGTCGCACCCGGCCTCGATCCGGTCGCGCAGATGATCCTCGCCGACGCCGAGCTCACCGCGCCACTCGGCGCGCTCCAGGCCGGGATCGTGTGCCGCGTCCATCCAAAGGCCAGCCCGAAGTGAGCTGGACGCCGCTCCTCGTCGGCGCCGAGGCCGATCGCGCACGCGCGGCACTGGCCGCGATCGCCGACGAGCTCGCGACGCAGACCGATCCGATCGAGGACCTCGCGCTGTTCTGGTCGTACGTCGCGCCCGTGCTCGGCGACGCCTACGCGGCGCATCACGATGCCGCGCTCGAACGGCTGCCCAGCGTGTTCGAGCGCGGCGTGCGCGGCCCCGCGCTGTACAACGGGCTCGCGGGGCTCGGCTGGACGATCGCGCACTGCGCGGACGGCGCGGACGAGATCCTCGACCTGATCGACGCGCGGCTCGTCGAAGCGCTGCGCGAGCCACGCTGGCTCGGCTACTACGACCTGATCGGCGGCCTCGTCGGGATCGCGGTGTACTTCTTCGAGCGCGGCCCCGACGTCCCGCTCGCCAAGCTCGGGCTCGCGGCGATCGCCGGACATCTCGAGCAGATCGCCGAGCGCACCGGCGAGCTCGTGACCTGGCACTCGCCGGTCGAGCTGGTGCCACCGGCCGAGCGCGAGCGCAACCCGACCGGCTGGTACAACTGCGGCGTCGCGCACGGCGTCCCGGGTGTGATCGCGGTGCTCGCGCGACTCGGCCATCCGTTGTGCGAGGGCGCGATCCGCTGGCAGCTCGCGCAGCGCACGCCGGATCCGAGCGCGTCCCGGTTTCCGACGCTGGCGCAGCCGGATCACTCGAGCACGGCGCGGACCGCGTGGTGCTACGGCGACCCCGGCGTGCTCGCCGTGTTGTGGAACGCCGAGGCCGATCGCCCGAGCGTCGAGGCGCTCATGCGCGAGGCGCTCGCGCGGCCGGTCTCGCGCACCGGCATCGTCGACACCGGCGTCTGTCACGGCACCGTCGGGCTCGCGCACATCGCGAATCGCATGTTTCACGCGACCGGCGACGACCGCTTTGCCGAGCTCGCCCGCCGGTGGTACCTCACGACCCTCGCGATCACGCAGCCGCTGCCGACGCCCGACTTCCTCGACGGGCGCATCGGGCTCGGCCTCGCGCTCGCGGCCGCGATCGCGCCGATCGATCCCGATTGGGATCGCCTGTTGCTGGTCGATCTTCCGATCCGGGGCGCGCCGTGAAGTCGAGCCATCGCCTGGCCGCGCGGTTCGTGATCCGCGCCCCGGTGTTGCCGTTCGCCGCGCTCGCGGGGCTCGCGGCCGATCCGCGCGGGGGGCTGCGCGCGCTGCTCGACGACGCCGGGATCCGCGAGGCCCTGTTCGTCGCGTCGCCGGGGCTCGCCGCGCAGCTCGACGAGTGGCGGACGACGACCGCGGCGGAGCCCGCGCTCGAGCGGTCGCTGATCCGCTACATCGCGCGCATGGCGAGTCGCGCGACGCCGTTCGGGTTGTTCTCGGGCGTCGCGTGCGGCGACTTCGGACCGACGACGCACCTCGCGCTCGCGCCCCGCGCCGCGCACCGGCGCCACACCCGCCTCGACAACGAGTACCTCGCGAAGCTGTGCGACAAGCTGGTCGCCGATCCCGCGCTGCGCGCCGAGCTCACGTTCGTGCCGAGCTCGAGCCTGTATCGCAGCGGCGATCGCTGGCGCTACGCGGAGTCGAGGATCGGCGAGATCCGCTCGTATCACCTGGTCGCGGTCGAGGTCACCGATCACCTCGACGCCGTCCTCGACCGCGCCCGCGACGGTGCCACGCTCGCGGCGATCGGCGACATGCTCGCCGCCGACCCGGAGCTCGCGCGCGACGAGATCGAGGACTACCTCACCGAGCTCGTCGCTGCCCAGGTGCTCGTGCCGACCCTCGCGCCGCGCGTGACCGGTGCCGAGCCGAGCACGGTCGTCACCGAGATGCTCGCGGCGCTGCCGAGCGGGCGCGCGACCGCGACCATCCTCTCCGACACGACGCGCCGGCTCGCGGCGATCGACGACGCGCACGGCGCACCGCCCGACGCGTATCGCGCGATCGCGCGCGACCTCGCCGCGCTTCCCGTCGAGGTCGACCTCGCGCGCTTGTTCCAGGCCGATCTGCACGTCGCGATGCCGGAGGCCTCGCTCGGACCGCGCGTGGTGACCGCGCTCGAGCAGGCGTTCGCGCTCGTCAAGCGCCTGGCGCCACCGCGCCCGACCACCGACGCCTGGTCGAAGTTTCGCGAGGCCTTCGCGACGCGCTACGAGACCCGCGAGGTGCCGCTCGTCGAGGTGCTCGACGAGGAGTCCGGGATCGGCTTCGGCGACGCCCCGGCGGATCTCGCGCAAGCGCCGCTCGTCCACGACCTCGCCTTCCCGGGGCGCTTCGGCGCGGCGCAGGTCGCGTGGTCGGGTCGCAACGCGCGCCTCGTCACGTTGATCGGCGACGCCGCGCGCGCCGGCGCACTCGAGATCGAGCTGACGGCCGCCGACATCGACGCGCTCGCCGCGCCCACCGAGGCCGTGTTCGCCGACACCGTGCACCTCGGCGCGACGCTGATCGCGAGCTCGGCGGAGGCGATCGACCGCGGCGAGTTCCAGCTCCGGCTCAACGGTCTCGGGGGCGCGTCCGCGACGCGCATGCTCGGCCGGTTCTGCCACGGCTCGCCGGAGATCACGGCGCTGGTCGGCGAGCTCGTCGCGCACGAGCAGGCTGCCGCGACCGACGCGATCTTCGCGGAGGTCGTCCATCTCCCCGAGGGCCGCGTCGGCAACATCCTCCTGCGTCCCGTGCTGCGCGCTTACGAGATCCCCTACCTCGGCGCGAGCGGCGCGGAGCCGGATCGCCAGCTCGCGATCTCCGATCTGCTCGTGTCCGTCAGCGGCGATCGCGTCGTCTTGCGCTCGCGTCGGCTCGGCAAGGAGGTGCGGCCGCGGATGGCGACCGCGCACAACTACACGATGCGCAGCCTCGCGATCTATCGCTTCCTGTGCTCGCACGAGACCCAGCACACGACGAGCTCGACGTGGTCGTGGGGCGTGCTCGAGGACATGCCGTTCCTGCCGCGCGTGCGCCACGGCAACCTGATCCTGTCGCGGGCGCGCTGGTTGCTGCGCAAGCCCGACCTCGACCAGCTCGCGAAGACCCGCGAGCGTCGGCGGCTACCGCGCTGGGTCGTCGTCGCCGATGGCGATCACGAGATGCCGATCGATCTCGACAACCCGATCGCGGTCGAGAGCTTTCAGAACCTCGTGAAGGGCCGTTCGTTCGTCGGCCTCGTCGAGCTGTTGCCGGATCCCGATCAGCTCGCGGTCCACGGACCCGAGGGCAGGCACGCCCACGAGCTCGTCGTGCCGTTCGTGTGCGAGGCGTTCGCCGCGGTGCCGCCGATGCGCGTCGCGCCGGTCGCGGTCGTGCGCCGGTTCGCGCCGGGCTCGGAGTGGCTGTACGCCAAGCTCTACGCCGGGACCGCGTCGGCCGAGACCGTGCTGCGCGAGGTCGTCGCGCCGCTCGTCCGCGACACGCTCGCGCGCGGCGTCGCCGATCGCTTCTTCTTCATCCGCTACACCGATCCGGATCACCACTTGCGGCTGCGGTTCCATGGCGATCCACGACGGCTCGCGGGCGAGCTGTTGCCGGCGCTCCACGCGTGCGTCGAGCCGGCGATCGCGCGCGGGCTCGTGTGGCGCATGCAGCTCGACACCTACGAGCGCGAGGTCGAGCGCTACGGCGGCGATCAGGGGATCGAGCTCGGCGAGGCGCTGTTCGCCGCGGACAGCGAGGCCGTGCTCGCGATCGTCGACGACACCGCCGGCGATCGAGGTGCGCAGGCACGCTGGCGCCTCGCGGCATGTGGCCTCGATCTGCTGATGGCCGATCTCGGGCTCGACCTACCGGCGCGCCTCGCGCTGACCACGTCTCTGCGCGACAGCTTCGGTGCCGAGATGGGCATGGACACCGCGTTCCAGCGCCGGCTCGGCGACAAGTTTCGCACCGTGCGCGTCGAGCTCGCGGCGATGATCGCCGGCGAGCCGCACCCCGCGTTCGTCGAGCGGTCGCACAAGCTCGCGCCGATCGCGGCGGCGTTGCGGACCGCGCCGCTCGAGCGAACGCGGATGGATCTCGTCGGCAGCTACCTGCACATGCACGTCAACCGCATGCTCGCGAGCCTGCAGCGGCGCCAGGAGCTCGTGCTCTACGACTTCCTGCGCCGTCACTACGACGGCGTGCGCGCGCGGGCCCGCTGACTATTTCGCGGGCGGCTTGTGCGCGAGCTTCTTGGTCGTGCCGTCGGTCAGCTTGACCTCGATCGTCGAGCCCGACAGCGCGATGACCTCGAGGTCGCCGAACTTCACGTGCGTGAGCTGCTGGCCGACCGCGAACGTGCCCGACGCGGCGTACGCGACCGGCCCGGTCGCAGCGACGACCGCGACCTCGCGCACCGGCTCGAGGACCTTCTTGAGGGTCTCGACGATCGAGCGGCGCACCTCGGGCAGCCGCTGGTACTCCGAGACCAGCGCGATCCGATCGAGCAACTCCTGCTCGACGTTGACGAGCGACTCGTAGATCTCGCTGGGATCGGTCGCGTCCTTGCCGCTGACCGCCCACGCGATCGCGCGCGCGGCCTCGGAGACCCGGTGGCCGTGCCCGTAGGTCTCGTTCTTCGCCTCGGTGCACGCCTTGGCCGCGTGCTTGGCGACCTCGCGGTTCGCCTCCGACTTGTCCGCGATCCACGCCTCGACGGCGGCGAGCGCCTCCGCCGGGCGATGGTCCGACGGGCGCCGGCTCTCCCACTCGGGCAACACCAGCGTGCGCGTCACGGCGATCGCCGCGCGCAACAGGAGGTCGCGATCGTAGCCGTCGAGGTTGGTGGCCCAGGCCGAGACAGCGATGCCCTTCACGGTGTCACCGCGCAGCGCGAGGAGGCGTTCGAAGCGCCCGAGCGTCATGGAGCGAACTTACTCGATGTCGAGGATCGATGGGCGATCGCGCCGACGATCGCGTTGGTCACGACCGGCGCGAGTGCCTCCGCGATCGCGAGGGCGACCCGCGCCAGGCCGTGCGGCGCCACCCGATCCCAGAGCGCCGCGTGCAGCTCGATCCCCCCGGCGCGCGCCCGGGCGCTGCGTGCCCCGAGGTCGGCCCAGGTGATCGGCCGCGCGACGATCAGGTCGCGGGCATCGGCGGCGAGCGGTGGCGGTACGGCCTCGGCGACCAGGTCGGCGATCGCGTCGCGCAACGCGTCGGGGAACGCGCGGCCGAGCACCGGGCTCTGGCAGGTCGGGATCGGGAACGGCCCGGCGAGGACATGGCCGTCGAGATCGAACGTCGCGATCCGGCAGTAGCGGCTGTCGCCGAACCAGATCTCCGCGGCGCGCGGCCGCTCGCCGGGTGGCGGGTCGAGGTCGGACTCGACGATCCGGGCGACGCCGGTGTCGCCCTCGTAGGTCACGCCGTGGTGGACGACGCGCTCGAGGCCGCGGCGCAGCTCGATCCAGCCGTCCGGGATCGCGACGCGCTCGCACGGGTCGGGGACGAAGTCGATCGCGATCTCGTCGCGCGTGAGGCGCATCGCGCGGCCGTAGACGTCGGCGGTGAACTCCGCCTCGGTCGCGCGGGTGTGGAACGAGCGCAGGAGACTCCGAAACAGCGCCGGCGTCGGGTAGGGCCCGGCGTAGCGCAGGACCCCGACGTCGCTCCTGCGCGCGAGGTGGGCGAGCACGTTCATGATCGCGCCGCCGGATCCGGGCGGCAGCCGGCCGGGCTCGGCGATGGTGGGGATCCGGGTCGGCCGCGCCCAGTCGAGCGCCGAGATCGCGGTGTCGACCGGGGCGATCGCGTGGGCCTCGCCGAGCAGCGGATGGTCGATCACGGCGCCCCGGACCAGCGCGCCGGTCACGATCAACTGATCGAGCGTTCCGGCGGCCCAGCGCAGCTCGGCGTGGACGTGGCCGACCCGGTCGGTGAGGCGGATCACCCGGCCGTCGGCGACCTCGACCACCGTGCCATACCGGAGCTGCACCCGCGAAACGTATCAGCTTTACGGGTGTGCCCCTTTCGCTTATCGAAGCCCTTTGGCACTGTCCGGCCCGATATGAAGCTCGGCATCGTCAAGGAGACCCGAGTCGACGAGCGGAGGGTGGCGGCATCGCCGCAGGTGATCGCCCGCTGGATCAAGGCCGGCTGGTCGGTGTGCATCGAGCACGGCGCCGGCGACCTCGCGAGCTTCCCCGACACGCAGTACGAGGCGACCGGCGCCAAGCTCGTCGATCGCGCCGAGGCGTGGGCGAGCGACATCGTGCTCAAGCTGCGTCCACCGGTCGTGAACGCCGACGGCACGTGCGAGGCCGACGCGATGCGCGACGGCGCGACGCTGGTCTCGTACATCTTCCCGGCGCAGGACCCCGACCTGGTCGCGGCGCTCGCCAAGAAGAAGCTCAACGTGCTCGCGATGGACTGCGTGCCGCGGATCTCGCGCGCGCAGAAGATGGACGCGCTGTCGTCGATGGCGAACATCTCCGGCTACCGTGCGGTGATCGAGGCCGCGACCCGGTTCGGCAGCTTCTTCACCGGGCAGTTCACCGCCGCCGGCAAGGTGCCGCCCGCCAAGGTGCTGATCATCGGTGCCGGCGTCGCCGGCCTCGCCGCGCTCGGCGCCGCGAAGGGCCTCGGTGCGATCGTCCGCGCGTTCGACGTCCGCGCCGCCTCGGAAGAGCAGGTCAAGTCGCTCGGCGGCGAGTTCCTGACGGTCACGCTCAAGGAGAGTGGCGACGGCGCGGGTGGCTACGCCAAGGAGATGAGCAAGGAGTTCCTCGACGCCGAGTACGCGCTGTTCCGCGCGCAGGCCAAGGAATGCGACATCGTGATCACGACCGCGCTCATCCCGGGTCGGCCGGCGCCGAAGCTGTGGCTCGCCGACATGGTCGAGTTGATGAAGCCGGGCTCGGTCGTCGTCGACATGGCGGCCGAGCAGGGCGGCAACTGCGAGCTGACCAAGCCCGGCGAGGTCGTCGTTCACACCGGCGTGTCGATCGTCGGCTACACCGACCTGGCGAGCCGGATGGCGCACGTCGCCTCCGATCTCTACGGCACGAACCTGCTGCACTTCCTCGACGAGATGGGCGGCGCGGCGAACTGGAAGATCGATCACGGCAACGACGCGATCCGCCCGGCGCTGATCCTCGAGGCCGGCGACAAGATGTGGCCGCCGCCCAAGGTCGAGCCCAAGGCCGCACCCGCGACGGTCGCCAAGCCCGTCGAGGCCGCTGCGCCTGCCGCCGCGATCGTTGCCAAGGCTCCCGAGCCGAAGAAGTCGCACGGCCACGGCCCGGTCGCGCAGCCGCCGACCAAGGCGTCCGGGATGATCATGTCGGTCATCGGCCTCGTGCTCGCCGGCCTGTTCGTCTACTTCCGGTTCGGCAACGGCGCGATCGACCACGCGTTCGCGTCCTCGGCGTCGATCAAGCTGTTCGAGCACGTCACGGTGTTCGTGATGGCGGTGTTCATCGGGTTCCAGGTCGTGTGGAACGTGGCGCCCGCGCTGCACACGCCGCTGATGAGCGTGACCAACGCGATCAGCGGCATCATCGTCGTCGGCGGCCTGCTCGCCGGTCTCGGCAAGCTCGACACCTCGGTGTGGGTCGCGATCGCCGCGACCGCGTTCGCGACGATCAACATCGCCGGTGGGTTCCTCGTGACCCGGCGCATGCTCGCGATGTTCAGGAAGTGATCTGATGCCGCCCGAAACCACCGGACTCCAGGTCCCCCTCGTCATCTTCCTCGCCGGCGCGGCGTTCCTCGTCGCCGGCATCCTGTTCATCCTCGCGCTGCGCGGCCTGTCGAGCCAGCAGACCGCGCGCCGCGGCAACCTGTACGGCATCGTCGGCATGGTGATCGCGATCGGCGCGACGCTCTCGATCACCGGCGCCGACACCCAGCCGGTCGCGTTCGCCGCGATCGGCGGCGGCGCCGTGCTCGGCGCGATCATGGCCGCGCGCGTCGGCATGACGCAGATGCCCGAGCTCGTCGCGCTGCTCCACAGCTTCGTCGGGTTCGCCGCCGTGCTCGTCGGCTTCGCGATCCAGCTCAAGCACAAGGACGACGGCGTCGGCGAGCGCATCGAGGTCTACCTCGACGTCATGATCGGCGCGATCACCACGACCGGATCGATCCTCGCGTTCCTGAAGCTCCGCGGCTCGGTGTCGGGCAAGCCGATGCTGCTGCCGGCGCGGCACCTCCTGAACCTCGCGATGCTCGGGTCGATCACGGTGCTCGGCGTGCTCTACACGCGCGACGCGCAGACCTGGGCCCTGCTCGCCGCGACCGGCATCGCGTGCGTGCTCGGCGTCCACCTGGTCGCCGCGATCGGCGGCGCCGACATGCCGGTCGTGGTCTCGATGCTCAACAGCTATTCGGGTTGGACGGCCGCCGCCGCCGGCTTCATGCTCGACAACGACCTCCTGATCATCACCGGCGCGCTGGTCGGTTCGTCGGGCGCGATCCTGTCGTACATCATGTGCAAGGCGATGAACCGCTCGATCTACAACGTGATCTTCGGCGGGTTCGGTGCCGCGCCGCCGAAGTCGTCGGGCAAGCCGGCCGCGCCCGCCGGTGATGTCCAGGAGACCTCGCCGACCGATCTCGCGACCACGCTGCTCGCGAGCAAGAACGTCATCATCATCCCGGGCTACGGCATGGCCGTCGGCCGCGCGCAGCACGCCGTCCGCGAGCTCTCGCAGATCCTGCGCGACAAGGGCGTGAACGTCCGCTTCGCGATCCACCCGGTCGCCGGTCGCCTGCCCGGTCACATGAACGTGCTGCTCGCCGAGGCCAACGTGCCGTACGACATCGTCCTCGAGATGGACGAGATCAACGCCGATTTCCCGACCACCGACGTGGCGATCGTGATCGGCGCGAACGACATCGTCAACCCGGCGGCCGAGGACGATCCGACGTCGCCGATCGCCGGCATGCCGGTCCTCCAGGTCTGGAAGTCCAAGCTCGTCATCGTCAACAAGCGCAGCCGCGCCGCGGGCTACGCCGGGATCGACAACCCGCTGTTCTACAAGCCGGTGACGAAGATGCTGTTCGGCGACGCCAAGGACGCGATCGAGAAGGTCGTCGCGGCGCTCAAGGCGTAGCGGAGCCGCTGCCCGAACCCGAGCCGCCGCCCGGGGTCGCCGAGCCCGAGCCGCTGCCCGAACCCACGCCACCGGCGGGGAGCTTGAGCGCGTCGTTGACCGCCTGCTGCGCGGTGTCGAGCATCTTCTTGGACTCGGCATCGACGAGGTCGCCGAGCTGGGCCTGGAGCTGACCCGAGAGCTGCGCGATGATCTGCTGCGGCTTGGTCTCGAGCTCGGCGAGGAACGTGGTCGCCTTGCCGAACACGTCGCGCGCCTTGGTGCAGAGGTCCTTCAGCTTGTCGCTACCGCCGGAGACCTTGGCGATCGTGCAGGCGGTGATCAGCAGATCCGAGACGTCCTGGATCTGACCCTTCAGCGGGCCCATCACCTTCTGGATCGTGGCGACGACCTGTGTGGTGAGCCCGTCGACCGCCGCCTGCAGCTCCTTGCCGAGCTGCGCCTGGACGTCCTCGATCTTCCGGGCCGCGCCGGTGTCCTTCATGATCGCGTCGAGCTCGCCCCGGATGTTGTTCAGGTGGATCGAGCCGTCCTTCACGCCGGCCTGGAACGCGTGCAGCTGCTTCACGGCCTCACCGAGGATCGCAACGATGTCCTCGATCGCCTTGAACTTCGAGTTGGTCGCCGACAGCTTCTTCCACTCGTCGAGCTGACGGACCGCGTCGAGCAGCTCGATCGGCGCGGCGACATCGTCGGCCTTGTCGAGCAGCTTGGCGAGGTTGTCGAGCTGCGTCTTCTGGGCGGCGACCGCCTGGACCTTCTCGGCGGTGATCAGCGGCGTGCAGACGTCCGCCTTGAGCACGTTGCCGGGCGGGCACTTCTTGGCGCTCGGATCGACCATCGGGGTCGTCATCGAGCCGGAGCCGGAGCCGGAGCCAGAGCCGTCGTCCGGCTTCTTCTTGCAACCACCACCACCGACGAGCGCCGTCATGATCACGAGGCCGAGGATCCGCTTCATGCGGCCACGATACACACGATCGTCAGCGACCGTCGTAATGCACCGCGACGAAATCGACGAAGCCGCGCTCGACATCGGTGTGCACCAGGCGCACGCGCACGCGCTGGCCGACATCGAGCCCGCGCTCACCGCGCACGATGCGTCCCTCGGCGGCGGGGTGGAGCAGGCGGACGAACACGCCCTTGTCGGTCGCGCCGGTGATGATGCCGTCGAACTCGTCGTCGATCCGCGACTGGAGCAGGGCAGCGGCCGCGACCTTGCGCAGCGTGCGCTCGACCTTGCGCGCGGCGTTCTCGCGCTCGGTGCAATGTGCGGCGATCGCGGTGAGCTCGACGTCGGTGTACGGCGAGGGTGCCTTGACAGCGGCGGCCTTGAGCAGGCGCTGCGTGATCAGATCGGGGTAGCGGCGGTTCGGCGCGGTCGAGTGGGTGTAGTCCTGCACCGCGAGGCCGAAGTGGCCGATGTCCGGATCGGTCGCGCGCTGCAGCACGTACTCGCCGGGCCCGAGCAGCTTGACGATCGAGAGCGACAGATCGCCGAACCGCGACGGCTCGGCCTGGCGGCGCGCGGTCATGAAGTCGGCGAGCGCGATCGCGTTGGGCTCGACGGGCAGCGTGACGCCGAACGACTGCGCGAGCTCGATGATGCGATCCCAGCGCTTGGGCTGACGCACGACGCGCCGGATCGACGAGTAGCCGCGCATCTCGAGGAAGCGCGCGGTCGCGCCGTTCGCCGCGATCATCAGATCCTCGACGAGCTCGCGCGCGCGATTCTTGCGCTGGACCTGGAGGTCGACGATCTTGCCGTCCTTGGAGATCGCGCGCGCCTCGATCGTCTCGAACTCGAGCGCGCCGTGCTCGAACCGGCGGCGGCGCAGACGGCGCGCGGCCTCGTCCTGCAGCAGCACCTGCGCCGCGATCGCGGGCGGCGGCGGGCGCTCGTCGGTGTCGTGGTGGAGCTCGCCGTCGCTCTCGAGCCACGCGCCGACGCGCTCGTAGACCAGCTTGGCCTGGTTGCACACGCGCGCCGGGTAGATCGCGGTCGCCTCGTCGTCGAGCGAGCCATCCTCGCGCACGACCATCTCGGTGATCATCGCGAGCCGATCGACGTTGTCGAGCAGCGAGGTCCGATCCTCCGACAGCACGAACGGCAACATCGGGAAGATGTGCGTCGGCGTGTACAACGTGGCCGTGTTGGTCGCGGCGAACTTGTCGATCGGCGAGTCGCGCGGCACGAGCGCGTCGACGTCGGCGATGCCGACGAGCAGGCGGATCGCCTTGTTCGGCAGCTGCGTCGCGGTCTCGATCTGATCGAGGTCGCGTGACTCGAGGTTGTCGATCGAGGACCACGGCAGGTGCCGCAGGTCTCGGACGCCCTCGACCGGATCGGACGCCGGGATCGCGTCGGCGAGGTGAGCCGGCAGGTCCGGCGAGAACCCGTTCTCGTGGAGGACCCGCCGGGCGATCGCGATCAGGTCGACGTCGTGCGGAGGCTCGCTCATCGGCGCGATAGTGACACGAGCTTGCTAGAGCTTGATCTTGGCGTTCGTCGGATCGTAGAGCGGCTTCAACGACGCCTTGGCCGGATGGCGCGTCCCGGCGATCTCGACCTCCCACGTGCCGGCCTCGCAGAACGCCGCGGTGAGCGCCTCGCCCGCCTCGATCATCGCCAGCCCGACCGCGCCACCGAGCGTGTGCCCGTACGACGCGGCGCGGATGTAGCCGACCGGCTTGCCATTTCGCAGCACGGGCTCGGCGTGGAACATCATCGGCTCGGGCTCGGTGACCAGGATCTGCACGAGCTTCTTGGTCAGCGGTGGGCCGGCCTTCTGCGCGAGCACCGCGGCGCGGCCGACGAACTCGACCGGCTTCTTGAGATCGACCGCGAAGCCGAGGCCGGCCTCGAGCACGGTGTCGGTGTTGTCGATGTCGTGCCCGTAGTCGCGATACGCCTTCTCCATGCGCAGGCTCGCGAGGCTCTTGAGGCCCGCGTGGCGAAGGCCGACCGCGTCGCCGGCCGCGACGATCCGCTCGTAGACGTGCATCGCCTGCTCGGTCGGGATGTACAGCTCGTAGCCGAGCTCGCCGAGGTACGTGATCCGGATGCAGAGGACGCGCGCGTACCCGATGTCGATCTCTCTCGCGCAGCGAAACGGGAATGCGGCGTTCGACAGATCGGCCGTGGTCAGCACCTGCATCAGCTCGCGCGAGCGCGGCCCCTGGATGTTGATCTGCGCGTAGCCCGACGTCTGATCCGAGACGTACGCGCGCGCGTCCTGCGCCTCGAAGTGCCGGCGCATCCAGGTGAGGACGTGGCGGTACGCGGTGTCCGACGCGACGACCCAGAACCGATCATCGGCGAGCTTGGCGACCGTGAGATCGGCCTGGAGCTTGCCGGCTGTGTCGAGCCACTGGGTGTACGTGATCTGCTCGCTCGCACCGTCGACGCTGTTCGCGCTGATCTCGTCGAGCATGCGGCCGGCGTCGCGGCCCTCGACGAGGAACTTCGACATGAACGACATGTCCATGAGGATCGCGGCCTCGCGCGCGGCCTTGTGCTCGGCGGCCCAGTACGGAAACCAACGCTGGCGGCCCCACGACAGCGTCTCCTCGTATGGTGGCTCGCCGGGTGGCAGGTACCAGTCGGCGCCCTCCCAGCCCGAGACGTCGCGGAAGAACGCGTTGCGCTCGACGAGGCGATCGTGGAACGGCGAGCGCTTGGCGCCGCGCGCGGTCAGCATCGAGCGCGTCGGGTAGTGGCACTGGTAGACCATGCCGAGCGACTCGACCGTGCGCGTGCGGCGGTACTCCGGGTTCGCCTGGTAGGTGTGGAGGCGATCGATGTGGAAGCCGGTGACATCGACATCGGGGCGACCGTTCACGATCCAGTGCGCGAGCACGCGCCCCATGCCACCGCCGGTCAGGATGCCGATCGAGTTGAGGCCCGCCGCGACGAAGTAGTTCTTGAGCTCGGGCGACTCGCCGACGATCGGCTGGAGATCCGGCGTGAAGCTCTCCGGGCCGCAGAAGAACTTCTTGATCCCGGCGGTCATCGAGATCGGGACGCGCTTCATCGCCTTCTCGAGGTACGGGCCCATGCGATCCCAGTCGGGCTGGATCTCGCCGAACGAGAAGTCCTCCGGGATGCCGCCGACATTCCACGGCGCGCAGATCGGCTCGAACATCCCGATCATCAGGCCGCCAACCTCCTCGCGGTAGTAGCCGTGCGACGCCGGATCCTCGAGCACGGGCAGGTCCCTGGTCATGCCCGCGATCTGCTCGGTGATCAGGTAGTAGTGCTCGGCCGCCTGGTTCGGGATGTTGACGCCCGACTTCGCGCCGAGCTGGCGCGCCCACATGCCGGCGCAGTTGACGACGTACTCGGCTTCGATCGGGCCCTGCGCGGTCGTCACGCCAGTGACGGCACCGCGCCGCGTTGTCACGCCGGTGACCGCGACGCCCTCGAAGATCCGTGCGCCAGCCTGGCGTGCTCCCTTGGCGAGCGCGCGGGTGACGTCGACCGGATCGGCGCGGCCATCGCCGGCGACATAGAAGCCGGCCTCGAGGTCGTCGACGCGCGCCAGCGGGAACAGCTCCTTCACCTGGTTCGGGCTGATCTCCTGGACGTCGATGCCGCACAGCCGGTTGAACGCGGAGACCCGGCGGTACTCCTCGAGCCGATCGCGATCGCTCGCGACCTCGATGAAGCCGACCGGCTTGAAGCCGGTGGCCTGCCCGGTCTCGGCCTCGAGCCGGCTGTAGAGATCGCGGGTGTACTTGCGCATCTCCGTCGAGGTTTCGGACGTCGAGCCGAACGTGACCATCAGCCCGGCGGCGTGCCACGTCGTGCCGGAGGTGATCTGATCGCGCTCGAGCAGGATGACGTCGGTCCATCCCATGTGCGCGAGGTGATAGGCGACCGAGCATCCGATGATGCCGCCGCCGATGACGATGACACGCGCTCGTGAAGGGAGGTCCGCCATGCTAGCCGGCTTTATCGCACACCTGCCGACGACGTACGCCTCGTCACGACCTCGACGCAGAGGCAGAAGTGGGCGGGAGCATTGAACGGCGTGACGGCGTGGCGCGCCCAGATGCAAACGAATTGCAATTCTCGGTGAGGTGATCGGATGGCTGCGCTGACAGGTGCTGGTCCGTGTGCGACGTCGCCTAACGCTGTTGACCGGGCGTCAACACCTACATCGACCTGCCATCGCAGTACATCGTCCGACCTCAATTGTAAGCGCCGAGACGCATGTCGCGTCGCAGGTGTCGCCGGACGTTCTCGATCGACTCGCTTCACGCGCTGACAACGAGGAACAACGAGGGTTTGCACAACTTGCGCAGGGAGCGCTGGCACTCGCGACGCAATGACCGAAGGCATGAAGCAGAAGTCTTCGACCTGGCTGATCCTCGGGTTCGCGACCGTGCTGGTCGGCTGTCAACCGCAGTCCGCAGATGTCGGCGGCGGTGAGGGTAGCAACAAGGACGATCCCAACGGAGGCAACGCGCCGGACGACGTCTCGGCCGCGCTCGCCAAGCTTCCCGACGCTCACGTGCTCATGTGGACGGAGGACGGACTGCCCACCTATATCGTGGGCGACATGGCGAAGGTCGCGGCGATGCAGGTCGACGACAAGGTCGCCGCCGAGGCCGAGCTCCACGCCTCGCTGCCGCTCTTGCTCGCGCCGTTCCGGCTGACGACCAGCGACCTCAGCCTGCGCAAGATGAACATCGACGCCGACGGCGGCCGTCACTTCCGCTACGCGCAGTATCACAACGGCATCGAGGTCATCGGTGGTGACCTCATCGTGCACGTCGACGTCAAGGGCTCGGTCGCCGGCGTCAACGGCCCGGCGCGTGGTGACATCGACGACCACCTCGGTCAGCACCCGATCTCGCAGACCGCCGCGGTCGACAAGATCGTCGCCGACACGCGGTTCGCCACGCTCGGCTCGCGCTCGAGCACCGCGCCACGCACGGTCTACATCGAGACCGACGATGGTCAGATGCACAAGGCCTACGAGGTCACCGTCCTTGGCAAGCGCGGCGATGATCCGGCGCGCGACAAGGTCTATGTCGATCAGGACAACGGCGAGATCGTCGCGGTGTATCCGCAGATCGAGACCGCCGAGAGCCGCAAGGTCTACACCTCGGGCAACGGCACGTCGACGCCGGGCACGCTGAAGCGCAGCGAGGGTCAGGCCGCGACGAGCGACATCGATGTCAACGGCGCGTACGACGGCACCGGCGACGCCTACGAGGCGTACAAGAACTTCTTCAACCGCGACTCGTACGACAACGCGGGTGCCACCCTGATCTCGTCGGTGCACTACTCGACGAACTACTGCAACGCGTACTGGGACGGTACGCAGATGGTCTACGGCGACGGCAATGCGTCGCAGGGTTGCCAGCCGCTTGCGCGCTCCGTCGATGTGACGGCACACGAGCTCACCCACGCGGTGACCGAGCGCGAGTCGGGGCTCAACTACTCCGGTGAGTCGGGCGGCATGAACGAGGCGATGTCGGACATCTTCGGTGCATTCACCGAGGCGTGGACCGACGGTGGCAAGACCGGGACGCTCGCGGTGTCGGCAAACACCTGGCTGATCGGTGAGAAGGTGCTGCCGCCGGCGCTGCGCTACATGTGCGACCCGGCGAAGGACGGCTCGTCGAAGGACTTCTGGACCAGCAGCGTCGGCTCGGTGGACGTGCACTACAGCTCCGGCGTCGGGAACCTCGCACTCTGTCTGCTCAGCCAGGGTGGCACGCACCCGCGTGGCAAATCGACGGTTCCCGTGCCGGCCATCGGCTTCGACAAGGCGATCCGGATCCTCTACAAGGCGCAGACGGACATCCTGACGCCGACGTCGACCTACGCGACCGTGCGCACGGCAATGCAGCAGGGCGCGGCGTCTCTCGGCTACGACCAGGCGACCCAGGACGCGGTCGGCTGCGCGTGGGCGGCGGTCGGCGTCGGTAGCGCGCCGGGCACGTGCGGTGGTTCGGGCAGCGGTTCGGGTTCGGGCAGCGGTTCGGGCAGCGGCTCGGGCAGCGGCTCGGGCGGCGGCACTGGAACGACGGCGCTGACCAACAACACCGCGGTCACCGGCCAGAGCGGCGCGACCGGCGCCCAGGCGTTCTACTCGCTCGTCGTCCCCGCCGGCCAGACCACGCTGACGTTCACGATGAGCGGCGGCACCGGCGACGCCGACCTCTACGTCTCGGCCGGCGTCAAGCCGACCACCTCGAGCTACGCGTGCCGCCCGTACAAGACCGGCAACGCAGAGACCTGCTCGTTCACCTCGCCCGCAGCCGGCACCTACTACGTGATGGTCGACGGCTACGCGGCGTACACCGGCGTCTCGCTCGTCGGCTCTTACTCGGCGAGCGGCGGCGGCGGCGGTGACCCGTACCTGACCAACGGCGCGGCGGTCAGCGGGCTGTCCGGTGCGGCGAGCAGCGCAGCCTACTGGCGCATCGCGGTCCCGGCCGGCAAGACGGTGACCATCAAGACCAGCGGCGGCACCGGCGATGTCGACATGTACACCCGGAGCGGCGCGCGACCGACCACGAGCACCTACTCGTGCCGCCCGTACATCAACGGCAACACGGAGAGCTGCTCGGCAACCATCACGACCGCCACCGATGTCTACGTCATGCTGCGCGGATTCACGGCCTTCACAGGAGTGACACTCATCGCAGCATATTGATCGGTTTCCGTACCGACCATCGACCGCCGCGAAGCGCCAGCTCGCGGCGGTCTGCATTTTCGGTCGTTTTCCGCGCAACCCGCGCCGCGGATGGCGATAGCCCGCCGGACAGGAGCTATCGCAATGATGAAACGCAGTCTGGGAATGATGTTCGCGCTCGGCCTCGTCGGCGGGTGCATGGTGAATGGCAAGTCGATGTTCGGCTTCGGCAGCGCGAAGTCGAGCCCGACTGCCACGGACGCAGGCCTGCCGGCGCCGGGGACGACCCCGGTGCCCGATCCGGTGGCGAGCATGCCGAAGTCGGTGGCGCCGAAAGCCTCGTACGCCTGGTGCGCCGGGGTCGAGAAGGAAGCCGACTACAACAGCATCGGCCGGGCGACCGACGACGAGCAGCCGGCGCAGGCGATCCCAGCGATCGTCCAGGTGCTGTGCTACCCGCAGCCGGGAGCCGATCGCGGGCTCGTCGAGGCGTCGCGGCAGAAGTGGATGAAGCGACTCGCGATGACGACCGAGGCCGACTGGGTGCGCGACGCGGTGGCGTGGAACAACAGTGGGTACCTCGCGCGCAGCGACACCGACTTCCAGGGCGAGATCCACCTCAAAGACGAGACCTCGCCGAAGCTGTCGGCGCAGACGCCGATCGAGTCGTGGGCGCGGCTCACCGCGATCCACGACGAAGACTGGCAGGTGCTCGCGGACGAGCTGCCGGCATCGGCGCTCGCGCGGGCGGCGTTCGTCGCGCGCTGTCTGCACACGGACAACCCGTACAGCGCGGCGGTGTGCCAGGACGACATCGACAAGCTCGACGAGACCAAGATGTCCGACGAGCTTCGCGCCGACACGGTGTACGGCGGTCGCGATCGGACGCGGATCCGGATCGCGTACTTCCGGGAGGTGCGCACCAAGCTCCCGGCGCACCAGGCCGAGGTGAAGGCCCTGCTCGCGAAGGATCCCGGCTACGTCACGATGTTCCAGATCGCGAAGAGCGCGCGCAAGGCGTGGCTCGACGCGGCGCAGGCGCATCCCGACATCATGGCGCTGATCGCGGCGGAGACCGACGCGGCCGGGGCGCAGTCGCGCAAGGTGAACGACGAGTACACCGCGAAGCTGAAGGGATGCGCGGGCAAGGGTGTCGCCGCGTTCACCGAGCTGTTCGCGAAGACGTCGATGGCGCCGTTCGTCGGTGGCAAGACCAGCGTGTTCCCGATGGTGCACATGAGCAAGCTGTTCGCGATCCCGGAGCTCTATCTGCCCGCGAAGCTGGCGACGATGTGCCCCGAGAAGGACGCCCTCACGGGTGCGATCTCGATCAACGCGCACTTCGAAATCGCCGGCCCGCGGACCGCCGCGGTGCGCGCGCTCGCGGAGACCGAGCTGACGTTCGATGACACCTCGGGCGACGAGCCGCCGGAGACGCTGTCGTACGACGAGAAGAAGGATGCCGAGGCCGAGGAGGCGGCGGTCGCGATCGCGGCCGTCACGCCGAAGGGCGACAAGGTCGTCGTGTCGTTCGTCCAGCAGCCGAAGTACTGGGAGGACGAGTGCACCAAGGAGGTCAACGGCGACATCTCCGGCATCGACAACAACGGCAACTTCCGGCGCGACCTCAAGTGTGTCTCGACCAAGAAGGTGCTCGTCGATCCGACGCCGCGGCCGATGACGTTCCCGAAGAAGTACGCGGCCGGGCTCGCGCCGGGTCGCTACGTCAGGGCGGTCCGCAATGACCAGATGCCGACCGTGTGGGAGAAGAAGCACGCGCCGCCGATCGCCGAGCTCGGCATCATCCTCAAGCCGTAGCTCGCCGCGGGCTGCACGTTCGGCGCGCGCGATGCGTTACCGTTTCCGCCATGAGCATCGCCCGACTCGATGGATGGTTGAAGACCCACCGCGCCGCGTACCACGCGTCCCTGTCGCCCGGCGCGACCGCGGTCGCCCTCGCGAACGCGCAGGCCGCGGTCGGCAAGTTCCCCGATGGCCTCGCCAAGTTGTTCGCGTGGCACCAGGGCGGAGAGGGCCGACTCCAGGCGAACTTCAGCTTGATGACGCTCGGCGATGCGGTCTCGACCAGCCGATCGCTGACCGAGATGCTCGAGGCCGGCGAATTCGATCGCGAGCCGTGGTGGGTCGCGACCTGGTTGCCATTCCTCGAGAACGGCGGCGGCGATCACGTGTGCGTCGATCTCGCGACCGGCGAGGTCGTCGAGTTCTGGCACGACGAGGTGTGGCGCAGCGTGCTGTATCCGTCGTTCGCGACGTGGCTCGAGGTGTTCGTGACCGGGCTCGAGAAGGGCGCGTACACGGTCGATCAGGACCATGGATTCGTCGAAGCGAACGACGCGAAGCTCGCGGCGATCACGGCGACGATCGCGCCGGGTTATCCGAAGTCGCGCGACGCGGTCGCGAAGCCCGTGAAGCCGAAGGCCAAGCCCAAGGCCAAGCCGAAGCCCAAGGCGAAGCCGGCGAAGAAGAAGCCGGCGAAGAAGAAGCCGCGGTGACGATCACCCGCCGAGCTGGCCGCTCTGCGAGATGTCGACGTCGACCTTCGAGAATCCTGTGGAGAAGTGGAGGCGGGCATCGAGCCGGTAGCCGCGGCCGCCAGCTGCGAGCGACGAGGCGGTGGCGATCGCGTCGCGCGCGTCGAGGGTGAGCGAGGTGCTGACCGGGGCGTTGCCGCGCGCGGGGATCGTCTGCGAGAGCTCGACGCGACCGCTGATCGCGCGCGCGCCGTTGATCGAGAGCGTCCAGTCGATGCCGGACAGCGGGACACTGAAGTTGTTCGGGTTCATGACGTCGAGGTCGAGCTTGCCGGTCACCCCGCTCCAGCCGGCCGACGACAGCGACACGTTCTGGACGGTCGCCTTGGGTTGCTCGATCGAGTGCATGAACATCGAGCAGCCGGTGAGCGCGAGCGGGGCGAGGGCGAGCAACTTCATGTCGTGAGGGACAGCAAGGAGCGCACCACGCGCCAAGTGGGCATTCCCACTGCGCGGGCGTGAACGCTGGTTGGCGGTGGTGGGTGCGACACCTGGGGATGCTCGAAGCGTGACGACTCGTGCACAACGTGCGCAGGTTCGACGACGGATCGCGCAAATAATGTTTTCCTCGTCGTGGATTCGCTCTATGAATCGAAATCTCGTGCGCCGTAGTGTGCGTCGCATGATGAGGATTGCAGCGCTCGCGATCGTGATGCTCGTAGCGTGTGGGCCGACCAAGCGCGATGGAAGTGGGCCGGGATCGGGCGGTGACGACGGTGCATCGAACACGTGCCCGCGCTGCTCGCCCGACAACACGACCGTGATCGATTGTCAGGGTGGCGCGACGGCGTGCCCGTTCGATCAGCAGTGCTCGGGTGGCTCGTGCATGAACGCGTGCGACGCCGCGGACCAGAATCACTCGTCGGTCGGGTGCGACTACTACGCGGTCGACATGGACGCGGCGCAGGGGCCGCCGTACGACGCGTGCTTCACGGTGTTCGTCGCGAACACGTCGAAGCAGAACGTCCACATCAACATCGACTGGAACGGCACCGCGATCAACATGGGCCAGTTCGCGAAGCTCCCGATCGGGCAAGGCCAGTCGCTGACGTACGGCGCGTTCAATCCGACCGACGGGCTCGCACCCGGTCAGGTCGCGATCGTGTTCCTCGCGTACGCGCAGCAGTCGTTCCCGAACATGAACGTCGCGTGTCCGGTCCCGGCGGCGATCGGCACCGAGGCACAGCTCTCGGGCACCGGCCTTGGCCACGCGTTTCACATCACGACCGATCTGCCGGTGGTCGCGTACCAGATGCTGCCGTACGGCGGCGGCGCGGCGGCGGCGACCGGCGCCTCGCTGCTGTTGCCGACGAGCGCGTGGGGCTCGAACTACGTCGCGGCGAGCGCGTACGAGCAGATCGGTGGCTCGATGCCGCCGATCCAGGTCGCGCAGGGGCCGTCGTACAACATCGTCGCGACCGAGGACAACACGACGGTGACGATGAAGCCGCACTACGCGATCAACGCGGCGGGTGGGCTCACCGCAGGCCCCGCGAACGCGCCGTACACCGTCGTCCTGCACAAGGGTCAGTACGTGCAGCTCACGCAATCGAACGCGCCGCTGTCGGGCACGCCGGTGACGTCGGACAAGCCGGTCGGCATGTTCGCCGGTCACCAGATCATGTCGATCGACCGGTGCTGCGGCGATCACGGCGAGCAGATGCTGGCGCCGGTGCAGGCGCTCGGCTCGGAGTATGTCGCCGCGCCGCACATGGATCGCAAGGGTCTGAACGAGGACCGCGTCTACCGGATCTACGGCGCGGTCGAGGGCACGCAGCTGACCTACGACCCGCCGAACATCGGGCCGGCGAGCGTGACGCTCGGCCAGATCCTCGAGATCCGCACGCCGACGCCGTTCGTCGTGCGCAGCCAGGACGACAGCCACCCGTTCCAGATGCTGACGTACATGACCGGCGCGGGCGATCAGGGCGAGGGCGGCATCGGCGATCCCGACGTCGTGCGGTTGATCCCGCCGAAGCAGTACCTGCAGCACTACGTGTTCTTCACCGACGTCACGTACCCGTTCACCGTGCTCACGGTCGTGCGCAAGCAGATCGCCGGCGGGTTCGCCGAGGTCGAGCTCGACTGCATGGGCAACATCTCGGGCTGGCAACCGGTCGGGACCGATGGCCAGTACGAGATCACCTGGGTGAAGCTGGTCGATCACTGGGCCGGCCAGCACGGCTGCAACAACGGCGTGCGCTCGGTCTCGTCGCAGGGCCCGGTCGGGTTATGGGTGTGGGGCTGGGGCAGCGAGGACACCCAGACCGGCTGGGTCAGCTACGGCTATCCCGCCGGCGAGAACGTGCTGCCGATCAACGACGTCGTCATCCAGTAGCGGTGCTCGTCGTATAGTCGCGGGCGATGGCCGGCGAGGACGACGACCTGAAGGTCAACACGCTGCACCGGTTCGCGAAGCACTCGCCGCGCCTCGTGCTGCACGAGTACTCGCACTGCGAGGTCCCGGCGGGCTGCGGCGGCGTCGTGCTTCGCTGGATCGATCCGATCGAGGGCGCGCCGTGCACGATCCAGCTGCGCGGCGAGAAGGTGAACTGCGAGGTATTCCTCGACGGCGTCGAGATCACGACCGGGATGTCGCTGATCCGCGACGGCGTGCGCGTGCTCGCGGTCCGCGTCAACTCGATGGGCGATCTCCCGCGGCCGTTCTACATCTCGATCCACCCCGACGGTGAATTCCAGGCCGATCACATCTCGACCGGCACGCCGCGCTGGCTCGCGATGACGACCGAGCCCGCCGCGACCTGGACCGCCCCCGAGTTCGACGACCGCGCGTGGTCGCCTCCGGTCGAGGCGACGGCCGACTTGATCGCCACGCTCGACGAGTGGCGCCGGCGCGCCTACAACACCGCGCTCCAGAACGGCCAGCGCGTGTTCGCGATCGACACGTCGAGCCTGTGGCTGCGCGTCGCGTTCACGTTCGTCGCGGCGCCGCGGCGGGTGCCGAGGCGCCGCTGATGCTGCCACTCGTCGTGATCCCGCAGCACTTCGGCAGCATGGTGTTCGATCGCCGCACGAGTCGCTACGCGCCGTTCGACCGCGAGACCACCGCGCTCCTCGACGCCGCGATCGCGACGCCGGCGTGGGAGCTCGCCGCCGACGACGAGCTGCGGACCGGCTTCGTCGAGCACTTCACGCACGCGGGCTACTTCCGGCCCGATGGCCGGCTCGCCGGCGTGCGCCTGGTCGCCGAGCCGCCGGCGGATCACCTGCTCGGGCCGCTCGCGGTGCACGTCGAGGTGATCGCGGCGTGCAACCTGACCTGCACGCACTGCTTCGCCGGCCACCTGCCGCGCAAGACCGAGCTGACGACCAAGGAGCTCGATCGCGTGTTCGGCGAGCTCGCGGCGCTCGGCAGCTTTCGCATCGGGCTGACCGGCGGCGAGCCCTTGCTGCGCAAGGATCTGCTCGACGTGATCGACGCCGCGCTCGCGCACGGCCTGCACCCGTGCCTGACGACGAACGGCACGTTGCTCGACGAGCGCATGGCCCGGGAGCTCGGTCGTCGCGAGCTGGTCTGGATCAACGTGTCGCTCGAGGGCGCGCGCGCCGAGTCCAACGATCGCGTGCGCGGCGACGGCGTGTTCGACGCGGTCGTCGGCAAGCTTCGCGACGTCGGACGGCACATGCGGTTCACGCTCGCGTTCACGATCACGCGCGACACCGCCGACGAGGTCGAGGCGTGCGCGGCGCTCGCGCGGGAGCTCGGCGCGCACACCGCGGTGTTTCGCCCGGTCTATCCGGTCGGCATCGCGCGCGCGCATCCCGAGCTCGCGCCGACGTTCGCGCAGTACACCGGCGCGCTCGCGCGCCTCGGCGGGACGGGCTGCGACGTCCATCCGATCGACAGCTTCTCGCCGACCGCGCGCGTCGAGACCCAGGCGGTGACCTATCGCGGGCCCGGATGCGGCGCCGCGAACCTGGTCGCGAGCATCTCGGCGACCGGCGACGTCAACCCGTGCAGCTTCCTCGGCAGCGCGTTCGAGAGCGGCAACGTGCGCGATCGATCGTTCCAGGAGATCTGGAACGCCGGCCACGCGTTTCGCAAGCTACGCGAGGCGAGCGGCGAGTTCCCTGGCGGCTGTCGCGCGCGGGCGCTGGCCGCTCACGGCGACGCGTTCGCGCGCGATCCGTGGCACGACGAGTGGCTCGGTGAGCCAGGCCCGATCGCGCCGCTCACGAACCTGCACGTGCGGCTGCCCGTCGTCTCGTGACTTCGCCGACGTGATAGAACCTCACGTTCGTCGTCAGGTCGGGCTTGGCCATCATCTGGCGATAGCAGCCACGGATCCGCGTGATGTCGAGGCCGTTCCACATCGCGTGCGGATGGAACGTCCCGAAGTCACCGCGCTTCTGGTGCTCGAACATCTCGCCCTGCCAGTGCCACGCGCCGTGCTGGAGGCCCGCGGTGTTCGTGTAGTACTGGCCCCACAGCTCCTTGGGCGCGTACGGCGCGACACCCGCGGTGTTGCGGCACGTGATGATCGGGCGATCGCCGTCGAACACGTCCGCGCTCGCGCCGTCGGGCGTGAACTCCATGCGGAGCTTCGGGACCAGCACGGTCGGCGTCTTGATCAGGTCACCCTCGCCATCGACGAACTCCTGCGAGTCCGAGATCACGCTGATCGCGTGCATGCAGAACCGCGGCATCGGCATCTTCAGCGACAGGTCGGGCTGCACCGCCGCGGTCACCACCATCTCGTAGAACTCGGGGTAGCCCGGTCGGAAGTGATCGGTGTGGTAGTGCAAGAGTTCGACCGCGACGAGGCCGACGCCGGGGCGCGCCTCGACGAGCTCGAGGCTCGGCGGGACGTGTGGGATCAACGCGTCGGCGTCGATCTCGTAGAGGTACATGAGCTGCTTGCGAACGCGCCAGTGAAACGAGAGCGGGAGATCGATCATGGAGTTGCTTTCTTCGAGAAGCCGAGCTCGACGCCGGCGCGCGACACGATGTTCGCGCACCGCCCGAGCTGGGCCTCGTCGTGTTCCGAGGTGACGAACAAGCGGATGCGCGCCTCGTTGACGGGCACCGCGGGGAACGACATGACGCTGCCGTCGAGGCCGTGGCGCTGGAGCCAGTCGGCGAGCGGGATCGCGAGCGTCTCGGGGCCGAAGATCACCGGCACGATCCAGCTGTGCGAGCGGCCGATGTCGACCTCGCCAAGGAGGTTCGCGCGCAGCGCGGCGGCGTTCGCGCGCAGCCGGGTCCGTCGCGCGGCCCCATCGCTGCCTCCGCCGAGCTCGAGTGCGCGGGTGACGCCGGCGGTGACCGCTGGATCGAGCGCGCACGAGAACATCCGGCAGCGCGCGTACCAGTTGATGTAGCGGGCGAGCTCGCGCTTCGCGATCACCGCGCCGCCGATGCCGCCGAGCGCCTTCGAGAACGTGATCACGAAGTAGTCGACCTGCTCGAGGACGCCGAGCTCCTCGGCGACGCCGCGCCCGGTCTTGCCGGCGAGCAGGAACGAGTGCGCCTCGTCGACCAGCACCTGCGCGCCATACGACTTCGCGAGCGGGACGATCTGGTCGAGCTTGCCGTAGTCGCCATCCGCGCTGAACACGCCCTCGGTGCAGACCAGGATGCGCGTCGCGGCCACGCTGGGATGCGTGATCTCCTTGAGGATCTGCTCGAGGTGCGCGACGTCGTTGTGCTCGAAGTAGTGGACCTTGCTGCGCGCGAGCTGCGCACCCTCGAGGATCGACATGTGGGCGCTCTTGTCGACCACGATGTGGTGGCGGCGCTTCATGATCGCCGAGATGGTCCCGGTGTTGACCGCGTAGCCCGACGAGAACAGCGAGACGCCGCGGTCGGGCAGCCGCATGAACTCGAGCAGGCGCTGCTCGAGCTTGGTGTGGAGCTCGAGCGTGCCGGCCTGGACCGGCGAGCTGCACGCGCCGAGGCCGTAGCGGTCGAGCGCGTCTTTCGCGGCCGCGATCACCTCGGGGTGCATGCCGTAGCCGAGGTAGTTGTAGGACGAGAAGTTGAGCAGGCGCAGCTTGGTGCCGTCGGCGCGGCGGGCGTCGACCTCGGTCTTCTGGCCCTCGAGCCGCGGCGACTCGAACGCGTACACGCCGTCGCGCTGCGCGGAGTCGATCCACTGCGAGAACCGCGCGGCCTCCGATTGCTCGCCGTCGATCGAGGCGATGAACATGTCGTACGTGTACTCGTAGTAGTCGGGGCGGTTGATCACGGGAACCTCTCGATCGCGAGCGCCGCGACGTGGTCGGGCGCGGCGGGAAGTACGACCTCGTGGACGACGAGGTGCGCGGGGACGGTGAGATCGACGGGAAACATCAGGCCGGCGCCGGTCGCCTTGCAGATCGCCTCGGCGCGGACCCACAGACGCGCGAACGTCGCCGGATCGTCGATGTCGAGAATGCCGAGCGCGACCTCGCAGATCGCGGCGATGTCGCGCGCCCGACCGATCGGATCGGTGACGCGGATCGGCTCGACATCGACGCCGAGCGCGCGACCGTAGGCGAGCGCGACGACACAGACGTCGCCGGCGTGCGACATGTTGTACGCGAGGTCGGCGTTCGCGAGGCTCGGCTTGCCGGTCGGGCTCTCGACGATCACCGGCTCGTAGCCGAGCTCGCGCGCGAGGATGTCGCGGGCAAACCCGCGCGGATCCGCGACGTCGCGAGCCCAGATCACGACGGGCTGACGGCCGGCACTTGCGTCGAGACCTGATAGAGCAGGTCGACCAAGCCGCCGACATTCGACAGCTTCGAGAGCTCGGAGCGCGGGACCTTCACCTTGAGCTCGCGCATCGACACCGAGACGATCTCGACGATATCGAGCGAGTTCGCGCCCAGATCCTTCATCGACTTGTCGAGATCGATCTGGTCCGCGGTGAGGCCATCGACCGTGGCCATCAAGTGCTTCTTCACGACTGCGAGAATCTGATCCTTCAACATGGGTAGCTGCTTCTTTCATCGGGCAAGTTGGGCGAACGAGATCGCGTGCATCAGGGTTTCGTGCGTCCGCGCCGCCTCGAACGACTGGCGGCGCGGTAGCGACAGGGTGCGCTTCAAGGCGACGAGCGCGGCGCGCGGCTTCTCGGCGATCCGCGCGGCGAGCGCCTGCGCGTGCGCGGTGGCCTCGGCGCGGGCGACCACGTGGTTGACGCCGGTGCGCGCGAGATCTCGACCGCGGCGCGCCTCGCCGGTGAACATCAGCTCGTGCGCGATCGCCGGCGACAGCGCGTGCGTCAGCAGCGCGGTGGTGCCCATGCCCGGCGTGAAGCCGAGGTCCATGAAGTTGAGGCAGTAGCGGCTCTCGGCGCCGAGCACGACGAGGTCGGCGGCCATGCCGAGCGCGAAGCCGCCGCCGATCGCGGAGCCGGCCATCGCGGCGATGCAGGGCAGCGGACACTCGAGGAGCACGCGCGGGAGCAAGAGCTCGCCGGCGTCGCGGCGGCCGCTGACGAGATCGTCGATCACCTCGCGCGCCGCGCCACTCGAGAAGTAGTCGTCGCGGCCCGCGAGCACCACGGCCCGCGCGGTCGACTCGTGGGCGACCCGGGCAAACGCCTCGCCGAGGCCGGTCACCGAGGCGTGCGTCAGCGCGTTGGTCGCGCCGTCGTCCATCGTGATCGTGACGACGCCGTCGTGGAGATCGAAGGTCACACCCACGGGGTCTCTCCATCGACGGTGAACGCGCGCAGCGCGGCGAGGACCTTGGGGCTCGACAGCGCGGCGAGCGTCTCGTCGACGCCGGCCGCGAGCTCGGCGGCGAGGTCGCGCTCGACCCAGCGGCGACACGCGAACACGCTGAGCGAGCTGGCGCGCGCGAACGTCCGCAGCGCGGCGCGCCTGGCGAGCGCGAGATCCGGCGCGATCTCGTCGACCAGCCCGAGCTGCTCGGCCTCGGCAGCCGATCGCGAGTGGCACGACAGCACGAGCAGCTGGACCTGGTGCGGCGTCAGGCGCGTGAGGAGCGCCGGGCGGATGATGGCGGGCGCGAGGCCGAACAGCGCTCGGGCAACCCGAAGCGCGCGCGGTCGCTGGCGATCACGTAGTCGCACGCGCTGACGATGCCGAGGCCACCGCCGAGCGCCTGACCGTCGACGATCGCGATCGTCGGTCGCGGCGCGCGGAGCAGCGCGTGCAGCAGCTGGGTGAACATGCCGAGCCGCGTGCGCGTGACGTCGGGCGCCGTCAGATCCAGGCCGACGCAGAACGCCTCGGCGCTACCCTCGAGGACGATCGCCTTGGCCTCGCGGGCCGCGTTCGACTCGAGCTGGGTGAGCACGCCGCGCACGCCCTCCTCGGTGAGCTTGGCCGGGATCGCGATCTGCACGATCAGCTCCACCCGTAGCGGCGGTAGAACTCGCCCATGCCGTCGAACACGAGCGCGCGCTTGCCGGCGTAGGACTCGGCGTAGTGCGTGCCGAGCATCGCGCGATCCGTCGTGTAGTCGCCGAGATCGATCGCCTCGCGGCGGGCGGTCTCGATCGCCTCGTACTCCGCGACGGTGACCCGGCGGCGCGCGTCGAGCAGGCCACCGAGGTTCGCCGTCGCGACGATCGCGCGCGCCTCGGGACCGAGCGTGCCGCTCCACAGCTCGGCGCACGAGCCCGAGCCGTACGCGAACACCCCGAGTCGATCGCCGGTGCGCAGCGTCGCGTCGTGCTCGATCATCGCCATCAGCGAGATGAACGTGCTCGCGCCGTACGTGCCGCCCATGCGGCGCGCGTACGTCAGCGACGGCGCGGTGTGGGTCGCGAAGTCGGCGAGCGCCTCGCGCTTGTTCGTGATGCCGTGGCGGCGCAGGACCGCGCGATGGGCGACCGGGCCCATGCCGCCGAACGGCAGGTGGTAGATCGTGCGCGCGAAGTAGCCGGGCTCGGCCGCCGCGGGGATCTTGCGGGTGTAGTCGTCGTACGCGCCGTCGAGCGCATCGAGGTACGACAGGAGCGAGGTCTCGCTGTTGCCGGTCTCGACGTGCGGCGTCGGGCGCGTGAGATCGCTGACCTCGTTGGTGTGCACGCCGGACGCGCCGGGCTCGATCGCGAGCACGCGCGGCCGATCGGAGACCAGGATGGCGACCGCGGCCGCGCCCATCACGAACTCCCACGGCTTGCCGAAGTGCGGGCGCGAAAGGTCGGTGTTGATCACGAGCGCGGCCTTGCCCGCGGTCACCGCGCTCGCGGCGAGGTGGAGCGCGGCGGTCGCGCCGTAGCAGGCGTGCTTGACCTCGAGGTTGCGCGTGCGCGACGACAACCCGAGGTAGCGCTGCACCCACGTGCTCATCGGCTTCTCCTGGTCGACGCCGCTCTCGCTGGCGACGATCACGAGGTCGATGCGGGCGCGGTCGGCGTCGTCGAGCATCGGCGCGGCGGCGTTGACCGCCATCGTGACCGGGTCCTCCCACGGCGGGATCAACGAGCGCTCGTCGATCATCATGGTGTCGCGCAGGTTCGTCGGGTCGGCGCCACGCGCGACGGCGAGATCCGGAATCGCGAGCGAGAGACTCCCGGGATACGCGCGGAGCTTCTCGATGCCGACGCGCATCACGGTGCCCAGCCCAGCCCGCCGTTGACGCGGATCTCCTGGCCGTTGATGTAGTTGCCACCGGGGGACGCGAGGAACGCGACGAGGCCGGCGATCTCGGGCAGCTCGCCGAGCCGGCCGACCGGGCAGTACTGCATCCAGAAGCCGCGGTTCGCGTCGGACATGCCCTCGCGGGTCATGTCGGTCTCGAAGAACCCGGGCGAGATCACGTTCGACGTGATGCCCTTCTTGCCGTACTCCTTCGCCAGCGTCGCCGACAGGCCGAGCAGGCCGGCCTTGCTCGCGCAGTAGTTGGCCTGGCCCGACACGCCGGTCGCGCCGAGCGACGAGATCAGGATGAAGCGGCCGAACCGGTTCGCGAGGAACGTCGGCAGGAACTGGCGGCATACGTAGAACGCGCCCGACAGGTTGGTCTCGATCACCGAGGTCCACTCCTCGTCGGACATCGAGACCACGAGGTTGTTCGAGTTGATGCCGGCGTTGGCGACGACGACGTCGACGGTGTCGAACTCCTCGAGCACGCGGTCAACGACCGCCTCGACATCGGCAGAGCGGCGGACGTCGAGCCGATACGCCTTGATCTTCCTGCCGGTCGCGCTCGCCTCGCGGGCGACCGCGATCGCGGCGTCCTCGTTGGTGTTGTAGGTGAACGCGACGTCGTGGCCCTGGCGCGCGGCCTCGCGCACGATCTCGGCGCCGATGCCGCGCGATCCACCGGTGACGAAGTAGTTCACGACTCGACCTTCGCGAGCAGGCTCACGCAGTTGATGCCGCCGAAGCCGAACGAGTTCTTCATCACGATCTTCATCGGCCAGTCGACCGGCGTCGTGCCGCGGCAGACGTCGAGGTCGACCTCGGGGTCGAGGTTCGCGATGTTGATCGAGGGGTGCAGCTTGTTCGCGCGCATCTGCATGACGGTCGCGATCGTCTCGACGACCGGCGCCGCCCAGCACGTGTGGCCGAGCATCGACTTGGTGGCGTTGAGCTTCAGCTTGTAGGCGTGGCCACCGAACACCTTCTTGATCGAGCGCAGCTCGGTGAGATCGCCGAGCGGCGTCGAGGTCGCGTGCGCGTTGATGTAGTCGACCTGCTCGGGACGGATCCGGGTGTTCTCGAGCAGCCGCTTCATCACGCGGGCCTGGCCGTCCTCGGAGGGCTGCGGCAGGTGGTTGCCGTCGGAGCCGGCCTCGATCCCGAGGATCTCGGCGTAGATCGTCGCGCCGCGCTTGCGTGCCGAGGCGAGCGTCTCGATCACCAGCGCGCCACCGCCGTGCGCCGGTACGAAGCCCTCGCGCGCGGTGTCGTACGGCCGGCACGCGTTGACCGGATCGTCGTTGAAGCTCTGGAACGTGATCGCGCCCATCAGCGCCATCGCGTGGAGCTCGACCGGCGAGAAGTCGAGCACCGCGCCGACGACGATCGCGGCGGGCGCGCCGTGGTGGCGGACCTCGTCGATCGCGGCGCGCAGCGCGGTGTTGCCGCTCGCGCACGCCGCACCCATCGTGTAGATCGGCCCGCGAACCTGGAGGACCTCGGAGATGCTGCCGGCGTGGTCGGTGTCGAGCCCGGTCAGCGCGAGCAGCGAGTCCATGAAGTCGGGCTCGTCGGCGTACTGCAGCCGGTTCTCGTACTGATAGTTGAAGTTGATGTTGTGGCCCGCGACGATCGCCGCGATGCGATCGAAGTCCATGCCGCTGTCGGCGAGCCTGGCATCGACGAACGCGTCGAGCGCCATCAGGATCGTGAGCTTGGTCGTCCACGGCGCGGTGCGCACGAGCTTGCGGGCTCGTCGGTAGACCTCGGGTGACACCAGGCCCTCGAACGACTGCAGCTTCGCCGCGATGTCGTAGTCGGTGAGATCGGCGCCGACCTTGGAGTAGCACCGCGAGACATCGATCTTCTTCCAGTTCGACAGCGCGGACTTGCCCGCGAGCAGGTTGCCGAGGAAGCCGTCGAGCGTGTCGCCGAGCGGCGTGTTGATCGCCATGCCGGTGATGACGATCCGCGAGTTCTCAGTCAACAAAGTAAACCTCCGTGATGGCGAAGCTGCAGATCGTGTCGCCGGTCAGGACTTGCCCGGCACAGATCGCGGTGTAGTCGTCGACGTGCAGCGCCTTGGCGTGCGTGGTGACGGTGGCGCCGGCGTGGACCGGCGCGAGGAAGCCGGCGTGATGGATGCGGAGCGCGCGAACGTCGCGTGGCTTGCCGGTGTCTGGTCGCGACAGCGCGCACAGGCACAGCCCGAGCTGGCCGAGGATCTCGACCTGCAGCACGCCGGGATAGATCGGTGCGCCCGGAAAGTGACCGACGAACAGCGGATCGGCGGGATCGATGTGGCGTCGTCCGGTGATCTCGCCCGCCGCGACATCGAGCGTGTCGATCAGGTCGATCAGCAGGAACGGATCGCGATGCGGCAACAGCTTCTCGATGGCGGCGCGCCCGAGCTCGACGCGCGTGCCACCGGTCACGAGCGGGCGCTTCTTCAGCTGCTTGATCAGGGGTTCGAGCTCGTCAGCCTGCACGACGCAACTCCTCGGTGACGGTGGACAGGTAGGCCGGCCAGTTCTCGGCGGCATCGGTCTTGGCGCGCGTGCCGGGACTCCAGCCGCGCCCGAACAGGTTGAACAACACGGCACGCGGGCCGACCTCGACGAAGCACGCGTCCGGGACGCGCGCGGCGACCGCATCCACGCTCGCGCGCCAGCGCACCGGCTGGTGGGTGTGCGAGACGAGGCAGCGGCGGACGAGGTCGGCGTCCGCGCGATCGTGGATCGTGCCGAGCACGTTGGGCACGTAGGGCAGGGCGGGCACCGCGATCGCCACGCCGTCGAGGATCGGCCGCAGGCGTTCGCCGAGCGGGCGAAACACCGGCGCGTGCATCGGGATGCGCGGCTCGATCACCGTGGCCTCGAAGAAGTGATCGACCTCGAGCGCGGCGATCACGCGCTCGACCGCCTCGCGCGCGCCGGAGATCACGTTCTGGCGCGGCGAGTTGTAGAGCCCGATCGCGACCTGGCTCGTGAGCCCGAGCTCCACGATCGCCTGCTCGACGAGCTCGGCCTCGAGCGGAAACACCGAGATCATCAAGCCGCCGCTCGCCTCGTCGTACAGCTGGCCGCGCTGATCGACGACGCGCAGGGCATCCTCGAACGCGATCGCGCCGATGTGGACGAGGTGGTTGTACTCGCCGAGCGAGAGTCCGAGCGACATCCGCGCGCGGACCCCAGCGCCGTGCAGCAGCATCATGTGCAGGTGGTTCGCGAGGAACACGCCGACCTGGACGTCGCGGTTGGTCGCGAACACCGCCGCGTTTGCAGCGCGGTAGTGCGCGAGCAGGTCGCGATCGAGCAGGACCGACGCGCGGTCGACGAGCGCGCGACAGGGGCCGCGCGCCGCGACGATCTTCTCGATCATCTCGGGGTAGCGCGAGCTCTGACCGGGGAACATGAAGATCGGCTCGCTCACAGCGCGAGCTCCGCGCGCTGGCCGTAGAGCACGGAGATGCCGTCGGCGAACGTGTTGCCGCGGTCGACCATGACGACCTCGCCGGTCATCGCGTCGAACATCCCGCTGCAGAGCGCGAACGTCGCATCGGCGACCTCCTCGACCGTCATGAACCAGTCCTCCTTCACGAACTTGCGGAGGAAGCCGTAGAACGCGTTGCCGAACGTGTCGGTGAACGCGTCGGTCTTGATCGCGCGCGACCGCACGACATTGACGCGCACGTCGTGCTCGCGAAGACGGAACGCGAGGTAGCGCGCGAGCGACTCCATCGCCGCCTTGCCGCACGCCACGAAGTCGTACGCCGGGGTGAACCGGTCGGGACCGTCGGACGACATCGCGACCACGTAGCGCGGGTAGGTGCCGAGCACGCGACCCGCGGTGAGCGTGTACTCCACCAGCGGCCACGCCGAGGCGCGCATGCTCTTGGTGAACGCGCGCTCCGTGAGATCCGCGAGCGACTGCACGGTGACCGCGGCCGACGCGTTCGAGATCAGTGCATCGCATCGCCCGCACTCGCGCTTGATCGTCTCGAACAGCGCGATCGTGTCTTCGCCGCGCGAGATGTCGGCTTCGATGATCAGCGGCTCCGGCGCGCCGATCGCGGCGAACTTCGCGCGCAGCTCGGTCTCGTCGGCGCTGCCCCACTTGTGGGTGAGCACGGCGCGGGCGCCGTGGGCGGCGAACGCCAGGGCCGTCCCGAGGCCGATCCCCTTGGTTCCGCCGGTGACCAGCACCACGCGGCCTTCGTAGGATCTGCCATTCATGGCGAGGTAACGGAGGGGTGTCCGGATCTTCCCGATCCGCCGGAAGATCGCCCCACCGCGGCGTTTCCTCGACGATGACCAAGCTCGACTATCGTGGCCGCAGCGTCCTCGTGACCGGCGGAACCAAGGGGATCGGCCTCGCGACCGGCCTCGCGTTCGCCCGCCGCGGCGCGGAGGTGTTCCTCACGCAGAAGTGGGGCTCGGCGGACCGCGCCAGCCTCGACGCGGCCTTCGCGGCGGTCGACGCCGGCGCGCCGCACGTGCTCGACGCCGACGCCTCGCAGGACGGCGATACGCGCGAGGTGCTCGAGGCGATCCACGCACGGTGTGGGCACCTCGACGTGCTGGTCGCCAACGTCGCGTTCGCGCCGGTCGTCAGGGATCTGGCCGACTATACCCGCCGCGGGCTCGCGACCGCGATCGACTACTCGACGTGGCCGCTCGTCGCCTACACGCGCGAGGCGAACGCGGTGTTCGGCGCGTATCCCAAGTACATCGTCGCGATGTCGTCCGAGGGCGCCGACACCTATCATGTCAACTACGACATCGTCGGTGCCGCGAAGGCGGCACTCGAGACGTTGTGCCGCTACCTCAACCACCGGCTGCGCGACCACGGCACGCGCGTCAACGCGGTGCGGACGCGGTTCACCGACACCGAGTCGCTGCGCGCGACGTTCGGCGACGAGTTCATCCCGTTCGTCGAGAAGCACGCGCCGGGGATCGTGACGTCGCCCGCCGAGGTCGGCGAGGCGGTGTTCGGGTTGTGCTCGGGGCTGTGCGACGGCATCGGCGGCCAGGTCGTGACGGTCGATCGCGGCGCGCAGATCGCCGACAACTTCAGCCGGCTGTTCCACGATAGCCTCGTGGGGTGATCGATCTGGACGAGGTGATCGCGTCGCACGGGCCCGACGATCCGTCGCGCTACATCGCGATCGCCGACCACTTCCTGCAGCTCGACGATCGCGCCGCGGCGGCGACCGCGCTCGATCGCGCCTTCGGCCTCACGCCCGACGACCTCGACCTCGCGCGCCATCGCAGCCAGATCCTCGACACGCTGGCCGTCGACGAGCACGGCCTCGCCTGGCGCTTCGTGCCGGCCGGCACGTTCATCATGGGCTCGGCGGTCGGCGATCCCGACGAGCGCCCACCGCATCCCCGGCGCGTCGGCGCGTTCTGGATCACCGAGGTGCCGCTGAGCTGGACCCGGGAGCACGCGATCCTCGGCTGGCCGGAGCCGCCCAGCTTTCCCGAGCGCGAGGAGGATCGCGAGGCGGCGTTCCTGATCGGCCAGCGATCCAAGATCCGGCGCTACTACTGCGACGACCGCGCGGACCGCAACTCGGAGGCCGACGCGACCTACGATCGCAAGCCGCTCGTCGGGGCCGGGATCGACGAGGCCGAGCTGCTCGGCGAGCGCCTGTCGACCGACGCCGTCCGCATCGGGTTGCCGACCGAGGCGCAGTGGGAGAAGGCCGCGCGCGGCGGGCTCGTCGGCAAGCGCTATGCGTGGGGAGATGCCCCGCCG